>NZ_FPJG01000006.1:4800000-5505833 GCF_900119165.1 Amycolatopsis australiensis | reverse complement strand
CGTCCGCTACGCGCGCCGGATGGGCTTCGGCGGCAAGCTCTGCGTCCACCCGCGGCAGATCGAGCCGGTCCGCGCCGGCTTCGCGCCGACCGAAGCCGAGCTGGCCTGGGCCACGAAAGTGCTCACCGCGGGCGCGTCGGCGTCCGCTGTGGACGGACAGCTCGTGGACCGGCCGGTGCTCGCGCGGGCCCGGCGGATCCTGGGCGCGTGACGCCTCAGACGACGCCCTGACGCCGCAACTCCGCCGCGTCGAAGCCGAACTCCGTCAGGACGGCGTCCGTGTGCTCGCCGAGCGCCGGCACCGGGTCCATCCGCGGCGCGCGCCCGGGGACGGTGATCGGCGGCAGCGTGGCGCGGACCGGCCCGCCCGGCGTCGCGACCTCCGCGAACCGCTCCCGCGCCGTGAGCTGGGGGTGGGCCAGGACGTCGGGCAGCTCGCGGCGGCGGGCGTGCGCGATCCGGCCGGCGCTCAGCCGTGCCTCCAGCTCGGCGCCGGTCAGCGTCGCGACGATCGCGTCGATTTCGCGTTCGAGCGCCGGCCGGTTGGCGACGCGGGCGCTTCCGGTGGCGAACCGCTCGTCGGTGACCCATTCCGGCCGCCGGACGACGTGCTCGCAGAAGGCCGCCCACTCGCGTTCGTTCTGCACGGCCAGCACCAGCTCGGTGCCGTCGCCGGCGGTGAAGGTGCCGTAGGGGGCGATCGCCGGGTGGCTCGTGCCGGTCCGCGGCGGCGGCGTGCCGCCGTAACCGGCGTAGTAGAGCGGGAACCCCATCCACTCGACGAGCGAGTCGAACAGGCTGACCTCGAGCTCGGTGCCGCGCCCGGTGCGTTCCCGCTCGTACAGCGCGGACAGGATGCCGGAAAAGGCGTACATCCCGGCGCCGATGTCCGCGGCCGGGATGCCGCTCTTGGCCGGTTCGGACGCCGAGCCCGTCACCGACACCAGCCCGGCTTCGGACTGGATGAGCAGGTCGTACGCCTTCGCGTCGCGGTACGGGCCGCTCGATCCGTAGCCCGAGACCGAGCAGGTGATCAGCCGCGGCCGCGCCGCACGGATCCGCGCGGCGCCCAGCCCCAGCCGTTCGGCGACGCCGGGCGCGAAGTTCTGGACGAACACGTCGGCCCGGTCGAGCAGGGCCGCCATGACCGGCTCCGCGGCGTCGCTCTTGAGATCGAGGGTGACGCTTTCCTTGGACCGGTTCAGCCAGACGAAGTGACTGGATTGGCCGTGCACGGTTTCGTCGTAGGCACGCGCGAAGTCGCCGCCGCCGGGCCGCTCGATCTTGAGCACCCGGGCCCCGAGGTCGGCGAGGTGCCGGGTGGCCAGCGGCGCGGCGACGGCCTGTTCGCAGGACACGACGGTGACGCCGTCGAGAGGCAGGGAGGGCATGGCCGCATCCTGCCATCCCGCCGCCGGCCGAGCTCAGCCGTTCCCGAGCGTGCCGATGTTGCCGCTGGCGACGCCGTCGCCCTCGGCGGTGGCTTCCTTTGAACACCTTTGCCGTCGGCTCCTGGCTGGTGCTCGTCATCCCGTCGGTGGTGCAGGTGATGGTCGCGGCCTTGCCGGTCCGGGCCACCTTGTACCCGACCGTGTGCTTCGCGGCCGCCTGCTCGCCGGTGCCAGGGTGGGCCGCGGCGGCGGCCACGCTGGTCGGCACCACCGGCGGCGCGGTCGGCAGCGAGCCCGCGGTGTCGGCGACGAGCGACACCGGACGCGGCCGCCCAGATCACGCAGATGACGAGGCCGATCGCGGAGAGCACGACACCGGCGATCGCGAGCCCCTTGTTGCTGGCCACGCCCTTGTTCGCCTGGCTCACCCCGACGAAGGACAGGACCCGGCCGACGATCACCGGTGGCCAGGCGATCACCCCGATCAGCGGGATCGGGGAGAAGATCAGGCCGACGAGCGCCGGTTCACAGTGGACCCGGCTAACGCGGCACCACCGTGAACCGGCGCAACCGCAGCGCCGGGTTCTTCGCCCGGACCTGCGTGATCCGTTCCGCGGACACCTCGCCGACCGCCACGCCCGTCTGCTCGCCCAGCGACGTCACCACCACGCCCATCGGGTCGACCAGCATGCTGGTGCCCGACCCCGTCGGCGCCGCCTGGCCCGCCGCGGCCACGTAGAGCGTGTTCTCGATCGCGCGGGCGCGGACCAGCGTGCTCCAGTGGTACTCCTTCAACGGCCCGGGCACCCACTCCGCCGGCAGCAGCACCACCTGCGCGCCCGCGTCGGCGAGGCGGCGCGTCATCTCAGGAAAACGCAGGTCGTAGCACGTCTGCAGGCCGAAGCGGACGCCGTCCACTTCGAACGTCTCCGGCTCGGTCAGCTCGCCCGCGCGGACCACGTCGGACTCGCGGAAGCCGAACGCGTCGTACAGGTGGATCTTGCGGTACAGCGCCGCCACGGTGCCGTCCGGGGCGGCCGCCACCAGTGTGTTGGAGATCCGCGTGCCGTCGAGGCGCTCGTTCATCCCGCCGACGATCGCGACGCCGCGGTCCCGGGCCAGCGACCGGAGTCCCGTCACGAACTCGCCGTCGAGGTCCTCGGCGGACTCGACGAACCGGTGGTCCATCGCCGGGACCGTGAACATCGCGTACTCGGGCAGCACCACCACCCGGGCGCCGCGGCCGGCCGCGTCGCCCGCCAGCTTCGTGATCTGCGCGAGGTTGGCGGCCTTGTCGGCGCCGGGCGCGAACTGGGCCAGAGCCACGAACGTCATGGGATTTCCTTCCGGGGAGCGGCGGGCATGCGGTCGAGCCTGCCGAGCACGACCGTGTAGCAGAAGATGCCGGCGAGCAGCACCACGCCGGTGACCAGGAACGCGCCGGCGAACGAGCCCGTCACGTCGACGACGGCGCCGGTGACGATCGGCGCGGCGATGCCGATCAGGTTGGCGACGAAGTTGACCAGCCCGCCGAGCGTGCCGGAACAGCCTTCCGGCGCGATGACGGCCACGATGCTCGACCCGGCGGGCACCGAAACGGCGAGCCCGGCGGCGCCGATCGAGAGGAACACCAGCGCCACCGCGACGGAACCGGCGTACGCGGCCCCGGCGACCGACAGCGACACCAGCATGCTGACGACGAGCACGATCCGCCGTGCCTTGGTCTCGTCGCCGCTGCGGGCGATCAGCCGGTCCAGCACGATCCCGCCGACGAGGAACTGCGCGAGCACGGCCACCAGCCACGGGATCATCGTGTAAAGACCGCCGGCCAGCAGCTTCACGCCGAACTGCTTCTCCAGGTAGCCGGGCAGCCAGGTCAGCAGGACGTAGTACGCGTAGGTGTAGGACGCGTACCCGAGGGCGAGCCCCCATGTCTTGCGGCGGCGCAGGAGGTTGCCGAGCCCGGTCAGCGAACTCGGCGTGGGCGCGTCCTCGTCGTCCGCGCCGCCCTCGCGCAGGTAGGCGAACTCCGCCGGCGACAGCCGCCCGCGGGCGAGGGCCTGCTTCGGCGTCAGGTAGAGCAGCCACCACACCAGCAGGTACCCGAGGCTGAGGATCCCGGTGAACACGAAGGCGGAGTGCCAGCCGAACGCCGTCACCAGGAAGGCCATCACCGGGATGCCCAGGACGTTGGAGATCTTGGCGCAGCCGTCGAAGATCGCCGTCGCGCGACCGCGCTCGGCACGCGGGAACCACTGGCCGATCGCCTGCCAGCCCGCCGGGATCGTCGGCGCTTCGCCGAACCCGAGCACCAGCCGGGACACCATGAGCAGGCCGAGCCCGCCCGCCGACGCGGTCAGGAACGACGCGACGGCCCACAGCAGCGCGGCCGCGCGGTTGACCCAGCGGACGCCGATCCGGTCGATGATCGCGCCGATCGGCAGCTGCAGCACCGCATACGTCCACAGGAACGCCGACGCCACGACCCCGAGCTGGGCCGCGCTGAGGTGGAACTCGCGCATCATCTCGGGCCCGGCGATGGACAGGTTGACGCGGTCGACGTAGTTGACGAACGAGCCGACGCCGAGCACGCCCGCGATCGTCCAGCGGGTCCGGCCCGCGGTGCGGGTTCTGCTCTTCTCGGCGGTCGTCATCGCGCCTGCTCCGCGAGCGCCGTGGTCTCCTCGAAGGCCGCGGTGAATCCGGCGGCGAGGGCGCCGTGCTGCATGGTGAGCGCCAGCTGCCCGGCGCCGTTGGCGAGGGCGAACTCCTTCTCCGCCCGGCTCCACGCGGGAAGGATCCACGGCTTCCCGGCGGCGCGGGCGGCGTCGGCGACGCGCTTCAGGTCGGCGAAATCGCCTTCCTCGCGGGTGTACGCGCCGCGTTCGCGACGCAGCGACAGGTCCGACGGGCCGACGAACACACCGTCCACTGTGTCCAGTGCGAGGATTTCGGCGACGTCCTCCAGTGCGCCCGCGTCCTCGATCATCGGCAGGCAGCGGGTGCGCCGGTCCTGCTCGGCGACCCAGGCGTCGGTGAAGCCGCGGTACCCGGTGGTGCGGCCGCCGGCGAAGCTGCGGTCGCCCAGCGGCGGGAACTTCGCATACGCCGTGACGGCCTTCGCGTGCGCGGCGTTCTCGACGTGCGGGATGACGACCGCGTCGGCGCCGAAGTCGAGGGCCTGCTGGATCGGGCCGCGTTCCGGGCCGAGGACCTTGGCCAGCACCTCCAGCCCGAGCGCGCGCAGGAACGGGATGAACCGCTCGAGGTCCGCCAGGTCGAAGGCGCCGTGCTCGATGTCGAGGACGGCGGCGCCGTAGCCGATCCCGCGGGCGATTTCGGCGGCCGCGAAGCCGGGGTCGGAGAGCCAGACGGCGTAGCGCCGGTCGGCGGGGACTGGGGACATCGGGGACCTCCTGCGCGGACGACGGTAGCTCCGATCGTTGTGTGCACCGTGTATACACGATGGATATCGTTCGGTCCAGACGCTAAGCTGGCCGCCGAACGAGGGGAGAGGCATGACGACCAGCGCTCCGTCCGGCCCGGCGCGCGACCGCGTGTACGCGTGGCTGCGCGACGGGATCATCGCGGGCGAGCTCGAAGGCGGGCGGTTCCTGGACGAACAGTGGGTCTCGGGGGTGGTCGGGGTGTCGCGGACGCCGGTCCGCGAGGCGTTCCACCGCCTGGCGGCCGAACGCTTCATCAGCCTGCTGCCGCGCAAGGGCGCGCAGGTCCGGACGGTCACCGCGCGCGAGCTGGAGGAGGTCTACCAGAGCCGTCGGCTGATCGAAGGCCATGCGATCACCCAGGTCTGCGCGGCGCGGGCGGGGGCGCCGGCCGAGATGGCCGGCCTGATCGAGGACATGGACCGGGCCGGGAAAGCGCGTGACTGGTTCGCCGTGTCGGGCCTGGACCGCGCGTTCCACCGCGCGATCGTCAACGCCGCGGGCAACTCGGTGCTGACCGAGCTGTACGACACGCTGCGGTCGCGCCAGCAGCGGGTCGCCGTGCGCGCGCTGGAGGCCCGGCCGGAACGGCTGCCGGTGATCGACGCCGAGCACCGCACGCTCGTGGCCGCGCTCGACGCGCACGACGCCGACGAGGCCCTGCGCGTGCTGAACCAGCACCTGCGCCCGGTGTCGGAGGTCGTGTCGGCCCTGGGCCGCGGCTGATCCCACGGACAGCGGTACCGCCCCGGCGAATGATAGGAATGGCCGGTGACCGAACCGAACCTGATCGAAGCCGCCGCGGCCGAGGCCGTCACGCTGACCAGCGAGCTCATCCGCATCGACACGACCAACACCGGCGACCCCGACACGCTGGTCGGCGAGCGGGCCGCGGCCGAGTACGTCGCGGAGAAGCTGACCGACGCCGGCTACGAGATCACCTACGTCGAGTCGGGCGGCAAGAACCGGCACAACGTGATCGTCCGGCTGGAGGGCGCCGACCGCTCCCGCGGCGGCCTGCTGATCCACGGCCACCTCGACGCCGTGCCCGCCGATCCGTCCGAGTGGTCGGTCCACCCCTTCTCCGGCGCGGTCCAGGACGACTACGTCTGGGGCCGCGGCGCGGTCGACATGAAGGACATGTGCGGGATGGCGCTCGCGCTGGCCCGCCACTACAAGATCAACAACATCGTGCCGCCGCGTGACCTCGTCTTCGCCTTCCTCGCCGACGAAGAGGCCGGCGGCAAGTACGGCGCCCAGTGGCTCGTCGAAAACCGGCCGGACCTGTTCGAGGGCGTCACCGAGGCGATCAGCGAGGTCGGCGGCTTCTCGATCACGCTCAAGGACGACGTCCGCGCCTACCTGATCGAGACGGCGGAGAAAGGCATCCGCTGGATGAAGCTGCGCGTGCGCGGCACGGCGGGCCACGGCTCGATGATCCACCGCGACAACGCGGTCACCAAGCTCTCCGAAGCCGTCGCCAAGCTCGGCAACCACCGTTTCCCGCTGGTGCTCACCGACTCCGTGAAGGAGTTCCTCGCCGGCGTCACCGAGATCACCGGCTGGGACTTCCCCGAGGACGACCTCGAGGGCTCGGTCGCCAAGCTCGGCAACATCTCGCGGATGATCGGCGCGACCCTGCGCGACACCGCCAACCCGACCATGCTGACCGCCGGCTACAAGTCGAACGTCATCCCGTCGGTCGCCGAGGCCGCCGTCGACTGCCGGATCCTGCCCGGCCGCCTGGAGGCGTTCGACCGCGAGCTCGACGACCTGCTCGGCCCGGACATCGAAAAGGAGTGGATGGAGCTGCCGCCGGTCGAGACGACGTTCGACGGCGCGCTCGTCGACGCGATGAGCGCCGCGGTGCTGGCCGAAGACCCGGGCGCGAAGACGCTGCCGTACATGCTCTCCGGCGGCACCGACGCGAAGTCGTTCCAGCAGCTCGGCATCCGCAACTTCGGTTTCGCGCCGCTCAAGCTGCCCGCCGACCTCGACTTCTCGGCGCTGTTCCACGGTGTCGACGAGCGGGTCCCGGTCGAGGCGCTGAAGTTCGGCACCCGCGTGCTGGACCGGTTCCTGCGCTCGAGCTGATGACCGCGTTCGCGCTCGCCGACGGCACGTCCCTGCAGGTGGTCCGCAGGGGCGACCCGGCCGCGCCGGTGACCGTGGTGTTCGTCCACGGCTACGCGCTCGACCAGCGCAGCTGGGGGCGGATCGCGCCGCTGGTGCCGGACGCGGCCGACGGTCCCGTGGCCGTGCTGACCTACGACCAGCGCGGCCACGGCGGATCGGGGCGGGCGCGGCGCGGCACCGCGACCATGGCCCAGCTCGCCGACGACCTCGCCGAGCTGCTGGCGGGCGAAGTACCCGAAGGCCGGGTGGTGCTGGTGGGGCACGACATGGGCGGCCTCGCGATCATGTCGCTGTCCCAGCGGCACCCGGAGCTGTTCGCCGCGCGGGTTTCGGGCCTGGTGCTGCTCGCGACGTCGTCGGGCACTCTCGCCACGGAGGTGTCGGCGACCTGGCCGAACGCGCTGGGCAAGCTGGCCCGCGACCTCGAGGCGGTGCTCGGCTCGAAGCTCTTCGGCGTGGTGCGCGAGCACACGAGCCGGGCGGTCAGCGCGGGCCTGCGCTGGTGGCTGTTCGGCGACGACCCGGACCCGGAGCTGGTCGAGCTGACGGTGAAGATGATCCGCGGCAACTGGCCGCACACCGTGTCGCTCTTCCGCCCGGCGCTGGACGCCTACGCGCGCGACGCCGCCTTGGCCCAGGTCAGCGGCCTGCCGGTGACGGCGATCGTGGGGGAGCGGGACCGGATCGTCCGCGCATCGGACGTCGAGCAGTGGGTCCGCGGGCTCGACGGCGGGACGACGGTGGTGCTGCCCGGCGTCGGGCACGTCGTCCCGCTGGAGGCGGCGGCGCAGGTGCTGCCACGCGTGGTGGCGCTGGTCAACGCGAGCTACCGACAAAACCGAAGTTCTTGACAACTTCTGTGTTCGGCTGGAGGCTGGCCGCATGTTCTCCGTGGCGGTGATCGAAGACCCGGCGGCGGCCGAGGTGTCGCTGGACCCGGTCCGGGCCCGGCTGCTGGCCGAGCTGGCGGAACCGGCGTCGGCCACCATGCTGGCCGCCCGCGTGGACCTGCCGCGCCAGAAGGTCAACTACCACTTGCGGGCACTGGAGAAGCACGGGCTGGTCGAGCTGGTCGAGGAGCGGCGCAAAGGCAACGTCACCGAGCGGATGATGCGGGCGACGGCGTCGTCGTACGTCATCTCGCCGGCCGCGCTGGGCGCGGTCCAGCCGGACCCCGCCCAGTCACCCGACCGGCTCTCCGCCCGGTGGCTGCTCGCCGTCGCCGGACGGCTCGTCCGGGACGTCGGCCTGCTCATCACCGGCGCGGCGAAGGCGAAACAGCGCGTCGCGACCTTCGCGCTCGACGGGGAGGTCCGGTTCGCCTCGGCGGCCGACCGCGCCGCGTTCGCCGAAGAGCTGACGGCCGCGATCACCGCGCTGGTCGGGAAGTACCACGACGAAACGGCCGAAAAGGGCCGTCCGCACCGGGTGGTCGTCGCCGTCCACCCGAGCGTCCCGGAGGAGGCCGCCGGTGGGGCGTGAGTTCGAGCTGACCGAGTCGGCCGAGGTCGACGCGACGCCGGAAGAGATCTGGGCGGCCATCGCGACCCGGCCCGGCATCGACTCGTGGTTCATGGGCCGCAACGAGGTCGAAGGCGGCACCGGCGGCGTCATCCGCGGCGCGTTCGGCGGGTACCGGCCCGAGTTCCGGATCCGGGAGTGGGACCCGCTCGAAAAACTCGCCTACGGCACCGAACCCGCCCCGGACGGGCGGACGATCGCCTACGAGTTCCTCGTCGAGGCCCGCGACGGCGGCAGCTCGGTGGTCCGCTGCGTCACTAGCGGCTTCCTGCCCGGCGAAGACTGGGAGGACGAGTTCGAGGCGATGACCGCGGGTGGCGCGCTGTTCTTCCGCACACTGGTCGAGTACGTCACGCACTTCGGCGGCCGCACGGCGGTCCCGGTGACGGCGTTCGGACCGCCGATCGGGGACTGGGACGCCGCCTGGGCCCGGCTCGGCGAGGCACTGGGCCTGCCCGCGCGGCCCGCGGTGGGCGACCGGGTCCGGATCCTGCTGGACGGCCGGGCCCCGCGGGAAGGCGTGGTCTACGCGGCGAACGACCAGACGACGGGAATCCGCACGGCCGACGCGATGCTCCGCTTCCTGCGGGGCTTCCGCGGCCCGATGGTGGCGGCCCACCATCTGTTCACCCCGGACGTGGACGCCGAGGTGGCGGAGAAGACCTGGGGTGACTGGCTGAACCGGGTGCTGGGCTGAGCAACAGGGGCAGAACACTGTTCCCCACTCACCACCGCAGTGACTCGGGTGCCTAGGTCGGCAGCGCGCCCGGCAGGCTCTCGGCCGTCTTCTTGCGGCGCAGCCAGACCCGGCGGGTGCCGTCGGCGTACAGGCGCACCGTGCGCAGTTCCCAGCCCGCGAACTCCGCGTGGATGGAGAGCTGGATCGCCGCCGCACGCCGGGACACGCCCGGGGGGAGGTGCAGGCGGCGATACTCCCAATCCCCTTCGACCACCGCCTCGCTGACCGTCGTCATGGCTGGATCACCTGGGTCCCTTCTCCCGCGGCCGAGCCGACGAGCACCCGGCCGCTCTTCTCGTCCACCCCGACCGAGTCCGGCTGGCGCACGGTGGGGAACCGGTACTTCTCGACGGGCTCGCCGCCGCGGACGTCGAACCCGACCACTTCGTTGCGCCCGGTCAGCGTCACCCACGCCAGGCTCCGCCGCGCGTCGTAGGCGATCCCGTACGCGCCGCCGGGCACGGGATAACGCTGCCGCAGGATCAGCGGATCGGCGGAGAACGCCAGCAGGGCCCCGGCCCGCGCGTCCGTCACCAGCACCCGCCCGTAGGAGTCCGCGACGGCGTTCGCCGCACCGTCACCCGCGCGCAGGCCCTCGCCGACCTTCCCCGCGGCGACGTCGACCGAGAACACCGCCGTCCGCAGCCGGTCCAGCACCACGACACCCTTCCCGGTGTCGACGACGTCGTCGGCGCTGTAGAGCTGCCCGCCGATCGTCCGGGCCGGACCGCTCGCCGGCAGCACCCGGATGTCCTTCGCCGCCCCCATCGCCACCAGCCGGCCGTCGCCGTAGACCAGGCTCGACACCGGGCTCCCGCCCACCTTCGTCTCGGTCAGCTTCCGGTCCGGCAACGTCAGCTGCTGCACGACCCCCGGCTGCGGCTCCGCCACCTCGACCCGCCCCGGCGACACCGTCAGCCGGCTCGCCTTGCCGTATAACGGCATATTCACCGCGGGTGACGCGAGCGCGTTCAGGTCGTACAGCTGCAGGGAAGGGGGCTCGGAGACGGCGACAACGAGGGTGGCCGTCGCCGGGTCGACGGCGAGGGCGGACACGGACCCGGTGGGGAGGACCTGCCCGGCGGGCTTGACCGACACCGCGGGCGAGACCGCGGGGCCCGCTGCGACGGGGTTGGCCACGATCTGCAGCTCGTCGCCGGTCGACTTCGCCGAAGAACAGCCCGAGAGCGCCAGTGCACCGGCGAGCGGCAGCGCGATCCACGACACGGCGGTGAGCCGACGCACGCTTGTGCCTCCGGTTGTCCCTCGGTGGTTGGTCTTCACCAGCATGCTCCTCGAACCCCTCGCCGTCACGTGCGTGTCACCCAACAGACACCTACCGCGGCCAGCGTTCCGGGTAGCCGGCCTCGATGGCGCTGACGTCGTCGAGCGCCGAGCGGATGGCGGGCGGGAGGGTGATGTCCTCGGCGGCCAGCGAGCCGGTGAGCTGGCCGGTGTCCCGCGCGCCCACGACCGGGGCGACGACGCCGGGCCGGTCGCGGACCCAGGCCAGCGCCACCGCCAGCGGCGACGTGCCGAGCCCGTCGGCGGCGGTCGCGACCGCCTGCACGATCCGGGCGGCGCGGTCGGTGCGGTGGTGCTCGACGTAGCCGGCGTACGCGCTGTTCGCGCCGCGCGAGTCGGCGGGCGTGCCGGTGCGGTACTTGCCCGTGAGCACGCCGCGGCCGAGCGGGGCCCAGGGCAGCAGCCCGATGCCGTGGTGCTCGGCGGCCGGCACCACCTCACGGTCCACGCCGCGTTCCAGCAGCGAGTATTCGACCTGGGTGGAGATGATGGGGGCGACGGCGGCGGCGCGGGCGGCGGCCGTCGCCAGCTGCCAGCCCGCGTAGTTGGAGACGCCGACGTAGCGGACCTTCCCGCTGGTCACCGCGTACTCGAGGGCGGCGAGCGTCTCCTCGATCGGTACGCAGCTGTCCCACGCGTGCAGCTGCCAGAGGTCGATGTGGTCGGTGCCGAGCCGCTTCAGCGAGCCGTCGAGCGCGGTGAGCAGCGCGCCGCGCGAAGCGCCGCCGCCGAACGGGCCGTCGTCGCGCCGGGCGACCGCCTTCGTCGCCACGACGACGTCGTCGCGGGGCACGAGGTCGCCGAGCAGCGAGCCGAGCACCCGTTCGCTCTCGCCCTCGCCGTAGATGTCGGCGGTGTCCACCAGGGTGCCGCCGGCGTCGACGAAGGCGACCAGCTGGCTGGCCGCTTCTTCCGCGTCGGTGTCGCCACCCCAGGTCATGGTGCCGAGCGCCATCCGCGAGACGCGCAGTCCCGAGCGGCCGAGCAGTCGCTTTTCCACGACCGCCGAGCCTAGTGGGCACCCCCGTCCGGACGAGACCAAGGTGAGTCGTGTCGCGATCAAGGCCCCCGTTAGGGTCTGGCACCGTGCGAATCGGACTCAACCTCGGCTACTGGGACGCGGGGAACGACCCGGCGAACCTGGCCCTGGCCAAACAGGCGGACGAGCTGGGCTACGCCGTCGTGTGGGCGGCGGAGGCCTACGGCTCGGACGCCGTCACCGTGCTCACGTGGATCGCGGCGCAGACGGCGCGGATCGACGTCGGGGCCGCCGTGCTGCAGATCCCGGCCCGGACGCCGGCGATGACCGCGATGACCGCCGCGACACTGGACACGCTTTCGGGCGGCCGGTTCCGGCTCGGCCTCGGGGTCTCCGGGCCGCAGGTGTCCGAGGGCTGGCACGGCGTCCGCTTCACGTCGCCGCTGGGCCGCACCCGCGAGTACGCCGGGATCGTGCGGAAGGCGCTGCGGCGGGAACGGCTGGCGCACGAGGGCGAGCACTTCACGCTGCCGCTGCCGGACGGGCCCGGCAAGGCGCTGCGGCTGACCGTCCGGGCCGCCCGCAGGCACATACCGCTCTACCTGGCGGCGATCGGCCCGAAGAACCTGGAGCTGACCGGCGAGATCGCCGACGGCTGGCTGCCGGTGTTCTTCTCGCCGGCGCACGCGGGGGAGCAGCTGGCTCACCTCCGGGCCGGCGCCGAGCGGGCCGGCCGGACCCTGGACGGCTTCGACGTCGTCCCGACCGTGCCGCTGGTGCCCGGCGACGACTGGACCGCGTGCGCGGACGCCGTCCGCGCCTACGCCGCGCTCTACCTCGGCGGCATGGGCAGCCGGGAGAAGAACTTCTACAACCGGCTGGCCTGCCGGATGGGCTTCGCGGCCGAAGCCGCCGAAGTGCAGGAGAAATACCTGGCCGGCGACCGAGCGGGGGCGATGGCGGCGGTGCCGCTGGAGTTCCTCGACGCGACGTCGCTGCTGGGCCCGAAGGAACGGATCGCGGAGAAGATGACGGAATTCGCCGAGGCCGGCGTGACGACCCTGTCGGTGTCGCCGTACACCCCGGACCCGGCGGGCGCGCTGCGCACCGCCGTCGAAGCTCTCGAGCTGGCGGGGGTGGCCTGACGTGGGCTGGTTCGAAGCACTCGTCCTGGGCCTGGTCCAGGGCCTGACGGAGTTCCTGCCGATCTCCTCGAGCGCGCACCTGCGGATCGTCGCCGCGCTCGCCGGCTGGGACGACCCGGGCGCGGCGTTCACCGCCGTCACGCAGATCGGCACCGAGCTGGCGGTGATCATCTACTTCGGCCCGAAGATCGGCAAGATCCTGCGGGCCTGGTTCTTCTCGCTGTACAAGGGGGAGTGGCGCCGCGACCCGGACGCCCGGCTGGGCTGGCTGATCATCGTCGGCTCGCTGCCGATCGTGGTGCTGGGCCTGCTCCTGCAGGACCAGATCGACAGTGCGTTCCGCGACCTGCGGATCACCGCGACCGTGCTCATCGTGTTCGGCCTGATCCTGCTGCTCGCCGACCGGATCGGGAAGCAGGAGCGCACGCTCGACGACCTGACCGTGCCGCACGGGCTGGGTTTCGGCTTCGCGCAGGCGCTGGCGCTCATTCCCGGGGTGTCCCGTTCGGGCGGCACGACCAGCGCGGGCCTGCTGCTGGGCTACACCCGCGCCGAGGCCGCGGAGTACTCGTTCCTGCTGGCGCTGCCGGCGGTGTTCGGCTCGGGCGTCTACAAGCTCAAGGACATCGGTTCGGGCGGCGTGCCTGCCCAGTGGGGCCCGACGATCCTGGCCACGCTGGTCGCCTTCGGCGTCGGGTACGCGGTGATCGCGTGGCTGATGGCCTACATCAAGAATCGCAGCTTCGTGCCGTTCGTGGTGTACCGGCTGGTCCTCGGCGTGCTGCTGTTCGTGCTGATCTTCACCGGGGTGCTCGACCCGAACGCGGGGCCGGTCGGCCACTGATCGCGGGCACGTAGGCTGGGGCCCGTGAGTACGGTCATTCTGCTGCGGCACGGCAAGTCGACGGCCAACGGCTCCGGCGTCCTCGCCGGGCGCTCCCCGAAGGTCCACCTCGACGACACCGGCCGCGCCCAGGCGGAGAACCTGGTGGGCCGCCTCGACGGCGTGCCGCTGGCCGGGCTCGTCGTGTCGCCGATGCTGCGGTGCAAGCAGACGGTCGGGCCGCTGGCCGCCGCGCGCGGGCTCGACAAGGTGGTCGAGCCCGGGTTGTCCGAAGTGGACTACGGGGACTGGACCGGCAGGGAGCTCAAGCACCTGGCCAAGGAGCCGCTCTGGCGGGTGGTGCAGGCACACGCGTCGGCCGCGGTGTTCCCCGGCGGCGAAGGGCTCGCGCAGATGCAGGCGCGGTCGGTGGCCGCCGTCCGCGCCCACGACCGGCGGATCGCCGCCGAGCACGGCGACCACGCCGTCTGGCTGCTGTGCAGCCACGGCGACGTGATCAAGTCCATCCTGGCCGACGCGCTCGGCCAGCACCTCGACGCCTTCCAGCGGATCGTCGTCGATCCGGCGTCCATCTCGGTCGTGCGCTACACCGAGACGCGGCCGTTCGTGCTGCGGGTCAACGACCACGGCGGCGACCTGCGGGGCATCGTGCCGCCCGAGCCGAAGCCGAAGCGCGGCCGGAAGACGGCCGGGACCAGTGACGCCGTCGTCGGCGGTACCACCGGACGGTGATCTGGGCCACCTCCGGAAAGCGCTGACATCGATGGCGGCGGACCCCGTAGGGTGGCGGGACCGAGAGTGTCACCCCGACCAGGAGCCTGCGCCGATGATTTCGCCGGACAACCCGTTCGCCGCACCCAGCGAGCTGCCCTACGCCCTGCCGCCCTTCGACCGGATCGCCGACGAGCACTACCGGCCCGCGTTCGAGGCCGGCCTGGCCGAGCACGCCGCGGAGATCGAGCAGATCGCGGCGCAGGACGCCGAGCCGACGTTCGAGAACACCATCGTGGCCCTCGAACGCGCCGGCGAGCTGCTCGGCCGCGTCGCGAGCGTCTTCTACAACCTCTCGGGCTCCAACAGCACCGACGAGATCCAGGCCATCCAGGCGGAGTTCGCGCCGAAGCTGGCCGCCCACCACGATGCGATCCACCTGAACCCGAAGCTGTTCGCCCGGATCGACGCCCTGCACGCGCGGCGCCACGAGCTGGGCCTCGACGAGGAGTCGCTGCGGCTGCTGGAACGGCGGCACACCGACTTCAGCCGCGCCGGGGCCGGCCTCGGCGAGCGCGAGCAGGCCCGCCTGCGCGAGCTGAACGAGCAGCTGTCGACGCTGCAGACCAAGTTCCAGCAGAACCTGCTCAAGGACACCAACGACCTGGCCGTGGTCATCGCCGACCGCGCGGAGCTGGCCGGCTTCGGCGAGGGCGCGATCGCCACCGCCGCCGAAGCCGCGTCCGCCCGTGGCGAGTCCGGCAAGTACGTGCTGACCTTGACACTGCCGACGAGCCAGGCGTCACCGCTGGAGACGCTGCGCGACCGCGACGTCCGCGAGCGCATCCACGCCGCGTCGATGGCGCGGGGCAACCGCGGCAACGAGTTCGACAACAACGCGGTCGTCGCGGACATCGTGCGGCTGCGGGCCGAGCGGGCCGCGCTGCTGGGCTACCCGAACCACGCGGCGTACGTCATCGCCGACGAGACGGCGAAGACCGCGGAAGCCGCGGCCGGCCTGCTCGAACGGCTCGCGCCGGCGGCGGTCGCGAACGCCCGCGCCGAAGCCGCGGAGCTCCAGCAGCTGCTGGAGGCCGACGTGCCCGGCGCGAAGCTGCGGCCGTCGGACTGGCCGTACTACGCGGCGCAGGTCCGGCGCGAGCGTTTCGACGTCGACACCGAGGCGCTGCGGCCGTACTTCGAAGCCGGGCGCGTGTACGCCGACGGCGTCTTCTTCGCCGCCACCAAGCTCTACGGCCTCACCTTCACCGAGCGGCCCGACCTGCCGACCTACCACCCCGACGTGCGCACCTTCGAGGTCTTCGACGCCGACGGCAGCCCGCTCGGGCTGTTCCTGCTCGACCTCTACACCCGAGACAACAAGCGCGGCGGCGCCTGGATGAACACCTTCGTCGACCAGTCCCGGCTGCTGGACCGCAAGACGGTGGTCGTCAACGTCCTCAACGTGGGCAAGCCGCCGGCGGGGGAGCCGACCCTGCTGACCTTCGACGAGGTCGTCACCGCGTTCCACGAGTTCGGCCACGCCCTGCACGCCCTGCTCTCGGCCGTCCGCTACCCGACGTTCTCCGGCACCAACGTGCCCCGCGATTTCGTCGAGTACCCGTCCCAGGTCAACGAGATGTGGATGCTGTGGCCGGAGGTCCTGGCCAACTACGCCAAGCACCACGAGACCGGTGAAGCGCTGCCGCAGGAGCAGGTCGACAAGCTCCTGGCCGCCCAGCAGTACGGCGAAGGCTTCTCCACCACCGAGTACCTGGCGGCGTCCCTGCTCGACCAGGCCTGGCACCGCCTCGGCGCCGACGACCGCGTCGAGGACGTCCAGCGCTTCGAGACGGACGCGCTCGTCAAGGCCGGGGTGGCCCTCGACGCCATCCCGCCGCGCTACCGCACCACCTACTTCGCGCACATCTTCAGCGGCGGCTACAGCGCCGGGTACTACTCCTACATCTGGAGCGAGGTCCTCGACGCCGACACCGTCCAGTGGTTCCGCGAAAACGGGGGACTGACCCGCGAGAACGGCGACCACTTCCGCCGCACCCTCCTCGGCCGGGGCGGCAGCATCGACCCCATGGACGCCTTCCGCGCGTTCCGCGGCCGCGACCCCGAGATCGAACCCCTGCTGAATCGCCGCGGCCTCAACGGAGTCTGACTCCCTGAGTGTATAACGACCTATACCGCGGGCCGATTTTTTTCAAAATCGGCCCGCGGTGGCTCCGCGCCAAAAACCGCAACGAGGCGGAGAGTCAGGCCATTGCGGTCTACGCGCCCGCGACGATGTGGTCGACGAAGCCGTAGGCGAGGGCTTCGTCGGCGTCGAACCAGCGGTCGCGGTCGGCGTCGGCGGTGATCCGCTCGACCGTCTGGCCGGTCTGCCGGGCGGTGATCTCCGCGATGCGGCGCTTCATCTTGCCGAACACCTCGGCCTGGATGGCGATGTCGGTGGCGGCGCCGCTGATGCCCGCTGAGGGCTGGTGCATGACGATCCGAGTGTTCGGCAGCAGGTAGCGCTTCCCGGGTGCGCCCGAGGAGAGCAGGAACTGGCCCATGGAGGCCACGAAGCCGAGGCCGTAGGTGGCGACGTCCGGCTTGACGAGCTGCATCGTGTCGTAGATGGCCATGCCCGCGGTGACCGAGCCGCCGGGTGAGTTGATGTAGAAGGTGATGTCCTTGGCCGGGTCGTCGGCGGCCAGCAGGAGCAGCTGGGCGATGAGCCGGTTGGCCACTTCGTCGTTGACCTCGGAGCCGAGGAAGACGATGCGGTCGCGCAGGAGCTGCTGGTAGACCGAGTCGTCGGGGGACTGGGTGGCCACCTGCATGTCGGGTACGGCGAGAAGCGTCATGGCCTTGACGGTAGGGCCGGAACCGCCGTGGCCGGCGGTGGTTTCGCTGTGAGCGTGCGGAGTTCGCTTTCGGCGATCATGACGAGGGCCGCCGTCCACGGTGGACGGCGGCCCTCAGCGCGTGAGCGGGCTCAGATGAGGCCGAGCTTCTGCACGGTGTCGCGTTCCTCGACGAGCTCGGCGACGGAGGCGTCGATGCGGGCGCGGGAGAAGTCGTCGATCTCGAGGCCCTGGACGATCTCGTACTTGCCGTCCTTGGCGGTGACGGGGAAGGACGAGATGAGGCCCTCGGGGACGCCGTAGGAGCCGTCGGAGACGACCGCGGCGGAGGTCCAGTCGCCGGCCGGGGTGCCGTTGACCCAGGTGTACACGTGGTCGATGGCGGCGGAGGCGGCGGAGGCGGCGGAGGAAAGGCCGCGGGCTTCGATGATGGCCGCGCCGCGCTTGGCGACGGTCGGGATGAAGTCGTTCTCGAGCCAGGCCTGGTCGACGGCGTCGGCGATCTTCTTGCCGCCGAATTCGGCGTGCTGGACCGAGGGGTACTGGGTGGCGGAGTGGTTGCCCCAGATGGCGACCTTCTTGAGCTCCGTGACCGGGACGCCGAGCTTCTTCGCGAGCTGGGCGAGGGCGCGGTTGTGGTCGAGGCGGGTCATCGCGGTGAAGCGGTCGGCCGGCACGTCGGGGGCGTGCGAGCGGGCGATGAGGGCGTTGGTGTTGGCCGGGTTGCCGACGACGAGGACCTTGACGTCGTCGGCGGCGCCGGCGTTGATGGCTTCGCCCTGTGGCTTGAAGATGCCGCCGTTGGCCTCGAGGAGGTCGCCGCGTTCCATGCCCTTGCTGCGGGGGCGGGCGCCGACGAGGAGGGCGATGTTGGTGCCTTCGAAGGCCTGCTTGGGGTCGTCGAAGATGTCGGTGCCTGCCAGGAGGGGGAACGCGCCGTCTTCGAGCTCCATGGCGGTGCCCTCGGCCGCCTTGACCGCCTGCGGGATCTCGAGGAGCCGCAGCTTCACCGGGACGTCCTGGCCGAGCAGCTGACCGGACGCGATGCGGAAGAGCAGCGCGTAGCCGATCTGGCCGGCGGCGCCGGTGACGGTCACGTTGACAGGGGCTTGGCTCATTGCGGTTCTCCAGCTTGAGACGACTTTGGCTAGTGCAGTGGAGCCTATCTCTCCCTGGCGTCGCCGGTCGGGTGCGTCCAGTCACTGTTGCGAGGATCGCTCTGGGGGTCCGGGTGGTGAAGCCCCGGTTGTCCAGCTCGCCGTTCAGCTGTCGGTGACGTTGGCGGCGAGGCGGTGGAGGAGGTCGGCGAGGTGGGCGATCTCGGCTTCGGTGAAGCCGTGGCGGAGTCGCTGGTCGTGGGCGATGGCGGCCGAGGCGAGGCGGTGGAAGAGCTGTTCGCCGTCGTCGGTGAGTTCGACGAGGTGGACGCGGCGGTTGGCGGGGTCGCGGCGGCGGGTGACGAGGCCGGCGGCTTCCATGCCGTTGAGGTGGTGGGTGAGGGTGGCGCCCTGGATGCCGACGGCGTCGGCGAGTTCGCGCTGGTTGGCGACGGGGGTGGTTTTGAGGGAGATGAGGATCTGCCAGACGGGCTGGGAGCCGCCGGCGGCGGCGAGGGCCTGGTCGAAGGCGCGGCCGGCGGTTTTGGCGGTGCGGGCGAGGACGACGCCGATGGGGGCGGTGGCGGGTGCTGGCACGGGTGGACTTTAGCGCAGGTGCGGAGAAGTCTAAGCGTTTGACATCTAATGGTTAGATATCTAACGTTGAGATATCGAACGAAAGGGGAACGCGATGAGCACCGAAGAGCAGGTCCGCGAGCTGGGCCGGGTCTGGGCCGCGGCCGAGGAACGGGGAGACACCGAAGCGCTGGCGGGACTGGCGGCCGAGGGCTTCCGGCTGGTGGGGCCGCTCGGCTTCGTCCTGGACCGCGACCAGTGGCTGGCGCGCTACCGCAGCGGCGACCTGGTGACCGAGCGGCTCACCTGGGACGAGGTCGAGGTCCGCGACTTCGGGACGACGGCCGTCGCGATCGGCGTGCACACCCAGGTCGCGAAGCACCGGGACAACCCGGTGGACGGCCGGTTCCGCGCCACGCACGTCCTGGTGCGCGACGACGGCCGCTGGCGGCTGGCCGGCATCCACCTGAGCCCGATCGGCGGGCCGCCGCCGTTCGCGTCCGCGCCGGGAGGGGACGCGTGATGAGTGTCGAGCTGAATCACACGATCGTGTGGGCCACGGACCGGGAGAAGTCGGCGGAGTTCCTCGCCGGGATCCTCGGCCTGCGCACCGGGCCGGTGACCGGGCCGTTCGTGCCGATCGAGCTGGCGAACGGCGTGACGCTGGACTACCTGCGGGTGGATCGGGTGACCGCCCAGCACTACGCGTTCCTGGTCGGCGAAGCCGACTTCGACGCCGCGATGGCGCGGATCGAGCAGGCCGGGATCGCGTACTGGGCGGATCCGTTCCACGAGCGGGCCGGTGAGGTCGACGTCGTGGGTGGCGGCCGCCGGGTGTACTTCGCCGACCCGGACGGGCACAACATGGAACTGCTCACGAGGGGGTCGTGATGCGGGTGAGCATCGGCGTCACGGACTTCTCGTGGGCCGGCGGGCCGGCCGGGGACCTGGCGGACGTCGCCGTGGCGGCCGAGGCCGCCGGGCTGGACACGCTGTGGGTGGCCGATCACCTGCTGCAGGCGGACCCGAACAGCACGCCGGATTCGGCCATGCTGGAGGCGTACACGACGCTGGGGTTCCTCGCGGCGCGGACGAGCCGGATCGGGTTGGGCACGATGGTTTCGGCGGTGACGTTCCGGCCGCCGGCGTTGCTGGTCAAGGCCGTCACGACGCTCGACGTCCTCTCCGGTGGGCGGGCGTGGTTCGGGATCGGCACCGGGCACCACGACGGGGAGGCGCGGGCGATGGGCCTGCCGTTCCCGCCGGTGGGCGAGCGGTTCGAGCGGCTCGACGAGACCGTGCGGCTGGCGCTGCGGATGTGGGCGGGGGACGACTCGCCGTTCGAGGGTGCGCACTACCGGCTGGACCGGCCGATCGGGAACCCGCTGCCGGTGCGGCGGCCGCGGGTGCTGATCGGCGGGGCGGGCGAGCGGAAGACGCTGCGGCTGGTCGCGCGGTACGCCGATGCGTGCAATGTGTTCGACGTCCCGGACGGTGGGAAGACGGTGCGGCACAAGCTGGCTGTCCTGGCGCGGCACTGCGCCGAGGCCGGGCGGCCGTACGAGGCGATCGAGAAGACGATCAGCACGCGGCTGGCGCCCGGGGAGCCGGCGGAGTCGTTCGCCAGGCGGTGTGCGGAGTTCGCCGCGTGGGGCATCGGGCACGCGGTCGTGATCACGGCCGGGCCGTGGTCGGTGGCGGGGGTGGAGACGCTGGGGCGGGCCGCCGCGCTGGTGGCCTGATTCGTCCATTGTGGACGCTGGGGATCTCGGGTGGTTTCCCTAGTCACGGCGGGCGAATCCGGATCCGGTGTCGCCGCGTCGTTACGTTCGGGCGGGGGCGGCTGCCTGCCGCCGCGGACGAAGGGGAGACGATGAAGTTCAGATCGCTGGGTTGTGCACTGGTGGCGGCGGGGTTGCTGGGTTCGGGTCAGGCCGCGGCCGCCGCGACGTCGGCCGCCGCCTGCACCTGGAAGCCCACCGCGCTGGGCGCGGGCACGTCGGTGAGCGCGGCCGTGACGGCCACCGACGACAACGGCGGGTTCGCCGGCTGGGCGCTGCCGAGCGACCAGTTCGGCGACACCACCCGGGCGGCGTCGTGGACCGGTGGGACGTACGCCGATCTGGGCACGGCCGGGACCGGCGGGGCGCGGGTGACGGCGGAGAACCGTTCGGGGGCGGTCGCCGGGACGGCGTACACGACGTTGTTCGGTTCGGGGTTCGTGTTCGAGCGGGCGTTCAAGAGCTCGGGCGGGAAGCTGGTGGCGCTGCCGTTCCCGGCGCCGGGCCAGTTGCCGGCCGGGTACACGCGGTCGGCCGCGGCCGGCATCACCGGGTCGGGTGACGTGATCGGGGTGGTGCGCAAGCAGGACGGGTCGGGGCTGACCGCGGTCCGCTGGCCCGCGGCCCAGCCGGGTTCGGTGACGCTGCTGACCGGGGCGCCGTCCTCGGGGGCGGGCCGGTCGCGGTGGACACCGACGGGACGATCGTGCTCTCGGGCGGGGATCTGTGGCGGGACGGGACGCTGACGCACCTCGGTGGCCTGCCGGGGCTGCAGTACGCGTGGCCGGAGGCCGTCAAGAACGGGCGGGTGGTCGGCTACGGCGTGTTCGGCGGCAAGAAGGTCGGGGTGTACTGGGACCAGCAGCACGCGGCGCACGTGCTGCCGAGCTCCAGCTACAACCTGTCCAACGGGAACCCGGGCTTCACGATCAACGCCGCCGGCCTGATCGTCGGCCGGATCGACGAGGCGAGCGGCGGCAACGACGCGGCCGGGACCAGGTACGGCGTGTGGAACCAGGGTGTCTTCGCCGGCAGGTTCGGTGACGTGGCGGCGGATCTGCCGGTGGTGCTCGGCGATGACGGGACCGCGGGCGGGTACCGGTACGACGCGGCGACGCGCCACTCCCACCCGTACACCTGGCGCTGTTCCTGATCTCCGCGGTGAAACGATCAAGCCCGGACGTCGCGGGGGTGATCGCGGCGGCGACCGGGTGGACCGGGGGTGCGAAATCGTTTTCCTCATGAATACGTCCGCACCTGGCGGGAATGGGGAGTGCGAAATTGTCGGATGATGGGCAATGCCGCGTGGTGGGACGACTGCGCGGCGTTGCTCCGTTCAGCGGGGTTTGCTTCCGTGATCCTTTCGCTACCATGGTCGGCGCCCCCGTACCCAATTCGAATGTATTGGGAAGGATTCCGATGCTTTCTGCGGTCGCTGCCGCCGTTGTGGCGCTGTCCTCCGTGGTCGTCCCGCATTCGTGGAACACTCCGCCGCCGCCCGACAAAATCGTCATCGACGTCGTCAACGCCAACGGCACCGGGTGTCCGCCGAACACGGCCGCGGTGGCGGTCTCGCAGGACAACACGGCGTTCACGGTGACCTACAGCACCTACACGGCACTGGTGGGCGTCGGGGCGGGGCCGCTGGACGCGCGGAAGAACTGCCAGATCGGGTTGCGGGTGCACGTGCCGCAGGGCTTCACCTACGGAATCGCGCAGGCCGACTACCGTGGATTCGCGCACCTGGAACGCGGTGCGACCGGGCTGGAAAGAGCGAACTACTATTTCCAGGGTAATTCTCCGACGGCGTACGTGCAGCATCCGCTGGCCGGGCCGTTCGAGGACGACTGGCATTTCACCGATTCGACCGAGGTGGGCGCGATCGCGTTCAAGCCGTGCGGCGAGGAACGCAATCTGAACATCAACACGGAATTGCGGGCCGCGGCGGGGACGTCGGATCCGAAGAAGACGACCAGCTACGTGACGATGGATTCGACCGACGGCAGCATCACCACCACCTACCACTTCGCGTGGTTGACCTGTCCGTGAGCGGAGCGCGGTGAGAGCCGGGGCGGCGGGCCGTCCCGGCTCTCACTTCTTGGCCGGGGTCCGGGGGTCGGTGGCCTGGATGTCGAAGACGCGGCCGAGGGAGACGAGGGCTTCGTCGAGGTGGCTGAGGCTGGACAGGACGGCGCGGGTCTCGGCCTGCTCGACGCGGTCGGAGACCGGGGTGCCGTCGTCGCGCACGAGCGTGCCGGGTGTGGGGCCACCCGGCGACTCCAGTGCCTTGCGGACGACGTCGATGTTGCTCAGGAGCCGTCCGGTGAACTGGCGCAGGCGGTCGGCGGTGGGGCCGGCGAGCTGGCCGGGCTGGGCGCGGGCGGCGACGTGGCGGGCGCGGAAGGCGATGGTTTCGAGCGTGGTCAGCACGTGCCAGCCGTAGTCGCGGCGGGCGCTGCGCAGGTTGACCGGGTGGGTCAGCGGCTCGATGGTGGTGCGGACCTGTTCGACGGCGCGGTCGAGGTCGCGGGAGAGTTCGATGATGTTGACGTTCTCCTCGCCGGTGAGCAGGCCGCAGGCGTGTTCCAGGAACTCCTCGAGCTCGTCGAGCACGCCGGTGATGTCGTCGAGCATGACCGAGCGGGTGCGGACCGGGACGATCACGACGGCGGCGAGGATGCCCGCGGCGGCGCCGACGGCGGTCTCGGCGACGCGGATCCAGAGCACCTGGAGGCTGAACGTGCCGAGCAGGCTGTAGAGCAGGCCGAGCATGCTGGTGATGAAGAAGGCCATCACGACCTGGGAGACGCGGGCGGTGTAGACCATGCCGAAGACGCACACCAGGATGAGGGCGAGCGTGGCCGTGGTGTTGCCGCCGACGAGCAGGGCGAGCAGGACGCCGCCGACGATGCCGATCAGGGTGCCGCCGAGGCGGCGGACGCCTTTGACGAAGGTGGCGCCGGCGCTGGAGGCGCCGATGAACACCACGAACACGGTGAGCACGGCCCAGTACCAGCGCTGGTGGGAGACGAGTTCGCCGCCGAGAACGGCGAGCCCGCCGCCGACGACGGCCTGGATGGCGCTGCGGGTGCGGTTGTCGTAGGCGAACGCGGGTGTCGGTTCCTCGTCGTCGTCCTCGTCGAGCGGGTCGAGGGTGGCTTCCGGGGCGGCGGCGCGCTGGGCGCGGTCGTCGGCCAGGGCGAGCTCGGCCAGTGCCTTGCGGACGCCGTCGCCCGGGGCGGCGTGGGAGTCGATGCGGCTGCCTTCGACGAGCATGCGGCTGAACTCGCCGGTCTGGCTGATCAGCGGCAGCTCGCGCGGGTCGCGTTCCATCAGGGCGCGGAAGCGGGCGAGCCGGGCGATGAGGTCGTCGCGGACGTCGGTGCCGAGCTCGTCGGAGCAGGTCCGCTGGACGGTGATGGCCAGCCATTCGACGGCCAGCTCGACTTCGATGGCGCGGCGGCGGAGGCGGTCGGCGGCGCGGGCGTCGACGACGTCGGGGGCGGCGTCTTCGATGAGCAGCACGCATTCGTGGAGCCGGGCCAGTGCGCTGCGCAGCTGCTTGCGGGTGCGTTCGGAGCCGTTGACGGCCAGGTAGGCCTCGGTGGCGCGGACGGCCGCGCCGAGGCGGGCGCGGAAGGCGCGGCGGACGCGGAGGAACTCGGCTTCGGGGTGGTGGCGCAACAGGACGAAGCGGACCACGGCGTTGGCGAGGACGCCGACGGCCAGTGCCATCAGCAGCTGCGGGACCTGCTTGAGGTGGGCCTGTAGGAACATCGGGAAGAAGAACAGGAAGAAGCCGATCGAGCCGAGCGCGGTGCCGCGGGGCCCGAAGCGCTGGGCGTAGACGGCGACGAAGATCAGCAGGACGAACACGACGCTGTCGAGCGGCGGCAGAGCCGAGCCGAGGCTGGCGACGGTGATCGAGGCGGCGCCGGTGAGGAACGCCAGCGCGAGTGTGACGGCCTGGCCGCCGGGGGTGGCGTCGTTGACGGTGAAGGCCGACATCATCGCGGCGACGGCGCCGACGAGCATGACGGTCAGCGGCACGTGGGTGGGCAGCAGGGCGGCGACGGCGAGGACGATGCCGAGGACGGCGGAGCCGGCCAGGCGCAGCCGGACCAGCCCGGGGTCGGCCGCCGCCAGCCGGTCGAGCGCGGCGGAGCGGAGGTGGTTCATCGGGCGAGCAGCTCCCACTGGGCGACGGTGGCGCGGCCGCCGCGGGTGGCGGTGATCCGCAGCCGGTAGTGCGGGTGCGCGGCCGGGTGGGCGAGCGCGAAGGGACGGGTCTGGCGGCGCCAGCGGAACAGCTCGCCGTGGCGTTCGTCGAGGGTGGTCCAGCGGGTGCCGTCGTCGGAGCCTTCGAGGACCCACGCGCTGGGGTCGCCGCGGCGGGTGCCGGAGGTGAGCGTGTAGAGCACGACCGGGCGGGGCGGGCCGGTGACGGTGAACTCGATCGCCGGGGTGGTGGTGCGGAAGGTGACCTGGGTGCGGGTGGTGTCGTCGAACAGCGCGCCGGCGTTCGTGCCGTCGGAGGCGGTCGCGGTGCCGGTGAGGTCGGTGACCGGGTCCGGGTGGGCGGCCGGTGGTGGCGGGGCGCCCCAGCCGGTGGGCTCGGTCGCGAGGTCGAAGACCAGCTCGGCGCCGCCGGCGAGGGTGGCGTGGGAGATGGTGGTCGCGTCGTGGGGCCGGCCGTCGACGGTGAGCCCGCGGACGTAGACGGTCTCGGCGGTGTTGCCGGGGGCGTGGACGACGAGCCGCTTGCCGCCGCCGAGGTGCACGGTGGCCTTTTCGAACAGGGGCGAGCCGATCGCGTAGCGCGGGCTGCCGGTGGCCAGCGGGTAGAAACCCAGTGCGCCGAACACCCACCACGCCGACATTTCGCCGTTGTCCTCGTCGCCGGGGTAGCCCTGCCCGATGTCGCTGCCGGTGTAGAGCCGCTGGAGGACTTCCCGCACGACGCGCTGGGTCTTGGCGGGCGCGCCGGCGAGGTTGTAGACGTACGGGATGTGGTGGGACGGCTGGTTGGAGTGGCCGTACTGGCCCATGCGGACGTCGCGGGCTTCGGTCATCTCGTGGATCAGCCCGCCGTACGCGCCGGGCCGGCGGCCGGTCTCCGGGGTGGCGAAGAAGGTGTCGAGCTTGGCTTCAAGGCCGGCGTGTCCGCCGTGCAGCGCGGCGAGGCCGGGGCCGTCGTGGGGAACGGTGAAGGCGGTGTTCCAGGCGTTGGTTTCGACGAAGTCGCCGCCCCAGGCGGCCGGGTCGTAGCCTTCGGGGGCGAACCTGCGGCGGCCGTCGCGGTGGCGGCCCTGGAAGAAGCCGATCGCGGGGTCGAAGTGGTGGACGTAGTTCTTGGCCCGCTCGCGGAAGTAGGCGGCGTAGTCGGCGAACGTCCGGGCGCGTGGCCCATCGCTTTCCCGGGACAGCGCGTCGGCGAGGTTGGCCAGGCCGAAGTCGTTGATGCAGCCTTCCAGTGCCCAGGAGAGCCCGCCGGGGACGGAGAAGGGGGTCCAGCCGAGGAAGATCGACTCGTCGAGGCCCTTGCGGCCGACCGCGCGGTGCGGCGGGGTGACGGTGGCGTTCTTGACGGCGGCGTCGAAGGCGGCCTCGACGTCGAAGTTCTTGACGCCCTTGAGGTAGGCGTCGGCGAACGCGACGTCCGAGCTGGTGCCGGTCATCAGGTCGGCGTAGCCGGGGGAGGACCAGCGGGCGATCCACCCGCCTTCGCGGTACTGCTGGACGAACCCGTCGGCCATCCGGCCGCAGTGCTCGGGGGTGAGCAGCGCATACGCGGGCCAGGTGGTGCGGTAGGTGTCCCAGAAGCCGTTGTTGACGTACAGCTCGCCGTCGACGACTTTCGCGCCGGTGCGGGTGCGGGTGCTCGGCCACCACCGGCGCACGACCGGGCTCGCGTGCCGGATGCCTTTCGGTGTGTTCTCGTGCGCGATGTTCGGGTAGAGGAACAGCCGGTAGAGGTTCGAGTACAGGGTGGTCCGCTGGTCTTCGGTGGCGCCTTCGACCTCGACGCGGCCGAGCACGTCCTGCCACAGCTGCCGGGCCTGGTCGCGGACGTGTTCGAACGGCGTCCCGGCCGGGATCTCCAGTTCGAGGTTGCGCTTGGCCTGGGCGAGGCTGATCAGCGACGTCGCGATCCGCAGCGTCACCGCCGGCGCGTCGAACTCGAGGGCGCCGGTCACGGTGCGCCAGAACGGGCGGTGGATCTTGCCGCCGCGCCGGGCCGGGACGTCGGTTTCGGCGTAGACGAACATCCGGCGCGCGCCGGCCGAGAGGCGGCTGCGGATCCAGGTGTGGCCGGTGACGACACCCCGTTCCGGGTGCAGGCGCAGGCCGCCGCGGTTGGCGGTGTTGTCGAACAGCAGCCAGCCGCGGCCGCCGGGGAAGGTGCACCGCAGGATCGCCGCGTGGGACGTCGGCGCGAGGTCGGCGGTGATGCCGTTGGCGAACCGGACGCCGTAGTGGTGCGGCGAGTCGGTCTCGTCGTCGTGGGTGAAGGCCAGGGCACGCCGGCGGCGGTCGGGTTCGGCCGGGCCGGTGCCGGGCATGACGTGGAAGGTGTGGCGGTCGCCCATCCACGGGCTCGGCTGGTGGCTCAGCGCGAAGGCCTGCAGCGCCGGGCGGTTCCGGTCGTCGTTGTGGCGGTGGTAGGAGTAGATCCAGTTGGTGACGCCGGCGTCGGTGACCGGGGTCCAGAAGTTGAACCCGTGCGGCACGGCGGTGGCCGGGAAGGTGTTGCCGCGGGAGAATTCGCCGCTGGAGTGCGTGCCGCGGGTGGTGCGGACGAAGTCGGCGGGCTCGCGCGGCGGCTCGGGGCGTTCGGCGATCCGGACGTCGTCGAGCCAGCCGGTGATCTCGCCCGCGGGGGACGCGGTGCGCAGCACGATCCGGCTGATGCGGCGGCCCGCGAACGCCCCCAGCGGGCGCCGGACGAGGTTCCACTGGTCGACGTAGCGGGTCTTGTCGTCCACCGGGGCGAAGCCGGCCGAGGTGCCGTCGGCGAACTCGACGTCGAGGGCGACCCGGGTGGCGTGGTAGGCGGGGATCTCACCGTCGGCGACGGGGAAGACCGCATAGGACAGCTCGGTGCGCGCGGTCACCGGGACGTCCAGCTCGAACAGGACGGCCTCGGGGCGGGCGTCGTAGCGCAGGGCCTTGAGGCCGGTGAAGCCGACGCCGGTCTTGGCCGTGGGGGAGCGGTCGGGGCCGCTGCCGACCCGCAAGGCCGGGTCCACCGGCTGCGGGTCACCGGTTTCGAAGGAGGAGAAGAACACGGCGTCGGGCATGCGCCCACCGTATCCGCCGAACGGCCCAGCCCGCGGCCCGGAACGCCGGGAAGGCCCCCTCACCGGGGTGAGGAGGCCTTCCCGGTCGATCGGGTGGACTAGATCGCCGCGCACTGCCCGGCGGCGGGGCCGCGGACGGTGTTGGGCAGGTCGTAGTCCGTCGGGGCCGGCGAGTTGGCCGCGCAGGCCAGCGGGCCGCCCACGGTGCTCGACGTCAGCACCGGGCCGTGGTTGCCGGTCAGCGCGACCGGGCCGCCGACGTCGGTCAGCTCGATCGACACCGTGCCGGTCGTCCCGGTGATCGCCACCGGTCCGCCCACCTTGGTGCGGTTGAGCACGACCTGCCCGGCGCCGGTGGCCGAGAGCGGGCCGGTGATCGTCCCGCCGCGCACCACCAGCGACGCGCCGCCGGACACGGTCACCGGGCCCGACACTGTCGCGTCCTGCAGGCACACCGTGCCGGACGTCACCGGCAGCGGCCCGTTCGACGCACCCGTGATCGTGCGGGTGCAGGCGGCGTCCGGCTTGCCCAGCAGCTCGAACTCGGCCAGCTGCGCCGGGGCGCCGGTGCTGGTCGCGGTGACTTCGAGCTTGTAGTAGGCGTAGTGCGCCGGGTTGGCCACCTTGAACGCGCGGGTCTGCTGCCGCCAGGTGAACGCCTGGTTCGTCTGCTGGTCGGCCACGGCCCAGGTCTTGCCGTCGTAGGAGCCCTTCAGCGTCCAGCTCTTCGGGTCGCCCGCACCGGTCTGGGACGTCAGCGTGTAGTGCGTGACGGCCTCGTCGGTGTTGTTGAGCTGGTACTGCAGGGCGCCGGTGACGGCGGCCTGGGTGCGCGAGGTGTTGTCGATCAGCGCGGCGGCGTTGGAGCCGTCCGAAGTGGACAGCGTGCCCCGGCCGGGGCCGGTCTCGTCGTGCAGCGGCGTCGGGACCGCGTCACCCGTGGTGATCGACTTCGGCGCGTCGTCCGGGCCGGTGCCCCAGGTCGAGGGGTTCGGGCCCATGTCGAAGTCGATGACGCCGCCCTTCGCGATCAGGTCCTGCGGCAGCGACGTCGAGGAGTACGCCTTGCCGTTGACCTTCACGCCCTGGACGTAGACGTTCTTCGCGCTGTTCTTCGGCGCGTTGATCACGAGGTCCTTGCCGCCGGCCAGGTGGATCGTGGCCTTCTTGAACAGTGGCGACCCGATCGCGTAGTCCGGGCTGCCCATCTGCAGCGGGTAGAAGCCCAGCGCGCTGAAGATGTACCACGCGGACATCTCGCCGTTGTCCTCGTCACCCGGGTAGCCCTGGCCGATCTCGCTGCCGTTGTACAGCCGCGACAGCGCCTCACGGACCTTCGCCTGTGTCTTCGAAGGCTGACCGGCGTAGTCGTACATGTAGAGGATGTGGTGGGCCGGCTGGTTGGAGTGGCCGTACTGGCCCATCCGCACGTCGCGGGCCTCCCGCATCTCGTGGATCACCCCGCCGTAGGACCCGGGGAAGGTGGCGGTCTCCGGGGTGGCGAAGAACTGGTCCAGCTTGTTCGCCAGGCCGGCCTTGCCGCCGTAGAGGTTCGCCAGGCCCTGACCGTCCTGCGGCACGGTGAAGGCCATGCCCCAGCCGTCGGTCTCGGTGTAGTCCCCGCCCCACGAGCGCGGGTCGTACTGGTCCTTGGTCTTGGTGAACTTCCCGTTGGCGTCCTTGCCCTGGAAGAACCCGACACTCGGGTCGAACAGGTTCACGTACTGCTGGGCGCGGCTGGTGAAGTACTCGTAGTTCTCCTGGTACTCCGCCTTGCGCGGGTCGTTCGGCGCGGCTTCGTCGGCCAGCTTCTTCGACAGGTTCGCGATGCCGAAGTCGTTGACGTAGCCCTCGATCGCCCACGAGAAGCCCTCGCTGGCCGTGTTGGGTGTGTAGCCGAGGAAGATGCCCTGGTCCAGGCCCTTGCGGCCGACCGCCGAGTTCGGCGGCGTCACCGTGGCGTTCTTGAGCGCCGCGTCGTAAGCCGACTTCACGTCGAAGTTCTTCACGCCCTTGAGGTAGGCGTCGGCGAACGCGACGTCCGAGCTGGTGCCGGTCATCAGGTCCGCGTAGCCGGGTGAGGACCAGCGCGCGATCCAGCCGCCGTCACGGTACTGCTGCACGAACCCGTCGACCATCTTCCCGGCCATGTCCGGCGTGAGCAGCGAGTACGCCGGCCAGGTCGTGCGGTAGGTGTCCCAGAAGCCGTTGTTGACGTACAGCTGGCCGTCGACGATCTTCGACCCCGTCCGGGTCGCGGTGTCCGCGCCGGTCTTCGGCGAGACGGGGCTCGCGTACTGGTACGCGGGCTTGTCGGCGGTGCCGGTGTTCTCGAACTGCGAGTTCGGGTACAGGAACAGCCGGTAGAGGTTCGAGTAGAGCGTCGTGAGCTGGTCCTTCGACGCGCCCTCGACCTCGATCACCTTCAGCTGGTCGTCCCACGCCTTCTGCGCCGCGTCACGCACCGAGTCGAACGTCGCGGCCGGGGCGATCTCCTGCGCGAGGTTCTTCTTCGCCTGCTCGACGCTGATCAGCGACGTCGCGATCCGCATCTGCACGGTCTTGTCCGCGCCGGCGTCGAACCGCAGGTAGCCGGTGACGTTGTCGCGGCCTTGCCCGGTGAGCTTGCCACCGGCGGTGACCGGCTTGTCGAACGTCGCGTAGACGAACATCCGGCCCGCGCCGGCGTAGTTGCCGGTGTCGGTGTAGCCGGACAGCGTGCCGGTCGCGGTGTCGAGCGTCAGCCCGCCCGCGTTGGTGGCGTTGTCGAAGATCAGGCTCGAGTCGCTGCCCGGGAAGGAGAACCGGAACATCGCCGCGTGGTCGGTCGGCGCGATCTCGGTCTTGATCCCGTTCTGGAACTGCACACCGTAGTAGTGCGCCCGCGCGACCTCGTCACTGTGCTTGAACGGCAGGGCCCGCGCGTCGCGGTTGGCGTCCGGGACGCCGGCGGCCGCGGACGGCATCACCTGGAAGACCTGCCGGTCGCCCATCCACGGGCTGGGCTCGTGGCTGACGCTGAATGCCTGCAGCGCGGGCAGGTTCTGCGCGTTGTTCTGGGTGCTGTAGTTGTACAGCCAGCGCGGCGAGCCGCCGTTGTCGGCGCCCGCGTCGGTGACCGGGGTCCAGAAGTTGAACCCGTGCGGCACCGCCGTGGCCGGGAAGTTGTTGCCCCGGGAGAACGTGCCGTTGGCCATCGTGCCGCGCGTGGTGATCACGTTGTCGCTCGGGCGGAGGCTCGCCGGCGGCGTCGGCGTGGCCGAGACCTTGACGTCGTCGAGCCAGCCCTGGAACGTGCCGGGGCCGTCCGGGTTGTCGTAGCCGACCAGGATCCGGTCGATCGTCTTGCCCTTCGCGACCTGCCCGATCGCCGAGCGCACCAGGTTCCACTGGTTGGCGTAGAGCACCTTCGAAGCGCCCTGGCCCTCCGGGGTCAGCGGGAAGCCGTACTGGTCGGTCGCGCCGAGGTTGCGCAGGTAGGTGCCGTCGGTGAAGGCCAGGTCGATCGCGACGTTCGTGCTCGGGTACTTCAGGTCGCCGGTGATGAACTGCGGCTGCACCTTGTACGACAGCTCGGTCGAGGCCACGACCGGGATGTCGACGTCGAAGATCTTGTTGTACGACCAGCCGTGCCCGGTCGCGGTCTGGCTGCCGGAGTAGCGGAACGCCTTGAGCCCGGTGAAGCCGACCCGGTTCTTGTTCGTGTAGCCGGTGGTCGGGCCGGAGTCGACGAAGCTGCGCATGTTCGGCAGCGGCGGCGGTGCCGGGTCGTCGTTGGCCAGCAGCAGCTCCGACATCTGCAGGATCGGGCCGCCGTTGTTGCGCGTGACGTTCAGCCGGAAGTACTTGTACGGCGCCGTCGGCGCGGCCAGCTTGTAGTTGTTCGTCTGGAACCGCTCGGCGAACGTCTGGCCGGTCTGCGTGTCCAGGTCGGTCCACGCGCTGGCGTCGTTCGAGCCCTGCAGCGTCCAGTCCTTGGGGTCGCGCTCGGCGAAGTCGTTGGCCGAGGAGATCGCGTAGTGCGTGATCGCGGTCGGCTCCGACAGCGTGATCTGCGCCCACGCCGTCGGGTCCCACGACAGCCACTTCGTGTCCGTGGTGCCGTCGACCAGGTTCGACACGACCTCGCCGCCGGAGGTGTTCTCGCTGCTGGCGCTGGTCTCGGTGACCTTGCCGCGGATGTCGCCGGGGATCGTGGTGCCGTTCGCGCCGTTGACGCCGTACGCGCGCGGCTTGCCGGCCGCGTCGGTGTCGACGGTGTCGGTCCACGCCGGCTGGACGTCGCCGGGCTCGAAGGACGAGGAGAAATCGGCGGGCAGGGCTTCATCGGCGGCGGACGCCGCCGCCGGGATGGCGACCAGGCCGGCGGCGACCACGGCGGCGGTCACCAGGAACGCGACCGGCGGTCTGGCGCTTCGGGGCATCGTTGCTCCAAGCTCTGGAGGGTGAACGGGGGACCGACGGACGGGGGACCGGCGGTGCCCAGAGAGCGAAACGCGCGGGTGACATCGATGTCAAGACCGCTCGGCAAACCTGGCCAGAACTGGACAACCGAGGGGAACGCGACCAGCCGCTACGGGTCGCCGGCGCCGTGGCCCAGTCCGCCGACGAGCAGCGCGACCATGCGCCCGCTCCCGTACACCCGCCCTCCGGCGAGCGAGCCGCCGGCTGACCGCCCGAACCCGTCTCGAGAGCCCGGCGCCGCCGCTAGAGTCACGACGATGACGACGCCGGACCCCGCCGACCGCGTACTCGCCCGCGCCTCCCTCGCCCAAGGCGACCCCACCGGGTGGTTCGACCGGCTCTACACCGCCGCCGCCCGCGGCGAAGCCGACGTGCCGTGGACCCGCGGCGCGCCCACCGCGGAGCTGGTCGCCTGGGCCGCCGACCACCCCGGCGCGGGCCGGCGGGCCCTGGTGGTCGGCAGCGCACTGGGCGACGACCCCGAGCTGCTGGCCTCGGCGGGCTGGCGGGTCACGGGCTTCGACGTGGCCCCGGCCGCGGTCGAGGCGGCCCGCGCCCGCTTCCCGCAGTCCACTGTGGACTACGTGGTCGCGGACCTGCTGCACCCGCCCGCGCAGTGGCGCCACGCGTTCGACCTGGTCGTGGAGATCATCAACATCCAGGCGATGCCCCGGGACTACCGGCCCGCGGCGCTGCGGTCGCTGGCCGGGTTCCTCGCCCCCGGCGGCACCGCGATCGTCTCCGAAGTGGCGGAGGAGAAGCAGGACATGGCGGCGTGGCAGAGCCCGCCGTGGCCGTTCAGCCGCGCGGAAGTCGAGTCCGTCGCCCAGGACGGCGTCCGCCTGGTGAGCCTGGAGACGGTCCGCGACGGCCTGCGCTACTGGGCCACCTTCACGCGGTAACGGACACCTCGGCGAAAGGACCGCCATGGCCGCTGCGAAACGCCGCAAAGTCGCGCGGCAGCTCAAGTACCGATCCCCGGCACCGCCGCCGGCCCCGGGCAACCCGGAGGACACGGGGGACGACGACGGTGGGGCAGGGGTGCGCGAGCCGCGCCGCCCGCTCCCGCCGTCCCCGGTCGGCGGCGCGGGCGCGCGGCCGCTGCCGGAACCGGACATCGAGGCGGAACTGCCCGACCCGCCGGTGCGCTGAGGACCGGCTCAGCAGCTCTCCAGGAACCGTGACAGCACGCGCGTGCCGAAGTGCAGGCCTTCCACCGGCACCCGCTCGTCCACGCCGTGCGCCATCGCCCGGTACGGGAAGCCTTTCGGCAGCCACAGCGGCGCGAACCCGTAGTTGTCGATGCCGAGCTGCGCGAACGCCTTCGCGTCCGTCCCGCCTCCCAGGCAGTACGGCACCACGACCGCCTCGGGATCTTCCGCCCGCAAGGCCGCGGCCATCGCCGAGAACCACGGCGAGTCCACCGGCGCCTGCACCGGCGGCTGGTGCGCCACGAACTCCCGCGTCACGCCGTCGCCGAGCAGCTCGTCCACAGCCGCGAACAGCTCTTCCTCGGTCCCCGGCAGCACCCGCACGTCGACCTGCGCCGAAGCCGTCGACGGGATCACGTTCACCTTGTAGCCCGCGTCCAGCATCGTCGGGGTCGTGCTGTTGCGGACCGTCGGCACCACCAGCGAACCCGCCGGGCCCAGCGCCGCCACCGCCGCGTCCACACCGTCCGAAGAGGACAGGTCGACCGGCACGCCGAGCGCGTCGCCGGTCCGCTCGAGGAACGCCCGCACGGCCGGGGTCAGCGACACCGGCCAGCGGTGCGCGGCGATCCGGTGCAGCGCACCCACCAGCCGCGTGACCGCGTTCTCCTCGTTCGGCCGCGACCCGTGCCCGGCCCGGCCCCGCGCGGTCAGCCGCAGGTGCGCCGTCCCGCGCTCGGCCGTCCCCACCGGGTAAAGGTGCACGTCACGCCCGTCGGCCGCCGGCACGTGATAGGTGTAGCCGCCCGACTCGCTGATCGCCGCCACACACCCCTCGAACAGCTCCGGGTGCCGGGCGACCAGCCAGTGCGCGCCCCACTCGCCGCGGTCCTCCTCGTCGGCGACGAACGCCAGCACCAGTTCCCGCCGGGGCCGCACCCCGCCGGCCAGCGCCGCGAGCACCATCGCCACGAAGTCCTTCATGTCGGTCGCGCCGCGGCCCCACAGGTACCCGTCGCGGACCTCGCCGGAGAACGGCGGCACCGACCAGTCCGCCGCGTCCGCCGGGACGACGTCGAGATGGCCCTGCACCAGCAGCGCCGGCAGCGACGGGTCCGTTCCCGGCACGCGGGCGACGACGCTGGCCCGCCCCGGCGCGGCTTCCAGGATCCGGGAGGGGATGCCGAGGCCGTCGAGGAACGCGGCCACGTACTCGGCTGCCGGGCGCTCGGGGCGGGCGTCGTTGCCGCCGCGGTTGGTCGTGTCGAACCGGATCAGGTCCGCGCACAGCTCGACGACGTCAGCCATAGATGCCCTGCACCGCCCCCGCCGCGATCGCCGTGACGACCTTGAACGCCTTCATCGCCTCGGTCATGTTCACCGCGTCGAACCCGACCCGGCGCGTCCCGATCTGCTCCACCGTCGGGACCACCGCCGCGGCCTGCGCCAGGTGGCTCGCGTCGAACTCCACCTCGATCCGGTGCGCCCGCACGCGCCGCTCCTCCCGGCCGGCCAGTGCCATGGCGTCGGCCGCCGCGCCGGTCAGCAGCTCCGCCGTGCGCGCCGGCGGCAGGCAGATCGCCGCGTACCGGCTCACGCACTCCTTCACCTGGACCAGCTCCGCCTCCGGAGCGTAGTCACGGGCGTCTTCACACGTTTCGTCGTCACCCGAAACCAGCAGGACGGGGACGCCGTACTCCGCGGCCACCGCCGCGTTCAGCCGGCCCTCGCTCGCCGGCACGTCGTCCAGCCACACGCCGGTGATCTGGTTCTCCAGGTACGTGTGCGACAGCACCCCGTCGAACCCGGCACCGGCGTGGTAGCCGAGGAACACCACACCGTCCACACCGGAGTCGATGCCCTGCATCATCGACAGCGGCTTGTGCCGCCCGGTCAGCATCCGCGCCCGCGGGTCGAGGTCCTCCAGCAGCAGGTTCCGCTGCGACGAATGCGCTTCGTTGACCAGGACATCGCTCGCCCCGGCCGCGAACAGCCCGGCCAGCACCGCGTTGACGTCGCCGGTGAACAGCCGCCGGAAGCGGTCCCACTGCGGCGAACCGGGCACGACGTCGTCGGTCCAGGTGACGCCGGTGGCGCCCTCCATGTCCGCCGAGACCATGATGCGCATGCCCGGCACTCTAACCAGACCGCCCGGGCCCCGGGCACGCACCGCTCGTCACCCACCGTCACCGGAAGCGATCGATAACGATCGGACACCTGCCGAGGCGCCAACATATTGCGCGGTTGTCCCGGTATGTGGTTACTTCTCGTCCTTGGGGAGGCTCACAGCGAGAACGATGGGGTGGTTTTTGGTGCACTTTCCACGCAGAACCGGGCGCATCGCCCGCGCCGGCGCGGCCCTCGCGGCCGCGACGCTGGCGGCGATCCCGCTCGCCGCGCCCGCACAGGCCCAGCAGGCCAAGGTGCTGCGCGTCGCGCTGACCACCGGCATCGACCACCTCAACCCGTTCACTGCGTCGCTCGCCGCGTCGACGCAGGTCGGCCGCTTCATCTACGAGTTCCTCACCGTGCCCTCGGCCGAGACCGCGCAGGCCTCGCCCGCGCTCGCCGAGTCGTGGACCCCGTCACCGGACAAGCTCACCTGGACGTTCAAGATCCGCTCCGGGGCCAAGTGGAGCGACGGGCAGCCGGTCACCGCCAAGGACGCCGCGTTCACGTTCAACCGGATGCTCACCGACGAAAACGCCCGCACCGCCAACGGCAGCTACGTCACCAACTTCGAGACCGTCACCGCCCCCGACGACACCACGCTGGTCATCAAGACCAAGACCGTGCAGTCGGACATGAACCTGCTCGACGTGCCGATCGTGCCGGAGCACGTCTGGGCGCCGATCAAGGACCTCAACGACCCCAAGACCGACGACATCTCGGTCGTCGGCGTCGACGACGGCCCGTACCAGCTCACCGAGTACAAGCAGAACGAGTACGTCAAGTTCAAGGCCAACAAGAACTACTGGCGCGGCGCCCCGCAGGTCGACGAGCTGCAGCTGCTGGTGTTCAAGGACGCCGAAGCCGCCGTCAACGCCCTGCGCCAGGGCGAGGTCGACGTCATCAACCGGCTCACCCCGACCCAGTTCGACGCGCTCAAGAACCAGCCCGGCATCACCACCAACGCCGCCCCCGGCCGCCGCTACGACGAGATCAACCTCAACTTCGGCGTCCAGAACAGCGAAAACCAGCCGATCGGCGACGGCAACCCCGCGCTCAAGGACATCCGGCTGCGCAAGGCGATCGTGCAGGCCATCGACCGCCAGACCGTGGTCGACCGCGTCACCGGCGGGCACGCCCAGATCGGCACCGGCATCATCCCGCCGATCTACCACGCCTACCACTGGGAACCGGCCCCGGACGAGCAGGTCAAGTTCGACATCGCCGCCGCCAACGCCGCCCTCGACCAGGCCGGCTACGCCAAGGGCCCAGACGGCGTCCGCGTCGCCCCCGGCGGCGGCAAGCTCGAACTGCGCCTGACCGGGCACGCCAACCGGCCCTACGACCAGCGCCTCGCCCAGTACGTTTCCGGCTGGCTCAAGGACATCGGCATCACCGTCAAGCAGGAGCTGGTCTCCGACGACGAGCTGAACGACCGCACCAACGCCGGCAAGTACGACCTCGCCGTCTCCGGCTACGCCACCAACCCGGACCCGGACTCCGCGCTGCAGCTGCACACCTGCGCGGCCCGGCCGAACGCCCAGGGCAAGGGCGCCACCACCGACACCTTCTTCTGCGATCCCGAGTACGACCGGCTGCGCGCCGCCCAGCTCGCCGAAACCGACGACGCCAAGCGCGCCGGCATCGTCAAGCAGGCCCAGGCCCGGCTCGCCAGCCAGGCCGTGAACGTCGTGCTCGACTACCAGAACTCCCTCGAGGCCTACCGCTCCGACAAGTTCTCCGGCTTCACCAAGCAGCCCCAGCCCGAGGGCGCGATCCTCGAGCAGTCCGGCTACTGGGGCGTCTACGGCGCCACCCCGGCCGGCAGCCAGTCCGCCGCGGACTCCGGCAGCGGCAGCACCGTCGTGTGGATCGTCGTCGGCGCCGTCGTGGTGATCGTGCTCGTCGGCGGCGGCATCATGCTCGGCCGCCGCGGCAAGTCGGCGGAGGACCGAGAGTAAGCATGACCGCCCCCGAACAAGCCGCGGTGCTCGTCGATCCCGCCGAGCACCGCGGCTCGACCGGCACCGCCCGGTTCGTGCTCAAGAAACTCGTCGAAGCCGTCGTCAGCATCGCGCTGGTGATCGTGCTGTTCTTCTTCCTGTTCCGGATGCTGCCCGGCGACCCGGTCGCGACCATGGTCCGCGAGCGGCCCACCGACCCGAAGCAGGTCGCGGAACTGCGCGAACGCCTCGGCGTCGACAAGCCCGTGCTGCAGCAGTTCGGCGACTACGTCTGGAAGCTCCTGCACGGCGACTTCGGCACGTCCTACCTGGAAAACCGCCCGGTCGGCGACATGATCGACGAACGGCTCTGGCCGACCATCCTGCTCGTCGGCAGCGCGACCGTGCTCGCCGTCGCCCTCGGGCTGTGGCTCGGCACGCGCGCGGCGTGGCGCCGCGACAGCACCTTCGACCGCACCCAGACCGGGATCGCGCTCACCCTGTGGTCGGTCCCGCAGTTCTGGCTCGGCCTGATCCTGCTGGTCGCCACCAACGGCCTGTTCCCCAGCCGCGGCATGCACTCCCCGGACGCCGCGCCGGGCTTCCTCTCCCAGACCCTCGACGTGCTGCACCACCTGGTGCTGCCGTGCGTGACGCTCCTGGCCGTGTTCTACGCCCAGTACATGCTCATCATGCGCTCGTCGCTGCTGGGGGAGATGAACGCCGACTACCTCACCACCGCCCGCGCCAAGGGCCTGCGCGACGACCTCGTCCGCCGCCGCCACGCCGTCCCGAACGCGCTGCTGCCCACCACCACGCTGGTGTTCATGCAGTTCGGCATGGTCGTCTCCGGCGCGGTGTCGGTCGAGGCCGTGTTCAGCTGGCCCGGCCTCGGCCAGCTGACCTACCAGGCCCTCCACGGCCCGGACCTGCCGGTCCTGCAAGGCGTCTTCGTCGTCCTCGCCGGCGCCGTCGTGCTGATGAACCTGCTCGCGGAACTGCTCTACCGCGTGCTCGACCCGAGGGTGCGCACCTCATGACCACCACCGAAACCCTCGAATCGCCGCGCGCGATCGCCTGGCGCCGCCGCCGCCAGGCCGTCGCCCGGACCTGGCGCGAATTCACCGTCCAGAAAGGCGCGCTCACCGGGCTGATCCTGCTCGCCGTCACCGTCGTCATGGCCCTGCTGCTGCCGGTGCTGTCCGACGAATCCGGCCTCGACGTCACCAAGGCCGACGGCGGCGCCCTCAACCCCCCTAGCGCCCGCTACTGGCTCGGCACCGACATCGACGGCCGCTCGGTGCTGCTCATGACGCTGTGGGGCGCCCGGATCTCGCTGCTCGTCGGGTTCTCCGCCACCGTGCTGTCGGTGCTCATCGGCACCCTCATCGGGATCACCGCCGCCCACTTCGGCGGCTGGACCTCGACGATCCTGATGCGGTTCACCGACTTCTTCCTCGTGCTGCCGTCGCTGGTGCTGGCCATCGCCCTCTCGGCGGTGCTGCCGCACGGCGTCTTCACCGTCATCGTCGCCATCGGCCTCACTGCCTGGCCCAGCACCGCCCGGCTGGTCCGCGCCCAGACGCTGACCATCGAAAGCCGCCCCTACATCGAACGCGCCCGCGCGCTGGGCGGCGGCCACCTGCACGTGGTCGGCAAGCACGTCCTGCCCGGCGTGCTGCCGCTCGTGCTGGCCAACACCACCCTCGTCGTCGGCAACGCCGTCATCGCCGACGCCACCCTCGCGTTCCTCGGCGTCGGCGACCCGAACGCCGTGTCCTGGGGCGCGATGCTGGAGACCGCGCTCAACAACGGCGCCGTCACCCGCGGCGCCTGGTGGAACCTGCTCCCGCCGGGCATCGCCATCGTGCTCGTCGTGCTCTGCTTCACCCTGGTCGGCCGGGGACTGGAGACCGTGCTCAACCCGAGGTTGAAGAAGTGACCACCCCGCTGCTGCAGCTCAAGGACCTCACCGTCACCTACGCCGTGGGCGAGAAGGAAGTGCCCGCCGTCCGCGGGGTCGGCCTCACCCTCGACCCCGGCGGCACCCTCGGCGTCGCCGGCGAATCCGGCTCCGGCAAGTCCACCGTCGCGATGAGCGTGCTGCGGCTGCTGCCGCGCACCGCGAAGATCACCGGCGAGATCGTCCTCGACGGCGAAGACGTCACCGCCATGAAATGGGGACGGCTGCGCGCGGTCCGCTGGGCCGAGGCGTCCGTCGTCTTCCAGGGCGCCATGCACGCCCTCAACCCGGTCCGCAAGATCGGCGAGCAGATCGCCGAGCCCATCCGGCTGCACCCGCCCGGCGGGAAGACCCCGACCGACGCCGAGGTCGACGCCCGCGTCGCCGAGCTGCTCACCCAGGTCGACCTGCCGCCGAGCCGCGCCGGCGCCTACCCCCACGAGCTGTCCGGCGGGCAGAAGCAGCGCGTCATGATCGCCATGGCCCTCGCTTGCTCGCCCCGGCTCATCATCGCCGACGAGCCGACCACCGCCCTCGACGTCATCGTCCAGGCCCAGGTCCTCGCCCTGCTCTCCCGGCTGGTCGCCGAGCAGGACATCGGCCTGATCATGATCAGCCACGACCTGTCGGTGCTCGCCGCCACCTGCGAACGCATCGCCGTCATGTACGACGGGCAGATCGTCGAAGAAGGCCCCAGCGCCGAAGTGATGACCGCGCCCCGGCACGAGCACACCCGGGCGCTGGCCGCGGCGTTCCCGACCGTCGGCGACCCGGCGTCCCGCTTCGCCCCGGCCACCGCCACCCCGCTGCCGCCCGAACCGGCGGACCGCGTCACCGGCGGAGAGCCGCTGCTGGCCGCGGAGAACCTGCGCGTGTCGTTCCGCGACCGCACCGGCAAGCGCATCGACGCCGTCGCCGGGGTCGACCTCGCCGTCGCCCGCGACGAAATCGTCGCGCTGGTCGGCCAGTCCGGCTCCGGCAAGACCACCCTCGCGCGCACCCTGCTCGGCCTGCAGAAACCCGACTCCGGCGTGGTCCGCTACGCCGGCCGGCCGGTGCCGGCGGGCGGCGCGGGCCTCAAGGCCTACCGCCGACAGGTCCAGCTCGTCCTGCAGGACCCGACCAGTGCCTTGAACCCGGCCCACACCGTGTACGAAGCCGTCGCCGAAGGCCCCCGGATCCACGGCATGACCGACGAGCGCGCCGTCGTCCACCGCGCCCTGGAAGCCGCGGAGCTGCGGCCGGCGGAGAAATACGCCGACCGGCTGCCGCACCAGCTCTCCGGCGGCCAGCGCCAGCGCGTCGTCATCGCCGGTGCCCTGGCGCTCGAACCGTCGGTGGTGGTGGCCGACGAACCGGTCGCCTCGCTCGACGCGTCCGTGCGCGGCGAGATCCTCGCGCTGCTGCTGCGGCTGCGCCGCGAACTCGGCCTCGCCGCGCTCGTGATCACCCACGACCTCGGGCTGGCCTGGAACATCGCCGACCGGGTCGCCGTGATGTACCGCGGCGAGCTCGTCGAAACCGGGACCGTGGAGCAGGTCCTGCTCGACCCGCAGCACGAGTACACGAAGTCCCTGCTGGCCGCCCTGCCCGGCGGCACCGCCCAGCGCCGCGCGGTCGGGACGTGACCCGGCGGAAAACCGGCACTGCGGGAAACCCGCGCGAGCGCGGTGTGTAATCTCCGAACGGAAATGGCGACCACCACCGACCCCACGCAGACGCCCTCGGCCGGGCTGGCCGAGCGGCTCCGCGTGCCCTCGCGATTCCCGTACCGCACGATCGCGATGGGCACGGTCGGCAGCACGCTGCTCATGATCGCCGCGCTCGGCGCCGGCGGCATCCTGATCTCCGACCCCGTCCTCGGCCACGGCCCGCTGTCCTGGGTCCGCTACGGCCACGGGCGCATGCTCGCCAACGCCGTCCTCTACACCGGGTTCGGTCTCGTCGTCTGGGCCTGGGTCCGGCTCGGCCGCTACGTGCTGGCCGGCCGCATCGGCAGCCGCCCGATCCTCGTGGCCGCCGCCTGCTGGATGGCGCCGCTGATCGTCTCGCCGCCGCTGTTCACCCGCGACGTCTTCTCCTACCTCGGCCAGGGCGCCCAGCTGCTCTACGGCCTCGACCCGTACGCCAACGGCCCCGCCGAGCTCGACGTCCTGCCGAACGTCGTGCAGAACGTCCACCCGCTCTGGCAGACCACGCCGGCCCCGTACGGGCCGCTGTTCCTGCTCATCTCCAAGGGTGTCGTCGCCACCACCGGCGACAACATGATCGCCGGCGTCATCCTCATGCGCGTCGTGCTGCTCGCCGGGCTGGCGGGCACGCTGTGGGCGCTGCCGCGGCTGGTGAAGCATCTCGGCGGCAAGCTCCCGGTCGCCCTGTGGCTCGCGGTGGCCAGCCCGATGATGGTGATCCACCTCTTCGGCGGCCCGCACAACGACCTGATGATGCTCGCGTTCCTGACGATCGGCGTCCTGGCCGCGCTGGAACGCCGGCACGTCGTCGCGATCGTCCTGGTCACCATCGGCATGCTGATCAAGCCGACCGCGGCGATCGCCCTGCCGTTCCTGGTCTGGATCTGGGCCAACCACCTCACCGGCGAGTCGAAGGTCCGCAACTTCCTGCGCGCGGGCGCGGCCTCGGTGGGGCTGTTCCTGCCGGTGTTCGTGGCGGGTACGTGGATCTCGCTCGGCTCGCTCAACCTCGGCTGGTGGTCCGGGCTCAAGGCCCCGCAGCTCATCGCCAACTGGCTGAACATCCCGACCGGCATCGGCGAGGTGTTCTACAACTTGGTCCACCTGATCGTCGACGTCCAGGTGTCCCCGTTCGTCACGGTCGCCCGCGCGGCGGGAATGCTGGTGCTGATCGGCTTCGGCATCCGCCAGTGGTGGCTGGCCCGCGGCGGCGGCACGGAGGCGGTGTACCGCGCGGGGATCTCGCTGCTCGCCGTGGCGATCCTCATGCCGCCCACCCTGCCGTGGTACCTGACTTGGGGTTTCGTACTCCTGTCGGCGTTCAAGTGGCAGCCGAGGCACCTGGCGCTGGTGGTGGCGGTCTCGGTGTTCGTGACGCTGGTGTACTACCCGACAGGCGAGCAGGCCCTGTACGACTGGTGGTTCATCGCGCTGGTCGTGGTGGCAAGCCTCTACTCGGCGGCGTCCCTGCTGCGCCCGGACCCGCTGGGGTTGATCGACGCCTGGCGCCGCCCGGAGAAGTTCCTCCGCGACTGACGTCTGGCTGGCGCGGCCGCAGCGGCCACGCACTACATGCCCTGGTAGCCCGAATGGGCGGGGCGGCTGCGTGCGATCTCTTCGGCCAGCTTCTCCGTGAACCACACCATGATGTCGTACGGAACGCTGTGCTCCTCCGGTGCGTGGACGCGCACGGTCGGCTCGACCGAGAGATCTTCGTCGGGCACGACTTCCGTCATGCGGTCCTCGTAAGCCACGCCCGGGCTATGCCACGACAACCCCGTGCCGAGCCGGCAGTTCAGGCCGACCCCGACCAGCCTCGCCAGGTGTGGATCTCCGTCGCCACCACCGCGTGCTCCGGCGGCCGTTCCGCGTACTGCGCGTACTTCGCCACCAGCCACGACACCGGCTCGGCCCGCTCGGCCTCCGGCACCACCCGCGCCACCCCGTCCGCCCGGACCCACCACAGCCGTGACCAGTCCTCGGCGTACTCGTCGGCCAGGAAGCACACCGCCGGGTTCGCAGCGATGTTCGCCAGCCGCCGCAACGACGTCGACGACTTCGGCTTGTGGTCCACCGCGAACACCACCACGTCACCCCGCACCGCGAACGTCACCGGCACCAGGTGCGGCACCCCGGAACCCGACACGGTCGCCAGCCGCGCCACCCGTGCCGACGCGAACCGGGAACGAGCCTCCGCCGGGGTCATGTCAGCGCGGGGGAGTCGAACGTCAGCGTCCCCAGGTCCGCGTCCACCGTCACCGGCACGCCCAGCGGCAACGTCGGCGACGACGCCACGTGCCCGAACCCGAACTCCTCCACCACCGGCACGCCCAGCGGCGCCAGCCGGTCCAGCATCAGCGACCGCACCTCGGCCGGGTCGCCGCACGCCGCCCACGAACCCAGCACGATCCCGCGCACGCCCTCGAACCAGCCGCTGCGCAGCAGCTGCGTCAGCATCCGGTCCAGCCGGTAGACGCTCTCGGTGACGTCCTCCAGCAACACCACCGCGTCCCGCGCCGACCCCTGCTCCGGCGTCCCGATCCCCGCCGCCAGCAGCGACAGGTTCCCGCCCGTCAAGACACCCGACGCCCGCCCCGGCACCAGCGGCGAACCGCCGCGGACCACCCGGTTCCGCTCCGGCTCGAACAGCGCACGCCGCAGGTGCTCCACCGCGCAGTCGTCGAACAGCACGCTCGCCGGCATCGGCGAGAACAGGCTCGGCAGTCCCAAGTGGACGTTCACGGCCCGGTGCAGCGCCGTCACGTCCGACGACCCGGCCAGCACCTTCGGGCCCGCTTCCCGCAACGCCGCCCAGTCCACCAGGTCCAGCATCCGCTGCACGCCGTAGCCGCCGCGCGCCGCCAGCACGCACCGCACACCCGGGTCCAGCCACGCCTCGGTGAACTCCGCCGCCCGCGCGGCGTCCGAACCGGACAGGTAGGGCGGCGACCCGGCCGCGAGCCGCACGCACGACCCCACCCGCACCTCGACACCCCAGCCGCGCAGCACCGGCACCGCCTTCTCCAGCAAGTCCGCCGGTACCGGCCCGGCCGGCGCCACCAGCGCCACCGTGTCGCCCGCCCGCAACCGCGCCGGCCTCACCGCGACAGCTCCAGCTGCGCCACACCCGGCGTCTCGAAACCCAGCACCTGCCCGTAGAACGACAGTTCGGCCTCCAGCGCCGCCACGATCGTCGCCGCCTGCCGGAACCCGTGCTGCTCCCCGGCGAACCGCTGGTAGGCGTACGGGATCCCGCGCCCGGCCAGCCCGGCCACGAACCGGTCCGCCTGCTCCGGCGGGCAGATCCGGTCCTCCAGCCCCTGCTGGAACAGCACCGGCCCGGCCAGCGACGCCGCGTTCGCCAGCGGCGACCGCTCGACGTACCGCTGCTTCGCCGCGGGCAGCGGGCCGATCAGCCCGTCCAGGTACCGCGACTCGAAATCGTGCGTGTCGCCCTCGGCGCCGGTCCACCCGGCCAGGTCCAGCACCGGGTACATCACGGTGCCCGCCCGGTAGGTCTTCGTCGTCGTCAGCGACGCCGCCGCGGTGAACCCGCCCGCGCTGCCTCCGCGGATCGCCAGCCGCGCGCCGTCGGCCAGCCCGGCCGCCGCCAGCGCCTCGGCCACGGCGACGCAGTCCGCGACGTCCACCACACCCCACTGCTCCCGCAGCCGCTCGCGATAGGCTCGCCCGAACCCGGTCGACCCGCCGTAGTTCACCGCCGCCACGGCGAAGCCCCGGCTCGTGAAGTACGCGACCTCCAGGTCCAGCACCGGCAGGTACTGCCCGGTCGGCCCGCCGTGGACGTGCACCAGCAACGGCGGCAGCTCGCCTTCGGGCGCCGCGAAGTCCGGGTTCGCCGGCTCGTAGAGCACCACCGGCACGGTCTCGCCGGCGTCGGTGGTGAACACCCGCTCCTGTGGCATCGGCAGGTACGCCGACGGCAGCTCCGGCTGCGGCGTCAGGTCCGTCACCACCCCGTCCGGCCCGACCCGCACCACCGCCGGCTCCCGGACCGGGCCGCCGGCGATGCCGACGACGGCGTCACCGAGCACCGCGAGCCCGGTCGACGACCACGCCGTCAGCTCCTCGGCCACCGGCGTCACCGAGCCGCCGGCCTCGTCGAGCACCGCGAGCCGGCCGGACACCAGAACGGCGTGCCGCCCGCCGCCGAGCGGCACGAACCACCGCGAGCCCGCCTTCCACAACGGCCCGCCCAGCTCCCGCTCCACCGGCGCCAGGTTCGTCACCGGCCCGTCGATCCCGACGCGGTGCAGGTTCCACCAGCCGTCCGGGTCCAGCAACGCGAGCAGCGTCGAGTCCGTCTCCCACTCGACCTGGCACACCGCGACGTCCCGGCCGCCGGCCACGACGCGGTGCGGCCCGAACGACCCGTCCTCGGCGACGGGGGCGACGCACAGCTCGGTCCCGTCCCACGGCATCGCCGGGTGGTCCCACCCGAACCAGGCCGCGTGCCGCCCGTCCGGCGACAGCTTCGGCACGGTCAGGAAGTGGTGGCTCGCGGCCAGCACCCGCTCGCCGCCGCCGTCCACGGCGATGGCCACCAGCTCCCGCTCGACGTCGGTGGGCCGCGGCCCCACACCGCGCTCGCGCACCGCCCACACCTCGCCGGCCCGCCCGGCGCGCAGATCGCCGTAGCGGACGCCCTGCGGCTGCGCCGGCTCCGGAGTCAGCGGCGCCACACCGGTTTCGCGCAGGGCGTAAACCCGCTGATCGACCCAGTGCGTGAACACCACGACACCGTCGGCGACCGCCCACGGCCGCCCCCCGTACTCGTGCAGCCGGTTGCGGACGTTCCACGGCGCGGGCAGCACGTCCTCCGCGCCGCCGGGCACGGCACGCACCAGCGCGACCCGGCCCTGCTCACCGGGCCGCGCCTCGGCCCACCACACCTCGCCGGCGACGACGTCGAGCCACTGCGGGCCGCCACCGGCGGCGGCCACCTCGGCGGCGGTGATGGGCGAGGACCAGGTTCCGTACGGCGAAATCCGAGACACCCCCCGAGGCTAGCGGCCCGCGAAGGTGGGGCGGCGGATGCCGATCATGCGCCGGTGGCCTAGGGTCGGTAGTGCTATGTCTCGCGTAATCCACGTCTTCCGCCAGCCGGATCGGTTCGTCGCCGGCACCGTCGGCGAGCCCGGCGATCGCACGTTCTACCTCCAGGCGTCCGAGGACGTGCGCACGATCAGTGTCACCATCGAAAAACAGCAGGTCGTCGTCCTCGCGGAGCGCCTCAGCTCGCTGCTGGAGGAGGTCGCCAGCCGCTTCGGCGCCGACGTGCCCGACGACGTCCCGGAGGACCTCGTCGACGTCGACCCCCTCACCGTCCCGGTCGAGGAGGAGTTCCGCGTCGGCACCATGGGCCTGGGCTGGGACGCCGACAGCAGCGCGGTCGTCATCGAGCTGCTCGCCATCACCGAGGGCGAGGTCGACGAAACCGTCGTGCTCGACGACACCGAGGAGGGCCCGGACGCCGTCCGCGTCTTCCTCAGCCCGGCCGCCGCCCGCGCCTTCGCCGAACGCGCCGACCGCGTCGTCAACGCCGGCCGCAAGCCGTGCCCGCTGTGCGGGGAGCCACTCGACCCGACCGGGCACATCTGCCCCCGGCAGAACGGCTACCGGCGCGAAACCGACGCGGACGAAGACTGACCATGGCCCCCACCCCCGATCCGGCCGACCCGGCGTCCCGCGAGCTGGTCACCCACGGCCGCATCGACGTCGAAGGCCGCCTGGTCGACGCCTCCAACGTCACGCTGTTCTGCGCCATCGAACTCGACGGCGTCACCGGCCGGGTCGTGTACAAGCCGGTGTCGGGGGAGCGGCCGCTGTGGGACTTCCCCGACGGCACCCTCGCCGGGCGCGAAGTCGCCACCGCGATCATCAGCGACACCGCCGGCATCGGCGCGGTCCCGCCGACCGTGCTGCGCGACGGGCCCTTCGGGCCCGGCATGGTCCAGCTGTGGATCGAGACCACCGAGGAGGACCTCGTCGAGGTGCTCCCGCCCGACGAAGTCCCCGACGGCTGGCGTCCGGTCCTGCACGCCCACGACCGGCTCGGCGAGCCGGCGGTGCTGGCCCACGCCGACCACGCCGGGCTGCGCGACCTCGCCGTGCTCGACATCGTCGTCAACAACACCGACCGCAAGGGCGGGCACCTGCTGCCCGGGGTCGACGGGCTCGTCTACGGCGTCGACCACGGCATCTGCCTGCACACCGACCCCAAGCTGCGGACCGTGCTGTGGGGCTGGATCGGCGAACCGGTGCCGCCCGACACCGTCGAGAAACTGCGCAAGCTGCGCTCGGAGCTGGACGGCGGCCTCGGCGAGACGCTGTCGGAGCACATCACGACGTTCGAGATCCGGGCGCTGGCCGAACGCACCGACCTGCTGCTGGCCGAGGGCATCTTCCCGGAACCGGGCGACGACTGGCGCGCCATCCCGTGGCCCCTGTTCTGATCGACGCCGCCGCCCGCGCCCGGCTGGCCGCCCGCTTCGGCGCCGAGCTGGCCGGGCCCTGGTGCGACGCGCTGCCGGACCTGGTGGCCCGCTTGTGCGCGCGGTGGGGAGTCACCGTCCGCGAGACCCGCCCCGGCAACACCGGCCGCACCCTGCTGTGCACCGGCCCGCGCGGCGACCTGCAGGTCCTCAAGCTCACGCCCGATCCGGACGTCGCCCGCCTGGAGTTCGCCGGGCTGCGAGCCTGGGCGGGGTGCCCGCGCGCGGTGCAGGTCCTCGACAGCGACCTGGCGGCCGGGGCGATCCTGCTCGAAGGGCTGGTCCCCGGCACCGAACTGCGCGGCCGCGACGTCCCGTGGCCGGAGATCGGCGCCCTGCTCGCCGAGCTGCACGGCGTCGCGCCCCCGGCGGATCTGCCACCGCTGACCGACCGCGTGAGGTTCATGTTCGACATCACCGAACGCAACCTCCCCGGCTCGCCCGTCGAGCCGTACCTGACTCCCGAACTGCTCGCGCGCGCCCGCGGCCGTGCGCTCGCCCTCGCCGAGGACGGACCACTGGCCGTCGTCCACGGCGATCTGCACCCGGGCAACGTCCTCGACGCCGGGCCCCGCCGCGGCCTGGTCGCCATCGACCCGCGCCCGAGCGTCGGCGACCCGGCCTTCGACCTCGCCGACTGGCTCTACCTGCCGCTCGCCGCCGGCGGCACGCTCGACGACGGCATCGAGGCACTCCGCCCCCACCTGCCCGGCCTCGACCCCGCACGGGCCCGGGCGTGGTGCGTCGCGTTGGCGCCGCTGGCCGCCCACGCGCCGCTGCGCCGCGGCGAGCACACGCCGTTCACCGACGCCCTGCTGGAGATGGCGCGCTGACCGGCGTGGCATGACCCGCCCGGACCCCGATCACCACTAGGTTGCCTGGTCGTGCGCTCCCACTCCTATGACGACGTGCTCGCCGGCCCGCGCCGCAAGAAGGTGCCGGAGGTCCCCGCCGAACCCGGTCTCGTGGTCGAGGACCCGGTCAGCGGCTACTGCGGCGCGGTGGTGAAGATCGAGTACGGGAACGTCGTGCTCGAGGACGCCAAGGGCCGCCACCGCGTGTTCCCGCTCGCGCCCGCCGGGTTCCTGCTGGAAGGCAAGCCGGTCACGCTCGTGCCCTGCCGCGCCCCCGCGAAGGCGCCGGCCCGGCAGGTCTCGGCATCGGGGTCGGTGAAAGTGCAGGGCCTGAAGGCCCGCGTCGCCCGCGATTCACGCATCTGGGTCGAAGGCAAGCACGACGCCGAGCTGGTCGAACGCGTCTGGGGCCACGACCTGCGCGTCGAAGGCGTCGTCGTCGAGCCCCTCGACGGTGTCGACGTGCTCGCCGACCGGATCGCCGAGTTCGGCACCGGCCCCGGCCGCCGCCTCGGCGTGCTGGTCGACCACCTGGTCCCCGGCAGCAAGGAGTCCCGGCTGGTGGCGGCCATCCGCGACGAGAACGTGCTGGTCACCGGGCATCCCTACATCGACGTCTGGGAGGCGGTGCGACCCGCGGCCGTCGGGATCGACGCGTGGCCGAAGATCCCGCGCGGCACGGAGTGGAAGCAGGGAATCTGCGACGCGCTCGGCTGGGGGCAACCTTTCGAGGGCTGGCAACGTGTCCTGAGCGGGGTGAGCAGTTTCCGCGACCTCGAGACCCCGCTCATCGGGGCCGTGGAACGGCTCATCGACTTCGTCACCGAGCCGGCGGAAGAGGGCTGAATGTCCGATTTGTCCAAGGTCACGCGTGGGTTACGTCCCGTCACTGTGCCGGTGCGAACCGGCGCGATCTGAGAGCATGAAGCCATGTCCTGGGCACTGGTCTGGTTGATCGTCGGCATCGCCCTGATGATCGCCGAAGTCGTCTCCGGCGACTTCGTGCTGATCACGCTGGGGGTCGGCGCGCTGTTCGGCGCCGGGGCCGACGTGCTCACCGGGAACCTGTTCGTCGACGTCGCCGTGTTCGCCGTCGCCTCCGTCGGGATGCTGGTGCTGGTCCGGCCCGCGCTCAAGCGCCGGCTCCTGGCCGGGCCGACCCACCACACCGGCATCGACGCGCTGATCGGCGCCCGCGCCGTCGTCGTGTCCACAGTGGACTTCGAGGCCGGGCAGGTGAAGCTGGCCGGCGACGTCTGGTCGGCCCGCAGCCTCTCGGAGCACCACCCGCCGATCCAGCCCGGCACGCCGGTGACCGTCGTCGAGATCTCCGGCGCCACCGCCGTCGTGTCGGCCGAGCCGTGAGCCTGGGACTCGTCACCGTCCCCGAAGGCCGGGCCGCGGTGATCGAACGGCTCGGGAAGTTCCGTGCCGTGCTCGGCCCCGGCCGCCACCTCGTGCTCCCGTTCGCCGACCGGGTCCGCGTCCGCGTCGACCTCGGCGAGCAGCTGCTGTCCGCGCCGCCCCGGCTCGCCGGGACCGGCGACGGCAAGGAGGTCTCGATCGGCTTCGAGGTCGTCTTCGCCATCACGGATCCGCGGCGGGCGACCTACGAGATCGCCGACCCCGGCCTGGCGATCGAGCAGCTGACCCGCGCCGCGCTGCGGCAGGAAGCGAGCCTGACCACGGCCGAGCGCGCCGTCACCGCGCCGGGGGACCTGCACCGTACAGTGTGGACGGTCCTGCACGACACCACCGGCCGCTGGGGGATCACCGCCATGGAGCTGACGCTCGCGGTGCGCCCGTCCGCGGCGCCCGCAACTCCATCAACCGCGCAGGAATGGTACTAGGTAAGGGGAAGATCTCTTGACCACCACAGTAGCGATCGTCGTGGTCGTCTTACTGGCTCTCTTCGTGATCATCACGGTAGCCAAGGCGATCATGGTCGTACCGCAGGCGCAGTCGGCGGTGATCGAGCGGCTGGGCCGGTTCCGCACGGTGGCGTCGCCGGGCCTGACCTTCCTGGTGCCGTTCCTGGACAAGGTGCGCGCCCGGATCGACCTGCGCGAGCAGGTTGTCTCGTTCCCACCGCAGCCGGTCATCACCGAGGACAACCTGACGGTGTCCATCGACACCGTCGTGTACTTCCAGGTCACCGACTCCCGCGCCGCGGTGTACGAGATCTCCAACTACATCGTCGGTGTCGAGCAGCTGACCACCACCACGCTGCGCAACGTGGTCGGTGGCATGAGCCTCGAGCAGACGCTGACCTCCCGTGACTCCATCAACAGCCAGCTGCGCGGCGTGCTCGACGAAGCGACCGGCCGCTGGGGCATCCGTGTCGCGCGTGTCGAGCTGAAGGCGATCGACCCGCCGCCGTCCATCCAGGACTCGATGGAGAAGCAGATGCGCGCCGACCGGGAGAAGCGCGCCATGATCCTCACCGCCGAAGGTCAGCGGGAGTCCGCGATCAAGACCGCGGAAGGCCAGAAGCAGAGCCAGATCCTCGCCGCCGAGGGCTCGAAGCAGGCGGCGATCCTCGCCGCCGAAGCCGAGCGGCAGTCCCGCATCCTGCGCGCGCAGGGTGAGCGGGCCGCGCGGTACCTGCAGGCGCAGGGCCAGGCGAAGGCGATCGAGAAGGTGTTCGCCGCGATCAAGGCCGGCCGCCCGACCCCGGAGGTGCTGGCCTACCAGTACCTGCAGACGCTGCCGCAGATGGCGCAGGGCGACGCCAACAAGGTGTGGATGATCCCCAGCGACTACGGCAAGGCGCTCGAAGGCTTCGCCCGCGCACTCGGCGCCCCCGGCGACGACGGCGTGTTCCGCTACGAGCCGCCGAAGGAAGAGCCGACGGACAAGCCGGAACTGGAAGACGAAGAGGTCCAGGGCTGGTTCGACACCTCCAGCGACCCGAAGGTCGCCGAGGCCGTCGCCGCCGCGGAAGCGGTCGCCCGCAAGGAGGTCCCGGCCCTCGGTGCCCCGGCGGCCACGCCCGCGCGGCCGTCGATTCCGCGCCCGGTGCAGCAGCCGGCGCCCGAACCGGCCGACGAGGAGCGCGGCACCGAGGTCACGGCCGCGCCGCAGCAGCCGCCGACTCCGCAGAGCGGCCAGCAGCTGCCCCAGCCGCAGGCCCCGGCCGGCCCGCCTCCGGGCGGGCAGTACCAGGGCCCGCCGCCGCAGTCCCCGCCGCCGGGCCAGTTCGGCGGCCCGCAGCAGAACCCGGGCGGCGGCCCGTTCCCGCAGCAGCCGCCCTTCGGCGGCCCGCGTCGCTGAGACCTGACGAGGGCCCTCCCGCCGGCCCGGCGGGAGGGCCCTCGTCGCGTCACCTCCGCTGGTACACGCTCAGGTCGTCGATGTCGGCCTTCGAGCGGTCCCGCAGGAAGATCACGCACAGGATCGTCACCACCGCGGACAGGACGATGTACGCCGAAATCGAGTACGGAGTCCCGGTCGTGTGCAGCAGCCACGTCGCCAGCAGCGGCGCCGGCCCGCCCGCGAACACCGAGGCCAGCTGGTAGCCCAGCCCGGCGCCGCCGTAACGCAGGTGGGTCGGGAAGCTCTCGCCGATCAGCGCCGCTTGCGGGCCGTACTGCAGCGCGTGCGGGACGAACGACACCACCACCGCGACGAACACCAGCGCGTGGCTGCCGTGCGCGAGGATCGTGAAGTACGGGAACGCGATGACGCCGGTGAGCACCGCCCCGGCCAGGTAGACCCGCTTGCGGCCGACGCGGTCCGACAGCATCGAGAACACCGGGATCATCGCCAGCTCGCACGCCGCGCCGACGAGGACCGCGTTGAGCACGAACGTCTTGCTGAACTCGTGCCGCGCCACCACGTAGATCAGCACGTAACTGGTGAACAGGTAGAACGGCATCTGCTCGCTGAAGCGCACCCCGGCCGACAGCAGGATCTCCCGCCAGTGCTGCCGGATCGCGTCCAGCACCGGCGTCCGCGCGGTTTGCCGGTTCTCGACGAGCTTCGCGAACATCGGCGTCTCGAGGATCTTCAGCCGGATCACCAGGCCGACCGCGACGAGCACCAGGCTGAGCAGGAACGGGATACGCCAGCCCCAGGAGTCGAACGCCGCGGGGGAGAGGGTCGCCGACAGCAGCGTCATCCCGCCGGTGCCGAGCACCAGCCCGACCGGGACACCGACCTGCGCGAAGCTGGCGAGCAGGCCGCGTTTGCGCTGGTCGCCCCACTCCATCGCCAGCAGCACCGAACCGCTCCACTCGCCGCCGATCGCGATGCCCTGCACCAGCCGCAGCAGCACCAGGACCAGCGGGGCGGCGATCCCGATCGCCGACGTCCCCGGCAGCATCCCGACCACGCCGGAGGAGATGCCCATCAGCAGCAGCGTGACGATCAGCGTCGCCTTGCGGCCGATCCGGTCACCCCAGTGCCCGAAGATCGCGGCCCCCACCGGGCGGGCGGCGAACCCGACCGCGTAGGTCGCGAACGACTGCATCGCCCCCGCGTAGGCGCTCGACGCGGGGAAGAACAGGTGCGGGAAGACCAGCGCGGCCGCGGTGTTGTAGAGGAAGAAGTCGTACCACTCGATCGTGGTGCCGATCGCGCTCGCCAGCGCGGCGCGCCGGACCTGTACCCGTCCTGATCTGCTTTCCGGCTCGACTTTGTGCGTGACGCCGTTGTCGCCCAAGACCATCTTGCAACACCTCCGGTGACCGATGTCACACAACAGTGTGACGCCCGTCGACGGATTCGGCGATCGTTGACCACGAAGTCGTCCGCCGAGCGCCCGAGAAACTTGCAGATATCGAAACTTTGCAGAATCTGCAATATTCGGTATGGTCGTGGCATGGACACCGACGGCGGTCTGCGGGAACGCAAGAAGCGGGAAACCCGCATCGCGCTGAGCTGGGCGGCCATCCGGCTCGCGGTGGAACGCGGGCTGGACAACGTCCGGATCGAAGACATCGCCGCCGAGGTCGGGGTGTCCACCCGCACCTTCAGCAACTACTTCGCCACCAAGGGCGAGGCGATCGCGGCGCGGCACTTCGAGCGGGCCCGCTCGATCGCCGCGCAGCTGCGGCAGCGCCCCGCCGGCGAGCCGATCTGGACCGCCGTCACCGAGGCGGCCCTGGCCGGGTTCGCCCTCAGCGAGGGCACACCCGAAAAGCTGGTCCCCGACGAGCAGTGGCTCAGCGGGATCCGGCTGATGGTCGCCGAACCCGCGCTGCAGAGCGAGTTCGCGAAAGCCGCCGCGGCGGCCGAAACCGAGTTCGCCGAGGCGATCGCCGAACGCACCGGCACCGACGCCACGAAGGACATCTACCCGCAGCTGCTGGCGGCCACCGTGGTCGCCGCGTTCAACGTCGTGATCCAGCAGTGGCTGCACGCCGGCCCGACGGGCTCGATGGCCGACCTCCTGCGCGACGTCTTCGGCCGGCTCGCCGCGGGGCTGCCCGCCCCGCACTGACCCCTACCCGAATCACGCTCGGATCACTGAGGGCGCCCGGCACCCGCCGGGCGGATTCGTCCTGCCCTTTTCCTGCCACCCCAAGGAGTTCCGCCATGCACGACGTCGTCATCGCCGGAGCCGGCCCGAACGGTCTCATGCTCGCCTGCGAGCTCAGCCTCGCCGGCGTCCGGCCCCTCGTCCTCGAACGGCTCCCCGAGCCGACCACCGAGCACCGCGCCAACGGCATGGTCGGCCAGGTCGTCCGGATGCTCGACCGCCGCGGCCTGCACGAACGGCTCGCGGGCCCGCTCGGCCGTCCGCTGCCCCGCTTCGTCTTCGGCGCGATGCCGCTCGACCTCACGCTCGCGCCGGACGCCCCGCTGCACGTGCTGCCCGTCCCGCAGCGGCGGATCGCGGCGATGCTGACCGAGCGCGCGACCGAGCTCGGGGTCGAGATCCGCCACGGCCACGAGCTCACCGGCCTCGACCAGCACGAGGAGAGCGTCACCGCCGAAGTCGCCGGCCCGGACGGCACCTACAGCCTCGAGGCCCGGTACCTCGTCGGCGCGGACGGCGGCCACAGCGTCACGCGGAAACTGGCCGGCATCGGCTTCCCGGGCGTCACCGAGGAGCACAGCGTCTCCCGCTCGGCGCACGTCACCGTCCCGCCGGAAATCGTCGACCCGCACACCGGCGGCCTGCGCGTTCCGGGTCACGGCGTCATCCCGCCGCTGTCGCACTACCGCACCGAAACCGGGCTGTTCGTCTACGCGACGCTGGAGACCGGCACGTCGGTGACCACCATCGAGTGGGTCGCGGACGACACCGGCGACGACACCGCCATGACCGTCGACGAGCTGCGCGCCAGCGTCCGCCGCGTCCTCGGCGCCGACGTCCCGCTGGGCCCGCCCGAAGGCGACGGCCCGCACCTGGCGCGGCGGCTGCACGGCCGCAACACGCGGCTGGCCGAGCGCTTCCGGGACGGTCGCGTGCTGCTGGTCGGCGACGCCGCGCACGTCCACTCCGCGATCGGCGGCCCCGGGCTCAACCTCGGCATGCAGGACGCGATCGGGCTCGGCTGGAAGCTCGCGGCGCAGATCCACGGCTGGGCGCCGCCGGGGCTGCTCGACACCTACGAAGCCGAACGCCGCCCGGCCGCCGAACGGGTCGTCATGCACACCCAGGCCCAGTCCGCGCTGATCGGCCCGGGCCGCCCGGTGACCGCGCTGCGCGAGCTGTTCGGCGAGCTGCTCCGGCTGCCCGAGACCGTGCGGCACATCGCGAACACCATGTCGGGTGCCGACATCCGCTACACGGCGGCGACCGCCCACCCGCTCGACGGCCGGTGGGCCCCGGACCTGGTCCTCGAGGACGGTCGCCGGCTCGCGGAGCTGACCCGGACGGCCCGGCCGCTGCTGCTGGACTTCACCGGCACGCTCGGCGACGACGTGCGCGGCTGGGCCGACCGCGTCGACCTGGTCACCGGCAAGGCGGAGGCCGACGCGACGGCGCTGCTCATCCGCCCCGACGGCTACGTCGCCTGGGCGTCGAGCTCGGCCGCGCCCGACGACACCGAACGCAAGTCGCTGCGTTCGGCTCTGGAGCGGTGGTTCGGCCTCCCGCTTGACGCGTAGGAAATCTCCTACGTATTGTCGTGGGCATGACGATCACCCACGTGCAGTTCCTGACCCTGCCCGTCGCCGACCACGCCCGCGCGCGCGACTTCTACGTCGGCAAGCTCGGCTTCGAAGCGCTCGTCGACCGCCGCACGCCCGAGGGCGGCCGGTTCGTGATGGTCGCGCCGAAGGGGGCGAAGACCGGCGTGGTGCTGACCGACCAGCCGGTCACCGGGGCCGACGCCGGCCCGCGGCACTTCCAGCTGCAGTCCACCGACCTCGACACCGACGTCGCCACGCTGCGGGCGGCCGGCGTCGAAGTCGGGGACCCGCGGGAGTGGCCGTGGGGGCGGGCGACCTCGTTCACCGACCTCGACGGCCACGTCGTCGGCCTGCTCCAGCCGTCGGATTTCGGCGCCGTCCCGCGCTGATGCCGGTCAACGACGACGTGTTCGCCGCGCTGGCCAGCCCGGCGCGGCGGGAGGTGCTGCGGCTGCTGCTGGACGGCCCGCTGCCGGCCGGCGCCATCGCCGACCGCTTCTCGATGGCCCGGCCCAGCCTGTCCGAACACCTGCGGGTGCTGCGGGAGGCGGGCCTGGTCAGCGAGCGGCGGCAGGGCCGCAACCGCGTCTACACCCTCGACGCGGGCCCGCTGGAGGAGGTCGCCGACTGGCTCACCCCGTACGAGCGGTTCTGGCGCCGCAAGCTGACCGACCTGCGTGACCTGCTCGACGAGGAGGACCTGTGACCGGCGACGACCCGACCGCGATCCACGTGGACCAGTTCCTCGCCCACCCGGCGCGCAAGGTCTGGCGCGCGCTCACCGAGCCGGACCTGCTGGAGCGCTGGCTGAACATGCCGAACGACATCAAGCCCGTGGTGGGGCACCGGTTCCGGCTGCTGGCCGAGCCGGTGCCCGCGGCCGGGTTCGCCGGCGGGCCGGTCGACTGCGAAGTCCTCGAAGTGGAGCCCGAGCGCAAGCTCAGCATCCGCTGGGGTCCGCAGTGGACGGTCACCTGGCGGCTGGCGCCGGAGGGCACCGGCACGCGGCTGTTCCTCAGCCACGAAGGCTTCGACCCGGACGACGAGTTCCAGCGCGTGTCCCGCCGGATCATGGGCGGCGGCTGGCGCTCCCACGTCCCGCGGGCGCTGGCCCGGTTGCTGGACACCCTCGCCGACCCGGCCCCGTTACGATCGGGAGGTGACCCCCGCCGCGACTGATCCCCATGCGCCGAAACCGCTGCGCGCCGACGCCCGGCGCAACCGGGCACGCGTGCTGGAGGCGGCGGAGCGCGTGTTCGCCGCCAAGGGCACCGGGGCCCCCACCGAGGAGGTAGCCCGCGCCGCCGGCGTCGGCATCGGCACCGTGTTCCGGCACTTCCCGACGAAGGAAGCGCTGCTGGAAGCCGTGCTGATCGCGCGGCTGCACCGGTTCGCCGACGAAGCCGAGTCGGTCGCCGAGGCCGGCTCGGCCGATCCGGGCGCGACGTTCTTCTCGTTCCTGACCAGCTGGATCGAGATGTCCAGCGCGAAGAACGCCTACTTCGAGGCGCTTGCGGCGGCCGGGGTGAGCGTCCCGAAGGCGAAGTCCGACATCGGCGCGCGGCTGCTGAAGGCACTGGGTGTGCTGCTGTCGCGGGCCCAGGCCGCCGGCGCGGTCCGCGAGGACCTCGACCCGGGCGAGCTGATCACGGTCATCATCGGCGTGGCGAAAGCCGCCGAGTACGCCGGCCCGGACGCGCGCCTGCGCGAGCGGGCCGTGGCGATCCTCTTCGACGGCCTCCGGCCGCGCGCGTCAGCGGGGGAGCGGCACTGAGCCGACCGGCTCCAGCGTCGGGCGTTTCGCGGTCATGGTGTCGCCGGAGGACTGCCCGCGCAGCCGCCGGCGCACCCACGGCAACGCGTGCTCCTGCGCCCACCGCAGGTTCTGGCTGCGCCGCGCGGCCGGGCTGAGCACCTCCCGCGGCCCCAGTTCGACACCCTTCAGCGGGTGTTCGACACCGAGCGCGGCCAGGACCGCGATGGCGACCTCGGTGTGACCGTAGGGGTTGAGGTGCAGGCGGTCGGGTGCCCACAGCCGCCGGTCGCGCAGCTGCCGCATCGCCCACATGTCCACCAGCCGCGCGCCGTGGCGGGCGGCGATGCCGCGGACGTGCTCGTTGTAGATGGCGACCCGGCCGCGCATCTTGCGGAACAGCGCGTCTTCGACCCCGTCCACGCCGGTGAACAGGACCAGCTCGGCGCCGGTCGCGCGGATCTTCTCGACGGCGGCTTCGTAGCCGACCATGAGCGCGTCGATGTCGACCTTGGGTCGCATGAGGTCGTTGCCGCCGGCGTAGAGGGTGACCAGGTCGGGCGCCATGGCCAGCGCGGGCTCGAGCTGCTCGGCCAGCACCTGGGGCAGCAGCTTGCCGCGGATGGCAAGGTTGGCGTAGCGGAAGTCCGGCTCACGGGCGGCGAGCTGTTCGGCGGTGCGGTCGGCCCAGCCGCGGACCCCGTTCGGGGCGGCGGGATCGTCGTCCCCGACCCCTTCGGTGAACGAGTCCCCCAAAGCCACTAAGCGCTTGCTCATGTCGTCAGTCTAGGCGCCGGGCCGCCGCGAAATCCGTCGGCCACCCCTACGCCGTGAGCTGCCGGGCCCGGTGTTCGGCGACGTGGACGCGGGTCGCGCAGCGGGTCGAGCAGAACCGGCGGCGGCCGTTGCGGGAGGTGTCCACGTACGCGGTGTCGCAGCCTTCGCGGCCGCAGATGCCGAGGCGGTCCGGCGCCTCGCACACCAGGTGGGCCAGGCCGCCGGCGGTGTAGGCGCGGACGCGCCCGACCGGGCCCGCGTCTTCGGCGGAGTAGTGCAGGTGCGGGGGCTTGCCGTCGTGGGTGGTGATGTACGGGCGGCAGGCCGCCTCCGCGAGCAAGGCGTTGACCAGGTCCGGGCGGGCCGCCGGGGCCGCGGCGAACACCGGCCGCAGCCGCCCGGCCCACTCGCCGATCCGCGCGGCTTCGTCCTCGGTCAGCGCCGCGATGGACATGCCGTTGCGGACCATCCCGTCCAGCAGCTCACTCGCCGAACCGGCGTTGACCAGGTCGGCGGCCACCAGCGCGGCCGGGCCACCGTAAGGGTTGAAGTGCACTGAGCCATTACACCACGATCGGGGCATGGACCGGAACCGTTGCCCCCGCTGCGGCTGGCCGCTCGCCGAACTGCCGGCGACCGCGACCCAGCCCGTCACCCGCCAGCTCGACTACGTGCGCTGCGTCTGCGGCAGCTGGCTCGCCCGCCTCGACGGTGAGATCGTCGGCGCGACCCGCGCACGGCCGACCCGGTGAATCAGAGGTCGAGCACACCCGCCGCGTTGTCGTTCCACTGGTCGACCCGCCGGATGTACTCGTACAGCGCGCGGCTGCCCCGCACCCAGCGGCCCTGGTCGGCGATGGCGACGTCGTCGGCACCGGCCCGGCGGGCTTCGGTGGCGAAACCCGACCGCAGGGAGTGCCCGGTCACCGGGTACGGCAGCCCGGCGCGCACACCCGCGCGGGTGAGGATCTGGTTGACCCCGGCCGTGCTCAGCGCCGCCTCGCCGACGTTGCCGTGGCGGTCGACGCGGCGGAACGCCGGTCCGTCGGTGATCCCGGCGCCCGAGCGCCACGCGTGCCACGCCCGCACCGGATCGGTGTCGGGGTTTTCGCGCCGTGGGACGACCATGCCGCCGGTGCTCTTGCCGTGCCGCACGGTCACCGCCAGGCCCCGATCGTCGACCGGCTCCACGTCGGTGACGAGCAGGTTCGCCAGGTCGGAGCACCGTGCGGCGATCGGGAACCCGATGAGGAGCATCGCCCGGTCGCGGGCGCCGGCGAGCGTGTCCGGGCACGCCCGCGACATGGCCCGCAGGTCGGTGAGGGTGACCATGGTGGCCTTGCCGCGGCCGCGCTGGATCCCTTCCCGGGCCAGCCGCTGCCGGTACCCCTTCAGCGCCCGCCACGCGGCGCGGCTCGCCTCGGGGTCGATGACGACTTTGTGGTGCCGCAGCCCGGCGAGCGCCCCGGTGAGCCGCCGCTCGATCGTCGACGGCGCCGCCGGCGCGGCGCGTTCCGGCACCTCGGGCACGGCCCGTTCCTCCGGGCGCAGGGTGCGGCCGCGTTCCAGCCACACGACGAACCCGGTGAGCGCGCCGATCGACGCCGACAGCACGGGGATCCCGGCTTCGGCGGTGTAGTCCTGCCAGACCTGCCAGTCCTGGGCGTAGGCCTTGAGCGTGTTGGGCGGCCGCTGCCCCTCGACGTGCCGGACGGCGGCCGCGTCGAGCAGGGCGAGCCGGTCCTGCGGGCTCGCGGCGGCCAGGACGGCGTCGGTCACCGGTTCGAGCTCGGGCACGCGCCGAGGTTACGGGATGCCGGTCTCCGCGGACCGGAGGCCGTTGGCGAACACCCTTCGGAAGGGTGGAGCCGCACGGCTTGATCCTTCCGGGGGGTCCACGGAAAATCCGTCGCGGGCCGCTGTCGATCCGGCCGGGCGCCGTTCGTATGAGGGGCGAGACAGCGAAAGGAGCCGACGTGAAGCAGTACCTGCTCAGCATCTACCAGCCCGACGGCCCGACCCCGCCGCCGGAGGTGCTCGACGGCATCGCGCGGAAGCTCGACGCGCTGAACGCCGACCTCAAGGCCGCCGGGGCGTGGGTGTTCGCCGGCGGGCTGCACCCGCCGTCGTCCGCGACCGTGCTGCGGGCGGCCGACGGCGGCACCGTCGTCACCGACGGGCCCTACAGCGAAGGCAAGGAGCACCTCGGCGGGTTCACCGTCATCACCGCCCCCGACCTCGACGCGGCACTCACCTGGGCCGGCCGGCTCGCGGACGCCGTCGCGCCGCTGCCGGTCGAGGTGCGGCCGTTCCGCGGATGACCGTCGAGGAGGTCTTCGCCGCGGAGTACGGCCGCGCGGTGTCGGTTTTGGTGAAGGTCTTCGGCGACATCGACGTGGCCGAGGAAGCGGTGCAGGACGCGTTCGCCGAGGCGCTCCGGCGGTGGCCGGCCGCCGGGCTCCCGCCGAGCCCGGCCGGCTGGATCATCACCACCGCGCGCCGCCGCGCGATCGACCGCCTGCGCCGCGAAGCCGCCCGCCAGGACAAGCACGCCCAGGCCGCCCTGCTCCACGCCGAAGCCGAACCCGCCGAGGAGGGTGCCGTGCCCGACGAACGGCTGCGGCTGATCTTCACCTGCTGCCACCCGGCGCTCGCCCGGGCGAGCCAGGTCGCGCTGACCCTGCGCCTGCTCGGCGGATTGACGACCGCGGAGATCGCGTCGGCGTTCCTGGTCCCCGAGCCGACCATGGCCCAGCGGATCGTGCGGGCGAAGAACAAGATCCGCGACGCGGGCATCCCGTACCGCGTCCCGCGGGACGCGGACCTGCCCGAGCGGCTCGCCGCGGTGCTGGGCGTGCTGTACCTGATCTTCAACGAGGGCTACACGGCCAGTGCGGGCCCGGACCTGATCCGCGACGACCTGTGCCGCGAGGCGATCCGGCTCACCCGCGTCCTGACCGGGCTGATGCCGGACGAGCCCGAGGCGTGGGGCCTGCTCGCGCTGATGCTGCTCATCGACGCGCGCCGCGCGACCCGCGTGACCGCCGACGGCGAGCCGGTGCTGCTGGCCGATCAGGACCGGTCGCGGTGGGACGCGGCCCTGATCGCCGAGGGCCACGAGATCGTCCGCCGCTGCCTGCGTCGCGGCCGGCCGGGCCCGTACCAGATCCAGGCGGCGATCCAGGCGGTGCACACCGACCCGCCCACGGACTGGACGCAGGTCAAGGCGCTCTACGACCAGCTCCTGGCGGTCACGCCGACGCCGGTGGTGGCGTTGAACCGGGCGGTGGCGGTCGCCGAGGCCGACGGCCCGGCGGCGGCACTGCCGCTGGTCGAGGCCCTGGATCTGCCGCGGTTCGCGTTGTTCCACGCCATCCGCGCGGACCTGCTGGCGCGGCTGGGCCGGAGCGGGGAAGCGGTCGCCGCCTACACCACCGCGATCGAGCTGACCCGCAACTCCGCCGAGAGGGCGCTCCTGGAACGGAAACGGGCCGCAGCGTCAACTCGCGGTTGACATTCCGAGGGTCCCAGTTTTCGGAGGACCCAACAGGGCTCTCGCCATCTCCCGGATTCCAGCGGCGTCCTGAGTTGCGATATGTGACCTTATCCAAAGTCAGCCCTGTGCTTACTTCTGTTTTGATTTTGAACAGTAGCTTTTACTTCTAATCAGAAGCTTTGATAGGGTCTCGATCATGACGGAAGATGCTGGCCAGCTGCGGGTGTGCGAGTACCGGCGCTGTGGGGCGCCGCTGCCGCCGGCGGTGGGGCGGGGAAGCCGGGCGCGGTTCTGCCAGGACGGGAAGACCTGGGGCCGCCGGAACCTGTCCTGCCGTGACGCCGAAGCGGTCCTGTCGGACGCGGAGTCGCTGCGGGAAAGCGACACCGAGCTGGACGACACGGCCGTCACCGCGCTGGCGGGCCAGGTCGACCGGGTGCTGGAACCGGCGCGCGGGCTCGTCGAGACCCTCACGACACTGCGACACCAGCTCGAAGCGACGACGGCCGCCGCGCTTGCCGAGCGCGATGCCGCCCTGGGTGAGGCCGACGAGCACCGCCGGCGGCGCGGCCTCGCCGAAGCCGAGGCCGCACAAGCCCGCGAGACCGCCGAAGAGGCAGTCCAGGCTGCGACCACCGCCGAGCGCGAACGCCTCGCGGCGGTCCGGGAGCGCGACGAGGAGCGCGCCGCCCGGCGGGCCGCGGTGCAGGAGCGGCAACGTGCCGAAGGGCAGCTGGCCGCCGTCCGTGACGAGCTGGCCCGGGTGGCCGAGCGGGCCGACGCCGCCGCGGGGCTGGCCGGTGAGCGCGCCGCGGCGATCGCCACCCTGACCGCCGAGCTGGCCGCCGCCCGTACGGCGCTGGACGAGCAACGCGGCCATGTCCGCGACGCCGTGTTGCGCGCCGAGGCAGCCGAGGCGCGTGCGGACGCGGCTGAAGCCCGCGCGGACGCGGCCGCAGGACGGCTGGACACCGCCCGGGCCCAGCTGGCCGCTGCGGCGTCCGCGCACCAGGCCGCCCTCGAGGACGCCCGTGCGGAGGCCGAGCGCCGGCGTGCCGGGTTCGACCAGCGGCTGGCCGAAGTCCAGGCCGTGCACGAGCAGACCGTCCGGTCGATGCACGAGACCGTCACGAACCTGGGTGCCGAACTGCGGGCGTGCACGGCGCGGGCCGACCACGCCGAGCGTGCGCTGACCAGGGTTTCGGCGGTGCTGCGTGACGTTCCGGGCCTGGAGCTGCCCGACGACGTCGCGAAAATGCTTAAGTAGCTACTTGACTATTTCGCTGGCGCGGACGTAACTTAAGTACATGCTTGACCATGAGCTGGATCTGGTGTTCCGCGCCTTGGGCGACCGGACGCGGCGGGCGCTGGTGGAGCGGCTCGTGCGCGGCCCGGCGTCGGTGAGTGAGCTGGCCGAGCCGCTGACGATGTCGCTCGCGGCGGTGGTGCAGCACCTGCAGGTGCTGGAGGCCGCCGGGATCGTGCGGTCGGAGAAGACCGGCCGCGTGCGCACCTGCCGGATCGAGCCGGACGCACTGCGGGCCGGCGAGCAGTGGCTGGGGCGTCAGCGCACCACGTGGGAAAGCAGGCTCGACCGGCTCGGCGACTTCCTCGCCGGGCCCGGCACCTCGGAAGGGAGCCCGGCATGACCGTCAAGCACGCCACCTTCACCCTGGAGCGCACCTATCCCGTCCCGCCGTCCCGCGTGTTCGCCGCGTGGGCGGACCCGGCCGCCAAACGGCGCTGGTTCGTCCCCGGCGGTGAGCACGAGCTGGACTTCCGGGTCGGTGGCCGGGAAACCGTGCACGCGGCGGGTCCGGACGGCACGCCGCTGGCCGTGCTCTCGATCTACCACGACATCGTGCCGGAGCGGCGGATCGTCTACTCGACGACGCTCAGCGGCGCCGACGCGCTCGCGACGGTCTCGATCACCACGGTCGAGCTGGCCGGCGAAGGCGAGGCGACCCGCCTGGTCCTGACCGAACAGGGCACCTTCCTCGACGGCGCCGAGGAGCCGGCGTGGCGTGAGCAGGGCACGGGTGACTGGCTGGACCGGCTCGGCGAGGAGCTGAAGTGAGCGCCGGACCGGCCGCGCTCGTCGAAGCCCGGACCGCGGCGGTGGCGGCGAAGGACATCGAGACCCTGGTCGCCCAGTACGCCGAGGACGTCACGCTGTTCGACGCGCTCGACACGCTGCGCGACACGGGCCGGGACGCCGAGCGCGCCCGGCTGCGGACGTGGTTCGCCGCCTACCGGTCCGCGATCGACCTGCGGATCCACGACCTCGAGGTGGTCGAGGGCGGCGACGTCGCGTTCGCGCACTACCTGTTCCACGTCGGTGGCACCATGACCGACGGCACCGAGGTGCGGATGTGGGTGCGCTCGACTGTCGGGTTCCGCCGGGGCGAGGACGGCTGGAAGGTCGTGCACGAGCACAGTTCGGTGCCGTTCGACGGCGCGACCGGCGCGGCGCTGATGGCGCTCAAGCCGACCGGTACCGCTGCGGGCTGACACCGTATTCGCGTTTGAAGGCCGCGCTGAGGGTGAACGCGCTGCCGTAGCCGACCCGGCGGGCGACCGCGGCGATGGTGGCGCCGGGTTCCTGGCGCAGCAGGTCGGCGGCGAGCGCCAGGCGCCAGGCGGTGAGGTAGGCCATCGGCGTCTCGCCGACGGCGGCGGCGAAACGGCGGGCCAGGGCGGCCCGGGAGACACCGGTGCCGGCGGCGAGCTTGGCGACCGTCCATGGCTCGGCGGGCTGGTGCTGCAGCAGCCGCAGCGCCTGTCCGACGACCGGGTCGTCGTGGGCGCGGTACCACGACGGCGCTGGCGTACCGGGCCGGTCGAACCAGGCGCGCAGGGCGGCGATGAGCAGCACGTCGAGCAGCCGGTCGAGGACGGCTTCCTGGCCGGGTAGGTCCTTGCCGATCTCGGCCGCGAGCAGGCCGGCCAGCGGGGTGGGCCAGTCGGCGGCACGCAGGACGATCAGGGTGGGCAGCGCCGCGAGCAGCTTCCTGCTGATCTCGCCCGCCATGCCGTAGGTGCCGGTGAGCAGCACGACCGGGCCGCCGGTGCCGTGGCCCCAGGTCCGTACGCCGAGTTCGGCGTAGCCGGTGAGGTGGCCGCCGTCGGGGGTGCGGCATTCCTGGCCGGGCAGGATGAGGGCCTGTGGTGGCGTCCGCGGGTGGTCGGCGACCAGGTACGGGTCGGGGCCGCGGGCGATGGCGACGTCACCTTCGCCGAGCAGCACGGCTTCACCGGCGTCGGGCACGATCCACGCTTCGCCGCGCACGACCGACATGACGGTCAGGGGTGCGCGGTCTTCGATGCGCAGCGACCACGGCGGGGTCAGCACCGAGCGGAGCAGGAACGCACGGTGGGCGCGGGGGCCGTCGAGGAGCGCGGCGAGCGGGTCCATGCCGGCGAACTGTAGACGCTGGAACATGCGATCCAGCCGGTGAGCTATGGAGAGTCTCATGTCCCGGGGCTTGACTGGGCGCCATGACTTCCGAGACGGGTTCCCAGGTGGTGCTGGTGGCCGCGCTGGTCGCGGCCGGGTTGGTGGCGGGACTGTTCTACGCCTACGCCTGTTCGGTGATGCCGGGTCTCGCGCGCGGCGACGACGAGACGTTCGTGACGGCGATGCGCGGCATCAACGTCGCGATCGTCAACCCGGTCTTCCTGGTGACGTTCCTGGGGGCGCCGCTGCTGGCGGGCGTGGCGGCGCTGCTGGACCCGGGGCCGCGGCCGTGGGTGATCGCCGGGTTCGTGCTCCTGGTCGCGGTGGTGGTCGTCACCGGCGTGGTCAACATCCCGCTCAACAACGCGCTGGACAGCGGCGACGACTACGCGGCGCTGCGGGCGCGGTTCGAGGCGGTGTGGGTGCGCTGGAACGCCGTGCGCGCTCTGGTGAGCACGGCGGGCTTCGGCTGCCTGGTCGCGGCCGTGCTCACCCGGCGCGGGTGAACGCTCAGCCGGCGAGGCGGAAGAGCAGGTCGGTGACCCACTGGGCGGGGTCGGGCACTTCGAGGGGGTTGGTGCGCAGCACCTCCAGGCGCCCGCCCCACTCTTCGCTGCCGGCGAGGTCGGTGCGATCCCACGTGAGGCCTTCGGCGGCACCCCAGGCCAGGACGGCCTCGGTGGCGGCGGCGAGGCCGTCGGGGGCGCCGACGTAGGTTTCGAGGACGTACTTGCCGGCCGGGACCTCGTCGAGGAAGGCCGGGGCGGCCGGGGTGAAGCCGGCGTCGAGCGGGACGCCGGCCTCGACGGTGAACCGCATGCCCGGGTGCAGGACGCGGTAGCGGAAGAACGGCGCTGCGGCGGGAGCGATGCCGTGGCCGGCGAGGGTGCCGATGAGCGGCGGGATCCGGTCGGCGATGCGGGGGAACTCCTCGATGCCGAGGGTGGCGCGCTCGGCGACGTAGCGCTGGGCGGGTCGGTCCACGATGGACGGCATCAGGGTTCCTCCGGGGTCAGGATCGGGCGCACTTCGATACTGCCGTAGGTGGCGGCGGGGTGCCGGGCCGCGATTTCGAGGGCTTCGTCGAGGTCGTCGCAGTCGAGGATGACGTAGCCGCCGACCTGTTCCTTGGCCTCGGTGAACGGCCCGTCGGTGAGCAGCACTTCGCCGTCGCGGACGCGGATGGTGGTGGCCTCCGCCGGTGGGCGCAGGCCGCCGCCACCGTGGATCTTGCCGCGGCGGGCCAGGTCCTCTCCCCAGCCTTCGCAGCCGTCGTACTGGTGTTCGGCGGCGCTTTCGTCGCCGGCGATGAGCAGCAGGTACCGCATTCAGTGTCCTTTCAGGACTTCGCGCAGGTGCGCGGCGAAGGTGTCCGGTTCGGCGGCGAAGCCGCCGTGGTCGCCGGGGAACGGTTCGGGGTGCAGGCCGAGGTCGGCGGCGAGGCCGAGGGCGGCTTCGTGCGCGGGCTGCCCGGCGGACTTCTCGCCGACGGCGACGACCAGGCGCGCGGAGGTCGCCCGGAGCGCGTCGAGGTCGGGGTCGTAGGTGCCGGTGGCGGGCATGAGGTGGCCGAAGAAGTAGGCGAAGTTCGCTTCCGCGCGCGGGTCGAGCGGAGGTGCGGGATCGAGGCCCATCAGTGCCGTGAAGGCGGTGTAGGCGCGGCGGAGGCCCTGGTCGCGGAAGATCGCGGGGATGTCGGGGCCGTCGAGGGCGGTGGCGGGCAGGTAGCGGGTGACGGGGGGTTCGTGCAGCACGACGGTGCGGACGTCGCCGGGGTGGCGGACGACGTGGTCGAGCATCGTGATGGCGCCGCCGCTGGAGGCGAGGACGTCGGCGGGGCCGGTCTCGGCGAGCAGCCGGTGGAGGTCCTCGGCGTGCCGGCGCAGCGTGCCGGGTCCGGGTTCGCCGTCGATGGGGCTGCGGGACAGGCCGCGGGGGTCGAAGGTGATGACGGTGTGGCCGGCAGCCAGCAGCGGCCGGATGGGCGTGAACACGGCGGCGTCGGCGGGGCCGCCGGGCACGAGCAGCAGCGCCGGGCCGGTGCCGGTGACGTCGTAGGTGATCGTGGCGCCGGGGACGGCGAGGGTGGTCATGGGCGTTCCTCCGGTGTCGGTGGTTCGCCCGACCGACGAGCGGGCTCGTCCGGGACCGACATCGCTTCGGAGATTCTTCGGGCGAGGTAGGCGCGTTCGGCGTCGGTGGGGGCGAGTTCGCGGGCGGCGGCGTACCACCGCGCGGCTTCGGCGTGGCGGCCGAGGCGGCGGAGGAAGTCGGCGCGCGTGGCCGGGAGCAGGTGGTAGCCGTCCATCGTCAGCCCGTCGAGCAGCGCGAGCCCGGCTTCGGGTCCGCGGGCCATGCCGACCGCGACGGCCCGGTTCAGCTCGACGACCGCGCTGGGCACGAACTTGCGCAGCTCGCCGTAGAGGCCGTCGATCTGGGCCCAGTCGGTGTCGGCGGGCCGGGCGGCGGTGGCGTGGCAGGCGGCGATGGCGGCCTGGATCTGGTAGGGCCCGGGACGGCGGCGGCGCAGTGCGGTCTCCAGCAGCTGGGTGCCTTCGGCGATTTCGCCGTGGTCCCAGCGGGTGCGGTCCTGTTCTTCGAGCGGCACGAGCTCGCCGTGGGCGCCGACGCGGGTGGCGCGGCGGGCGTGCTGCAGCAGCATCAGCGCGAGCAGGCCGAGGACGTCGGGTTCGTCGGGCATGAGCCGGGCCAGGACGCGGGTGAGGCGGATGGCTTCGGCGGCGAGGTCGGGGCGGAGCAGGTCGGGTCCGGCGCTGGCGGAATAGCCCTCGTTGAATGTCAGGTAGAGCACGCCGAGGACGGCGGCGGTGCGTTCGGGCAGCAGGTGCGCGGGCGGGACGCGGTAGGGGATGCCGGCGTGGCGGATCTTGCGCTTCACCCGGACCAGCCGCTGCGACATGGTCGCTTCCGGGACGAGGAAGGCGCGGGCGATTTCGGCGGTGGACAGCCCGGCGAGGGTGCGCAGGGCGAGCGCGACCTGGGCTTCGGTGGCCAGTGCCGGGTGGCAGCAGGTGAAGATGAGCCGCAGCCGGTCGTCGGTGACGCCGCTGTCGTCGGGTCCGGGGTCGTCGGGCACGGACATCTGGGCGGCCTCCCGCAGCTTGGCGGCGCCGAGGGCGTCGCGGCGGAGCCGGTCGGTGGCGCGGTTGCGGGCGGCGGTGGTCAGCCACGCGCCGGGCCGGTGGGGAATGCCGTCGCGGGGCCAGGTGCGCAGGGCGAGCGCGAACGCCTCCTGGGCGCATTCCTCGGCGAGGTCCCAGTCGCCGGTGATCCGGATGAGCGTGGCCACGACCTGGCCCCACTCTTCGCGGAACGCCTCGGCGACCGCGGTCTCGACGTCCACCACCGCTCCTTCCGCCGTACCGGTCACCCGTCCGACGAACGGGCGGGGCCGGGACCGACAGCCGCCGCGTGGCAGGCGCCGAAGCCTTCGGCGCGGGCGACGATCCGGCCGTGTTCGACGCGGACGGCGGTCTCGGTCGCGTCGCTGACCGCGGTGACGCCGGCGGCCGCGGCGAGCGCGCCGGTGGCGTCGCAGACGATCCGCAGCCGGGGCCGTCCGGGTGGGGCGATCGCCTGGTCGAGGCAGGTGCGCAGGCCGGCGACGGTGAGCCGGGTCAGCGGGGCGAGCTCGCCGGGGTCGCTGGTGACGAGCACGGCGGTGACGTCGGCGCCGGCGCGGACGGCTTCTTCGAAAGCGGACGCGCGGTGCAGGCCGAGGACGGTGACCACGCCGTCGCCGGGCCGCACGGTTTCGCCGGTCAGCAGGTCGGTGGCCGCTGGTGGGGTCCACGGTGTGTCGGCGGGCCGGGCCTGGGCGGCGATCGGCGGGACGGGCGGCCAGTCGTCGCGGAGGTCCAGGTCGAGCAGTGCGGCGCACGCGGTGACGATGTGGAAGGGCTCGCCGAAGCCGGGCGCGGCGGCGGCGAGCTGGCTCGCGCCGTGCAGTGTGGTGAGGGCGGCTTCGGCGACGCGGACCAGGCGCCGTCCCGGGCGGAGGCGTTCCAGGGCGAGGCCGAGCAGGATCGCGTCGACCCGCATGAGCTGCGCGAACGGACGGCGGGTGTGCTCGTCGGCGAGGATTTCCGGCAGCAGGTCGCGGGCGAGGCGGGCTTCGTCGCTGTCGGTGTCGGTGGCCAGGGGCAGCCGGGCCACCCAGGCGCGGGCGAAGGCGGCCAGCGCGTCGGACGCGGTGGGGTGCGGTGGCGGGGTGGCGGGCCGGGGTGCGCGTTCGGCGAGGTCGGCCAGGACGGCGAAGTACAGGGCGCGCTTGCCGGGGAAGTTCGAGTAGACCGCGCCGCGGGTGAGCTCGGCGCGTTCGGCGATGACGTCGATCTTCGCGTCGCGGAAGCCGCGGCGGGCGAACTCGTCCCGGGCGGCGGCCAGCACCTTGGCGCGGTTGCGTTCCTGGGTTTCCGCCCTGCTGAGCCTGACCATCGTCCTCCTTGTCGCGGCCTGCCGGGTCAAGATACCGTGACCACTGAAATGATAAGAACATCTGATTTCAACATCTGGAGTGGCGGATGACCCCCGAGATCGACCTGACCGACCCGAAGGTGCTCGCCGACCCGTTCACCGCCTACGACCGGGCGCGGGAAGTGAGCGCGGTGGCCAAGCTCGTCATCCCCGGCTTCGGCCCGTTCTGGGCGCTGACCCGGTACGCCGAGGCCCGCGCGATGCTGGCCGACCCGCGGTTCGAGGTCCGGTCCGAAAGCTTCCTGCGCCCGCCGGGCATTCCCGAGCACTGCCTCGAGTACATGCGGACGATGGCCGAGCGGGACGGGCCCGATCACCTGCGGCTGCGCCGGCTGGTCGCGCCGGCCTTCACCCCGAAGCGAGCCGCGCAGCTGCGGCCGCGCCTGGTCGCGCTCACCGGGCGGCTGCTCGACGAGCTGCCGGCGCACGCCGAAGACGGCCGTGTCGACCTGGTGGCGCACTTCGCGCGGCCGCTGCCGATCGACGTCATCTGCGAGCTGACCGGCATCCCGGCCGCCGACCGGGCCCGCTGGCGCGAACACGGTGCCGCGGTCGCCGCCGGGGCGGGGGCGGACTTCGCCGCCGCGGTCCCGGCGATCATCGAGGGCGCGAAGGAGGCGGTGGCCCGGAGCCGGGCCGAACCGGGCGACGACCTCATCGGAGACCTGGTGCGCGCGCAGGCCGAGGACGGGGACCGGCTCACCGACACCGAGCTGGTCACCCTCGTCTGGCACCTGGTCCTGGCCGGGCAGACGCCGGTGAACCTGATCGCCAACGCCGTGGAAGCGCTCCTGCGGCACCCGGACCAGCTGGAGCTGCTGCGCGAGGACCCGCGACGGTGGCCGGGGGCGGTGGAGGAGCTGATGCGGTTCTGCGGCCCCCAGCTGCTGACCACGCCCCGCTTCGCGCGCGAGGACGTCGAGGTCGACGGCGAGCTGATCCGCCGCGGTGAGCGGGTGACCGCGGCGATGGTGGCCGCCGACCGGGACCCGCGCGCGTTCGCCGGCCCCGACCGGCTCGACGTCACCCGGTCCGGGCCGCCGCAGCTGGGCTTCTCGCACGGCCCGCACTTCTGCCTCGGCGCATCGATCGCGCGGGTGCAGGCCGAGGTGGCGCTCTCGGCGTTGTTCACCCGGTTCCCGGATCTGGCGCTGGCCACCGACGATGTGCCGCGGGCACCCGACGGCGGCACGTGGCGGCCGGCGCGGCTACTGCTGACGCTCTGACACCAGCACCTCGATGCCGTCGAGGACGCGGGCCAGGCCGAAGCGGAAGGTGTAGGCGGGGTCCTCGGCGGCGTTGTGGGCTTCCCCCGCGGCCTGGCCGACCCGGGAGGCGATCGGGTAGTGCTCGGGGGCGGCGGCCGGGATGCCGGCCAGTACCGGCCCGGCGCGCTCCCACCACTGCGCCTCGGTCATGCCGCTGGCGCGGACCAGGCGGGCGGCGCCGAGCGAGCTGCGCGCGGTGGTGCGGACCAGGCCGGTGACGAGACCGACGGCGGCGTCCATCTCGACGTCGTCGAGCCCGATGCCGTCGACCGCGCGCAGTTCGTTCTCGTACTTGGCGAAGCTGTGCGGGCCGAGCGCCGAGCGGCTGGTGGTGACCTGCAGCAGCCAGGGGTGGCGGTGGTACAGCGACCACTGGTCTTCGGCGATCGCCGTGAGCGCGTCGCGCCAGCCGAGGCCGGGTTCGGGGGCGGTCAGCTCGCCGTGGGCGTGGTCGATCATCAGGTCCAGCAGCTCGGCCCGGCCGGGCACGTAGGTGTAGAGCGACATGGGGGAGACGCCGAGCTGCTCGGCGATCCCGCGGATGGTGACGGCTTCGATGCCGTCGGCGTCGGCGAGCGCGACGGCCGAGCGCACGACGTCGGCCGTGGTCAGCTTCGGCTTCGGGCCGCGGCGCGGGGCGGCCGAAACGCCCCAGAGCAGCTCGATCGTCCGTCGCGGGTCGGCGTCGCCGGTGTCCTCGGTGTGCACGCCGCTCATTCTGCCCACCCGGTTCCTCGTACGTTGTACAGAGTTGTGCTAACCTGTTCTTCGTACACTGTACAGAGTTAAGGGGCAGGATGACACCGCAGATCCACGCCGAGGGGCTCCGCAAGCGCTACGGCGACGCGCAGGCTCTCGATGGGTTCGATCTCTCCGTCCCGGCCGGGTCGCTGCACGGCCTGCTGGGACCCAACGGCGCCGGCAAGACGACGGCGGTCCGCGTGCTGTCCACGCTGCTGCGCCACGACGGCGGTGTCGCGCGGGTGGCCGGGTTCGACGTCGCGGCCGAACCGGCGAAGGTGCGGGCGTCGATCGGGCTGGTCGGCCAGCAGGCCGCGGTGGACGAGCTGCTGTCGGGCCGGCAGAACCTGATGCTGTTCGGCCGGTTGCACCACCTCGGCCGGCGAGCGGCCGAACGGCGCGCCGACGAGCTGCTGGAGCGCTTCGGGCTCGCCGGCACCGGCGCGAAGCCCGTCTCGGCGTATTCGGGCGGGATGCGGCGGCGGCTGGACCTGGCCGCGTCGCTGCTGGCGGCGCCACGGGTGCTGTTCCTGGACGAGCCGACGACCGGTCTGGACCCGCGCAGCCGCATCGAGGTCTGGCGGGCGGTGCGGTCGCTGGTCGCCGACGGCACGACCGTGCTGCTCACGACGCAGTACCTGGAGGAGGCCGATCGGCTGGCCGACCGGATCTCGCTGGTGGAGCACGGCCGCGTGATCGCCGAAGGCTCCCCGGCCGAGCTGAAGGGGTCGCTGGGGGCGACCCGGATCGAGCTGGCGCTGACCGATCCGGACGGCCTCGGCGCGGCGGCGGCGTTGCTGGCCAGGGTCACCGGCGCGAAGCCGGTCGCCGAGGAGCTGCGGGTCAGTGCCCCGGCCGAGCCGTCGATGCTGACCCATCTGGTCCGCGAGCTGGCGGCGAGCGAGCTGGCGGTCGCCGACGTGGCACTGCGGCACCCGACGCTGGACGAGGTGTTCCTGGAGCTGACCGGAAAGGCGGCGCGATGAGGTGGGCACTGGCAGACGGCTGGACGCTGACGCAGCGCTACCTGGCGCACCTGGCGCGGCGGCCGGCGCGGCTGGCCACGGTGGTGGCGTTCCCGATCCTGATGGTGCTGATCTTCGCCTACCTGCTCGGCGGCGGGATGAGCGTGCCGGGCGGCGGGTCCTACCGCGAGTTCCTGATGCCGGGGATGTTCGCGATGACCATGGCGTTCGGGCTGTCCGGGACGATGATCGCGGTGCTGGACGACGCCGCCAAGGGCGTCACCGACCGGTTCCGGTCGCTGCCGATGGCGCCGTCGGCGGTGCTGACCGGGCGGGTGGCCGCGGACCTGATGAACGCGGTGCTCGCGCTGGCGGTGCTGCTGGGCTGCGGGTTCGCCGTCGGCTGGCGCCCGCACGGCAGCTTCGGCGAAACGTGCGCGGCGCTGGCGCTGCTGCTCCTGCTGCGGACGGCGCTGGTGTGGGCCGGGATCTACCTGGGGCTGCTGACCTCCGACGCGTCGATGGTCACGCTGGCGCAGACGCTGGAGTTCCCGTTCGGGTTCCTCTCCAGCGCGTTCGTGGCGACCGCGACGATGCCGCCCTGGCTGGGAACCGTGGCCGAGTGGAACCCGTTGTCGTCCACGGTGACCGCGGCCCGGGTGCTGTTCGGCAACCCGGGCGCGGCCGGGACGTCCTGGGTGAGCGCGCACGCGGTGCCGATGGCGGTGGCCTGGCCGCTGGTGCTGCTCGCGGTGTTCGTCCCGTTGTCCGTGCGCCGGTACAGGAGGCTGGGAAACTGAACGTGGACTTCCGGCCGGGCGAACCGCCGCGCGCGGGCCGCCTGGTCATCGACGGCGAAGCACTGTCCATCCGGGACGGCCTGCCGAAACTGCTGGAAAGCACCGACGCGTTCTGGGCGACCGCGGCCAAGGCCGCGTTGCGACTGGTCGCGGCGGGACGCCTGCTGCCCGGGGTCACCGAGGCCGGCCACGACGCCTGGCGCGTCGGACCGCTCGGACCGGTGGAAGCCGCGTGGCTGCGGCAGCTGGCCGCCGCGATGCCGCCCGGCGAGCGGGCGCCGGGGCCGCTGCTGCGGGCGTTCCTCGACGCCGTCGCCGACACGCTGCCGCGCACCCCGGCCGCGGCGAAGGCCGCCGGGACGCGGTTGTTCGCCGCCGTCGCGCCGCAACGGGCCGAAGCCGTGCGGGACTGGGCGGGCGAGCTGGCCGCGGGCCTCGACTCGGGGATCCGCGTGTCGCTGCGGATCGAGGCGCCCGGCGGGTTCGACACGGGCGTCTACCACGCCGTCGTCCAGGTCCACAGCCTCGCCGACCCGGGCGAGGTCGCCGACGCGGCGCAGCTGTGGGCGACCGGGCGGTTCGGGCCGCGGGCACGCATCGACGTCGTGCTGGCGCTGCGGCGGGCGGCGCAGGTGTGGCCGGCACTGAGCCCGCTGCTGACCGCCGCGGTGCCGGACGAGCTGGAGCTGGGCGAGGACGACGTCAGCGAGCTGGTCGCGGCCGCCGCGCCGCGCCTGGCGGCGGCCGGGGTCGACGTGCACTGGCCCGGCGAGCTGGCGCGGTCGCTGACCGCGCGGGCCGTGGTGAACGCCGGGGACGCGCCCGGCGATCTGCCGTCGTTCTTCGGCGGCGGCCGCGCGCTGGCTTTCGACTGGCAGCTGGCACTGGGCGGGGAGGTGCTGACCGAGGCGGAGCTGGACGCGCTCGCCGAGGCCCGCCGCCCGGTGGTGCGGCTGCGCGACCGCTGGGTGCTGGTCGATCCGGCGCTGGCGGCGAAGGCGCGGGAGCGGACCCTCAAGCCGCTGACGCCGGTCGACGCGCTGGGCGCGGTGCTCACCGGCACCACCGAGGTCGACGGCGAGCCGGTCGAGGTCGTCACCGAAGGCTGGCTCGCGCGGCTGCGCGACCGGCTGTCGGCGCCGCCGGAACCCCAGTCCCCGCCGGCCGGGCTGGCCGCGACCCTGCGGGACTACCAGCTGCGCGGGCTGCAGTGGCTGGCCACCGTCACCGGGCTCGGGCTCGGCGGCTGCCTCGCCGACGACATGGGCCTGGGCAAGACGGTCACGGTGATCGCGCTGCACCTGCACCGGGCGTCCCTGGCGGCCGGGCCGACGCTGGTCGTCTGCCCGGCGTCGCTGCTGGGCAACTGGGAGCGCGAGATCCGCCGGTTCGCCCCGGGCGTGCCGGTGCGGCGCTTCCACGGCTCCGCCCGCTCGCTCGAGGACCTCGGTGGATTCGTGCTGACCACCTACGGCACGCTGCGCGCCGATCCGCGCCGCCGTCCGGGGTCCGGTGGGGCCTGCTGGTCGCCGACGAGGCCCAGCACGTCAAGAACCACCGCTCGGGCACGGCACGGGCGCTGCGGCTGGTGCCCGCGGCCGCGCGCGTGGCACTGACCGGCACGCCGGTGGAGAACACGCTCTCGGAGCTGTGGGCGATCCTCGACTGGACCGCGCCGGGACTGCTGGGTTCGCTGACCGAGTTCCGGACGCGCTGGGCGAAACCGATCGAGGCCGGCGACCCCGCCGCGGCGCAGCGGCTGTCCCGGCTGCTGCGGCCGTTCCTGCTGCGGCGGCGCAAGTCCGATCCGGGGATCGCGCCGGAGCTGCCGCCGAAGACCGAGACCGACCGGCCGGTCGCGCTCGGCCCCGAGCAGGTGGCGCTGTACGAGGCGGTCGTGCGGGAGATGATGGCCGAGATCGCGGCGAGCGACGGCATGACCCGGCGGGGCCGCATCGTCAAGCTGCTGACCGCGCTCAAGCAGATCTGCAACCACCCGGCGCAGTACCACAAGCAGCCGGGCGGGCGCTCGGGCAAGGTGGAGCTGCTCGACGAGCTGCTGGACACCATCCTCGCCGAAGGCGGCGCGGTCCTGGTGTTCACCCAGTACGTCGCCATGGCGCGGATCCTCGGCAAGCACCTGGCCGGACGCGGGATCGGAACCCAGCTGCTGCACGGCGGCACGCCGGTGGCCCGCCGCGAAGAGCTCGTCCGGCGGTTCCAGGACGGCGAGGTGCCGGTGTTCCTGCTGTCGCTCAAGGCGGCGGGCACGGGCCTGAACCTGACGCGGGCCGACCACGTCGTGCACTTCGACCGCTGGTGGAACCCGGCGGTGGAGGACCAGGCCACCGACCGGGCCTACCGGATCGGGCAGACCAAACCGGTGCAGGTGCACCGGCTCGTGGCCGAGGGCACGGTCGAGGACCGGATCGCGGCGATGCTGCGGGAGAAGCGGGCGCTGGCCGACGCGGTGCTGGCCGGCGGCGAAGCGGCGTTGACGGAACTGTCGGACACCGAGCTCGCGGAGCTCGTCGAGCTGAGGAGCCGCGGATGAACGACGAGCGGGTGCGCGGGTTCCCCGCGTTCGGGCGCACCGGGGGACACGGGCGGTTCGCCCGCTCCTGGTGGGGCCGGGCGTGGCTGAGCGCGATGGAGGACACGGCGCTGGACCAGCGGCAGCTCAAGGCGGGCCGCCGGTACGCCGCCGCCGGGCTGGTCGGGCCGATCACGGTCAGTCCCGGCCGGATCGCGGCGGTGGTCGACGACGTCGACGGCGGCCCGTACCGCACCGAGCTGAGGCTGGCGGAACTGTCCGAAGCGGACTGGACGCGTTTTCTCGACCGGGTCGCCTCGCGGGCCGGGCACCTGGCGGCGCTGCTGGACCGGGACATGCCGCACGACCTGGTCGAGGCGGCCGCCGACGCGGGCGTGCAGCTGCTGCCCGGAATCGCCGACCTCGACCCGGAGTGCGACTGCCCGGGCTGGGAGCTGCCGTGCCGGCACGCGGCGGCGCTGTCGTTCCAGGCGTCGTGGCTGCTGGACGCGGACCCGTTCGTACTGCTGCTGATGCGCGGCAAGGCCGAGGGGGAGATCCGGGCGGAGCTGGCGAGCCGGACCGCGCCGGAGGTGGCCGAGGAGGTCGAAGACCGCGTCCCGGGGCCGGTGCCGGACCTGACGGAGTTCACGCCGTCCGGCGCGCCGGCGGTCCCCGCCGCGCCCGGCGTGCCCGCCGAGGCGTTCGCCCTGCTGGCCGCCAACGCCGCGGCGCAGGCCCGGGCGATGCTGGCCGGGCAGCCGTGGCCGGGACGGCGGCAGGACACCGTGCGGCTCGCCGCGCAGTTCCCCGAGGTGGCTTCGCGGCTGGGCGAGGGGCCGGAGTTCGACCGGGCCGTCGCGGCGTGGACGTACGGGGGTCAGGCGGGGCTTGACGTGCTCGACGCGCCGTGGACCCCGCCGAAGGCGGCGATGGCGGCCGCGCGGGCCGCACTCACCGACGAGGAGCCGGTGTTCGACCGCAACCGGTGCACCGCCGGAGACGTCCAGATCCGGCTGGACCGGGCCGGCCGGTGGCACCCGTACCGGCGCGAGGGCGGCGAGTGGTGGCCGGCGGGCCCGCCGGAGCCCGACCCGGGCCTGCTGCTCGGCTGACCCTTCTTCACGCCGTCAACCGATGCCGGGACAGGGATTTTCGGAGTATCGGCCGGTATCCAGCGCGCTCCCCGCTGCCTCCTGTCCGCGTCGGCGGGGGAGCCGCCGGGCCACTGGGGGTGCGGGCGCGCGGGTGCGGGGGGAACCCGTGCGCCCGCCCGGTCTTGTCGGTGCCCGCCGCTAGCCTGCGCGCATGGACGCTCTCGCCGGTGATCTGCACCGCTACCTCCAGGAAAAACGCGAGAGCGTGCTCGCGTCGTTGTCCGGGCTGGGCGAGTACGACGTCCGCCGCCCGCTGACGCCGACCGGGACCAACCTGCTCGGCCTGGTCAAGCACCTGATCGGGATTGAATTCGGCACCCTCGGCGACTGCGTCGGCCGCCCGGCCCCGGTCCGGCTGCCGTGGGTCGAGGACGGCTCGATCTGGGACGGCGCGGACATGTGGGCCACGGCGGAGGAGTCCCGCGAGGAGCTGGTCGAGCTGTACCGGACGGCGTGGCGGCACACGGACGAGACGATCGAGCTGCTCCCGCTGGACGCGCCGGCGACGGTGCCGTGGTGGCCGGAAGAGCGCCGCCGGACGACGTTCGGCTCGCTGCTGGTGCGCACGACCGCCGAGACGGCCCACCACGCGGGCCACGCGGACGTCGTCCGCGAGCTGATCGACGGCCGCCCGGGCCCCGACCACGACGACATCGGCGACGCCGCCTGGTGGGACCGGTACCTGGCGCGGGTCCGGGATGCGGCCGAGCCGTTCCGGCCGAGGTGACGCGCCTCAGCGCACGGAGGTGACCGGGTAGTCCTTGACCGGCATCGAGTCGTGCATCCGGACGCCGGCGGTGTTGAGCTTCGCCAGCGCCGTGCTGACCCGCGACGGCAGGGCCGAGACCAGCTGGCCGCCGCGCGCCAGCGCCCACACCCCGGCGCGGGAACCCGGGATCAGGCCCCGGGCGGCGCCTTCGGCGAACGCGCGGCTCTTGCGCACCAGCTCGGCCATCTCCCGTTCGTAGGCGGGAAAGGCGCGCGTGTGGTCGCCGCCGGCCGCGGCCAGCTCCCCGGCCAGCACGTACGCGCCGAGCACCGCGAGGCTGGTGCTGCCGCCGACCGCCGGCCCGGGGCAGTAGCCGGCGTCGCCGACCAGCGTCACGCGCCCGCGTGACCACGTGTCCAGGCGCAGCTGGGTGATCGAGTCGAAGTAGAACGGGCCCGGCCCGTCCAGCCCGGCCAGCCAGCCGTCGACCTGCGGGTGCATCCCCGCGAACGCCGCGCGCAGGAGTTCCTTCTGCCGTGCGGTGTCGCGGTGGTGGTAGTCCAGCGGCTCGGCACGGCGGAACAGGAACACCGCGCGGGCTTCGTCGAGGTGCCGGGCGCTGTAGATGCCCGCGGTGCGGCCGGGGCCGAGGTGGGTGACGGTTTCGCCGTCGAGGCGAAGGGTGTCCGGCAGGGACAGCACGGCCAGGTAGGCGCCGATGAACTTCGTCATCCCGGCTTCCTCGCCGAAGACGAGGCGCCGGACGTTCGAGTGCAGCCCGTCCGCGCCGACGACGACGTCGAACTTCCGTGGTGCGGCGTGTTCGAAGGTGACGTCGCCGTCGGGGGAGACGGCGGTGATCGAGTCGCCGAAGAGGTACTCGACGGCGTCGCGGCCGGCGTCGAAGTAGATCTCGCTGAGGTCGTCGCGCATGATCTCGACGTGCCGGTCGGAGGTCGCGCGGTAGATCTTGGCCAGGTCCACCCGCACCGGCCGCCGCGCGCCCTCCCGGTGCAGCGTCATCCGGGTCGTCCCGGTCGCGCGCGCCTCGACGCGGTCGAGCACGCCCATCCGTTCGGTGATGTCCATGGCGGGCCGGAACAGGTCGATGGCGTGACCGCCGGTCTTGCGCAGCGCGGGGGCGCGCTCGACGACGGTGACTTCGAAGCCGTACCGGCTGAGCCAATAGGCGAGCACCGGACCCGCGATGCTGGCGCCCGAGACGAGAATCCGCATGAAGACCTCCCTGACTTAACGGTAGGTAAGTTGTACCACAGCTCCTTACCTATCGTTAAGTCAGTTATGCTGGGGCGGTGCCGAAACCCTCCGACACCAAGCAGCGCATCCTCGACGTCGCTCGCGACCTGTTCACCAGCCAAGGCGTCCAGCGCACCAGCCTGCAGGACATCGCCGACCGCCTCGGCATCACCAAGCCCGCGCTCTACTACCACTTCCCGTCCCGCGACGACCTGGTCCGCAGCATCGTCCAGCCGATGCTCGACGACGGCGAGCAGTTCCTCCTCGCCCAGGAAGCCCGCGGCGACGCACCCGTCCGCGAACTCATCGAAGGGTTCTTCGACTTCAACTACCGCCATCGCGCGGACGTGATCATGCTGCTCGCGGAGATGCCGACCCTGGCCGACCTCGGGCTCATCGACAAGGCCCTCGGCTGGCGCACCCGGCTGACGGCCCTCATCTGCGGCCCCGAACCCACCCTCGAGCGACAGGCCCGCGCCATCCTCGCCCTCGGCGGGCTGCAGGACGTCTGCATGCAGTTCCCCGACGCCCCCGTCGAGCAGCTCAGGGCCGCGGCGGTCGCCGCGGCCCTGGACGCACTGGGCTGAAGTCAGCCCACCACCGCACGCTCGACGATCGCGCCCGTGTCCACCCCCGGTGGCAGCGTCCCGAACGCGATACCCCAGTCGCCACCGAAGCGGGACGCGCAGAACGCGTCCGCCACCGCCGGGTGGCCGTGGCGCACCAGCAACGATCCCTGCAGCACCAACGCCAGCGACTCGACCAGCCGCCGCGCCCGGTACTCGATCCCGCCGAGGTCCGTCAGCTCCTTGCGCACCCGGTCCACCGCGTCGTCCAGCCGCGCGTCGCCACCGGCCGCCTGCTCCACCTCGGCGAAGAACGCCGCCACCGACTCCGGCTGCTTGCCCATCGCCCGCAACGCGTCCAGCGCCGCCACGTTGCCCGACCCCTCCCAGATCGACGACAACGGCGCCTCCCGGTACAGCCGCGGCATGCCCGACTCCTCGACGTACCCGTTGCCCCCGAAGCACTCCAGCGCCTCGGCCGCGTGCATCGGCGCCCGCTTGCACACCCAGTACTTCGACACCGCCAGCCCGAGCCGCCGGAACGCCTGCTCCTGCGCGTCACCCGGCTTGTCACCCGCCGCCGCCAGCCGCATCGCGACCGTCGTCGCCGCTTCCGACTCGACCACCAGATCCGCCAGCACGTTCGCCATCAACGGCTGATCGACCAGCGCCTTGCCGAACGCACGCCGGTGCGTCGCGTGGTGCACCGCGCGCACCGCGCCCAGCCGCATCCCCGACGCACTGCCCAGCGTGCAGTCCAGCCGCGTGTTGTTCACCATCTCGATGATCGTCCGCACCCCGCGGCCCTCCTCGCCGACCAGCCAGCCGACCGCATCGTCGTACTCGACCTCCGACGAAGCGTTCGACCGGTTGCCCAGCTTGTCCTTCAGCCGCTGCAGCCGGATCGCGTTGCGCGAGCCGTCCGGCAGGACACGGGGGAGCAGGAAGCACGACAACCCGCCGGGCGCCTGCGCCAGCGTCAGGAACATGTCCGACATCGGCGCCGACGTGAACCACTTGTGCCCGACCAGGGTGTAGCTGCCGTCCGCCGACGGCGTCGCCGTCGTCGTGTTCGCGCGGACGTCCGAGCCACCCTGCTTCTCGGTCATCGACATCCCCGCGATCAAGCCACGCTTGCCGCTGGGCTCACGCAACCCGAAGTCGTACTCCGTCGCCGCCAGCAGCGGCTCGTACCGCGCCGCCAGCTCCGGATTCGCCCGCAACGCCGGAACCGCCGCGTACGTCATCGAAATCGGGCAGCTGTGCCCGGCCTCGACCTGGCCCCACACGTAGAACTTCGCCGCCCGCGCCGCGTGCGCCCCGGCACGCGAATCCCGCCACGGCGCGCCGTGCAGCCCGTGCGACACCGCCACCTTCATCAGCTCGTGCCAGTACGGGTGGAACTCCACCTCGTCGATCCGGTGGCCGTACCGGTCGTGCGTCCGCAGCACCGGCTCGTTCTCGTTGACCAGCCGGCCCCACTCCTGGGCCTGCTCGCTCCCGGCCAGCCGGCCCAGCTCGTGCACCTCCGCCGCCGCCCACCCGGCACCCGCCCGCTCCAGCCCGGACAGCAACGCCGGATCGTCCGCCACGTCATGACCGGCGAACGGCGGAACCTGGTTGGTGACCTCATGCGTGGCGGGCATCGGAACCTCCTAGAGCGCGGACGACAAACGTGCGAAGCTCGGCGACGTCACCAGCGTTCCCGCTGGTCAACGGCCCGATCAGAACCTCGGCGGCGGCACCCACCAGCGCCGCCGCGGTCAACCGGCCGTCCTGCGGCGGCAACGCCCCCTGGCGCACCCCGGCAGCGACGTGCTCGGCGACGACCTCGGTGAACGCCCGCCGGAACTCCAGCCGCTCGGCGTCGATCAACGGGTCGACCGGCTCGGCCAGCAGCGCATACGCCTGGCGAGGCGCCTTCAGCGCACGCTGGGCGAACGTCTCGAACACCGCCAGGACCCGCTCGGCCGGCTCACCCGGCCGCGCGGACGCCGCCCGGACCGCCTCCACCTCCCGCGTCACGACCTCCCGGAACACGTGCACCACGAGCTCGGCCTTGGTGGGGAAGTGGCGGTAGACGCTGCCCACGGCGACCCCGGCACGCTCGGCGACCGCGGCGACCGAACAGCCGCTGTAGCCGTGTTCGGCCAGCTGGCGCGTCGCCGCGGCGACGATGGTCTCGCGCTGGGCGTCCAGGCGTTCCTGGACTTTCGCGGTGCGGCGGTAGGGCACGCCAAGAAGTGAAGCACTGATTCATTGCTTCAGTCAACGGCTGCCTCGTCAGGCCGCATGCTTGACCAACGCCACCAGATACCGGCATGGCAACGGCCCCGGGTTCGAAAAGACACAGTCCGCCGGCGCACCCAGCTGCAGGCAGTCCCCGGCGTCCAGCTCGTGCACCTGCCCGCCCTCGCGAAACCTCAGGTGCCCCGCCAGCACCCAGATCTGCTGGTGCAGGAACGCATACGTCCCCGCGGCCAGCGGCACCTCCGCGCCGGCGGGCAGCTCGACCTCCACCAGCTCCAGCGGACGCCCGCCGGCGGGGGAGACGGCCCGACGGCGATAGCCCGTGTCCGGATCCACCCACACCGGCTGCTCCGCCGCACGCACCAGCCGCCGCTCGTCACCCTCCGCCCGCGCGATCAGCTCCGACAACGTCATGCCCAGCGCGGCCGACAGTTTCGCCAGCAACGCCGCCGTCGGCTGCACGTCACCCCGCTCGATCTTGCCGATCATCGCCCGCGAAACCCCGGACTGCTCGGCCAGAGCCGCCGAGGAGAGACCCCGGGACGCGCGAGCGGCGTGCACGGTGGCGGCCAGCCGGGCCGTCAATGGATCGGTCATAAATCTGGATACTATAGGAACCAGTATGACTACCATGCGAGCCATGATTCGCGACGCCACCCCCAGCGACGCCGCCGCCTGCGCCGCCCTCTACGCGCCCTACGTCACCGACACCGTCATCTCCTTCGAAACCGAGCCACCCGGCGTCGCCGAGATGGCCCGCCGCATCGCCGGCGCCCACGCCTGGTTCGTCCTCGAAACCGACGGCCACATCGCCGGCTACGCCTACGCCCAGCGCTTCGCCGAACGCGCCGCCTACCGATGGTCGTGCGAAACGAGCATCTACCTCGAACGCGGCCGCCGCCGCACCGGCGCCGGCCGCGCCCTCTACGAGACATTGCTGCAGCGGCTGCAGGAACAGGGGTTCTGCCGAGCCTTCGCCGGCATGACCCTCCCGAACGAAGCCAGCGCCGGACTGCACCGCGCGCTCGGCTTCGAGCCGGCGGGCGTCTACCGCCGCGTCGGCTGGAAGCACGGCGCCTGGCACGACGTCGCCTGGGTCCAGAAAGACCTTCGTGCAACTGAAGGTTGCACATCTCCGCCGCCTGAGCTAACGTGAAACGCAACCAAACGTTGCACAAGGAGACCGCATGGACCACGGCACCCTCGAACGCGAGATCCACATCGACGCCACCCCCGAAGTGGTCTTCGACGTCGTCAGCAGCCCTGAGCACGTCCGCGAATGGTGGCCCGACGAAGCCGAGTACCCGGTCGAACCCGGGGGAGCGGGCCGCATCGGCTTCGGCGGCCAGTGGGTCCAGTTCACCGTCGTCGACGCGATCCCGCCGAAGCTCTTCTCCTTCCGCTGGACCCACCCCGAAGGGGAGACCGCCGCGCCCGGCAACTCGTTCCTCGTCGTCTTCGAACTCGAAGCCGACGGCACCGGAACCCGCCTGCGCATGACCGAAAGCGGCTACCGCGAACGCGGCTGGGACGAAGCCAAGATCGCCGCCGAGTACGCCGACCACGCCGACGGCTGGGACCACTTCCTGTCCCGGCTGCCCGCCTACGCCACCGGGGTCGGAGCCACCCGGTGAGCACCGCCGTCGACGACGACCTCTGGTCGGCCATCGGCGACCCCACCCGCCGCCGCCTGCTCGACCTGCTGCTGAGCCAAGGCGCCGCCACGGCGACCAGCCTCAGCGAACACCTCCCGGTGACCCGCCAGGCCGTCGCCAAGCACCTCGCCGTCCTCGACCGCGCCGGGCTCGTCCACGCCCGCACCACGGGCCGCGAAAAACAGTTCCGCGTGGACGAAACCCAGCTCGCCCGCGCCGTCGCCCAGCTCACCGACGTCGGCAACGCCTGGGACGCCCGGCTCCGCCGCATCAAGCGCATCGCCGAAACCATCGAAAGGAACCGCTAGACCATGGACATCCTGCACCGCATCGGCATCCGCGACAGCACACCGGAGAAGGTCTACGAGGCCCTCACCACGATCGACGGCCTCGCCGGCTGGTGGACCGAGAAGACCGAAGGGGAGACCGGGCTCGGCGGCGTCATCGCGTTCCGCTTCATCCCGGGCGGCTTCGACATGAAGGTCACCGAGCTCGACCCGGGCCGGCTCGTCCGGTGGGAGGTCGTCGACGGGCCACCGGAGTGGATCGGCACGACGATCCGCTGGGTCATCGAGCAGCGCGACGACTACACGATCGTCCTGTTCAAGCACGAAGGCTGGCGCGAGGTCGTCGAATTCATGCACCACTGCAGCACCAAGTGGGCGATCTACCTGATGAGCCTCAAGCAGCTCGTCGAGACCGGGGAAGGCGCCCCGTCGCCGCGGGACGTGATGATCAGCGACTGGCACTGACGTTACTTAACATAATGTCCATTATCGGCACTCGGGCACGTGCTGCGGCGCGAGCCGAGAGGGGCGGAAGATCCTTCCTGACGACGGAGGGATCTTCCGCTTCGCCAGGACGGCTCCTGCTGAGATTTCCTCGCCGGCCGCTGGCCTCTCCGCCTGGAAGCTGCCCTGAGCGAGCCGTCGGGACGTCCCCTGGAGCGGAGGACCCGAGGCGCTGTCACCCGGCCATAAAACGTCACTGTGACGAAATCGGGCTGAGTGATCCCGAGCCCGAACGTCGGCGATACGGCGAAGCCTCCGGCACACTGCGGTCCGGCCAGCCAGCCCGGCTGGACAGGCAAGTCTCCTGGGTCTGCTCGAACATGCGTGCGCATCCCCGCAAAGACGGCCTCAGAGAGGCTCGAACGACTCGATCCGGCGGCCCCGAGCGGTCCCGGATCCCCCGAGCACGGAAACCGGGCTAACCAGGCATTTCATGCATAATCAACATTATGCATGAAATGCTGCGGTGGACCCGGGGCCCGGAATTGTCGGTGGTGTGCGGTACAAGATCCACATGAAGGTTTCCGAGGCCCAGCAAGCCTTCTTCGCCGCCCGCCGTCCCCGCAAGGACTCCCCGCACACGACCGACGCCTACCGCCGGGACCTTGCCGGGATCACCGCTCTCCTGGTTTCGGAGCTGGGCCGCCCGGCCGAGGACCTGGAGGTCGCGGACCTGACGGGTCCGGCGCTGCGGGCGGCGTTCGGCGCGTTCGCGGACGGGCACGCGAAGAGTTCGGTACTGCGTGCCTGGTCGACGTGGAACCAGTTCCTGACGTTCTGCGTGGCGGACGGGTTGCTGGAGGGCAATCCGATGGGTGCGGTGGCGCGGCCGCGGACGCCGGCGTTGACGCCGAAGCCGTTGCGCGGTGAGGAAACCCCGGAGCAGCTGCTGTCGGCGGCGGCCGCGGGTTCGCGGCGGGCGCGGGACCCGTGGCCGGAACGGGACGTGCTGGTGATCGCGCTGGGCCTGGTGGCCGGGTTGCGGGCGGCGGAGATGCGCGCGTTGACGGCGCGTTCGCTCGTGGGGCGCGCCGGTGAGCTGCGGTTGCACGTGAAGGGCAAGGGCAGCCGGGATCGGTCGATTCCGGTGCAGCCGGTGCTGGCGGAGCTGATCGAGCGGTACCGCGAGTCGTGCCGGGTGCGGTTCCCGAACGCGCGGTTCTCCCCTGGTTCGCCGTTGCTGCTGGATCGGGCGGGTGAGCCGATCGGGCGGGGTGCGCTGGAGTACCTGGTGAAGTCGTGTTACCGGGGTGCGGGGTTGCACGACCGGGTGCCGGTGGGGGCGAATCTGCACGCGTTGCGGCACACGTTCGCGACGCGGCTGGCGGAGGACGGGGCGACGGCGTCGGAGATCATGGCGTTGCTGGGGCACGCGAGCTTGGCGACGAGCCAGAACTACATCGAGGCGACGGGCCGGGAGCAGCGGGCGGCGGCGGCGAGCAACCGGACGTACCGGGCGCTGGACGGGTTGGGCTGAGCGGTTGCTTCTCCCCCGTGCGGGTGGTCAGCGCAGCTGTTCGAGGTCCTTGGCGGCGCGGGCGATTTCCTGGGCGAGTCCGCGCAGTTCGCGGGGGTCGGCGCCGTCGTCGGCGGCGGTGACGATGTCTTCGGCGGCGCAGCGCAGCTGGAAGAGGCGGTCCTGGAGGGCGGCGATTTCGGTGTCGGAGAGGACGACGGCGTCTTCGGGGAGGCCGCTGCGCTGCAGGGCGGTGCGTCGTTCGTAGGCGCGTTGGCGGCAGGATTGGCCGCAGTAGCGGCGGCGGCGTCCGACGTTGCCGGCTTCGGGCAGGCGGCGGCCGCACCAGCCGCAGTGCTTCGGGGCGCCGCGGCGGGCGGGGGCGGGTTCGAGCTGGGTCAGTTCGGCGGCTTCCCTCACCCGGGAGACCCTAGCTGGCCATCGTCCGCTCATGCCGGGGTCATGCCGGAAGGGCACACTTGGGGGATGCAGGCGTCGTTTCCGTACCTGGCCGATCCGGTTCCCCGTGCCTTCGCGCACCGGGGGTGGCACCTCGACGAGCTGGAGGGGCTGGAGAATTCGTTGCCGGCGTTCCGGCGGGCGTGCGCGGAGGGGTACCGCTACCTCGAGACGGATGTGCACGCGACGGCGGACGGGGTGGTCGTCGTGCACCACGACGCGAACCTGGACCGGACGACGGACGGGTCGGGGCCGATCGCGGCGCAGACGTGGGCGCAGCTGAAGCACGTCAAGGTGGGTGGGAAGGTTCCGCTGTCGCGGCTGGAGGACGTGCTGGAGGAGCTGCCGGACGCGCGGTTCAACGTGGATGTGAAGGCCGATCGGGCGGTGGAGCCGTTCGTCGAGGTGCTGGAGCGGACGAAGGCACATGACCGGGTGGCGGCGGCCGCGTTTTCGGATGCGCGGCTGGTGCGGTTGCGGAAGCTGGCGGGGCCGAAGCTGGTGACGGCGATGGGGCCGCGGTCGGCGTTCGCGTTGTGGGCGCGCGGGAAGCTGCCGTTGCTGCCGCTGGGCCGGCTGGTGCTGGGGGCGATGGCGCAGGTGCCGGTGCGGCAGGGGGCGTTGCGGGTGGTGGACAAGGCGTTCCTGTCGATCGCGGGGCGGTCCGGGATCGAGGTGCACACGTGGACGATCGACGATCCGGCGGAGATGCGGATGCTGCTGGACCTGGGGGTGCACGGGATCGTGACGGATCGGCCGGACCTGTTGCGTGAGGTGCTGATCGAGCGGGGTGCCTGGCGGCGGTCGCAGGAGGGGTGAGGGGTCAGCGGGGTGGCTTGCCGTTCCAGGCGGCGTCCCAGGTCTTGGGGCCGAGCAGGCCGCTGTCCTTGATGCCGTTGGCGCGCTGGAGGTCGAGGACGGCGGTGCGGGTCTTGTCGTAGTAGCAGCCGGTGCCGGTGAAGCCGTAGCCGAAGGCGTTCATGCGGAGCTGGAAGGCCTTGAGCGGGGCGGCGCAGTCGCCGTAGGAGTAGACGACGCCGGGCCAGGGCGGTTTGGCGCCGCTGCCGGGCGGGGTCGGTGTTCCCCCGATGTAGGCGGATTCGGCGTAGGTGGGGATGCGTTTGCTGCGGGCGTCGGCGTCGGCGGCGAGCTTGAGCATGCCGGCGCACTGCCAGGGCTGCCAGCCGCGCATGCGGTAGAGGTAGAGGGCGCGGTAGTCCTGTTCGGCGGGGGCGGCCTGGTCGGGGCGGCCCTGTCCGCCGACGCTGCGCCAGGTGGGCAGGTCGAATTGGTAGGCGCCGTAGTAGCCGTTGCCGGTGTTGGTGGTGTAGCGGTCGCTCGATTCGCACATGCGCAGCTTGGCCCAGGTGGCCGGCGTGGGGTCGGCGGCGGCGATGGCGGGGACGGTCAGCTGCAGACCCATGGCGGCGAAGACGAGGAGCAGGACTCTCGCGGTGGCGCGTCTCCGGTTCTGGATCATGGGAGCACAGTAGGAGTGTGCCTCTTTGACCACAAGAGACACACTGAGCGCTCCAGTCTCACATGAAACGTCTTCCGGGCCGGTGAGCGACACGCCGTGGGCGGTGGACCGTGATTCGCCCGGAAGTGGGGGTTGATCACGTGGCGACGAACCGGACACGGTTTCGGCGGGTGGCTCACCGGTGTCGTCACGGGCCAGTAGTGTCCGCGCTGACCTGGAACTTTCCGAGGTGAGGAGCCGTGGATGACGCTGGCCGGGACGCGCTCGACCAGGCGCGAGCGCTGGGGCTGGTATTTCTACGACTGGGCGAATTCGCCGTTCTATTCGTCGACGACGACGGTGTTCGGTGCGCTGTCGATGAGCTCGATCGCGGCGGCGGACGCGAAGACGAACTTCACCCTTAACGGGGACCGTCCGTGCACGGACGCGGCGGGCCGGGCGGACACGCTGCACAACTGCGACGTGACGTTGTTCGGGCTGCACTTCCCCGCCGGTTCGGTGTGGGGGTACCTGCTGTCGGTGGCGACGGTGGTGCAGGTGCTGGTGCTGCCGATCGCGGGTGCGGTGGCTGATCGCAGCCACAACAAGCGGCGGATTCTGGGCGGGTTCGCGTTCCTGGGGGCGGCCGCGGCGGCGGCGATGTTCTTCCTGGCGGGCTCGGACTGGCAGCTGGGTGTGGTGCTGTTCGTCGTGGCGAACATCGGGTACGGCGGTTCGCTGGTGATCTACTACTCGTTCCTGGTCGACATCGGCGGGCCGGACGAGCGGGACGACATTTCGGCGAAGGGCTGGGCGTTCGGCTACCTCGGCGGCGGGCTGGCGCTGGCGTTGCAGCTGGGGTTCTACCTGGGGCATGACGCGTTCGGGGTGGACAAGGGTCTCGCGGTGCAGATCTGTTTCCTGACGTCGGGGCTGTGGTGGGCGGTGTTCACGGTGCCGGCGGTGCGGGCGCTCCCCCGTCGCCACACTCCGGTGGACGTCGCGCCCGGGGCGTCGGTGCTGCGGGCGGGGTTCACCGAGCTGAGGCAGACGATCGTGGCGGCGAAGGCGTTTCCGCTGACGCTGGCGTTCCTGGGCAGCTACCTGGTCTTCACCGATGGGATCAACACGGTGGTGACGGTGTCGGCGCAGTACGGCAAGGACGAGCTGGGGTTCGGCGACAGCGTGCTGATCGTGACGATCCTGGTGATCCAGTTCGTGGCGTACCTGGGCGGGACGCTGCACGGGCTGGTGGCGCGGCGGGTCGGGGCGAAGCGGACGATCCTGGGCAGCCTGGTGCTGTGGATCGTCGTGCTGGCCGGGGCGTACTTCGTGCAGCCGAAGCAGCTGCTGCAGTTCGTGGCGGTGGCGGTGGGGATCGGGCTGGTGCTGGGCGGGACGAACGCGCTGTCGCGGTCGTTGTTCAGCCAGATGATCCCGGTGGGCAAGGACGCGCAGTACTACTCGCTCTACGTCGTGGGCGAGCGCGGGACGTCGTGGCTGGGGCCGCTGGTGTTCGCGGGGGTGGGACAGGCGACGGGGTCGTTCCGGCTGGCCATCGTGGCGCTGGTGATCTTCTTCGCGGCCGGGCTGGTGCTGGTGTGGCTGGTGCCGGTGCGGCGGGCGATCGTGGCGGCGGGCAACCGTCCGCCGGAGGTGCTGTAGCGGCCCGATAGGGTCGGGCGTCGTGACCTTGGTGAACGACGCTGTCGGCCCTGACCCCACCGATGCCCTGTCGTCGGTTCCCGCGGCCGGTTCGCGGCGCGGGACGCCGCCGGTGGGCAGGCTGAAGTTCTGCTACGGGCCGATGGACTGCGGGAAGTCGACCCTGGCGCTGCAGATCGACCACAACCACGCGCGGCAGGGCCGGCGCGGGCTGGTGCTGGTGCGGCACGACCGGTCGGGCGCGCCGCAGATCTCGAGCCGGATCGGGCTGACGCGGCAGGCGGTGGAGGTCGGCGAGGACACCGACGTGCGGGAGCTGGTGCGGCGGGAGTGGGCGCGCGGGCAGCACGTGGACTACGTGGTGGTGGACGAGGCGCAGTTCCTCTCCCCCGGGCAGGTCGACCAGCTGGCGGAGCTGGCCGACGAGGTCGAGATCGACGTCTACTGCTTCGGGATCGCGACGGACTTCCGGAGCCGGCTGTTCCCGGGAGCCGCTCGCCTGTTCGAACTGGCGGACGAGCTGCAGCCGGTTCAGGTGGAGGTGCTGTGCTGGTGCGGGCTGCCGGGGCGGTTCAACGCGCGGGTCGTCGACGGCGAGGTGGTGCGCGAGGGGGACACCGTCGTGGTCGCAGATACCGAACAATCCGTAGTTGAATCTTCAGCTTTGGCCGGTTTTGAGGCCGAAAATGCTACTGTGCGTTATCAGGTATTGTGTCGCCGCCACTTTCGAGCGGGTGACTTGGGGCCGGTTACTGGTCGTCACGGTCAGTTACGGTTGACCTGAGACAAGGGCCAGTAGCCCATCCGGGGGATATCCGCACTAAGAAGGCCGTATTGACGTCACGCCGGAGCGCGAAACGCCTCCTACTAGAGGAAGCTGATGCCGTTGGGTGACGCAGCTCATCGTGAGCAAGGACATGGTGTCCCGGGAATCCTCCGGGCCCCCAGGTCGTTGCATAGGGTGAGCATCACCCTGGCTCCACCCGGAGCTGACTGAAAGGACCCCATCATGGCCGACCGTGTTCTTCGTGGAAGCCGGCTGGGAGCGGTCAGCTACGAGACCGACCGCAACCACGACCTCGCCCCACGCCGCACCGTGCGCTACGCCTGCCCGAAGAACCACGAGTTCGAGGTGCCGTTCTCCGACGACGCCGAGATCCCCACGGTCTGGGAGTGCCGCCTGCACGGGAGTGAGTCGGAGATCGTCGATGGCGGGCAGCCCGAGCAGAAGAAGGTCAAGCCGCCGCGCACGCACTGGGACATGCTGCTCGAGCGGCGCACGATCCCGGAGCTCGAGGACCTGCTCAACGAACGTCTCGCCGAGCTGAAGGGCCGCCGGACCTCCCGGTCCGCGTGAACCCTCCGGGCGTCGGCCCGTAGCCACCGCTTCCACCACAACGGAAAGGCCCCCGCGACCTCCCCCCGCGGGGGCCTTTCGCCTACCCGGCCCCCTGGAGCGTTGGGGCCGACCACCCAGGGACGGCACGCGAGCGCCGCCCCTCTCCGAATGCTGGGGTACGCGAATGGGCGCCGGCTTCCGGTGCGTCGCCCGCTCCAGCCGATCAGGACGTCGGACGGAAGGGCCCGTGGAGGGCGGCCCACTGCAGGAGCATGATCGTCTTCGCGTCGGCGATCTCGCCGGTCCCGATCATCTTCATCGCGTCCTCGAAACGCAGCTCCACCACCTCGATGTCCTCCCCTTCCTCGGCGAGGCCGCCGCCCGTGCCGCGGTCGGCCGGGTCGTAGGGGGCCGCGTAGCAGTGCAGGCGCTCGGTCACCGAGCCCGGGCTCGTGTACACGTCGAACACGTGTTCCAGCTCGCCGATGCGGACGCCCGTCTCCTCCTGCGCCTCGCGGCGGATCGCCGTCTCGGCGTCGTCGGTGTCCAGCAGGCCCGCCGCCGTCTCCAGCAACATGCCGTCCGGGTGGTCGTTGACGTACACCGGGTAGCGGAATTGACGGGTCAGCAGCACCGTCGCGCCCGCGCGGTCGTAGAGCAGCACGGTCGCGCCGTTGCCGCGGTCGTAGGTTTCCCGCTGCTCGGTCGTCCAGTGGCCGTCGCGGTGCTGGTAGTCGAACGTCGTGCGGCGCAGCACGTACCAGGCCGACGACAGCAGTTCGACGTCGGTGATCCGGACCCGCGGGTTGCGGTCCAGCCTTGTCGGAGAGGTCATGACCCGACCATAATGTGCATGACTCGGAAGAAACAAGGAGGATTGTGCATGTTGGTCGGGGAACGCCGTGAACTGCTGCTCGCCCGGCTGGCCGCCGACGGCAAGGTGCTGGCCAAGGACGTCGCGGCCGAGCTGGGCGTCTCGGAGGACAGCATCCGCCGCGACCTGCGCGACCTCGCCGCGGCCGGGCTCTGCCAGCGTGTCTACGGCGGCGCACTGCCCGTCTCCCCCGCCGTCGCCGACTACGCGTCCCGGACCTCGATCGCCGTCGGCGGCAAGGACCGGGTCGCCGCCGTCGCCGCGGGGCTGGTCCGGCCCGGCTCGACCGTCATCCTCGACGGCGGCACCACCACCCTCGCCGTCGCCAAGGTCCTGCCGCGCGACCTCGAGGCCACTGTCGTCACGCACAGCCCCACGGTCGCCGTCGCCCTGCTCGAACACGCCGGCATCGAGGTCTTCCTGCTGGGCGGACGCCTGTTCCGGCACTCCGCGGTCACCTGCGGCGCCGCCGCGGCCGAGGCCGCCCAGGCGGTCAGCGCCGACGTCTTCCTGCTCGGTGTGACCGGCGTCCACCCCGACGCCGGGCTCACCACCGGCGACGCCGACGAGGCCGCGATGAAACGCACGCTGGCCCGGCGCGCCGCGGACACCTACGTCCTGGCCAGCGCCGAGAAGATCGGCGCGGCGTCGAGGTTCACCGTCCTGCCGTTCGCCGACGTCGCCGGCGTGATCACCGACGCCGCCGAGGAGAACGTGCAGAAACTTGCAGAGCGGGGTGTGCCGATCCTGCCCGCGTGACGTCGACGTACCACTCGCGGCCCGCGACCAGTCCGAACACCGGCGCCGGCAGCCACACGAGCACCCGCAGCACCGCTGACAGCCGTCCCGTGCCGCGCACGTCGGAGACGTGGGCGGCCAGCGCCGCCTGCTTCCGCGCGGCGAACCGCCGCACGTCGAACCGGTACGTGATGGCCGCCGAGGGGCTGTAGGCGCGGCTCAGCGCGCCGGTGTCGTACCGCAGCGGGATCCGCAGGGCCCCGATCACCCGGACGAGCCGCAGGACGACGTCCCGCGGCAGGGTGGCCTCCAGCAGCCGGGTCCCGGTCAGCCGGGCGGCGCGCCGGGCGACTTCGTGGACCTTGACGTGGTCGCGGTGGCCGTAGCCGCCGTTGGGGTCATAGCCGAGCAGCACGTCGGCCCGTTCCGCGCGCAGCAGGGCGGCGAGCCGGTGCGTGGCCTCTTCGGTGTCCGCGCGGGCGAACCGCTGCCGTCCGGGCGGGTCCGGGAACAGGGCGGGGCCGTGCCCGCTGTCGGCGTAGCCGAGGTGCACGACCCGCCGGACGCCGAGGATCGCCGCGCTCGCCTCGAGCTCCCGCCACCGCGCGGTCGGGTACTCGGCGTCCAGGCCGTCGGTGGCCACGACGACCACCACGCGGTGCCCGTCGGCCGCGGCGCGGGCCAGCGTGCCGCCGGTGAGCAGGACGGGGTCGTCGGCGTGGGCGTGGAAGGCCACGATGGTCGTCATCGCCCCCATGATGGCCCCATGATGGCCCCATGGCGGGAGAAGCCGGGATGAGTGAGCACCGGGTCCGGTTCGCGGCGCTGTTCGACGCGGAGGTGCGCCGGCACAACGAGCGGTTCCGCGCCGCGGCCGCCGTGCGGCCGGGTGAGGACGTCCTCGACGTCGGCTGCGGTACCGGCGAGTCCACCCGGGAAGCCGCGGCGGCGGGCGCGACCGCGCTCGGGGTCGACGTCTCGGCGCAGGCGATCGCGCGTGCCCGTGAGCTGGGCGGGGCGGCCTTCGAGGTGGCCGACGCCCAGACCCACCCGTTCCCGGCCGCCGCGTTCGACGTGGTGCTGTCCCGGTTCGGGGCGATGTTCTTCGCCGATCCGGCGGCGGCGTTCGCCAACCTCGCCCGCGCGCTGCGGCCCGGCGGGCGGCTGGTGCTGCTGGTGTGGCAGGAACGGCACCGCAACGAGTGGTACTCGATCCTCCGCGACGCCATCGCGCCGGGCGCGGTCGCTCCCCCGCCCGGCCCGCACTTCTCGCTCGGCGACCCGGCCCGCACGCGGGCGCTGCTGGAGGGTGCCGGCTTGACCGGTGTGGAGTTCACCGGACTGCGCGACCCCGTCTGTTACGGACCCGACGCCGCGACGGCGTGCGAGTTCGCCCTCGGCCTCAAGGACGTGCAGCAGCTGCTCGCCCAGGGCGACGAGCAGTCCGTCAGCCGGCTCCGGGACGCCTTCGCCGCGCACGAAACCGCGGACGGGGTGCTGCTGGGTGCCCGGACGTGGATCGTGACCGCGCGGCTCAGCGCCGCTTGAGCAAGCGGCGCAGCTGCTGCCAGCGGCGCTCGGCACCCCAGGTGGCGACGCGCAGGAACGCCTCGCGGATGATCGAGCCGCTCATCTTGGACTCGCCGATCTCGCGCTCGGTGAAGGTGATCGGCACCTCGACGATCTCGAACCCGGCGTCGGCCGTGCGGACGGTCAGGTCGATCTGGAAGCAGTAGCCGTGCGAGTTGACCTCGTCCAGCGCCAGCTTCTCCAGCACCGGGCGCCGGTAGGCGCGGAACCCGGCGGTGATGTCGCGGGTGCGCATGCCCAGCGCGAGCTGCGAGTAGATGTTGGCGCCGCGGGAGAGGACCTGGCGGTTGAGCGGCCAGTTCACCACCGCACCGCCCGGCACGTACCGCGACCCGATGGCCAGGTCGGCGTCGCCGACCGCGTCGAGCAGCCGTGGCAGGTCCTCGGGCGCGTGCGAGCCGTCGGCGTCCATCTCGACGATCGTGTTGTACTCCCGGGCCAGGCCCCACCGGAACCCGGCGATGTAGGCGGCGCCGAGGCCGGCCTTCTCGGTCCGGTGCAGCACGTGGACGCGGTCGTTGGCCGCGGCGCGCTCGTCGGCGAGCTCACCGGTGCCGTCGGGGCTGCCGTCGTCCACCACGAGCACGTGCACGTCCGGGAGTACCTTGTGCAGGCGGTCCAGGATCGGGCCGAGGTTCTCCCGCTCGTTGTAGGTCGGGATCACCACCAGCACCGGCTCGATTTCCCGGGCCCCCCGCGGCGCCTGCGACATCCGTCTTCCTCCGATATCCGCGGCGTCTCAGTCCGCCGCTTCCCCTGCTGCCGTGCCGGCGCTGGCGCGCCGGGTGCGAAAACGGAGCACGAGCCCGCCGGCCACCCCGGCGATCGCCAGTGCCAGCAGCCCGTACTCCGTCCACGCACCGAGTCGATCCGACAGCGTAGTCTGCGTCCGCAGCGGCACGCGCCCGACCAGGGAGTCCGCCGTGAAAAGGCCCGTTGAGCTGGTCACCGTCCCGTCGGGGGCGACGATCGCGCTCACGCCGGAGACCGCCGACACGACGACGGCCCGGCCGTGCTCGACCGCTCGCAGCCGTGACATCGCCAGCTGCTGCACGCTCATCTCGCTGCGGCCGTACCAGGCGTTGTTGGTGGGCACGACCAGCAGCTCGGCGCCGTCGCGGACGGCGTCACGGCCCGGGTAGTCGAACGCCGCCTCGTAGCAGACGAACGTGCCGACCCGGGTTCCGGCGACGGCCATGGTCTGGTTCGCGCCGTCGCCCGGGACCATGTCGACGGTCTCGGCATCGAGGAACGGGGTGACCAGCTCGGCGACCTTGCGGGCCGGCACGTACTCGCCGAAGGGCACCAGCTGCTGCTTCGCGTACCGTTGCCCGGGCCCGGTCCGCGGGTCCCAGACGATCACGGAGTTCTGCAGGTGCCCGTCCGGCAGCTCGTAGAGCGCGCCGACCAGGGCCGGCACGCCGAAGCCGGCGACGAGCCCGTCGACCTGCGGGTCGGGGCCGGTGACGGTGGTGGCGCTCTCCGGCCACAGCACCAGGCCGGGCCGGGGCACCTTGCCGGTGCGGACGTCCTGCAGCAGCCGTTCGCTCTCGGCGATCGTGTTGCGGCGCAGCACGTCGCGTTCGCCCTGCAGCGCCAGCCCGATGTCCGGGGCGTTGCCCTGGACGGTGGCGACGGTCAGCTCGCCGTCCTGCGGGCCGGTGCCGATCGTGGGCCACAGCGCCAGCCCGGCGACGAGAGGCAGAACGGTCCCGGCCGCGGCGACGACGGCCGGGCGGGTGAGCTTGCGTGTCTCCCGCAGCCGGGCGGCGAGCGCGGCCAGGCCGAAGCCGGTGCCGACGACGGCGACCCCGACCAGCGGGGCGCCGCCGATGGAGGCGAGGGGCAGGAAGGCGCCTTCGGGCTGGCTGAACGCGACCCGGCCCCACGGGAAGCCGCCGAACGGGAACCACGCGCGCGGGGTCTCCAGCGCGACGAACACCAGCGCGCCCCACAGCGGGCCGAGGGGCAGGCGGGCGACGAGCGTGATGAGACCGCCGGCGAGGCCGTAGTAGAGCGCCAGTGCCAACGACAGGCCCAGCCACGGCCACGGCCCGAAGTCGGGGCCCAGGAAGTCCAGCAGCCACGTCAGCAGCGGCAGGAAGAACGCCAGCCCGAAGGCGAAGCCGTGGCCGAACGCGCCCCAGAAACGGCGGCGGCCACGCAGCACGAGGGCGAGCCCGGCGAACGCCAGCGGCGCCAGCCACCACAGCGGGCGCGGCGCGAAGCTCAGGTAGTACGCGAACCCCGACACCAGCGCCGCGGCCAGGCGCAGCAGCCAGGCCCGCGGGAACCGCCGGGGACGCGCGGGGTGGTGCGGGGTGCCCGGCTCGGGGTCCGCGACGGTGACTGCCACGGCTGAGACTCTAGGTGATGGCGTCGTGGAGGACCGCACCCGCGCGGACCGTGCGCAGGCAGCGCGGGAGGGTGGCGCCGGGTTCCAGGCGCGGCAGCGGCGGCACCCCGACGCGCGGGTCGGTCGACCAGCGCTGCACGCGGCTGTCCGGGGTCGCGACGACGAGGTCGGTGGCGTCCCAGATGGCGTAGTGGGCCGGCGCGCCCGGGACGAGGCTGCCGGTGACGCCGTCGTTGGCCCCGGCCGCGCGGTGCCCGGCCCGGGTGTGGGCGGTGAACGCCGCTCGCGGCGACAGGCCCGCGCCCGGTGTCCGGTGGTAGGCGGCGGCGCGGACGCTCGCCCACGGGTCCAGGGGCGTGACGGGGGCGTCGGAGCCGAAGGCGAGCAGGACGCCCTCGGCGGCGAGGGCGGCGAAGGGGTTGAGCCCGGCTGCGCGGCCGGCGCCGAGCCGTTCGGCGTACATGCCTTCCGGGCCGCCCCAGAGCGCGTCGAACAGCGGCTGCACGGAGGCGACGACGCCCCAGCCGGCCAGCTGCCGGGCCTGCTCGGCGGTGATCATCTCGACGTGCTCGAGGCGGTGTTGGCGGGCGGCCAGCGCGCGCCGGCCGACCTGTTTCTCGGCGAGGCGGAAGCCCTCCAGGACCTCGGCGACGGCGGCGTCGCCGATGACGTGGAAGCCGGCCTGCAGCCCGGCTTCGGTGCAGGCGGCCAGGTGCTCGCCGATGCGGTGCGCGTCGAGGTAGAGCGTGCCGGAGCCGGTGTGGTCGGCGTAGGGCTCGGTCAGCGCGGCGGTGTGGGAGCCGAGGGCGCCGTCGACGAACAGGTCGCCGGCCAGGCCGCGGGCGCCCAGTTCGCGGGCGGTGTCGACGGCGCCCGGTTCGCCCCAGTAGCCGACGACCTCGGGGGTGTCCGGGCCGGCGAGGGCGAGCAGGGCGGCGAGGTCGTCGCGGCCGGAGATGTCGGGGCCGGCGCATTCGTGGACGCTGACGATGCCGTGCGCGGCGGCTTCGGCGAGGAACGCCCGCTGGGCGCGTTCCCGCTGCCGCGGGGTGATCGCGGCGCGCACGGCCGCGCGGACGGCGTGGTGGGCGGCGCGGGTCAGCGGGCCGTCGGGCGACCAGCCGTCGGCCTCGCGGGCCGTGGGGGCCAGCTCGACGAGCGCGGTGGACACGAGCGCGGAGTGGACGTCGACGCGGCTGAGGTAGACGGGCGTGCCGGCGGCGGCGTCGTCGAGCTCGGCGCGGCTGGGCAGGCGCGGGTCGGTCCAGCCGCTCTCGTCCCAGCCGTGGGCGAGCAGGACCTGGCCCGGGGTGACGGCGGCGCGGACGCGGGCCAGCAGCTCGGCGCGGTCGCGGACGCCGGTGAGGTCGAGGCCGGTCAGGTGCAGGCCGGTGGCGGTGGCGTGGACGTGGGCGTCGACGAAGGCGGGAGCGACGAACGCGCCGTGCAGGTCGACGATTTCGGCGCCGGGGTGCAGGGCGCGGGCGGGGGCGTCCTGGCCGATCCAGACGACGGTGCCGCCGGTGACGGCCATCGCCGTGGCGTCCGGGCCGGCGGGGGTGTAGATGCGCCCGCCGAGCAGGAGCGTCGTGTGTTCGTGCGTCACGCCCCTGAGTCTGCCCCGCCTCCGCCGGGCTGCCGCCACCCGGGGGAAGCCACGCCGACACGCAGGAAGATTTACTCCGTCAGGACGATATGACAGGATATTTTAACGCGTTCCCGACGACTAGGAGTACAAGTGACTGCGATCCAGGAACCTGTGACGCCTGCCGCCGCTGTCGACCAGCCCTACGAGTACGCCCGCGCCGAGCTGGTCGAACCCGACTGGCGCCGGTTCCCGGGCTGGCACGACGTGACCGAAGCCGAGTGGCGTGACGCCCAGTGGCAGCGGGTGCACTGCGTCCGCAACGTCAAGCAGCTGCGCGCCCTCATGGGCGACCTGCTCGAGGAGCGCTTCTACGCGGACCTGCTCGCCGACCAGCGCGAGATGGCCACGATGTCGATGCTGCTGCCGCCGCAGATGCTCAACACGATGGCGCCGACCGCCGGCACGGACCCGGCCAAGGTGACCGAGGCGTTCTACGCCGACCCGATCCGCCGCTACATGCTGCCGGTCCGCAGCGACCGCGACGCGACGTGGCCGAGCCACCCGCACTCCGAGCGCGACTCGCTGCACGAGGCCGAGATGTGGGTCGTGGAGGGCCTGACCCACCGCTACCCCACCAAGGTGCTGGCCGAGATGATCTCGACCTGCCCGCAGTACTGCGGGCACTGCACCCGCATGGACCTGGTCGGCAACTCGACCGAGCAGGTCGAGAAGCACAAGCTCACGCTCAAGCCGGTCGACCGCCAGGACGCGATGATCGCCTACCTGAAGAAGACCCCGGGCGTGCGGGACGTGGTCGTCTCCGGCGGTGACGTCGCGAACGTGCCGTGGCCGCAGCTGGAGTCGTTCCTGATGCGGCTGATGGACATCGACACCGTCCGCGACATCCGCCTGGCGACCAAGGCACTGGCGGCGCTGCCGCAGCACTGGATCCAGCCGAAGGTGGTCGAAGGCCTGGAGCGGGTCGCCGTGACCGCCCAGCGCCGCGGCGTGAACCTGGCGATCCACACGCACGTCAACCACGCCCAGTCGGTGACGCCGCTGGTGGCGGAGGCGGCGCAGACGGCGCTGAACGTCGGGGTCCGCGACGTCCGCAACCAGGGCGTGCTGATGCGCGGGGTCAACGCGACACCGTCGGCGCTGCTGGACCTGTGCTTCGCGCTGCAGGGCGAGGCGAACATCCTCCCCTACTACTTCTACATGTGCGACATGATCCCGAACGCCGAGCACTGGCGGGTCGCGGTGTGGGAGGCCCAGGAGCTGCAGCACGCGATCATGGGCTACCTGCCCGGCTACGCGACCCCGCGCATCGTGTGCGACGTGCCGTACGTCGGGAAGCGGTGGGTGCACCAGCTGGCCGAATACGACCGCGAGCTGGGGATCTCGTACTGGACGAAGAACTACCGGACGGGCATCGAGCGCGACGACCCGGAAGCCTTGCAGCGGCGCTACCCGTACTACGACCCGATCTCGACCCTGCCGGAGGCCGGGCGCGCCTGGTGGGCGAACCGGACCAGCTGACGCCGGCCTCGAGCAAGGCCTACCGAGGGGGTCCCGCGGCTCCGCGGGGCTCCCTCGGCTGCTCGCCGGGCACGGTGAAGGTGCGTTCGAACCGCCAGAACGCCTGCGTCGGCGGCTCCGGGACCTTGACGCGGCGGGCCTGGCGGAACGGGTGCGTCACCGGCTCCGGATTCGACCGTCGCGAGGGCGCTTTCTGCTCCTGCGTCGGGACACCCGCGTAGCGCAGCCGCGGCCGCAGGTGCTCCTGCTTCATGATCACGCTGTGCGGGGCGACGTACGCGTGCTCGCCGATGTCGGCGCCGTACAACGGGACCGTGGCGTTGGCGAGGGTCGAGTGCGCGCCGACGTGCACGTGGTCGATCTTGAGCACGCGGTCCTCGAACGTGTGGGCCTGGAACATCGCGCTGACCGTCGCGCCGTCGCCGAAGTGCAGCATGTCCGGGTCGACGACCTGGGCGAACCCCTCCCCGAGCACGACACGCCTGCCGATGTCCATGCCCATGCGGCGCAGGTAGAGCGGCAGCATCAGGGTGCCTTCCAGCGCCGACAGGACGCCGCCGGCGATGACGCCCCAGGCCACGTACAGGAAGTCCCACCGGCTGCACCAGCAGGACCACAGCGGATGGACGCCCGGCTTGACCCGCCCGAGCAGCCCCCATTTCAGCCCGAGGACGATCAGGCACGGCAGGAGCGCCGTCAGCAGCGTCACGACCGCGGCGCCGGGGAAGACGAAAGCGGCTAGCGGCAGAACCCGTGCGGCATAGGCGATCATGGCGAACCAGGCGGTCAGCACGGCCAGCGGCACGACCGGCAGCGCGAAACGCAGCCATTCCCAGAACACGCGGGTGACGACCCGCGCGAACGACGGGTCGTGGGTGAGGCTGCGGTCGGTCTCCACGACTTCGCGGCGGGGCAGCAGCATCGGCGGGTGCCCGAACCAGGACGTGCCGGGCCGCATGACGCGGTCGTCGGCCACCGTGCAGACGCCGATCAGGATGTCCGGGGGCAGCCGCTGGCCGGCCGGGATGACGGCGTGGTTGCCGAGGAACGTGTCGTGGCCGAGGCTGACCGGCGCGAGCGTGACCGTGCCGTGCTGGACGCGGGGGCCGCCAAGGTAGATGCCGTCGGCGAAGAAGGTGTCCGGGCCGATGCCGACCAGTTCCGGGACGACGTCGATGATCGTGCTGATCTCGCAGCCGCGGCCCACCTTCATCCCGGCCCAGCGCAGCCACACCGGCCAGAACAGCCCGCCCGACAGCCAGTTCCCGGCCGTGGTGACCAACCCGGTCTTGAGCGCCACCCGGATGTAGCCCGGGCTCCACCGGCTGATGACGCCTTCGCGGACCCGGCCGAGGGCCCGCGCGGCGAGCGCTTCGCCCCACACCGAAACCAGCAGCGACACGCAGCTCGCCACGGCCAGCACGAGCATGAACTGCAGGTGCGCCCACGGTCGCGTGAGCGCGTCGAGGACCGCCGGGTACGTGACGTCGAAGGCCAGCACCAGCGCGATCATGACCAGCGAGAAGGGCAGGGCGAACAGCCACGCGAACACGGCACGGGCGGCGACGGTCGCGAGCCCGTGCGCCAACGGCGACAGCATGCTGCCGCCGACGACCGGGGCGGGCGCCCGGGGCGCCGGGCCCGCGTCGTGGGCCGGGACGCCGTCCCACCGCCGGCCGTCCGGAACGGCCGTGCCGGGCGGCAACGACGACCACGCGGCCAGCCAGGAACCGCGGCCGAGCCGGGTGTTGGGGGACATGCCCGCGCGGACGTCCACGGTGGCCCCGCCGGCGACGGTGATCCGGCCGATCGTGAGGTGTCCCTCGCTCAGCTGCACCAGGCCCAGCGAGGCGTCCTGGGCGATGGTGGCGTCGTCGCCGATGTCCAGCAGGTCCCAGCCGCCTTGGACCACGTCGACGCCGCGGTGGATGTGCACGCGCTTGCCGATCCGCGCGCCGAGCGAGCGCAGCGCCATGCACTGGAACTCGGTGCCGGCGATGGTGCCCCACGGCACGAGCCGCAGCAGGTGCCGCACGATCCACAGGCGCAGGTGGAACGTGCTCCAGACCGGGACCCGTGTCGGCTTGAACTGGCCGATGAGCAGCCGTTTCGCGCGTACTGCGCAGAACACGGCCACCGGCGTCCAGCCGAACCCGGCGACCAGCAGCGCGATCGGGAGCAGGACGATCAGCGGGACCAGGCCGATCCGCTCGGCCAGCCACGGCAGCGCGGCGAACACGGCGAAGTAGCCGATCGGCGCGGCGATCGCCAGTTCGGCGAACAGCCATGCGGCCTGCGCCACCGTGATGGCGACCGCGCTGCGGGCCGGCGCCGCGACCGCGTCGATCTCGTCGTGGGCCGCCGGGGCGGCCAGCCTCGCCAGGCCCGCCACGGTGCGGGCGCGGTAGACGTCCCGGACGGCGATGGCTTCGGTGAGCGGGTTGGCGCGGAGTTTCGAGATCAGCATCGCCGCTTGCAGGGAGCTGCCGCCGAGGTCGTCGAAGAAGTCGTCGTCGACGCCGATCTCGCCGGTCTCGAAGACTTCGCGGAGGGCGTCGGCGATGAACTTCTCGGTCTCGCTGCCGGTGGCGGTCTTGGCGGCGTGCCGCCGGGTGGTCGCGAGCACGGGCAGGTCGCTGCGGCGCAGCTTGCCGCCGGCGCTGCGCGGCAGCGTTTCGGCCGCCCCGAACACCGCCGGGATCATGTAGGCGGGCAGTGCCCTGCGCAGATGCTCCTTGAGCGCGGCCTGATCCGGCATGGCGCCGTCCGGCACCAGGTGCGCGGCGATCACCTGGCTCGTGCCTTCGCCCTGCACCCGGCACGCCGCCTCCCGCACGCCGGGGAAGCGGGCCAGGGACGCCTCGATCGCCTCCAGCTCGATCCGGTAGCCGCGCAGCTTGACCTGGGAGTCGATGCGGCCGTGGTAGAAGAGGGTGCCGTCCGGTCCGGCGTGCACGAGGTCGCCGGTGCGGTAGAGCCGGCCAAGGCGCGGGTGCTGCGGGAACTTCTCGGCGGTCAGCTCGGGTTTGCCGTGGTAGCCCAGCGCCAGGCCGGCGCCGCTCATGCACAGCTCGCCCGGCACGCCCGGCCTGACCGGCTCGAGCCGCTCGTCGAGCACCCAGGCCCGCATGCCCGGCACCGGCCGGCCGATGACGACCGGCTTTCCGGGTTCGACGTCCGCGCGCAGGCAGGTCACGGTGCATTCGGTCGGCCCGTAGCCGTTGACCATCCGGCGGCCCGGCGCCCACCGCTCGGCGACGTCGTCGGGCAGCGCCTCGCCGCCGACGTAGAGCAGGCGGAGTTCCGGCAGCTCCCGCCTCGGGTCTTCGCACGCGGTCGCGCGCAGCAGGGTCGGCGGCGGGCAGAGCACGGTGATCCGTTCGCGCCGCAGCCACGGCACCAGGTCGGGGCCGAGCCGGGCCGTCTCGTCGTCCATGACGACCACGGTGGCCCCGCACGCCCACGCCATCCAGGCTTCCTCGACCGAGGAGTCGTACGCGGGCGAGGAGCCCTGGGCCACGCGGTCCCCGGGGCCCAGGGCGAACTCGGCGACGTCCGAGCGGATCAGGTTGACCACGCCCGGGTGCCCGACCAGCACGCCTTTCGGCTTGCCGGTGGTGCCGGAGGTGTAGATGACGTAGGCCAGGCCCGGCGGTGCCGCGGGTGCGATGACCGGCTGCGCGGCGGGTGCAGCCGACCCGTCGACGCGCTGCACCGCGCCGGTGTACCCGGCGCGGGTGGCCCGTTCGTGCCCGGCCCGGTCGGTGATCAGCAGCGCGGGCGCGGCATCGGCGAGGATGTGCCCCAGCTGCTCGTCGGGGAACGACGGGTCGAGGCAGACGTACGCCGAGCCCGCCCGCAGCACCCCGAGCTGCGCGACGTAGAGGTCCTCGGTCGTGCGCGGCAGCAGGATCGCGACGATCCCCGGCCGCCGGACCGCGTGCTGGACGGCGCGCGCGACCGCCGCGGACCGGTGGTGCAGGTCGCGGTAGGTGACGGTGCGCCGCGGCCGTCGCCCGGACGGCGGGAGATCGACGGCGATCGCGGCCGGCCGGCGCCGGGCCGACTGCTCGAAGAAGTGGTGCAGCAGCGCCGGACCGGGATCCGGCTGGAGCGCCTCGCTCACCGCCACACCCCGGCGGGTTCGGGGAGCCGGCCGTCGAGCACGGCCAGCAGGTACGGCGAAAGCAGCGGGCGCAGAGCTTCGCGCCGCTCCCCCGGCAGGTACCGGAAGCCCTGGATGACGCCGTCGCAGCGGACGCTGCCGCACCGGCACGGGAACGCCTCGGCCATGTCGTACTCGGTGGTGGCGTAGTGGAAGGTGATCTCCGACCAGGCCGGGATCGGACGCAGGCTGAGCACCGCCCGGTCGCGGATCACCGCGGCCGGCTCGCAGGCGTGGTTCATGAACCGCCAGTAGTAGCGATCCAGCACCTCCTCCAGCGGGCACCCGGCGGGCAGGTCGACGTGCCGGTCGGCGTCGAGCTGGACGGTGTAGCGCGTCGGTGTCGTGGTCAGCTCGCCTTCGAGGCTGAACAGGACCGTGCGGGCCGGTACCGCCTGGTTGGTGACCAGGCGGTACTCGCCGTCGCTGCGGACGACGGCCGCGCGCCGCGCCTCGATGCTCTCGGTCATCCGTGACCTCCCGGGAAGTGGATCCGCTGCCCGGGGCACGCGGGTGGCTTCCGGGAAGTTCACGGCTCGCTCTCAGCATCCTCTCAACGACTCGCTGCTACCCGCCCGCGGCGCCCGGGCGTATCACGCGGTCGCCCGCGCGCTCTGAACGACATGCCCCGCGGAATCCCGGTCGTCGTCGGCGAGCAGCGCCGCGATCGCCGGCATGCGGCGGACCCTGGCCAGGCAGCGGGCCCGCGACGGCCCGATCGAGCCGATCGGCATGCCCAGCGTCGCGCTGATCTCCCGGTAGGACTTCGGCGGGTCGCAGAACAGCAGCGCGAGCAGCTCCCGGTCGCGGCGGGGCAGCCGGGCGCACGCGTGCCGGGCGGCGGCCCGGCGTTCGGCGCCCAGCAGCGTGGCGTCGAACGCGGGATCGGCCGGTTCGGCGAACAGGGCGCTGTCGGCCGGGATCTGGCGGGCGCGGTGGCGCAGCAGCCGCAGGCACTCGTGCCGCGTGGTGGTGCGCAGCCACCCGGGCAGCGCGTCCGGTTCGCGGATGTCCGGCAGGTTCGCCACCAGCCGCAGCCACACCGCACCGCTGACGTCTTCGGCGTCCGCGCCGCTGATCCGGAACTGACGGCAGACCGAACGGATCAGCGAAGAATAGCGGGCGACCAGGTCGCGCCACATCCATTCGGCGTTTTCCGGCAATGGTGTCCTCGAGTCGTCAGCCATGGCCCCTCCTCGCACTCGGCTGTTCCGGGGTTCACGATTTCGCCACGCCCTGCTCGCCGACCTTGCCGAGACCTTGCGGTGCGGGCAGCATCGATTGGTCCGGTTCGGACCGGTCGATCACGGGGAGTCCGCCGCATGGAGTTTCTGCTGCTCGGCGAGGTGCAGGTCCGCGTCGCGGCGCAGTCACTGGACGTCGGGACCCCGCGGAGGCAGGCCGTTCTGGCCGCGCTGGCGGTCGACGCGGGCCGTCCGGTTCCGATCGAAACGCTCATCGACCGCGTCTGGGGTGACGATCCACCCGATGAAGCGCGCAATGTGGTGTATTCCCACCTGAGCCGAATACGCCAGCTGCTGGCCCGCGTGTCCGAGCTGACCGGCACGCCGGCCGGCGTGTCCCGCAGAACCGCGGGATACGTGCTGGAAATCGAGCCGGATGTGGTCGACCTGCACCGGTTCACCCGGCTGGCCGACCGCGGAAACGACAGCCGGAACACCGATTCCGAGCGCGCCGCGGCACTGACCGAAGCGTTGCGCCAATGGCGGGGCCCGCCGCTGGCCGGCATCCCCGGCGACTGGGCCGAGCGGGTCCGGGCGACCTGGCGCGGGCGACGGCTCGACGCCGCCGTCCGGTGGGGCGAGCTCCAGCTGCGGCTCGGCCACCCGGACGCGGTCGTCGCCACGCTGCCCGAGCTGGCCGCGGAGTACCCGCTCGCGGAACCGCTCGAAGCGCTCCTCATGCGCGCGCTGCACGCCACCGGCCGCGACGCCGAGGCCCTCGACCGCTACACCGCCGTCCGGCACCGGCTCGCCGAGACCCTCGGCGCCGACCCCGGCCCCGAGCTGCGCGCCCTGCACGGCGCGATCCTGCGGGGCGAGCTGCCGGCCGGACCGCGTGACGCGCCGTCCGCCACGCCGGCCCAGCTGCCCCCGGACACGCCCGGGTTCGCGGGCCGCGAAAACGCCCTGCGCCGTCTCGGGGAGATCACCGCCGGGCCGTCGCCGGCCGCGCGGGTCATCGTGCTGTCCGGCACCGCCGGCGTCGGAAAGACCGCGCTGGCCCTGCACTGGGCGCACTCGGCCGCCGGCGAGTTCCCCGGCGGCCAGCTGTACGTGAACCTGCGGGGGTTCGACCCGGCCGGGACACCGGTGCCGCCGGCCGAAGCGGTCCGCGGGTTCCTCGAAGCCCTCGACGTCCCGGCCGAGCGGATCCCCACCGCGCCGGAGGCCCAGGTCGGCCTCTACCGGACGTTGCTGGCCAAGCGGCGCGTGCTGGTCGTGCTCGACAACGCCCGCGACGCCGAACAGGTGCGGCCGCTGCTGCCCGGCGCGCCCGGCAGCGTGGTCGTCGTGACCAGCCGCGATCAGCTCGCCGGCCTGGTCACCGCCGGCGCGCACCCCATCGCCGTCGACCTGCTCGACCCCGGTGAAGCCCGCGCGGTGCTGCGCCGCCGGATCGGCGCGGACCGGATCGCCGCCGAATCCGCGGCCGCCGACGAGATCATCCGGCTGTGTGCGCGCCTGCCGCTGGCCCTCGCCGTCGTGGCCGCCCGCGCCGCGATCCACCCGCGGTTCCCGCTGGCCGCGCTCGCCGGGCAGCTGCGTGACGCGCGTGGCCTCGACGAGTTCGCCGCCGCCGACCCCGCGACCGACCCGCGCGCGGTGTTCTCCTGGTCCTACCTGCGGCTGGAGCCCGCGGCCGCCCGGCTGTTCCGGCTGCTGGGCCTGCACCCCGGTCCCGACATCGGCAGCCGTGCGGCGGCGAGCCTGGCCGGGCTGCCCGCCGGCCGGGAGCGGCCGGTCCTGACCGAGCTCGCGCACGCGCACCTGATCGCCGAGCACGCCCCCGGCCGGTACACGCTGCACGACCTGCTGCGCGCCTACGCCGCCGAACTGGTGACCGAGCAGGAACCGCCGGCCGAGCGGGACGCGGCGCGGCACCGCATGCTCGGCCACTACGCCCACACCGCCTACCACGCCGACGGGTTCATCGACCCGCGCCTCGAGGTGCCGCCCACGCTCACCCCGCTGCCGGCCGGGGCCGAGCCGGAGCGGATCACCGACGCCCGCCAGGCGCTGGCCTGGTTCGAGGCCGAGCACCGCGTCCTGCTGCAGGCCGTCCACGCCGATCCCGCGTTCGACGCCCGGGCGTGGGAGCTGGCCTGGTCGCTGCGGCGGTATCTGACCATGCGCGGGCACTGGCACGACGAGAGCGACGTGCTCACCGCGGCACTGGCCGCCGCATGCCGCCTCGGCGACCGGCGCAAGCAGGCGTTCGCGCACCTGCACCTGGCCGGCACGCACGTCCGGTTCGGCAGGCACACCGACGCCCACGACGACCTCCGCGCCGCGCTGGCCCTGTACCGCGCGAGCGACGACGTCGTCGGCCAGGCCTACACCCACCGTCAGTTCGCCTGGCTGCTCGACCGGCAAGGAGCGATCGAGGACGCCCTCACCCACGCCGAGCGGGCGCTCGCGCTGTTCCGCGCGGCCGAGCACCAGGCCGGCGAGGCGACCGCGCTCAACGCCGTCGGCTGGTTCCACACCCTGCTCGGCGAACACGCGAAGGCCATCGAGTACTGCCGGCAGGCCCTCGACCTGCAGACGCTGCTGGGCGACCAGATGGGCGCCACCCAGAGCTGGCACAGCATCGGCTACGCCCACAGGCAGCTCGGCGACCACGCCCGGGCCATCGCCTGCTACGAGAAGGCGCTGGAGCTGGTGCACCGCACCGGCAACGTCGTGACCGAGGCGCGGGTGCTCATCGAGCTGGCGAACCTGCGCAGCGACCTCGGTGACCTCGACTCGGCCCGTGCCGGGTGGCAGCGGGCAGGCGACATCCTCGCGCACGTCGCGCACCCGGACGCCGACGAGGTCCGGACCAGGCTGGCGGAAGTACCCAGTGGATAGTCAAGAGTGGATCGTCGACCGAACGGGAGCAGTCCGATGTCCGAAGAGGAATCCCCCGCGTTCACCGGCTTCTGGCGGAACGTCCGGAACGCCACGAAGGAGCTGCCCGAGCCGCAGCGGGAACTGCTGTTCGCCTGCCTCTGGCTCGGCTGGCTCTCGACCGCAGAAGAGGCGAAGCTCGAGGGCGGGTTCGCCGAGTCGTTCACCCCGGAGCGGGACGACGTGCCGTTCACGGACGAGCAGGCGGAGCTGCTGATCGGCTACCACTCGGCCCACGAAGCCGTCCACATGCGCCCGCACCTGTTCCGCTTCATCAGGTAGCCGCTGCCGTGACCGTTTCCCCGGCCGTCGTGGTGTCCATGCCGTTCCTGGCGGCCGACGGGCCGTCCATCCAGCTGGGACTGCTCACGGCGATCGCGCGGCAGCACGGGCTCGCGGCGCGGGCACTGCACGCGAACCTCGACTTCGCGGCCCGGATCGGACCGGACTACTACCGGCTGCTGGCCGAGCACCGCGGCCGCCAGCTCGGCGACTGGCTGTTCTCCGTCGCGGCGTTCGGCGCGGCGGCGCCGGACCCGGACGGGAAGCTGACGGCCGTGCTCGGCGAGGAACTGTCGTATCTGGACAGCCCGGGACAGTCGGCCGCGGATCGGTTGCTGCTCACCCGCGAGCGTGACGTTCCGGCGTTCCTCGACGCGCTCGCCGACGAGCTGGCCGGCGTGCGCGTGGTCTGCTTCAGCTCGACGTTCCAGCAGAACACGGCGTCGTTCGCGCTCGCCCGCCTGCTCAAGCAACGCGATCCCGGCGTCGTCACCGTGTTCGGCGGCGCCAACTTCGACGGCGAGATGGGACTGGAGCTGGTCCGTTCGGTCGAGTGGGTCGACTTCGCCGTGCTCGGCGAGGGTGACGTCGCGTTCCCGCGCCTGCTGGACGCGCTGGTCTGCGGCGCCGACCCGGACGGGATCCCCGGCGTCGCCCGCCGCGTCGGGGACGAGGTCGTGGCGGTACCCGCCGAAGCACCCCACGACCGGCTCGACGACCTGCCGGTGCCCGACTACGACGAGTACTTCGAGCGGGCGGCGCGGCTGGGCCTGCCGACCGGGCACGTCGCGATCCCGTTCGAGTCGGCCCGCGGCTGCTGGTGGGGCGCCAAGCACCACTGCACGTTCTGCGGGCTCAACGGCACCACCATGCGCTTCCGCGCCAAGTCGCCGTCGCGGGTGCTCGCCGAGCTGGACCGGCAGGCCCGCCGCTACCGCAGTTTCCGGTTCGACGCCGTCGACAACATCCTCGACCCGGGCTACCTCGGGCGGCTGCTGCCGTCACTGGCCGGGCCCGGCCGGGACTACGAGATCTTCTACGAGGTCAAGGCGAACCTGAACCGCGCACAGCTGAAGCTGCTCGCCCAGGCGGGCGTCACCCGGCTGCAGCCGGGCCTGGAGTCGCTGAGCTCCGCGGTGCTGCGGCTGATGGACAAGGGTGTCCGCGCGGCGCAGAACGTCAACCTCCTGCGCTGGGCCCGCTACTACGGCATCGCGGTCGCCTGGAACATCCTCTGGGGCTTTCCCGGCGAGACCGCCGGGGAGTACGCCGCGCAGGCCGCCGTCGTCCCGCACCTGCACCACCTGCAGCCACCGGCCGGCGCGAACCGGCTGTGGCTGGAGCGGTTCAGCCCGCTGTTCACCCAGCCCGGCCGGTTCCCGCTGAAGTCCCGGCGGCCCGAGCCCAGCTACCGGTACGTCTACCCGGCCACCACGGACATCGGCCGGATCGCCTACTTCTTCGACTACGAACCCGAGCACGAGCTGCCGCCGGAGGTCTACACCCCGCTGCGGGACGCCGTCGCGGCGTGGTCGGCCGCCTGGCAGGCGGACCCGCTGCCGGCGCTGGTGTACCGCAGCGCGCCGGGGTTGCTGCGGATCCACGACGGCAGGCAGCCCGGCCGCCACGGTACCCACACGTTCCACGACGCACTGGCCGCGATCTACCTGGCCTGTGTGGACCGGCCCCGCACCGCCGTGGCCGTGCACCGCGAACTCGGTCTCCCCGTGCGGGTGTCCGCCGTCGAGGACGCCTTCCGGCGGTTCGCCGAGCGGGGGCTGATGTTCCTCGACGGCAACCTGGCGCTGTCGCTCGCGCTGCCCGCGACCCCCGGCCGGTGACCGGTATCAGCAGCGGTGTCCGTGCCTCTGTTGACCGGGCGGACGGAAAGGTGCGGCCATGGACCCTTCGGTCATCGTGCAGGCGGTCAGCGCTCCGGCGCGGCGGCGCGCCGGCCGGCCGCCGTGGGTGTTCACCTGGGACGTGATCAGGAAGGGCGATGCCACGATGCTGGCCGGCGCCACCTGGACGCTCCACCCGGACGGCACCGCGGCCTTCGACGGCACGGTGATCAGCCGTCGCGACGGCGACGCCTGGGTGATGCGGCACGTCGACCTGCTCGGTGCCGGCGGGGCGATCCTCGGCTCGCTCACCACCGAGCAGCCCGTGGCCGGGGACTGGCGCACGTTCGTGCGGGACATGCCGGCCGGCGCGCGGCGCTACCGGTTCCGGGCGCGGGCGCACTTCGACGCGGGCCTCTGCGGCCGCGTCGCGCACCTGAAGATGTACTCCAGCTGCTGACGGCGAGGGGCCGGTCCCGCCGAGACGGAACCGGCCCCTCGCCCGGATGGTCAGCCGCGTACGGCGTCGCGGGGCAGCTCGATCGGTGCGGGTGTGACCGCGAGGGCGTGTACCGCGACGCTCGCCGCCGGCGCCGTGGTCGCGGTCGGCAGCTCGTAGTGGTCGGCCGCGTCGAGGTCGACCTGGTAGCCGAGGTCGCCGAGCGAGGCGACGGTGACCCGGCTCAGCGGGTTCGGCGCGGGGTTGACGAAGCCGGTCATCAGCTCGTTGCCGAAGGTGCGCTCGCGCCAGTGCACGTCCCGGGTGCCCGGGCCGCCGGTGTTCTCCACCGGCACCCCCGTCGCGTCGGCGGGTCCGCCCAGCTTGCGGTACTCGGCCAGCGCCGCGGGCCCGGAGAACACCGGATCGGTGGTGCCCTTGCCGACCAGCAGCCCCTTGGGGGCCCAGAGCGAGCCGACGCCGAGGACGTGTCCCATCTCGTGGGTGATCACGTCCCCGATGATGCCCTGGGTCTCCATCTTGGCCAGGTCGGCCTTGTCGAACGTCATCTCGCCGCGGACGGGCAGCAGCGCCCACGGCTCGGGGCCCGCCGGCCGCACATGGGTGATGTGCGCCTGGCCGAGGATGTGGCCTTCGCCGTCGATGTCGGCGCCCTGGGCGAGGATCAGTACGTCGTCGATCGGCTCGCCGTCGAGCACGACGTCGGGCAGGTCGCCGACGATGACCTTCGCCCACCGGTCGGCCGCGGCGGCGAAGGCGTCCATCTGGGACGGGGTCAGGCCGCCGACGAACCGGACGGTGATGGTGAACGGCGAGGCGGTGTCCGCCAGCAGCAGCGCGCGCTCGGCGTTCGCGCGGGCGTGGTAGGTCTGGTGTTCCGGCATGGTCGTTCCTTCCGCTGTGGGAGCTCTGCCCGATCAGAGCCGCGAAAGGGCCGCCGGATACACCCGCTACCGCACGGGCAGGTACGCGGCCACGTCGGCGAGCGCGTCCAGGGTGGGTCCGTCGAAGTGGCCGGTGGCGGTGTCCGCCTCGGCGACGACCATGGCGTGGCCGTCCGGGCGGGACCGGTAGTGCAGCCCGCTCATCCGCACCCCGGCGATCCCGAGGACGGCGGCGATCTCCAGTGGCCGCACGTCGCCGCTGCCCTGCACCGCCTCGACCTTCTCGAAGTCGCGGGCCTGCTTCGCCGACCGGAACCCGACGCGCACGACCGAGACGACCGCGGCGTTGCCGTGGCCGTCCCCGACCGCCAGCAGCATGCGGTCCAGCGAGGTGCACGGCGTCCTGGCCAGGAAGTCGCGCACCTTGCCCGAGGCGGCCGCGACGCAGTCGCCTTCGCGTTCCAGCCGCCGGACCTCGCGCTTGAGCTCCTTGAGCTTCAGCCGGCTCCAGGCCTCCTTCGCCTTGCCGCGCTCGGCCGAGTCACGCGCCTGGGCGCGGCGGGTTTCGAGCGAGCGGCCCGGCAGCGCGTCGGCGACGTCGCCGGCGGTGTTCCCGGCCAGCGCCTCCGCCGCCGCACCAGCCGTCCCGGCCTCGCCTGCCGCACCCCCGAACACCCCGCCGCCCGCTCCTGCGGCGATCGCCAGGCCGGCCGCCGCCGCGGCGACGGCCCCCGTTCCCTTGGCGCCGATGTAGATGCGCTTGCCGTCCTTGGTGATCCACCGCCCCACCCGTTCATCATCGGGGCGATCCGGGCACCCGGGGACCGGCGGCGCGCAACTGACCGGTTTTTGTCAGCTCCCGTCAGCTGCGGAACGGACGGAAGAACTCGCGCAGCTCCTGGGCGTAGCTTTCCGGCTCCTCGAAGGCCGCGAAGTGGCCGCCGCGCGGTGGCTCGGTCACCCGGACCGTGTTGGCCGTGCGTTCCAGCCAGGCGCGCGGGGGCCGGACGACGTCGCCCTGGAACAGCGCGAACCCCGACGGCACTTCCACGCGGCGGGCCAGCTGGGCCGGCGGGATCGCGGCGTTGGCGCGGTACATCCGCATCGACGAGCCGATCGTCGCGGTCAGCCAGTAGATCGTGATGTTGGTGAGGATCTCGTCGCGGGTGAAGGGGAAGCCGTCGCTCCAGTCCCGCAGCTTCTCGACGATCCACGCGGCCAGCCCGGCGGGCGAGTCGGTCAGCCCGACCGCCGCGGTCTGCGGTTTCGTGCGGTGCATCGCCGCGTACGCACCCTCGGAGGCACCCCACGCGGCCACGGTCGCCATCCACTCGCGTTCCTCGGCGGTCAGCTCGGCGGGGTCGCCGGTGAAGATGGGCAGGCCGGCGTCGGTGCGGTGGACGGCGACCACCCGCTCGGGGTGGTCGAGCGCGAGGTAGCGGCTGACGTGGCTGCCCAGGTCCCCGCCGGCGGCGCCGAACCGCGGGTAGCCGAGCTGGTCCATCAGCCGCGCCCACAGGCCCGCGACGGCGACGGAGTCCAGCGGCGTCGCGGGCCGGGCGGAGTACCCGAAGCCGGGCAGGTCGGGAACGATGACGTCGAAGGCGTCGGCGGGGTCGCCGCCGTGCGCGCCGGGGTCGGTCAGCAGCGGGATCACCTTGGTGTACCGCCAGAAGGAGTCGGGCCAGCCGTGGCTGAGCACGAGCGGCAACGCGTTCCCGGCCGGCGCGGCGGCCCGGACGTGCGCGAAGTGGATGGCGTGCCCGTCCACGGTGAGGCGGAACCGCGGGATGGCGTTGAGCTCGGCTTCCCGGGCGGGCCAGTCGAACCCGTCGGCCCAGTAGGCGCAGAGTTCCCGCAGGTACCCGACGTCGGCACCGGCGGACCACCCGGCGTCCTCGGGAGCATCGGGCCAGCGCGTGGCCCGAATCCGCGCGCGAAGGTCGTCGAGGACGGCCGGATCGGTGTGCGAGACGAAGGGACGAGGCGTCATGATCCGACTCTACGAGCGCAGTAAATCGATTACCGCGGCGGACTTGGACTCGTCGAGGAACCGCAAGCCCATGAAGTTGTCGCCGGTGGTGAAGCCCGGCAGGGCCCAGATCGCCTCGTACGGCAGGCCCACGCGCCGGTAGTGGCGCAGGCTGTAGACGTTGCTGAACAGGCACTTCCCCGGTGGTGGGCGCCAGAGCCGGCGGGCGAAGGCCGGGTTGCGGAAGCCGTGGCCCACCTCCGCGGTGGCCTGGACGTGCTTGCGGCCGGTGAACAGCACGATGTCGCCCGTGGCCACCGTGTCCATGCGGCGGTCGTACTTGTCCTTGGCGCCCCAGAAGCGGGCGCGGCCGCCCGGGTGCAGGGCGCGCAGGCGGGCCAAGTCGGCCGGGTCGAGGAGGTCGGCGTACCCGGCGAACGCGACCGTCCGGTCCAGGGTCTCCGCGCCGTAGCGGCGAGCTTCCGGGGTGCCGTACGCGGGCTGGATGAAAACCTGGACCACGCTGCAGTACGGTACTCAGCCGCCGTGGGTGGCGTCGCTTTGGTAGTCGGTGTACGTGTACGGGTTGTCCAGGATCTTCGTCTCCGGCACGTCCGGGTTCATGCCCTGCCGCCACGCCTCTTCGCCCAGCCGGCCGCGCAGGTACCCGACCGTCTCCTCGACGCGGCGCCGGACCGCCGGCAGGTCCACGCCGACCAGGCGGCCGTCGCGCTTGACGACGCGGCCGTTCACCAGCACCGTGTCGACGTCGCCGCGCTGGGCCTGGAACGCCACGTGGCCGTACGGGTTCAGCAGCGGGAACGAGACCGGCGAGTGGTCGTTCTTGAGCAGCACCACGTCCGCCTTCTTGCCGACCTCGAGACTGCCGATGTCCGAGCGGCCCAACGCGGCGGCGCCGCCGCGGGTGGCCCACTCCACCACCTGCTCCGCCCGCAACGCCGCATGGGTCACCGTTTCGCCTTTCGCGTGGGCTTCCAGGTGCTCGCGGGAGCGGTCCGCGCCCAGGGTCGCGCGCATCGCCGTGAACAGGTCGCCGCTCCACCAGACCGACGTGTCCATCGACAGCGACACCGGGATGCCGTACTTGCGCAGCGCCCAGGTGGGCGGGTAGCCCTGGCCGGCGCTCTGTTCGCTTTCGGTCGAGACCGACACCGACCCGCCGGTCGCGGCGATCCGGTGGTAGGAGTCGGGCGAGAGTGACGCGCTGTGCACGTAGATCGTTTCGGGCGTCATGAAGCCGTGGTCGTGCATGAGGCGGATGCCGTCGTCGCCGGTGGCGCCCCACACGCCGGCGTGCGTGGTCACCGGCACGCCGAGTTCGCGGGCCACCTCGAACGCCGGCTTCTCGGGGAAGGCCGGGTCGCCGGCGACGTCGAAGGCGATCTGGAAGCCGAGCCGGTCGTCGCCGGTGATGCGGCGGGCGACGAAGTCGCGGAACTCCGGCGTGGCGGTCCAGTTCGCCGGCGAGTCCTGGATGTTGCCGTAGGCCAGCACGAACCGGCCGGGCACCGCCTCCAGCGCGTCGGCGGCGGCGTCGGCGTGCTCGGTGGTCTGCAGGCCGTGCGACCAGTCCACTGTGGTCGTGACGCCGGCTTCGAGCGCCTCCCACGCGCCGAGCAGGTTGCCCGCGTAGATGTCCTCGGGCCGGAACACCTTGCCCCATTCGAGGTAGTACCAGACGAAGTACTGCGTCAGCGTCCAGTCGGCGCCGTACCCGCGCATCGCGGTCTGCCACAGGTGGCGGTGGGTGTCGATCATGCCGGGCAGGACGATGCCGCCGGTCGCGTCGATCTCGGTCGTGCCCGGCGGGACGGCCAGCGCCGGCCCGATCGCGGTGATCCGGTCGCCTTCGACCAAGACGTCTGCGCCGGGCAGCACCCGGTGCGTGTCGTCGAGGGTCAGCACCGTGCCGCCGCGCAGGACGATCGAACCGGACATCACGGCCTCCGCTTGCGTACACTCGTCCGCCTGACGGACATCGGTGGGGTGCCGCCACTTTCGTCCGATGCCGCGCCGGTGTCAATCCCCGCCGCTACGCTGCGGTCAGACCCACTGCAGGAGGAGGCCGCGCATGCCACGCGAGGGAACGGGTCCCGACTTCATCGAAGCGCTGGCGCGCGGGCTCGAGGTGATCACGGCGTTCGGGCCGCGGCAGCGGGAGCTGACGCTGGCGGAGGTGGCCGCCGAGACCGGCCTGGCCCGTCCGACCGCCCGCCGGATCCTGCTCACGCTCGAGGAGCTGGGGTACGTCCGCAGCGACGGGCGCGGCTACGCCCTGACCCCGCGCGTGCTCGACCTCGGCGTCGCCTACGTCCGGTCGACGGGCCTGTGGGAGGTCGCCCGGCCGCACCTGGAACGCCTGGTCGCGCGCACGAACGAGTCGTGCTCGATCGCCCAGCTCGACGGCTCGGACATCGTCTACGTCGCCCGCGTCGCGGTGCCGAAGATCGTCGGGCTGAGCGTGCAGATCGGCACCCGCTTCCCGGCCCTGCCGACGTCGCTGGGCAAGGTCCAGCTGGCCGCGCTGGCGCCGGCGGAGCTGGAGACGGTGCTGGCCCAGCCGAGCCGGTCGGGGCTGGTGCCGCGCTGGCAGCCGGACCGGGCCGAGCGCGACGCCGAGCTGCGGGAGGTCCGCGCCCGCGGCTGGGCGCTCACCGACGAGCAGCTCGCGCTGGGCATCCGGTCGGTGGCCGCGCCGCTGCGCGACGGGTCCGGGCGGGTGATCGCCGGGGTCAACGTCAACTGCCACGCCGCCGAGACGCCGGTGGAGAAGCTGCTGGACCACCACCTGCCGCTGCTGCTGCAGACCGCCGGGGAGATCAGCGCCGACTTCGCCCGCCTGGACGCCGCCCCGCACGTCACGCTGCCCGCGGCGCCTTGACCGCCGCCGCCCGCGGGAGGACACTGCGGACAGACGTCCGTCAGACGGACAGAAGGTGAGGGTCCGGGTGGACGAGAGCGCAGCGGGCCCGCTGGCCGGGTTGCTGGTCGCGGACTTCTCCCGGGTGCTCGCGGGCCCGTACGCCACGATGCTGCTCGCCGACATGGGCGCCGACGTGGTCAAGGTCGAAGGGCCGCAGGGCGACGAGACGCGCACGTGGATGCCGCCGGTCCGCGGCGACGTCTCCACCTACTACCTCGGGGTCAACCGGGGGAAGCGGTCGATCGCGCTCGACCTGCGCGACGCGGCCGACGCCGCCGTCGCCCGCGAGCTGGCTTCGCGCGCGGACGTGGTGATCGAGAACTTCAAGCCCGGCGGCCTGGCCAAGTACGGATTGGACTACGACAGCATCCGCACGGCCAACCCGCGCGCGGTCTACGCCTCGATCAGCGGCTTCGGCTCCGGCGCGGGACGGCACGTGCCGGGCTACGACCTGATGGTGCAGGCGATCTCGGGCCTGATGAGCCTGACCGGCGACCCGGACGGCCCGCCGTACCGGGCCGGGATCTCGGTGTTCGACGTGATGGCGGGCAACCACGCGGTGATCGGCATCCTCGCCGCGCTGCGCCACCGCGACGCGACCGGTGCGGGGCAGCACGTCGAGGTCAACCTGCTGTCCTCGGCGCTGACCGGGCTGGTCAACCACAGTTCGGCCTACGCCGCCGGCGGGGTGGTGCCGTACCGGATGGGCAACGCGCACCCCAGCGTCTTCCCGTACGAGCCGCTGCCGACCGCGGACGCGGACCTGATCGTCGCCGCGGCCAACGACGGTCAGTTCCGCCGGTTGTGCGAGGTGCTGGACCTGCCGGAGGTCCCCGACGACCCGCGGTTCGCCCGCAACGCCGACCGCACGCGCCACCGCGAACAGCTGCGGCCGCTGCTGGTCGAGCGGCTGAAGACGCGTGGCGCCGTGGCGTGGTTCGACGCGCTGACCCAGGTCGGTGTCCCGTGTGGACCGATCAACACCATCGACGGCGGGTTCGCGATGGCCGAGCGGTTCGGGCTCGCCCCGATCGTCGAGGTCGGCGACGGCAACCGCGCCGTCCCGACGACCCGGCACCCGATCCGGTTCTCCGCGACCCCCGCCGGCTACCGGCTGCCGCCGCCGGAGCTGGACGAACACGGCGCCGAACTGCGCGCCTGGCTCACGGAGGACGGGCATGCCTGACCGGGTCTACGAAACCGCGCTCGGCGCGTCCACGAAGGACACGATCACCCTGCTCGGCCAGGACCTCGCCGAGGACGTCATGGGCACGGTCGGGTTCGGCGAGCTGGCGTTCTGGCTGGCCACCCAACGCCGGCCGGGCAAGGGCGAAACACGGGTCTTCGAGGCGGTGCTGGCCGCGCTGGCCGACCACGGCTTCACCCCGACCGCGATCGTGACCCGGCTGACCTACCTGTCCGCGCCCGACTCGGTGCAGGGCGCGCTCGCCGCGGGACTGCTCGGCGGCGGGTCGCGGTTCCTCGGCGTCACCGAGGACTGCGGCCGGTTCCTGCACGACGTCCTGACCGCGGGGGGCACCCAGCCCTCCGATGAGGACGGCTGGGACGCGCTGGCCCTGCGGACCGTGGAAGACCTGCGCCGGCAAGGGAAGTTCGTGCCGGGGCTCGGGCACCACGTGCACAAGGACGGCGACCCGCGCACCCGGCGGCTGTTCGCCATCGCCGCCGAAGAGCACCTGCGCGGCCCGCACCTGGAGCTGTTCGCCGCCATCGGCCGGGTGCACCCGCGTGTGCTCGGCAAGACGCTGCCGCTCAACGGCGCCGGGGTCTGCGGGGCGGCGCTGGCCGACCTGGGGCTGCCGCTGCCGCTGCTGCGCGGGTTCGCCCTGCTGGCCCGCGCCGCCGGGCTGATCGGCCAGCTCGCCGAGGAGCTGCGCCACCCGGTCGCCGACGCCATCTTCCGGTCGGTCGACCTGAACAACCGCTCGGTCGCCCCGGACCCGCACCGCTGAGAGGAACGCCGATGCAGCTCGTCACCGAGGACAACATCACCGAGCTCGCCGCGCGGCGCTGGGCGAGCGCGCACGACCCGCGCACGGCGCAGCTGATGTCCGCGCTGGTCCGGCACCTGCACGCCTTCGCCCGCGAAGTGCGGCTGACCGAGCCGGAGTGGATGGCCGCGATGCGGTGGCTGACCGCCACCGGGCAGATCAGCGACGACAAGCGCGAAGAGTTCATCCTCGCCTCGGACGTGCTCGGCCTGAGCATGCTGGTGGTGCAGATGAACCACGCCTTCGCCGCCGGGGCCACCCCGGCCACCGTCCTCGGCCCGTTCCACATCGAGGGCTCGCCGGAGAAGGAGTTCGGCGGCGACATGTCCGACGACCTGCCGGGCACGCCGCTCTACATCACCGGCACGGTCCGCGGTCTCGACGGCTCCCCCGTCGGCGGCGCGGTCCTCGATGTGTGGCAGGCCGACCAGGACGGCGCCTACGAGTCGCAGATCCCCGACGTCGACGAGGCCCGGCTGCGCGCGAAGTACACCACGCGTCCCGACGGAACCTACTGCCTGCGCACCATCGCGCCGAAAGGCTATTCGATCCCGATGGACGGCCCGGTCGGCGACCTCGTCCGCGGCACCGACATCAGCCACTTCCGGCCCGCCCACGTCCACTTCCTGATCAACGCCGCCGGCTTCGAGCCGCTCATCACGCACCTGTTCCAGGAGGGTGCCGAATACCTCGACAGCGACGTGGTGTTCGGCACCAAGCAGGAGCTGGTCGTGGCGTTCGAGCCGCGCGAGCCCGGGCCGACCCCCGGCGGCGGCGAGTCGGACCGGCCGTGGCTGGAAGCCCGGTACAACTTCGTCCTGCAGCCGGCGTGACCGCCGGTGCGCGCGGCGGAGATCCGGACGGCGGGCCGCGCCCCGGTGGTGACCGAGCGGCCCGACCCCGAGCCCGGGCCGGGCGCGCTCGCGGTGCGGGTCACGGCCGCGCCCATCACGCCGCTGGACCGGCTTTGCGCGTCGGGCACGTCCTACTTCGGGGTGCCCGAGCTGCCGTACGTGCCGGGGGTGCAGGGGGTGGGCGTGGTGGCGCCGGCCGGGCCGCCGGTCTGGTTCGCCACGGCCGCGGGCATGCGGCCCGGTGACGGCAGCATGGCCGAGTACGCCGTGGCCGCGCCCGAGGACGTCGTGGAGCTGCCGGCGGGGGCCGACCACGCGCTGGTCGCGGCGCTCGGGCTGTCGGCGGTGGCGGCCTGGATGTGCCTGACCGGCAAGGGAAAGCTGGCAGCCGGGGAGACGGTGCTCGTGCTGGGCGCCGGCGGGGTGGTCGGCCAGTCGGCCGTCCAGCTGGCGCGGGTGGCCGGGGCCCGGCACGTCGTCGCGTGCGCGCGGTCGGCGGCCGCGCTGGAGCGGGCGCGCGAGCTCGGCGCGGACAGCACGGTCCGGCTCGACGCCGCCGACGACGTCGAGCGGCTGGCCGCGCGGCTCGCGCAGGTGCCGGCCGACCTGGTGATCGATCCGGTGTGCGGGATCCCGGCCGCGGCGGCGCTGCGCAGCCTGCGGCCGGGCGGGCGGCTGGTCAACCTCGGCGGCGCGGCCGGCGAGGAGTTCGCCGTCCCGTCGGCCGTGCTGCGCAGCCGGTCACTGCACGTCCACGGCTACACGAACAACGAGCTCACCGCCGGCGAGCGCCGCGAGGCCCTGCTGACCGTGGTGGGACACGCGATGGCGGGCGCGCTCACCGCCGGCTACGACCGGGTCCCGCTGGCGGAGGCGGGCCGGGCGTGGACGCGGCCGGGCCGGGTCGTGCTGGTGCCGTGATCAGCGGCCGTAGCCTTCGGCGGCCAGCACCTTCCCCATCTGCTCGTAGGCGGCGGGGTCTTCGGGCGCGACCGTGGCGAGGCCGTCGACGTACCGGTTGTACATGCAGAACGCGGCGGCGATCAGCACGGTGTCGTGCAGTTCGAGGTCGGTGGCGCCTACGGCGCGGGCCGCGGCCACGAGCTCTTCGGTGACGGCCCGGCCGGTCTCCCGGACCGCGAGCGCGATCCGCAGCAGTGCCTTGAGCTTGTCCGAAACGGGTGCGTCGTCGATGCTCGCGCAGGCCGCCTCGACGACGGGCCGGCCGCCGTCGATGGTCTCGGCGGCCGCGGCGGCGTGGCTGCCGGTGCAGAAGCGGCATTCGTTGCCGTGCGACACCACGGTCGCGATCAGCTCGCGTTCGCCGACGGCCAGCGTGCTCGGACCGCGCAGGAGGGTCTGCGCCAGCGCGTTGAGCGGCACCGCGGTCTCCGGGCGGTAGGCCATCAGCGACCGGATCCCGGGCAGCTGCGGGTCGAGCGGGATGTGCGGCATCGAAGTCCTCCTCGCGGGGCGGTGATCGTCCCGCGAAGTCTTTCCGCGGGCGGCGGCCCGGCCAACCTCCGTCTTGCGCAACCGGGCCGCCACCGAACGGATCAGCTGATCGTGAAATCGTCGGCGTAGACGGCACTTTGGCCGTACCAGCCGTGGACGTACACCGTCACCGCGCCCGAAGCGCCGGTCGTGAACGGCACCGACAGCTGCGTCCAGCCGCTGCTCGAGGTCCACGTGGACGCGTTCGCGCCGCCCCGGACGCCGACGTAGGCGTAGCTGCCCTGCACCCACGCCTTGAGGGTGTAGGAGTGGTTCGGGGCGAGCGTGACGTCCTGCGCCGCCTCACCGGTGGCCGAGGACGTCGGCACGACCTGCAGCGCGTGCGTGCCCGAATGGGCCGGTGACCCGACGACGGCGTCGCCCGGGGCGGTCCACGGGCTCAGCGCGCCGGTCTCGAAGCCGCCGTTGACGACGCCGCCGGCCGGCGCGGTGCCGTTGACGGTGAGGGTGAAGGTGGCGCTGTGGCTGCCGGAGGCGCCGGTCCCGGTGATCGTCAGCGGGTAGACGCCGGGAACGGCCGCCGAGGTGGTGCTGACCGACAGCGTCGCGCTGCCGCCCGCGGTCACCGTGGCGGGGCTGACGGAGGCGGTGACACCCGCGGGCGCGCCGGTGACCGACAGCGTCACCTGCTGGGCCGAGCCGGACGTGACGGCGGTGCTGACGGTCGCGGTGGCCGCCTTGCCCGGGTCGACCGCGGCCGAAGCGGGGCTGGCCGCGACGGAAAAGTCGTTGCCGGGCACGGTGGTGCCGCCGGTGAACGGCTCGAAGGCGTGGCTGAAGAACCACGTGTCCTGGGCGATGCCGGAGCAGTTGTCGGCGGCGGCCCCGCCGGCGCAGCTGCCGTTGTCGCGCTGCAGTGCCCAGAACGAGAGCGTGTTGATGCCCTTCGAGACGGCCCAGTTGTAGACGGTCGAGGCGTCGGCGGTCGTGAACGTCTCGGCCGGGCCGAAGTCGTCGACGCCGATCATCTCGGTGATGCCGACCATGGCCCACAGCTGCGCCTGTGTCTTGCCCGGGTACAGCCCGGCGAGCTGGCCGACCAGGCCGGTGGCGGCGGTCTGGGTGTCGGTGGCCATCTCGTGGGCGGCGTTGTCGTAGTAGTCGAAGGTCATCATGTTGACGACGTCGACGCGGGTGCCGTTGCTGACGGCGTTGCGCAGCACGGCGAGGCCGCTGTCGGCGAGGCCGTGGGTGGTGGTGGGCAGCGTGTAGGAGATCTGCAGGGACCGCCCGGACGCCGCCGCCCAGTCCTGGACCTTCTTGATCGCCTTGTTGCGGCGGTCGATGCCGGCGGTGTTGGTCAGGGAGTTGTCCTCGATGTCCATGTCGAGGCGGGGGACGTCGTAGGTGGTGATCACCGACTCGTAGGCGGCGGCGATGGAGTCGACGCTGGTGCAGCTGTCGGCGATCTCGGTGCCGGTGTTGTCGGCGGTGTAGCCGCCGAAGGACGGGATGACGTCCCCGCCGCGCGAGCGGATGGTGGCGATGTCGGCCCCGAACGTCGAGTTCGCGATCGGCATCCCGGTGTCACCGTTCCAGTAGACGGTGCAGGAGCCCTTGGTGGCGGCCTGGATGAACGCCATCGTGAGGTGCTTGGCGCCCGACTGCTGGGCCAGCGCGGCCGGGCTCTCGCCGGTCCAGGCTTCGAAGTACGGCGCGAAGACGTGCGCGGGCAGCGGCGTCGCGGCTTGGGCGGTCCCGGCGGCGGCGACCAGCGAGCCGGCCGAGAATGCCGCCAGGGCAAGGGAAACGGACAATCGGGAGAAAGGTCTGCGTCGACGCATCTGCGCTCCAGTGCCGGCGGGAGGCCGTGCCGCGGCGGTGCACGGCGAGAACGGTTTCAGGATTGGATCAGACCAATCGGTCCGTCAAGGTCTAGACCACTAAACCGGCCGGATGGCGGCAGGCGTTGCTCGCTGCCCGGACCACCGCCGATAACCGCCAGTGAGCAACAATCGGATACAAAAAGGTGCCGAACGCTGGGATCGCACGGTAGCGTGCGCGTCCATGCGGGTGACGCGGGGGAAGATTGGACAACACAGAGTGACCATGCCGTGGCGTGCGGCGCCGAAGGCCGCCCTCTCCAGCCCGCTCACCCTGATCGTGGCGGCGGTGACCGCACTGCTGGCCTGCTTCCTCGGCACCGCGGCGGTCCTGCAGGCCTCCGCCGCGGGCGGCGCGGCCGTCACCTACCAGACCGGCATCACCTGCCCCGACAGCTACGGGCCGGTGTTCGGCAAGGGCAACATCCCCGTCCAGGCCATCCCGGCACTGACCGGCGCCGTCCAGCGGCACGCCCCCGCCCACGGGTTCGGCACCCCCGTCGTCGGCCAGTACACCACCGTTCTCACCGGCACCCAGTTCAACGGCGACCCCCACTACAAGATCCGCCTCGCCTACCGCGACCAGGCCGGCCTGGACAACCTGACGCTGCAGCAGGGCACCCGCGCCCCCGGCCTGTGGCTGGGCAACGTCGTCGCCGACGCCGAGCACATCGGCGTCGGCACCCGGCCCAGCATCCGCGGGGTCGCGCTGCCGCCGGTCACCGGCATCTACCGCGACCTGCTCGACCCGCCGCCGCGGTGGTGGTGCTCGCAGCAATCCGGCGCCGTCATCGACCGGCTCGTCAACGACCCCATCGACTCCATCGTGTTCGCCACCGACCGCGCCACCTTCGACACCACGATCACGGCGCTCGGCCTGCCCACCGTGCAGAACTTCACCATCTCGTTCTACGAACCGCCGCCCGCCACCCTCAGCGCGGCCGAGGACCTGCTCCAGCGCTCCCGCGACCTCGTCGCCGACGTCCGCGCGGACCTGACCGCCCAGGGCCTCGGGAACCTCGTCGCCGCCGACGTCCCGACCTTCGACCGCTCCGTGCAGATCGCCCGCCAGGCCCAGGACAACGTCTTCGTGTCCATCCTGCCGCTCGCGCTCATCAGCGTCCTCGTCGGCTGCGCCGGCCTCGGCACGGTCGCCCTCCAGTGGTACCAGCGGCGGCACGCCCAGCTGCGGCTGCTCTCCGCCCGCGGCAGCGGACCGGGCGCCCTCGGCGGCCTCGCCGTCGCCGAGCTGGGCCTGCCGATCCTGCTCGGCGGCGTCGCGGGCGCGGGCGCAGCCCGGCTCCTGCTCGGCGGCTACGGCCCACCCGGCGCCCCCGACCCCGAGGCACAGCTGGGCGCCCTCGCCGTCGCCGCCGGCGTGCTCGCGGTGTCGCTGGCGCTGCTGGCCCTCCTCGTCGCCGTCCGGGCCCACCGGGAGTTCGAGCTCGGCCGTATCCGCCGCACCGGCCGGCGGATGCGGCTGCTGGGCTACTTCCCCTGGGAACTGCTCACCGCCGGCATGGCCTGGCTCGGCTGGACCCGCCTGGCCCGCTACGGCACCGCCTCCCGGCTCGGAAATCCATTACCGCAGGTCGACCCGCTCGCCCTCACCTACCCGGTGTTCGTCGTGCTCACCGTGGGCCTGCTGACCGCCCGGCTCGCCTGGCTGGCCCTGCACGCCTCGCACCGCGCCCGGCTCTGGTCCCACCCGGCCCTGCAGCTGGCGATCCGGCGGCTGGCCGGCGCCCGCGCCCCGGTCACCGGCGTCCTGGTCATCGGCACCCTCGCCATCGGCACGCTCGCCACCGGCATCGGCATCGCCCGCGGCCAGGAAGAAGCCCTCGACACCAAGTCGGCCATCTTCGTCGGCAGCAACGCCCGCCTCGACACCGACAGTCCCATCGGCATGGGCCAGGTCGCCATGCCCGCCGCACTGGCCGGCACCAGCACCGTCGTCGGCGAGCTCACCGGCACCGGCAGCGTGGTACTGGTCGTCGACCCCGCCACCTTCACCCAGGGCGCCGCCGTCGCCGACGTCCCCGCCGACGACCTCGCCGGCCTCCTGCACCGGATCTCCCAGCCCGACCCGCGCGGCACACCGGTCCTGCGCATCGGCCACACCGCCAAGCAGAGCGCCCGGCTGCCCGGCGGGCTCCGCGACGCCGTCCCCGTCGCCGACCTGCCCGTGTTCCCCATGATCGGCACCTCACCCGGCTACGTCGTCTCCCGCACCGCCCTCGACCACGACCAGCTCGACCGCATCCCGAAGTGGAGCGTGCTGACCACCGCGCCGCTGGCCGACGCCACCGCCGCCCTGCGCGCCGCCGGCGTCTACATCCCGAACCGGATCAGCCGCGAAACCGCACTCGACGGCCTGCCGTTCTTCGTCGTGTCCTGGACGTTCTCGTTCGTCGCCCTGCTCGGCGCCGTGCTCGGGGTCGTGGCCGTCCTCGCCCTGCTCGTCGCCGTCGAAGTCCGGCGACGCCAGAACGCCCTCGCCGGCGCACTCGTGCTGCGGATGGGCATGCGGCCACGCGCACTGCTGGCCAGCCACCTGATGGAACTCGGCGCCCTCAGCGGCCTCGCCATCGTCGTCGGCGTCGCCTGCGGGCTCTCCGTCGCCGGCCTGTCGGTACCCCGCTTCGACCCCGCGACCTTCCTCGCACCACGCTCGGAGCTGCCCGACCCGCTCCCGTTCGTGCTGACCGTGCTGGCCATCGGCGCCCTCGTCGTCGCACTGGCCGGCTGGATCGCGGTGCGCTCGGTGCGCACCGCCCGGACCGCGGAGCTGATCCGTGCCTGACAAACCGATCTTCACCCTCCGCGGCATCGGCGTCGACTACCCGACCCCCGCCGGCCTCGTCACCGGCGTCGACGACGTCAGCATCGACATCCCCGCCCGCGGCATGACCGTCCTCGCCGGACCGTCCGGCTCCGGGAAATCGACCCTGCTGCGCGTGCTCGGCCTGTTCGAGCACCCCGCCCGCGGCACGCTCACCTTCCAAGGCGCCGACGTCCGCAAGCTCAAGCACCGCGAACGGCGCGCGCTGCGGCGCCACCACCTCGGCCTGGTCTTCCAGAACCCCGGCGACAACCTCCTGGGCTACCTCAGCGTCGCCGACAACCTCCGCGCCGCCGCGGAAGCCGCCGGAACCGAGTGCACCCCGGAAGACATCCTCGGCCGGCTCGGCCTGCACGGCACCGGCGGCTGGAAGATCTCCGCCCTCTCCGGCGGCCAGCAGCAGCGCCTGGCCTTCGGCTGCGTCCTCGCCGCCCGCTCCACGGTCGTCCTCGCCGACGAACCGACCTCCCAGCTGGACGAAGCCTCCGCCGACCTCGTGCTCGACACGCTCCGCTACCTGGTCGACCAGGACTTCGCGGTGCTGGTCGCCTCCCACGACGAACGCCTCATCGACCTCGGCACCCGCGTGGCCCGCCTGCACAAAGGCACCCTCCAAGGCATCGAAGAACGGGAGCACCGCCCATGACCCTCGTCGAAGCCGTCGGCCTGCGTCGCAGCTTCGCCCACCCCAGCGGCGACATCGAAGTACTGCGCGGCCTGGAACTGCGCGTCGGCGCGGGCGAACTGGTCACGGTCTCCGGCCGGTCAGGCTCCGGCAAGAGCGCCCTGCTGGCCCTGCTGTGCGGATTCGACTCCCCCGACTCCGGCTGCGTGCTGCTCGACGGCGTCCCCATCAGCGGCGCCCCGCCCTGGCACACCTGCGCCGTCCTGCCGCAGGCACTCGGGCTGGCCAACGAGCTGACCATCGCGGAGAACGTCGCCCTCCCGCTGCGCCTGCGCTCCGACGTCCCGCGCCCGTCCCCGGCCGAAATCGCCGCCCGCGTCACGGAACTGCTCGAGGAGCTGGGCATCGGCGACCTCGGCGACCGCTACCCCCTCGAAGTCTCGTTCGGCCAGCAGCAGCGCGTCGCCCTCGCCCGCGCGGTCGCCGGCCGCCCCAGGGTCCTGCTGACGGACGAACCGACGGCCCACCTCGACGCCGGCTCCACCCCCCGCGTCCTCCGGCTGCTGCGCCGCTGCGCCGAAGAAGGCGCGGCGGTCATCGTGGCCACCCACGACGACGAGGTCCACCGCATCGCCGACCGCCGCGTCCGCCTCCTCGACGGCGTGCTCACCGCCCTGCTCGACTAGGCGGTGCCCGCCGGAGGTGGCCACCCGCCAACCGATCAGGAATCGAGAAGCGCTGGTCAGCGGGCCGCGAATAGCGTGATCGCCGTACCGCACACCACGACTTCAGGAGCACCACGATGAGCACCAAGGGGATCAAGACCGTCCTGCACCCCGTCACCGACCTGGCCGCCGCCAAGGCCGTCTACACCGCCCTGCTCGGCCTCGAACCGCAGGCCGATTCGCCCTACTACGTCGGCTACGACATCGCCGAAGGCCAGCACATCGGCCTCGTCCCCAACGGCGGCGGGCAGGGCATGACCTCGCCGGTCACCTATTGGGAGGTCACCGACATCGCCGCGAAGCTCACCGAGGTCACCGCCGCCGGCGGGAAGGTCAAGGACGAACCGAAGGACGTCGGCAACGGCCGCCTCGTCGCGACCTTCACCGACGCCGACGGCAACGTCCTCGGCCTCCTGCAGGACCCCGCCTAGTCCAGCGCGGTCGCCCGGCTGACCTCCTCCCAAGCCGCCAGGTCCGCCGCCCGCGCCCGGTGCTGGGCCCGGATCGCCGCCACGGCATCCGCGCCCAGCGCCAGGCGCAGCGGCGCGTCCTCACTGCCCACCGCCCGCACGATCGCCGCGGCCGCCTTCGCCGGGTCACCGGGCTGCGTGCCGTCCATCGTCTCGACCGCCTCCCGCGTCCCCGACGTCGACACCGCATACGCGCCGATCGTCCGGGAACGATGCATCCGGCCGCCCCCGAACTCCGTCCGGAACGCACCCGGCTCCACGATCAGCACCCGCACCCCGAACGGCTTCACCTCCGCGGCCAGCGCCTCGGAAATGCCCTCCAGCGCGAACTTCGCCGCACAGTAGGCACCGAACCCGGGCGGGGCCAGCTGCCCGCCCATCGAGCTCAGCTGCACGATCGTGCCGCTGCCCTGCGCACGCAGGTGCGGCAGCACCGCCTTCGTCACCGCCACCGCGCCGAAGAACATCACCTCCATCAGGTCCCGCAGCTCGTCCATCGTGAGCTCCTCGACCGCGCCGACCGAGCCGTAGCCGGCGTTGTTCACCACGACGTCGATCCGGCCGAACTCGTCCAGCGCCGTCCGCACCGCCGCCTCGGCCTGCCCGGCGTCGGTCACGTCCAGCGCCGCCGTCCGGACCCGCTCACCACCCCGCTCCCGCAGCGCGGCCAACGTCTCCGGCCGGCGCGCCGTGGCCAGCACCCGATCACCCGCCGCCAGCGCGGCCAGCGCGATCTCCCGGCCGAAGCCGGCTGAACAACCGGTGATCAACCAGACCCGGCCGTCGGTGTTCGTCATCTCCGTGTTCCTCCCAGTGGACTTCCGCCACCCATCCTGGAGACGATCACCACCGGGCCGCCAACACCGATCCCCTGCCACGGCTACAGTCTGAGCCTGTGACCCCCGAGCTGCGGCAGCTTCGCTATTTCGTCGCCGTCGCCGACGAAACCAGCTTCACCCGCGCCGCCGCCGGCCTGCACATCGCCCAGCAATCCCTCTCCCAGCAGATCACCGTCCTCGAACGCGGCCTCGGCGCCCGCCTGTTCGACCGCGACCCCCGCGGCACCCGCCTCACCGCCCTCGGCAAGCTCTTCCTCCCCGAAGCACGCGCCGTCCTCGCCCGCGCCGACCAGGCCGTCGCCACCCTCGGCCGCGCCGCACGCGGCGAAATCGGCCGCGTGTCGCTGGCCTTCCTCGCCACCACCGCCAACTACCTGCTGCCCCCGGTCGTCCGCGCGGTCCGCGAACGCTTCCCCGACCTCGACGTCACCACCGCCGAAGCACCGATCGCCGAACTCGTCGACGGCCTCCGCACCCGCCGCTTCGACCTTGCGTTCACCCGGCCCCCGCTCGTCCCCGGCCTGGCGTCACGGACACTGCTCACCGAAGAAGTCTGCGCCGTCCTCCCGGCCGACCACCCGCTCGCCACCCGCACCTCGCTGACACTGGCCGACCTCGCCGGCGAACCCTGGGTACTGACCCCACGCGCCACCTGGGAACCCTGGCACCGCAGCTACGACGCCGACTTCGCCGCCGCCGGCTTCACCCCACGGGTCGTCCAGCGGGCCGCCACCGTGCAAGGACTGCTCGGCCTCGTCGCCGCCGGAGTCGGCGTCACCCGGCTGACCCGCTCCTCCCACAGCCTCCGCCGCACCGGCGTCACCTTTGTGCCGCTCGAAAACGACATCGCCCGCACCGAACTCGTCTGGCTGCCCGGCAACGACAACCCGGCACTGACCACGATCACCACCGTCGCCCTCGAACTCGCCGCGACCACCGACCTGACCGAAGCCGGCTGAACCCCGCGCGATGCCCGGTTCCGGCGCATTCACAACCGAAGTTGATCCAGAAGCGCATTTGGTTGACGAACCCGCACCCCCTTTTCTTGTTGACAACCAACCGACACCGACCATAGCCTGTGCAAAGTAAACTAACCATTCTTTTCCGGCCGGAAAAACAGTTCCGGCAATCCATTCCAGCAAAGGAGCCGCGGGATGACCTCGCCCGAAGCCCGCCCACCATCCCTGGCAGACGGCGGATCGGCCCTCTTCGCCTGGGTCGACCGGATGCGCGAGAACAATCCCGTCACCGTCGACGAAGACGGCACCTGGCACGTATTCCGCCACGCCGACGTCCACCGCATCTTCACCGATCACCGGACATTCTCCTCCGACCCCGGACTCCTGCTCCCGGACACCGCCGAAGCCGTCCGCGGCAACATGGCCGCCGTCGACCCGCCCGTCCACCACCGCCTCCGCAAGCTCGTCAGCAAGGCCTTCACCCCCAAAGTCGTCGCCGACCTCGAACCACGCATCGTCACCGCCGCCGACACCCTGATCACCGCGATGGCCGAACACGACGCCCCCGACCTCATCCGCGACCTCGCCTACGCACTCCCGGTCGTCGTCATCGGCGAACTGATCGGCATCCCACCCGAAGACCGCACCCTCTACCGCAGCTGGGCCGACGCCCTCCTCAGCGGCGGCGGCCCCCGCGAAGACGGCACCTCACTCACCGACGTGATGGAGACCTACCTCGCCGACCTGCTCGGCCAACGCCGCCGAAACCCCGAAAACGACCTCTTCAGCGCACTCGCCCACGCCGAAGTCGACGGCGAACGCCTCGCCGACCACGAAGTCCTCAACTTCGCCTCACTCCTGCTCGCCGCCGGCCACATCACCACCACCATGATGCTCGGCAACACCGTGCTTTCCCTGCACGAATTCCCCGCCGCCGAAACCGCCGTCCGCCGCGACCGCGCACTCCTGCCCGGCCTGCTCGAAGAAGTCCTCCGCCACCGCCCCCCGATCATGCGGCTGCTGCGCATCACCACCACCGACGTCGAACTCGGCGGCGTCGCGATCCCCGCCCGCTCCATGGTCACTCCGTGGCTGCTCGGCGCCAACCGCGACCCACGTCACTACACCGACCCCACCGCGTTCGACCCGCGCCCACGCCGCGAAGCCCACCTCGCCTTCGGCGGCGGCGTCCACTTCTGCCTCGGCGCACCGCTCGCCCGCCTCGAAGGCCGCGTCGTGTTCGACCTCCTCCTCGACCGCTTCGCCGAAATCCGCGTCCGCGACGGCATCCAGGTCGGCTACCCGTCCCCCATGATCTTCGGCGTCCGCGAACTGCCCGTCGAACTGGTTCCCCACCCGGCCGTCGCGCGGTCGGCGTGACCGGCACCGCACTCCCGGCCTGTCCGTAGAATCGACGGCGATGCGACGTCTCAAGTGGTACTGGGGGGCACTGGTCCTCGCCTGCGTGGCCGTACTGGCCGGGTTCTTCGTCTTCTTCGGCTCCGAAAGCCGGCCCGGACACCCCCAACCCCGGCAAGGCCCACCCGGCACCGGCCCCCTCACCGTCGTCGCGATGGGCGACAGCACCGTCTCCGGCGAAGGCGCCGGCCAGTACACCCCCGCCACCAACGGACAGGGCGGCAACTGGTGCCACCGCTCGCCCAACGCCTTCGTCGAGAAGATCGCCGTCCCCGGCATCACCGCCCACGTCAACCTCGGCTGCTCCGGCGCGCCCGCCGAACAGGTAGCGCTCGGCGACGTCAAGCAGTGGACCGAACCTTCGCAGGCGCAGCAGCTGGCCGCGCTCGTGAAAGACCACCGGGTCGCCGTGGTCGTGATCGCGGTGGGCGCCAACGACGAGCCGAAGTTCTCCACCCAGGTGACCGAGTGCTTCAAGGCGTGGTTCAACGCCGGCGGCCCGTCCTGCAGCGAAGCGCTGAAGCAAACCTGGCAGTCCAAAGTGGACGCCATGGTGCCGAAGGTGGCGGCCGCCGTCTCGGACGTGAAGAAGGTCCTGGCCCAGGCCGGCTACGTGCCCGCCGACTACCAGCTGATCCTGCAGTCCTACGCCGCCCCGATCGGCCCGGACCTCCCGGAGGACCTGCGCACCCTCAACGGCTGCCCGTTCCGCGTGGAAGACCTGCGCTGGATCTCACAGACCGGCATCGGTGTCCTGTCCGCCGGCCTCAAGGCGGCCGCGCAGCAGACCGGCGCCCGGTTCCTGGACCTGGCGAAGGCAGGCGTGAAGCACGAGGCGTGCAGCGGCGGCGCCAACCCGGCGACGGAGTGGTTCACGCGGCTGACGCTGCAGCTGGCCGACCTCAGCCAGGCCGACCGGGCGGGTCACGCGCTGCAGGAGTCGTTCCACCCCAACGCGGCCGGCCACACGGCGATCGCGAACTGCCTGACGGAGTTCATCGCGACCCGCGACGGAAACGCCTCCTGCCTGGCGGGCGCGGACGGCAAGCTCCACGCGGCCCCGGAAGTCGTCGCCCGCTGATCGCCCCTCCTGCTTCTGAGCTGGTTTTGTTTGTGCAGCAACTGTTTTTCGAACTAACCCCGCTGTATAGGTCGTTATACAGTCAGAGGTCGAGGGCCGCCCGGAGCGCGATGTCGATGCGCTCCTGGACGTCCTGGTCGATTTCCGCTACGCGCTCGTCGAACCAGGGGCGGTAGAGCCGGGTCAGGTTGAGCGTCGACACCCAGTAGCGGGCGTCGATCGCCACGCCGAGGATGTCCATCGGGTCGCGGTCGAGCAGTTCGGTACCGAGCAGCCAGGGCCGCTCGGACTCGTTCACCCCGTCCGAGGACAGCAGGACGACCGTGCGCTGCCGGGCCGGTTCGGTCGGGGGGTGGTACGTCCAGACTTCACCCCTGCGCACGCAGATCCTTTTCCGCCGCGCTGCGCTCGGCCTCGTCCGATTCCGCGGCGGCCGGGTCCGGCTTCTGCGGGGTGTAGCCGGTGCGCACCGCCTCGCGCCGGGCCGCCTTCGACAGCCAGGACGAGACCGAGATCCCGTGTGCTTTCGCGGCGCGCTCGGCGAATTCCAGGGCGCCGCTGTCCAGCGAAAGAGTCACCTTACGTGTTGCCATACCTTTTACCGTACCAGCGCCCCGGCCGCCGGGCGGCGGGCCGGCGTCAGAACGTCGGTGAACGTCCCTCAAACGGCGTAGAGAGCACCACTGTGGTCCTCGTCGACACCTTCGCGGCCTCCCGGATCCGGCGCAGCAGGTCCTCCAGGGCCAGCGGCGAGGCGACGCGCACCAGCAGGATGTAGGACTCGTCGCCGGCCACCGAGTAGCAGGACTCGATCTCCTTGATGTGCTGGATCCGCTGCGGGTAGTCGTCCGGCGCGGCCGGGTCGTTCGGCGTCAGCGAGATCAGTGCCGTCAGCGGCAGGCCGATCTGCTCGCCGTCGAGCCGCGCGGTGTAGCCGAGGATGACCCCGCGTTGCTCGAGGCGGCGCACCCGCTGGTGCACCGCCGACACCGACAGCCCGACGCGCTCGGCGAGGTCGGTGAAGCTGCGCCGCCCGTCGGCCGCCAGCTCCTGGACGATCGCCTGGTCGAGCGGCTCCAGGCCACCGGCCGTCATGCGTCCAGCACGACGAGCTCGTGCGGCTGGTTGTTGACGGACTCGACCCCGTCTTCGGTGACGACGACGATGTCCTCGATCCGGGCGCCCCACCGGCCCGGCTGGTAGATGCCCGGCTCCACGCTGAAGGCCATGCCCGGCTCCAGCGGCAATGCGTTCCCGGCGATGATGTACGGCTCCTCGTGCACGTCCAGGCCGATGCCGTGGCCGGTGCGGTGGATGAAGTACTCGCCGTACCCGGCCTCGGCGATGACGTCCCGCGCGGCGGCGTCCACCTGCTCGGCCGTGACGCCCGGCTTGACCGCGGCCACGGCGGCGGCCTGGGCGCGCTGCAGGACCGCGTACGTCTCGGCCACGTCGGCGTCGCGCGGGGTGCCGACCGCGTAGGTGCGGGTGGAGTCGGAGTTGTAGCCGGCCGGCAGCGGACCACCGATGTCGACGACCACGACGTCACCCTTCTCGATGACGCGGCCGGAGACGTCGTGGTGCGGGCTGGCGCCGTTCGGGCCCGAGCCGACGATCACGAAGTCGGCCCGCTCGTGGCCCTCCTCGACGATGGCCGCGGCGATGTCGGCGCCGACCTCGGCCTCGGTGCGCCCGGGGCGCAGCCACTCGTGGACCCGGGCGTGCACCCGGTCGATGGCCGCACCGGCCTCGCGCAGCGACGCGATCTCCGCGGCGTCCTTGCGCATCCGCAGCTCCCGCACGACCGGGCCGGCGAGGGTCTGCTCGGCGTCACCGAGCGCGGCACGCAGGGCCAGCACGTGCAGGGCCGGGGTGAAGTCGCTGACCGCGACGCGGCCGGGCTTGCCGAGCCGGTCCGCGACGAGCTTGTAGGGGTCTTCGCCGTCCACCCAGGTGAGCAGCTCGATGCCGAGGTCGCCGGTGGGGACGTCGGCGTAGCCGGGCGCCTCCAGCTTGGGCACGACCAGCGCCGGCACACCGTCGGCCGGGACGACGAGGGTGGTGAGCCGCTCGAACGAGCCACCGGCCTGGCCGAGCAGGTACCGCAGGTCGGAGCCGGGCGCGATGAGCAGGGCATCGGTGTCCGCGGCGGCCGCGGCGGAGCGGGCCCGGTCGAGGCGAGCACGAAGAGCGGCGGCGTCGGGGGCGGGCGTGTGGAGGGAACGGCGCGACATGAGGCCGAGCCTAGTCCGCGCCCCACGGTGACCGGCTCGCCCGGGCCCACGACATGCCGGGCCGGGTGACGCACTCCCCTGCCACCGTGGGTTCTCCCTGGCCGGCCGGCCCGGGACCATCCGGCCATCTCCCGCGCTGCCCGGCCGGCCGCCACCCACCGGCGCCGCCCGGCCATCTCCCGCGCTGCCCGGCCGGCCGCCACCCACCGGCGCCGCCCGGCCATCTCCCGCGCTGCCCGGCCGGCCGCCACCCACCGGCGCCGCCCGGCCATCTCCCGCGCTGCCCGGCCGGCCGCCACCCACCGGCGCCGCCCGGCCATCTCCCGCGCTGCCCGGCCGGCCGCCACCCACCGGCGCCGCCCGGCCATCTCCCGCGCTGCCCGGCCGGCCGCCACCCACCGGCGCCGCCCGGCCATCTCCCGCGCTGCCCGGCCGGCCGCCACCCACCGGCGCCGCCCGGCCATCTCCCGCGCTGCCCGGCCAGCGCCGGGCAGCCGCCCGGGCTCACCCGGCCACTCCCCCGCCGCGCGACCGGCCAGGGCGGGCAGCCACACCTCGGGACCGCCCCGCCACCTCCCCCACTACCCGACCGGCCACGGCCGGCCGCCACCCGGCCGTCTCCGGTGCCGCCTGACCGGCAGGGCCGGCTGCCACTCACCGGCCCGCGGCTGCCGACCCGACCACGGCCGGGCCGCCACCCACGAGGCCCCCGGCCACACTCCCCGCCGGTTCCGGCAGCGCGCCCGCCCCTCTCCCGGCGTGCCCGAGGGTGCGTGGCTTGCCCCGCACCGGCAGCCCGGCGTGGCAGGCTGTGCGGGTGACCGGACCACTTGCCCTGCTCGACTCCGCGAGCCTGTACTTCCGCTCGTTCTTCGCCCTGCCCGACTCGATGCGCGCCGCCGACGGGACGCAGGTCAACGCCGTGCGGGGGTTCGCCGACACGATCGCGCGGATCCTCACCGACCGGCGGCCCGCACGCCTGGTCTGCTGCCTCGACGCCGACTGGCGGCCGAAGTTCCGCACCGACCTGCTGCCCAGCTACAAGGCGCACCGGGTGGCCGAGGAGACCGGCGGTGGCAGCCCCGACGTCGAAGAGGTGCCCGACACGCTCACCCCGCAGGTGCCGATCATCCTCGACCTGCTGGCCGCGTTCGGGTTCGCCACCGCGGAGGCGGCGGGCTACGAGGCCGACGACGTCATCGGCGCGCTGGCCACCCGCGAGAAGACCGATCCGGTCGAGGTGATCACCGGCGACCGCGACCTGTTCCAGCTGGTGCGCAGTGAGCCGACGCCCGCCTCCGTCGTCTACGTCGGGAAGGGCTGGGCCAAGGCGGAGGTGCTCGGCCCGGCCGAGATCGCCGAGCGCTACGGGCTCCCCCGCGAAACCGCCGGTCCCGCCTACGCGGACATGGCGGCCCTGCGCGGCGACCCCTCCGACGGGCTGCCCGGCGTCGCCGGGATCGGCGAGAAGACCGCCGCCAAGCTGATCACCCAGTTCGGGTCGCTCGAGGCGCTGCTGGCGGCGTCCGCGGCCAGCGACTCCCGCGTCCCGCTCAAGACGCGGCTGCGGCTTTCGGAGGCCGCCGGCTACCTGGCCGTCGCGCCGACCGTGGTCCGGGTCGCCGTCGACGCGCCCGTCGAGCAGTCCCGCCCCGACACCGTGCCCACGGCGCCCGCCGACCCCGCACGTGTGGCCGAGCTGGCCGAGCGGTGGAACCTCGGCAACTCCGTCGAGCGGCTGCTGAAGGCCCTGCCCGGCGCCTAGAAGTGCGTGCCGCACCACGGCGCGGTGACCGTGGTGAACAGCTCGTCCGCGCGGTCCGGGGCGGCCGGGTCGTGGACCTCGATCCGGCCGGCCTGGGCCAGCGCGGTCGCGCTCCACTGGCCGAGGTAGAGCATCCCGAGCGTGTCGACGTCGAGGGCGAGATGCGCGGCCGCGTCCGTGCGGCGGGCACCGCCGGGGCCGACCTCGTAGTGCCCGGTGTTGGCCGGCAGCATCCGGTCACGCACCGCCAGCACCACCGGGTCGGCCGCGCGGTAGGTGCGGGCCCGCAGCGCGGCGGCGACGTCGACCGGACGCAACCACAGATCGTCTTCGACCTCGCAGGTGCGCGCGTGCCGGTGGTCGGTCAGCAGCAGCGCCAGCGGCTCGTCGACCGGGCGGTGCCGGGCCCGCACGCCGGAGACCAGGTCCACCGACAACAGGAACCGCCACAGCGCGGCCCGCGCGACCGGGTCGGCGGCGTGCAGGTCACGGACGTCGAGCACCGCTCCCTCGTCGGGTGCGTCGAAGGACCGGCGCTCGACCGTGTCGTAGACGACGAAGCCGTCGTCCCCGTCCGGTCCACTGTGGACGGCGGTGATGTGGCGGCCGTGCGGACCGGCGTGCCGGTCGTGCATGTTCGGCCACCACGCGGCCGGCCGGCCGATCATCCCGGCGCGGTGCAGCCCGATCCGCTCGTACAGCGCGGGAACCGCTTCCACGGCCTCCTCGGGCGTGAGCATCCGGACGTCCCCGCCGGCCGCGACGCGCTCGTCGAGCCGGGCGGCGGGCCGTGCCACGCGCAGCGTCTTGCCCAGCGCGGCCGAGCCGTAGCCGAACCGGCCGTAGATCGTCGGCTCGCTGGCGTGCAGGGCAGCCAGCGGGATGCCGCGGGCGGCGAAGTCTTCCAGCTGTGCCGCCATCATCGCGGTGAGCACTCCGCGCCGCGTCCGGTCGGCCCGGACGCCGACACCGTCGACCGCGCCGAGCGTCACGGTCCCGCCGCCGGGCACGGCGATCCGCGTGTCGAAGGAGCTGGCGATCCCGATCGGGGTGCCGCCGTCGAACGCGCCGAACTTGTGCGCCGCGGGCCACGAGCTCCCGAAGCGCGACCAGGCCTGGTCGCTGACGGGCTGGGCGTGCAGCGAACGGCCGAGCAGGTCGAACGTGCTGCGGCGCTCGTCGTCGGTCACGGGGCGGACGTCGAAGTCGGTCATGCCGCCGATCCTGCCGCCCTGCCCCGGCCGGGGCATCCGGATTTTCCGGTCGTCAGAAGTACGTCCCGCTCCACGCCGGCTGCCGCGTGGCGAACAGCGTGTCGGCGGCCTCGGCGGCGGCCGCGTCGCGGACGACGATCCGGCCGGCCGCCGCGAGCGCCGAGGGCCGCCACGTGCCGAAGTAGGCCATCGCGAGCGTGGCGGCGTCAAGAGTCAGCGCGGCGGGTGCGTCGGTGCGTTCGGCACCGCCCGCGGTGACGCGGTACCGGCCGGCGTTGCCCGGCAGCACCGGATCGGTGACCTCGACGACGACCGGCTCACCGGGACCGTAGGCGCGCGCGGCGAGCGCCCGCGGCACGTCGACGATCCGGACCCAGTGGTCGTCACCGATCCGGTCGACGGCGCTCTGCCGGTGGTCGGCGAGCAGCAGCTCGATCGGCTCGTCCATGGCCCGCGCCCCGGCGACGACCCGGTCCACGAGGTCGACGCCGAGCAGGAACCGCCACAGCCCGGCGAAGGCGGCCGGGGTGGCGGCGAACATGTCGCCCACGTCGAGCGTCTTGGTCCACGGGTGCTGGTGCAGGCCGGAAACGACGTAGGTCGCGAAGCCGTCCGGCCCGTCCGGGCCGTGGTGCACGACGGCCCGGACGGGGTCGGTGCTGCGGCGGAGGTGGTTCTCGTACTGCCGCCACACCACTTCGGGCCGGGTCATCATGCCGGGCCGGTGCGGGATGCGCTCGTAGACCCCGGGCAGCTCGGCGACCGCGGCGTCGACGTCCAGCAGCTCGACCCGGCCGCTCGACGGCAGGTCCGGGCGCAGCCGCGCGCGATGCCGGTCGACACCGTAGGTGCGGTTCCGCGCGGCCAGGCCGTAGCCGAACCGGCCGTAGATCACGGCCTCGGAGGCCAGCAGGTTCGCGAACACGACGCCGCGGGCCGCGAAGTCCTCGAGCTGCGTGGTCATCAGCGCGCGCAGCACGCCGCGGCGCGTCCGGTCGGCCCGGACACCGACGCCGGTGACCCCGGCCATCGGCAGCCGCGCGCCGCCGGGGACGGTCAGCTCGGCGTCGAACGAGCGCGCGGTGCCGATGAGGTCCGGGTCGAACGCGCCGATCGTCCCGCCCGGCTGGTAGGCGCGGGCCGCGCGTTCCCAGTCGGCGTCGTCGCTCGGCGGCACGTGCAGGCTGCCCCGGAACAGGTCGCTCGCCGCGCGGTGCTCGTCGGTACGCAGGGTCCGGATCTCGAAGTCGCTCATGACCCGGATCATGGCCGTAGACGAGCGGGTCCGGCCACCGCAATTCCGCGACGGCCGGACCCGCGTGCCCGGCGCTACTTGCCGACGGGCGGGGAGACCTCGTAGTTGCCGCCGTCGCCCTTCACCGTGATCGGCACCTGCTGCGGCTTGCCGGCGATGGTCGCGGTGCACTCGAACTTCGCGCCGTCCTCGACCTTCTGGTCGGCCGGGCAGGTCACGCCGGTGACGCCCTCGATCTTGTAGGTGTCGGTGAGCAGCTTCTGCACGTCGGCCTGCATCTGGGTGTTGTTGAACACCTGCGTCTTGAAGAACCCGGGCGTGACGAAGCCGAGGATGCCGACGACCGCGACCACCACGACCAGCGCGATGATGCCGATCAGCAGGCCCTTCTTCGACTTCGCCGGCTTCTCCCCCTCCGGGGAAGACTGGCCGGGGAACTGCTGCTGGCCGTAGTCGTACTGGCCCGGCGGCTGCTGGCCGTACTGGGGCTGCGCCTGCGGGCCGCTCTGCGGGTAGCCGCCGCCGGGCTGCTGGCCGTACTGGGGCTGCGCCTGCGGGCCGCTCTGCGGGTAGCCACCCCCGGGCTGCTGGCCGTAGGGCGGCGGCTGCTGACCCCACTGCGGCTGCTGCGGCGGCGTGTACCCGCCCGGCTGCTGACCCCACTGCTGGGGCTGCTGCGGCTGACCCCACTGCTGCTGGCTGGGGTCGTACGCAGGCGGCTGCTGGCCCCACTGGGGTTGTTCCTGCGGGCCGCTCGGCGGGTACGCGCCGCCCGGCTGCTGCCCGTACTGGGGCTGCTGTGGGTCGTTGCCGCCATACGGCGTGCTCATCGTCTGCCTCCGCCTGCTTCGCTCATGTCGCTGTCCACCCCGAAAGCGCCGTCAAGCCGCGTACGCACGGTGTCGCACGAAATCCAACCACAGGTCGGAGCCGAGCACACGTGTCCACGCTCACCGCTTCCGCCGCGGCCGAGCAGGGCTAACACGGAGTTCACGCGGCTCCGGCGGCCACGACTCCCCGGCGCAGCGCCTTCACCGCGTCGGCGGCCGCCGCGCCCACCGGGTCGGCCTTGCCGAGCACGTCGCGGATCTGGTCCAGCAGGTCGATGACCTGCCGCGACCAGCGCACGAAGTCACCGGCCGACAGTTCCTGCCCGTTGGCCTCGGCCGCGGTGAGCACCTTCTCCAGCGACTCGCCGCGTGCCCAGCGGTAGACCGGCCACGCGAAACCGGCGTCGGGCTCGCGGGTGCGGTCGAGCCGGTGCCGCCGCTCGTCCTCGGTGAGGTCGACCCACAGCTTCACCGTCTCCTGCCACGCCTCCGGCACGGCGCCACCCGGCAGCCGCGGCTCGCCCGCGGTGTCCCGGCGGGCTTCGAACACCAGCGTGGAGACGACGGCGGCCAGCTCGGCCGGACCGAGCTTGCGCCACACGCCGTGCCGGATGCATTCCGCGGCCAGCAGGTCGGACTCGCTGTAGAGGCGGGTCAGGCGCCGGCCGTGCTCGGTGACGCGGTCCCCGCCGTCTCCAGCCGACTCCGGCCCCAGATAGCCGCGCTCGCCCAGCAGTGCCAGGATCCGATCGAACGCGCGCGCCAGCGAGTGGGTCGTCGCGGCGACCTTCCGCTCCAGCTGCTGGGTCTCCGCCGCCAGCCGCTGGTACCGCTCCACCCAGCGCAGGTTCGCCTCACGCTCGGCCAGCCCGTGACACGGGTGCGCGCGCAGCGCCCGCCGCAACGCCGAAAGCTCGCCGTCCTCGTTCGCCCCCGAACGCCGCTTCTGCCTGCCGGGCAGCGAAATCCCGGCGTTGCGCAGCGTCGAGGCGATGTCCCGGCGCGTCTTCGGCGAACGCAGCTCGACGTGCTTGGGCAGCTTGATCCGCCCCAGCGCCTCCACCGGCGCCGGGAAGTCGGCCACCGACAACGGCCCGGACCACCGGTCCTCGGTCACCACGACCGGCCGCGGCTCGCGGATCGGGTCCAGCCCGGGGTCGACGACGACGGCCAGCCCGGCACGACGGCCAGCCGGCACCGCGATGACGTCCCCCTTGCGCAGCTTCTCCAGCGACTCGGCGGTGCCGGCCCGGCGCGCGGCCGTGTTCTGCCGCGACAACGCCTTTTCCCGCGCCGAGATCTTCGCGCGCAGCTCCACGTAGTCCAGCATCTCGTCGAAGTCGCCGGTCACCGCGGACGCGTAGCCCTTCAGCGCTTCCTTGTTCCGCTCGATCCGCCGGGCCGTGCCGACCACCGACCGGTCGGCCTGGAACTGCGCGAACGACTGTTCCAGCAGCTCACGCGCCTCGGCGGCACCGACCTGGGCGACCAGGTTGACGGCCATGTTGTAGCCGGGCCGGAACGACGAGCGCAGCGGGTAGGTCCGCGTCGAGGCGAGCCCGGCCACCTGCTTCGGGTCGATCCCCGGCTGCCACACGACGACCGCGTGCCCCTCGACGTCGATCCCGCGCCGCCCGGCCCGGCCGGTGAGCTGCGTGTACTCCCCGGGCGTCAGGTCGACGTGCGCCTCGCCGTTGTACTTGACCAGCCGCTCGAGCACGACCGTGCGGGCCGGCATGTTGATGCCCAGCGCGAGCGTCTCGGTCGCGAACACGACCTTCACCAGGCCACGGACGAACAGCTCCTCGACGGTCTCTTTGAACGCCGGCAGCAGCCCGGCGTGATGGCCCGCGATCCCGCGTTCCAGCGCCTCGCGCCACTCCCAGTAGCCGAGCACGCCGAGATCGCCCTCGGGCAGGTCGGCCGTGCGCTCGTCGATGATCCGGCGGATCTCCTCGACCTCGCCCGGCCCGTTGAGCCGCAGCCCCGACCGGACGCACTGGCCGACGGCGGCGTCACAGCCGGCGCGGGAGAAGATGAACACGATCGCGGGCAGCAGCCCGGCCCGGTCCAGCTGCTCGACGACGTCCACCCGCGACGGCGGCCGGTACCGCGGCATCCGCGACGGCGCGCCCCGGCGCCCGCGCGGCCGCTGGAACCCGGCGGGCGCGTGCAGCCTGCCGACCTCTTCGGTGCGGCGCAGCAGCGTCGGGTTGATCTTCAGCTCCGCGCCCGGCGCGTGGGTGTCCTCGCCGGCGAACAGGTCCAGCAGCCGGCTCCCGACGAGCATGTGCTGCCACAGGGGCACCGGCCGGTGCTCGTCGACGACGACGGTGGTGTCCCCGCGCACCTCGACCAGCCACTCGCCGAACTCCTCGGCGTTGCTCACGGTGGCCGACAGCCCGACCACGCGCACGTATTCCGGGAGGTGCAGGATCACCTCTTCCCACACCGCGCCGCGGAACCGGTCGGCGAGGTAGTGGACCTCGTCCATGACCACGTAGCCGAGGTCGGTGATGGTCGAAGAGCCCGCGTAGAGCATGTTGCGCAGCACCTCGGTCGTCATCACGACCACCTGGGCGTTGCCGTTGATCGAGGTGTCGCCGGTCAGCAGGCCGACGGCGTCGGTGCCGTACCGGGCGACGAGATCGGCGTACTTCTGGTTCGACAACGCCTTGATCGGCGTGGTGTAGAAGCACTTGCGGCCCTCGGCCAGCGCCAGGTGCACGGCGAACTCGCCGACGACGGTCTTGCCCGCGCCGGTCGGCGCGCAGACGAGCACGCCGTGACCGCCCTCGAGGGCCTCGCACCCGCGGATCTGGAACTCGTCGAACTCGAAGGACGCCTCCGCGGCGAAGCGGGTCAGCTGGGGGTACTTCCCGCGACGCGCGGAGGCCGCATAGGCCTCGGCCGGGGAGGGAGAAGGGCTACTGGCCACGTCGTCAGGGTTTCACATCCGTCCGGCGGTCCGCACGTCGCGTGACCGATGGTCGCCGTATAGGTCGTTATACGGTAGTCGAGGGAACCGCGGCGCCAGGCCGGCCGCATCGATGGCCGGCACCCTCACCTGCGAGACCCACCCGACGGTGGCCGTGGCCCCGGTGCGCCTGGATCATGCCTTCGGCTGGAGGCGCCGGAAGGCCGGGAACCGGGTGGGTGCGGGGTGCGTCGGAGCGGGCATGACGGAACCGTGTCCGAGCTGCGGGCTGCTGGACCGGGTGCAGCACGTGCCCGCGGTGTACTCGGGTGGGCACTCGTACTACCGCGGGCGTGGCCCGGTGGTCGCGGTGCCCGCCGGGGACAGTGTCGTCGTCACGAGGAGTCAGGTGCACGGGGTTTCGGTCACCGCGGTCGCCCGTGCGCTCGATCCGTTCCCGCCTCCGCGCCGTGGCGGTGGCCTGCTCGCGGCGGCGGTCGTGCTGGCGTTGGTGGGGAGCTGTTTCCTGCTGCTGCCGTTCTGGGCGTCCGAGGATCCGCCGCCGGGTGGTGCCGGCGCGGCCGCGCTGGGGTTCGCGGTCCTCTCGCTGCCGTCGGCGTGCGTGTACGTGGCGGTCGGTGTGCTGACGTGGCTGTACGTGCGGCGGCTGCGGGCGGCTCGGCGGCAGCGGCGCGGGGTGCCGGCCGCGAAGCAGGTGTGGGAGCAGGGCTGGTTCTGCCACCGCTGTGGCGGCGTGTACTTCGCCGACTCGGGACGGCTGCTGACGCCTGCGCACTTCCGCCAGCTCGTGGCGCGCGCGGGCGGGTACGACCGTTAGGCCAGCACAGTCAGCGCGCCGGGGACGCAGCTGACGGTCACCGGGACGCTGCCCTGCGGCTCGCCGTCGGCGTAGGCGGGCCAGCTGTTGCCGGTGAGGCTGACCGAGCGGGCGCGCAGGGTGCGGACCGCCGGGTGGGTGAGGTGCCTTCCGGTGCGCAGGCCCGGCAGCATCCGGATCAGGCCGCGGCGGGTGGCGTGGCCGATGATCGTGACGTCGAAGACGCCGTCCTCGGGGTCGGCGGTCGGGCAGATCGGTACTCCCCCGCCGTAGAAGCGGGTGTTGCCCACCGCCACCAGGGTCGCGTCGAGCTCGTGGCGTTCGGTGCCGGTGTCGACGACCACCGGGCGGGAGCGGAACGCGGCCAGCTCGGCCAGGATCGCGAGGTCGTAGCGGCGTGGCCCGGACGGCCAGCGCATCCGGTTGGCGCGTTCGTTGACACTCGCGTCGAAGCCGGCGCACAGCACTGTCGCGAACCACGTGTCGCCGACGCGGCCGAGGTCGATGCGGCGCCGGGCACCCGAGCGCAGGGCGGCGACCAGCGCGTCGACCGCCGCCAGCGGCTCGCCGGGGACGCCGAGGGCGCGGGCGAAGTCGTTTCCGGTGCCGGCCGGGACGAGCCCGAGGGCGACGTCGCGGTTCGCGCAGAACTGGACGCCCTGGTGGGCGGCGCCGTCACCGCCCAGGACGACCAGGACGTCGAGGCCCGCGTCGTGGGAGGTCCGCATCAGCTCGCGGGACTCCTCGACCGTGTTGGCCACCAGGACGTCGAGGCGGTCGACGGCGGCGCGCAGGCGGCCGGCGACGGTGTCCGCGATCCGGGCGGCGGCGCCGTGCCCGGACGCCGGGTGCACGGCGAGCGCGGCGTGGAGCCCCACTACGTGATGTCGTCGGTGCTCGACCGGCCGCCGGACGCGGTCGGCGTGGACGGCTCGTCGTCGATCGTGCTCGGCGTGTAGTTGAACGGCGCCGCTTCGTCGTCGGCGAGCTGGTCCCAGCCCTCGTCTTCGCGTTCGCGGTCCTTCCTGCGGTCGTGGAGCCTGGCGAGCTGCACGGCGACCTCGAACAGCACCGTCAGCGCGCCGGCCAGGCCGAGCATGGAGAACGGGTCGGAACCGGGGGTGGCGAAGGCGGCGAACACGAACAGCGCGAACACGATGCCGCGGCGCCACTTCTTCAGCTGCCGGTACTTGACCACGCCGACGCGGTTGAGCATCACCACCAGCAGCGGCAGCTCGAAGCTGATCCCGAAGATGATCAGCAGCGACAGCATGAACGAGATGTACTTGTCCGCGGTGAGCGCGGTGATGAACTCGCCCTGGCCGAAGCCCATGAGCAGCTGCAGCGCGTGCGGGAACAGGATGTAGGCGAGCACGGCGCCCGCGGCGAACAGCACCGACGCGAACCCGACGAACGTCAGCGCGTACTTGCGTTCCTTCGAGTACAGGCCGGGGGCGATGAAGGCCCAGATCTGGTACAGCCACACGGGTGAGAACAGCACCGCGCCGGCGGCGAGCCCGACCTTCAACTGGATCATGAACGCTTCGAACGGCACGGTCTGCAGCAGCTGGCAGCCCTGGGCGCCGTTGAGCCGCCGGTTCGCCGGGATGGCGCAGTAGGGGTCCTTGATGATCTCGCCGAGCGACGGGATCGAGCCCACCTTGGTGCTGAACCAGAAGAACCCGAGGATGCCGCCGACGACGACCGCGAGCAGCGCGAAGCCCAGGCGGCGGCGGAACTCGTAGATGTGCTCGATGAGCGTCATCGTGCCGTCGGGGTTGGCGCGACGGCTGCGCTTGCGCCGCTTCGACCGGCGGCTGTCACCGTTTCCGGAGGCGGGTTCCGCCACGGGATGTTCCGTTCTCGTCGGAGTCCGCCGGAGCGCGCCGGCTCAAGGCGCGCTCCGAGGACCAGGGACCGGGTGGAGCGCCTGCCGCGTCAGCTGGCGTTCTTCTGCGGCTGGTCGGCGGCGGCCTGCTGCTTCTTCAGCTCGTCGAGCTGCCGCTGGAGGTCGGCGACCTGCTGGTCGGTCGCGGCGGCCGGGGCGGGCGTCGCCGGGATCTGCTTCGTCTCGGCGGGCTCGGCGTCCTCGTGCGAGGCGCTCTTGTCGCCCGCGAGGTCCTTGGTCTCGGCCTTGAAGATCTTCATGGACTTGCCGATCGACCGCGCCGCATCGGGAAGCCGCTTGGCCCCGAACAGCAGCACGACGAGCAGCACCAAGATGATCAAATGCCATCCCTGCAATCCGTTGGCGAACAAGATGGCCTCCTATCTGCGTCTGGTAGGGATGTTACTGGTTTTCCGGCTTCCGGCGGCGCTCCGCGAAGGCGACGCGCAGCGCGGCCGACCGCGCGCGGAGCATCCCGGCCCGGTCCTGGGTGTTCGTAGCCACCATGCTTGCGGTCCGCCGGAAGCCACGCAAGACCTTGCCGGTCCGGGCCAGCAGGACCAGCAGCAGCAGGACACCGAGCGCGGCGAGCACGATCGCGGGCAGGTACGGCACGCGGCCCAGCCTAGTGGTCGCAGGTTGACGGAAGGTGACGGGCTCGGGCAACCGCGCCGGCGGCCCGGCGAGCAACGTCGGACGCCAGGTCCGCCGGGCTCTCGACCAGTGCTTCCCCGCCCAGGCCCAGCACGAGCCGCACCATCCAGGACTGGTCGGCGTAGCGCATCCGGATCCGCAGCCGGCCGCCGTCGAGCTCGTCGAGCTCCTCGCACGGGTAGTACTCGGCTACCCAGCGTGCGTCCGGGTCGAGGACCAGGACCGCCTCCCGCTGGTCGGGACGCTCGCGGAAGACGCCGTCGGAGATGTCGGTCGGGTGGGCGTGCGCGGGCGGGCGCGACGGCTCGCCGAGGATCTCCAGCTCGTCGATCCGGTCGAGCCGGAACAGCCGCACGCCTTCGGCACGGCGGCACCACGCCTCGAGATAGCCGACCGCCTGGACGATCAGCAGCCGCATCGGATCGACCGTGCGCTCGGTGATCTGGTCCTTGGACGCGGTGTAGTAGCGGATCCGCAGGGCGCGCCCGTCCCGCAGGGCGCGGGCGACCTCCTCGCGGGTCCGCGCGGTCTTCTTGCCCTCGCGCACGCCGCCGCCGACGACCACCCCGGCGGGCTGGGCCTGCCCGGCGGCGGCCTCGATCTTGGCGATGGCGCGGCGCACGGCGTCGGCGTCGACGACGCCCGGTGTCTCGGCCAGCGCCCGCAGCGCGACCAGCAGCGCGGTGGCCTCCCCGCCGGTGAGCCGCAGGGGCCGGTTCATGCCGGCGTCGTGCGTCACGACGATCGTGTCGCCCTCGAAGGACAGGTCGATCAGGTCGCCGGGCCCGTAGCCGGGCAGCCCGCACATCCACAGCAGCTCGAGGTCCTTGCGCAGCTGCTTCGGCGTGACGTCGAAGTCCTGCGCCGCCTCGTCGATGCGGATGCCCGGGCGCGCGAGCAGGTAGGGCACGAGCGCGAGCAGTCTCGGCATCCGGTCGGTGGACGCGCTCACCGGCCGCTCCCCTGCCGGGCCACGACGGCTTCGAGCCGGTCCTGGACGGTCTTGGCCAGCACGTCGGGCTCCAGCACGACGACGTCGGGGCCCTGTGCGGCGATCCAGTCGGCGGCCGACTCCGGGAAGTACAGCCCGACCTCGACGACGTCGCCCTCTTCGCCGTCGAGGGTGCGGCGCCCGACGACCGTGCCCCGGCGGCGGACCCCGGCGGCGCGGCCGTCGGCGACCCAGAGCTGGGCGGTGGTCACCGGCGACGGCTCGGACTCCCCCGTCACCGACACGAGCTTGAGCAGGTTTACACCCTCGGGGCGCTGCACGGCGCCGGGCTTGCCGACGGGCCGGACCTGGCCGATGACGCGGGAGAGCCGGAAGCAGCGGGTGGCGCCGCGGTCGCGGTCGTGCCCGACGACGTACCAGCGGGCCCGCCACGAGACCACGCCCCACGGCTCCAGCGTGCGCATCATCCGCTCCGGCGAGCCGCTGCGGCGATACTCGAAGCGCACGGCCTGGCCGTTCTGCACCGCGGCCAGCAGCGGCCCGAACGCCGGTTCGGCGCGCACGCGCGGCTCCACGACGGTGGGTGCCTGGTCGTCGACCTCCAGTCCGGCGGCGCGCAGCTTGACGAGCGCGCCCTGCGCCTGCCCGGTCAGCTCCGGCGAGTCCCACAGCCGGGACGCCAGCGCGACGGCGGCGGCTTCGTCGGGGGCGAGGTCGATCTCGCCGAGCTCGTAGTCGCGGCGGGCGATGCGGTAGCCCTCGATCGCGTCGAAGGCGGAGTTGCGGCCGGTTTCGAGGGGGATGCCCAGCTCGCGCAGCTCGGTCTTGTCGCGTTCGAACATGCGGAAGTAGGCGTCGTCGCTGGCCGCGTCGCCGTAGCCGGGCACGATGCCGCGGATCCGCTCGGCAGTGAGGTACTGCCGGGTGGACAGGAGGGCCAGCACCAGATTGACCAGCCGTTCGGCGCGTGCGGTGGACACCCGGTAGAGCCTAGCTCGCGCCGTCCGGCCCGATCGTGAGGTCCGGCGTGCGCGCGTCGTAGTCGGCCCGCGCGGCGCGGACGGCGTCGAAGTTGGCCTCGGCCCACTCCTTGAAGCCCGCCATCAGTGCGCGCAGGCTTTCGCCCAGCGGCGTAAGGGAATAGTCGACGCGGACGGGCACCGACGCGGTCACCTCCCGGCGCACCAGGCCGTCGCGTTCGAGCACCCGCAGGGTCTGGGTGAGCATCTTCTGGCTGACCCCGGCGATGCGCCGCGAAAGGTCGCTGTAGCGCTGCGGGCCGTCACCGAGCGCGACGAGGATCAGGCTGACCCACTTGCCGGCGATCTCGTCGAGCAGCTTCCGTGTCGGGCACGCGGCCAGGTAGGCGTCGTAGGCGGCCTTCTCGGCTTTGCGCCGCTGTTCCGCCGTGCGCGTGGGCACCGGGCGAACCTCCTCGTGCGATGGGCACCTTCAGGTGCGTACTTCCCGTCGGAGAGTAGCTCCCCATACGTTCGTTCCGGAAGGTTTCCGATCAACCGGGAGTGTTCGATGCGTGCGATGGTGGTCCGCCGGTTCGGTGATCCGGAGGTGCTGGAGTCCGTCGAGGTGCCGGTCCCCGAGCCCGGCCCGGGACAGGTGCGGATCCGCGTGGCGGCGGCCGCGGTCAACCCGGTCGACGTCGCCACCCGGGCCGGCGTGCTGACCGAGGCCGGGGTGGTGCCGCCACGGGAGGTGCTGGGCCTGGGCTGGGACGTGGCCGGCACGGTCGAGGCGGGCGAGGGCTTCCGCGTGGGCGAGGAGGTGATCGGCCTGCGCGACCGGATCGGCACCCCGCTGGGCGCGTACGCGGAGCAGATCGTGCTGGACGCCTCGGCGGTCGCGGTGGCGCCCGCGGGCGTCTCCCCCGTGGCCGCGGCGACCCTGCCGCTCAACGCGCTGACCGCGGCCCAGGCGCTGGATCTGGTCGGGACCGACGGGACGGTCCTGGTGACGGGGGCGGCGGGCGCGGTGGGCGGGTACGCCGTCGCGCTGGCCCGCCTGCGTGGGCTGCGGGTGGTGGCGGTGGCTTCGGCCGCCGACGAGGCAGCGGTGCGGGGATTCGGCGCGGATGAGTTCGTCCCGCGCGGCCCGGACCTGGGTGATCGCGTGCGGGCACTGGTGCCGGGTGGAGTGGACGCGGCGCTCGACACGGCGCTGCTCGGCCTGGACGCGCTCGACGCGGTACGGGGTGGCGGCGAGTTCGTGGCTTTCGCCGCCGGGGCCGCACCGATCCCGCTGCGCGGAATCCGGGTCCGGAGCGTGTGGATCCGCGCCGACGGGGAGAAGCTGGCCGAGCTGGCGAAACTGGCGGAGAAGGGAGTGCTGCCGCTGCGCGTGGCCGGGGTGTTGCCCCTGGCGGAGGCGGCGGCCGCCCACGAACGCCTGGCCGCGGGCGGCCTGCGCGGCCGGCTGGTGCTGACCCCGTAGGAGCCGAGCGCCCCAAGGCGGCCTTCGGTGCGTCGGACGCACCGAAGGCCGCCTTGGGTGCGTCACACGCAACCAAGGCCGCCTTGGGGCGCTGGTGAGCCGGGCGATCGCTCTAGCCTGGGGCCATGGATGATCGCGTTCTTCTCGTCACCGGCGCCTCCCGCGGTCTCGGGGCCGCCACCGCACGGCTGGCCGCCGCCTCCGGGTTCAAGGTCGCCCTCGTCGCCCGCAAGGCCGAATCCGCCCAGCACCTCGTCGACGAGCTGGGCGCCGACCGGGCCCTCGCCCTCGGCGCGGACGTCGGCGACTGGCCCGGCATCTCGGGCGCCGTCGACGCGGCCGTCGAGCGGTTCGGGCGGCTCGACGCCGCCTTCGCCAACGCCGGGGTCGGGGTCGGGACCTCGTTCTTCGGCACCGACGACCCCGACCCGCGGCAGTGGGACGAGATGGTCCGCACCAACGTCCTCGGCGCGGCCTACACCGCCCGCGCCACCCTGCCCGCCCTCAAGGAGACCGCCGGGCACCTGCTGATCACCGGCTCGGTCGCCGGCCGCTACATCCGCAACGCCAGCCTCTACTCCGTCACCAAGTGGGCCGTCACCGGCATGGCCGGCGCCATCCGCGAGGAGGCCGTCGGCACCGGCGTGCGCGTCACCCTCATCAACCCCGGCATGACCGACACCGACATCCTCAGCGACGAGCAGCGCAAGAAGCCCAACCTGCAACCCGACGACATCGCCCGCGCCGTGCTCTACGCGCTCTCGCAGCCGCCGTCGGTCGACGTCAACGAGATCATGATCCGCCCCACCGGCCAGGTCCTCTAGCGAAGGCGGGCCACGCGGCCCTGGACGCCGCTCGCCCAGCACGCGCCCGCGGGCGTGCAGTCCACGGTGTCGAAGCTGCCGGTGTCGAACGGTGTCCAGTGCCGTCCGCCGTCGGGGCTGTAGTCGCTGCCGCCGGGGCCGACCGCCAGCACACCGCCGCCGCGCCAGGCCAGCCCGGACCGGTACCCGGCCGGGTACTGCTCCGGCGTGGCCCAGGTCCGGCCGCGGTCGCGGCTCAACGCCACGGCCGGGCCGGGCGCGGCCGGGTTCGCGTAGTCGCCACCGATCGCGAGACCGTACGCCGGGGACCGGAACGCCACGGCGAACACGCCGGCCGACGGGCTGCTCGGCAACGGCGTGTCCGACGCCGTCCAGTGGCGGCCGCCGTCGCCGGAGTGCAGGACGCGGGCCGTGGCGCCGCCGCCGGTGGCCAGCCACGCGTCGAACGGCCCGGACGTCGTCACGCACTGGCCGCTCGCCGCGAACCCGGCCTCACCCGGCAACGCGGGCGGGAAGCCGCTGCCGGGAACCGGCTGCCAGCTGCGGCCGCCGTCGAAGGTCGCCTGCACGCGGAACCGCCCGTCCACCGGGTCGCTCACCGCCAGGCCCCGCCACGGGTCGAAGAAGGCCAGGCAGTCGTAGAACGCCGCCGCGTCGGTGTTCTGGAACGTCAGGCGCCAGTGCGCGCCGCCGTCGTCGGTCCGGTAGACGCGCGAGTCCGTGCCTGAGCCGATCGAGAGCACCACCGCGCGCTCGGCGTCGAAGGCTTCGATGTCCCGGAACTGGAGGTTCCCGGTCCCGGGCGGCCCGACGGCGGCCCAGGTAGCACCGCCGTCGGTGGTGCGCAGGACCGTGCCCTGGGTGCCGCTCACCCACGCGACGTGGGAGCTGACCGCCGACAGGCCCCGGAACTGCGCCGTGACGCCGGTCGGCTTCAGTTCCCACCTGGGCGGGTGCTCCCCCGCCGACGCGGGGACCGCCACCGAGACGAGCAGGGCGCACACGAGCAGAACCACACGCATGCGCCGATCCTGCCGCACCCGCCCGGCGACTTTCGTCGGGAACGCCGGGCGGGCGGGCCGGTCACAGCGAGCTGATCAGGCGCTCCACGCGCTCGTCGACCGAGCGGAACGGGTCCTTGCACAGGACCGTGCGCTGGGCCTGGTCGTTCAGCTTCAGGTGCACCCAGTCGACCGTGAAGTCACGGCCCGCGGCCTGGGCGGCGGCGATGAAGTCGCCGCGCAGCTTCGCGCGGGTCGTCTGGGGCGGGGTGTCCTTGGCCGCCTCGATCTCGCCGTCGTCGGTGACCCGGCGGACCAGGCCCTTGCGCTGGAGCAGGTCGAAGATGCCCCGGCCACGGCGGATGTCGTGGTAGGCCAGGTCCAGCTGCGCGATGCGCGGGCTGGACAGGTCCAGGTCGTGCTTGTGCCGGTAGCGCTCGACCAGCCGGTGCTTGATCGCCCAGTCGATCTCGGTGTCGATCTTGCCGAAGTCCTGCTGCTCGACCGCGTCCAGCGCCCGGCCCCACAGCTCGACGACGCGCTCGTTGGCCGCCGTCGACCCGTTGTCCTTGAGGTGCTGGACGGCGCGGGCGTGGTACTCGCGCTGGATGTCCAGCGCCGAGGCCTCGCGGCCGCCGGCCAGCCGCACCTGGCGGCGGCCGGTGAGGTCGTGGCTGATCTCGCGGATCGCCCGGATCGGGTTGTCCAGGGTGAAGTCGCGGAACTGGACGCCGGCCTCGATCATCTCGAGCACCAGGTTCGCCGAGCCGACCTTGAGCATCGTCGTCGGCTCGGCCATGTTCGAGTCGCCGACGATGACGTGCAGCCGCCGGTAGCGCTCGGCGTCGGCGTGCGGCTCGTCGCGGGTGTTGATGATGGGCCGCGACCGGGTGGTCGCGCTCGAGACGCCCTCCCAGATGTGCTCCGCACGCTGGGAGAGGCAGTAGACCGCGCCGCGCGGGGTCTGCAGCACCTTGCCGGCGCCGCAGATGAGCTGCCGGGTCACCAGGAACGGCAGCAGCACGTCCGCGATCCGGGAGAACTCACCCGCACGGGTCACCAGGTAGTTCTCGTGACAGCCGTAGGAGTTGCCCGCTGAGTCGGTGTTGTTCTTGAAGAGGAAGATGTCGCCGCCGATGCCCTCGTCGGCGAGCCGCCGTTCGGCGTCGACCAGCAGGTCCTCGAGGATCCGCTCCCCGGCCTTGTCGTGCGTGACCAGCTGGACCAGGTCGTCGCACTCGGCCGTCGCGTACTCGGGGTGCGAGCCGACGTCGAGGTAGAGCCGGGAGCCGTTCGACAGGAACACGTTGGAGGAGCGTCCCCACGAGACGACTCGCCGGAACAGGTAGCGCGCCACCTCGTCGGGCGAGAGCCTGCGCTGTCCGTGGAAGGTGCACGTGACCCCGAACTCGGTCTCGATGCCAAAGATCCGCCGCTGCATCTCACCAGAGTAGGCGCTGCACCCCCGTCGACGGTGCGCCGTTCGGGCGTCGACACGCCCCCAGTAGGCCACAGACGGTGAAAAGTCCCCGAATCAGGCACGATTGGAGCACGGCTCTTGACGGCACGCGGAAGGCGGACCTTTTGTCACATCAGCTCATCCGGGCCTTCCGGCGGGTCGGCCGGACCGATCGCGCCCTGATGCGGCGCAGCGCGGCGATCCCCGCCTCGCGCGCCGACGACGCCCTGAAGGCCCTGTCGAGATCGGCCAACAAGTCCCGGCTCTGGTGGGCCGTCGCCGCGCTGCTGGCCACGCGCCAGGGCGCGACCCGCCGCGGCGCGCTGCGCGGGGTCGTCGCGATCGCCGGGGCCAGCGCCGCGGCCAACCTGATCGGCAAGCCGCTGTTCCCCCGCCGCCGCCCGGCCGAGGAAGAGACGCCCGTGCGCCGCCGCCTGCGGAAACGCCCGACGTCCTCGTCGTTCCCGTCCGGCCACTCCGCCTCCGCGGCGGCCTTCGCGACGGCGGTGGCGATGGAGTCGCCCCGCGCCGGTCTCGCCGTGGCGCCGCTCGCGCTGGCCGTCGCCTACTCCCGCGTCCACACCGGCGTGCACTGGCCCTCGGACGTGGGTGTCGGCCTGGGCATCGGCGTCGGCGTGGGCCTCGCGACCCGGCACTGGTGGCCGCTGCACGACGACGTCCCGGGCCGGACCGCCCACGACGCCGAGGCGCCCGAGATGGCCGACGGGGAAGACATGCTCGTGCTGGTCAACCCGAAGTCCGGGATCGACGGGCAGGACCCGACCGAGGAGGCCCGCTACGCCTGGCCCAAGGCCGAGATCCTCTACCCGGACCCCGATCGCGACCTGCGCGCCCAGCTCGAAGCGGAGATCGACGCGCGCGGGACGGTCCGCGCGCTGGGCGTCGCGGGCGGGGACGGCACCGTGGCCGCGGTCGCCTCCGTCGCCGCCGAACGCGACCTGCCGCTCGCGCTGATCCCGGCCGGAACGCTCAACCACTTCGCCCGCGACGTCGGCGTCCACGCCATGTCCGACGCCGACGCGGCGACCGAGACCGGCAACGCCGTCGGCATCGACCTCGGCGAGGTCGAAATCGCCGGGGCCGACGGCACCGCCCACCGCTGGTTCGTCAACACCGCCAGCCTCGGCGGCTACCCGGAGATGGTCCGGCTGCGCGAGAAGCTGCAGGAGAAGCACCCGAAGTGGCCCTCGGCCGCGATCGCGCTGGCCCGCACGCTGCGGCACGCCAAGCCGCTGAACGTCCGGCTCAACGGCAGGCGCACCCAGGTCTGGCTGCTGTTCGTCGGCAACGGCACGTACGCGCCCAAGGGCTTCGCCCCCAGCCGCCGGCCCGCGCTCGACACCGGCCTCCTCGACATCCGCTACCTGCGTGCCGACCTGCCCTACTCGCGGGCCCGGTTCCTGGCGGCGATGATCACCCGCAGCCTCGCCGCCAGCCACGTCTACCAGGAGCTCGACCTGCCCGAGCTGGACGTCGAGCTGCTCGACGGCCACCGCCGCGTCGCCACCGACGGCGAGGTCGGCCCGCTCGGCAACCGGTTCCGCTTCCGGTCCCGGCCCAGCGCGCTGACCATCTACCGCCTTTAAGGTTTCTTTACCCACTCTCAACGAACCCACAGCCACTTCTGGCTAGCTTCGCAACCGAGATGCGGGCGACCCTGCCCGCGGCCAGGCGACGAGCGGGGAGTCAATGGACGGACACGGCCTGGCGAGCGTCATCCACCGGGTCGCGGCCGACCCCGTGCTGCCCGGCGACGTCACCGCCCGCGCCCGCGACCTCGGCCCGTTCGAGTCGCCGCTGATCTGGCTCACCTTCGCCTCGGCCGCCGTCGCGGTCCTGGCCGCGGTGATCGCGCTGTGGTACCGGCGCCGGGTCCGCCGCTGGGGCTTCACCGCCTTCGGCGTCCTGCTGCTGCTCGCGGCAGTCACTGCCCTGAACAGCTACGTCGGCTACGTGCGGACCTCCGACGACTTCGCGCGCCTGCTCCAGAAAGGCCCCGGCATCGCCAACCTCGCCGGCCGCCTGCTCGACGACGGCAAGGGAGCCCCGGACCCGTCGGACGACGACGACAGCGCGGCGGCGGCATCCTCCCGCCCCGCCACCGCGGCCCCCGGCCAGAAGATCGACGTCGTCCAGATCGCCGACCCCGCGCACGGCGTCCCCTCCGGCAGCAACTACGTGATCCTGCCGCCCGGTTACTTCGACCCCGCCAACGCCGCCCGCCGCTACCCCGTGGTCTACCTGATCCACGGCTACCCGTTCGGCGGTCCCCGCGACTGGCTGACCTCCGGCGACGCGCCAGGGACGCTCCTGGCGCTCCAGCAGCACAACGTGACCGAGCCGATGATCGTGGTCAGCGTCGACATGACCGCGGGCAACCCGGCCACCGACTGGGAGTGCCTCGACGTCCCCGGCGGCCCGCAGCTGGAGACCTACCTCGCCCGCACGGTCGTCCCGGCGATCGACAAGCGCTACCGCACCCTGGCCGACCGCGGCCACCGGGCACTGGGCGGCATGTCCGGCGGCGGCTTCGGCGCGCTCAACATCGGGCTCCACCACGTCGACGAGTTCGGCACGCTGGTGATCTCCCTGCCGTACGACGACCTCAACGACTCCGTCGGCGTCCTCGACGGCAACCAGGCCGCGATCGCGGCGAACACCCCGCGGCGGTACCTGCCGACCATGGACTTCCCGGCGAAGATCGCGGTGATGCTCGCGGTCGGCACGGGCGCGCCGACCGACGTCAAGACGGCCAACCGGATCGCCACAGCCCTCCGCGCCCGCGGGCAGGAAGCGGTGGTCCACGCCGAACGCGGCTTCAACCACACGTGGCACACCGCGCGGGCGACACTGCCGTACCTGCTGGCGTTCGCCGACCAGAACTTCCGGGCTTCACCGCCGACGTCCTGAAAATCCGGTTGCGGCATCCGGGACAGTGAGGCATGGACCTCGCGACCCACTACGCCACCGGGCCCGTCGAGGACACCCGGCTCGCCCGGAGCCCGCACGGCAGGCTCGAGTTCCTGCGCACCCAGGAGCTGCTTCGGCGCTTCCTGCCTGCCCGCGCCCGTGTGCTGGACGTCGGAGGCGGCACGGGGGGTGCACGCGGCCTGGCTCGCCGCCGACGGCCACTCGGTCCACCTGATCGACCTCGTCCCCGCCCACGCCGCCCGGGCCGCGACGCTGCCCGGCGTCACGGCCTCCGCCGGGGACGCCCGCGCGTTGGCCGCGGCGGACTCGTCCGCCGACGCGGTCCTGCTGCTCGGCCCGCTCTACCACCTCGTCGACGTTGCAGACCGCGCTCGCGCACTGGCCGAAGCCCGGCGGGTGCTGCGTCCGGGTGGGCTGCTCGCCGCCGCGGGCATCAGCCGTTACCTCTCGCTGCTGGAGACGGGCGCGGCCGGCACGCTGACCGCCGACGTCGCCGGACCGGTGGGGCAGGTCATCGAGACCGGCGCGTACGACGGCCACATCGGTTTCGTGCCCACGCACTGGCACACGGCCACCGAGCTGCGCGAGGAAGTCGCCGCGGCAGGCTTCCCGGGCCCCGAGGTGTTCGGGGTCGAAGGCCCCGCGTGGCCCGCGCTCGACGCCGCCGGGACCGGCGCGTTCCCGGACCGTGCTCGATCGGCCCTGCGCGCCGCCCGGCTCGTCGAGCGGGACCCGCGGCTCATCGACGCTTCCGCCCACCTGCTGGCCGTCGCCTACCGGCCGGGATGACGGACGCGGGGCTCACTCGCCTTCGGGCTTGGCCTCCGGCTCGTCGACCTTCGGGTCCGGCACCGGCAGCAGCGAGTCCAGGGCCGCGCCGGTGAGGCGCCGGAACGAACGCCGCGGGCGGTCGCGGTCGAGGACCGCCACCTCCAGCTTGATCGGGTCGCCGTCGCCGTTGCCGTTCGCCGCCGCGTTCGACGACGAAGACGCAGAGCCCGACGAAGACGCCGACGACGAAGCCTGCGGCTGGCTCGGGGCCCGCAGGGCCTTCACCGCCACGCTCAGCGCCGCCTGCAGCTCCAGGCCGTCCTCGAACGTCTCCTTCAGCTTCGCCGAGATCTTGTCCGTCTGGCCGCCCATCACCACGTACTGCGGCTCGTCGAAGATCGACCCGTCGTAGGTCAGCCGGTACAGCTGGTCCTCCGCCGCGGTCGTCCCCACCTCCGCCACGCAGATCTCCACCTCGAACGGCTTCAGCTGCTCGGTGAAGATGCTGCCCAGCGTCGCCGCGTACGCGTTCGCCAGCGCCCGCGCGCTCACGTCACGCCGGTCGTACTGGTAGCCCTTCAGGTCCGCGTGCCGGATACCCGCCACGCGCAGGTTCTCGAACTCGCTGTAGCGCCCGACCGCGGCGAACCCGATCCGGTCGTAGATCTCGGACACCTTGTGCAACGTCGCCGACGGGTTCTCCGCCACGAACAGCACGCCGCCCGCGTACTTCAGCACCACCACGCTCCGGCCGCGCGCGATGCCCTTGCGCGCCAGCTCGGAACGCTCCCGCATCAGCTGCTCGGGAGAGGCATACAACGGCATCGTCACGGTGTGCGCTCCAGGTCTTCCGGTGTTCCAACGTTCACTGGTTCAGCTCCGGTCAGGAGAGCCGGCGCTGGTGGCGCTCGATGCGCCCCTGCACGACGGCCTCGGCCACCGCGGCCGTCTCCGACTCCGGCAGCTGCACCGCACCCTGCTCCGCGGTGACCGTCACGACGCTCGGGAAGATCCGGCGCACCAGGTCCGGCCCGCCCGACGCGGTGTCGTCGTCCGCCGCGTCGTACAGCGCCTCCACCGCGACCCGCACGGCGCCCTCGGCGTCGGCGTCCGGGTCGTGCAGCTTCTTGAGCGCGGATTTCGCGAACAGCGAACCCGAACCGATCGACGCGTAGCCGCCGTGCTCCTCGTACCGGCCGCCCGCGGCGTCGTACGACACGATCCGCCCCGCGTGCTTGGCGTCCTCGGCCTCCAGGTCGTACCCCACGAACAGCGGAATCGCCGCCAGCCCCGCCATCGCCATCTCGAGGTTGGCCTTGACCATCCCGGCCAGCTTGTTCGTCTTGCCGTCCAGCGACAGCGAAACGCCCTCGATCTTCTCGTAGTGCGCCAGCTCCACCGCGTACAGCCGCACCATCTCCACGGCCAGCCCCGCCGTGCCCGCGATGCCCACCGCCGAGTACTCGTCGGTGACGTGCACCTTCTCGATGTCGCGGCTCGCGATCAGGTTGCCCGACGTCGCCCGCCGGTCACCCGCGATCAGCACGCCGCCCGCGAACGTGCACGCGACGATCGTGGTGCCGTGCGGCACGCCCAGCTCCGCCGCGCCCGGCGCCACCCGCCGGTGCGGCAGCAGCTCCGGCGCCTGCTCACGCAGGAAGTCCGAAAACGACGACGTCGCCGACGAAAAGTACGCCGCGGGCAGCGCGGGACCCGAGATGCCCCTGGTGTTGTCCATACGTGCTCAAAAATCCCATCTGTGCGGGCCAGAACGGCCGCGGCCCCGCGCCCGGCGGCCCCTCAGGCCACCGCCGCGCGGACCCCCGGCCGCCGGCTGAACGGTCGGCAAGGGCGCAGCGCCCCCAGCGGCTTACTCGCCGCCCTTCTGCACGTAGGCCCGGACGAAGTCCTCGGCGTTCTCCTCGAGCACGTCGTCGATCTCGTCGAGGATCGTGTCCACGTCCTCGCCGAGCTTCTCGCGCCGCTCCTGACCCGCCGCGCCGGTGTCGTCGAACTCCTCGTCGGAGTCGCCGCCGCCGTGCTTTTCGATCTTTTCCTGGGCCATCTCGCCTCCCGGTGTGGCTGATGTTTCCTAGCCTACCCAGCGGCCCCGACATTCGGGGCAACGCCGCGATCGGTGGTGCGTCCCGCCTAGTCCGAACCGGTGAGCGCCTCCACCAGCTCCTCCGCCGTCGCGGCCTCGTCCAGCAGCTTGCCGACGTGCGCCTTCGTCCCGCGCAGCGGCTCCAGGGTCGGGATCCGCACCAGCGACTCCTTGCCCACGTCGAAGATGACCGAATCCCAGGACGCCGCCGCGATCGACGTCGCGTACTTCTCCAGCGCCCGGCCCCGGAAGTAGGCCCGCGTGTCCGACGGCGGCGTCGTCACCGCGGCCAGCACTTCCTCCTCCGACACCAGCCGCTTCATCGACCCGCGCGTCACCAGCCGGTTGTACAGGCCCTTCGCCAGCCGCACGTCCGAGTACTGCAGGTCGACCAGCCGCAGCCGCGGCGCGCCCCACGCGAGGTTGTCCCGCTGCCGGTAGCCCTCGAGCAGCCGCAGCTTCGCCGGCCAGTCCAGCCGGTCCGCGCACTCCTGCGGATCGCGCGCCAGCGCGTCCAGGATCTCGCCCCAGACCCGCAGCACCTCCTTCGACGCCTGGTCCGCACCCGTGCGCTCCAGGTTCTGCGAAGCGATCTCGTGGTAGGCGAACTGCAGGTCCAGCCCGGTGTACTTCTTGCCGTTGGCCAGCGCGACCTGCGTCTTCAGCGTCGGGTCGTGGCTGATCTGGTGCACGGCCTTGACCGGCTCGTCCAGCTTCAGGTCGTCGAAGCGGATGCCCGCCTCGATCAGGTCCAGCACCAGCGCGGTCGTCCCGACCTTGAGGTACGTCGAGTACTCCGACATGTTCGCGTCGCCGATGATGACGTGCAGCCGACGGTACTTGTCCGCGTCCGCGTGCGGCTCGTCGCGGGTGTTGATGATCCCGCGCTTCAGCGTCGTCTCCAGGCCGACCTCGACCTCGATGTAGTCCGCACGCTGGGAGAGCTGGAACCCGGCTTCCTCGCTCTGCGGCCCGATCCCGACCCGGCCGGAGCCGGTCACGACCTGGCGCGAGACGAAGAACGGCGTCAGCCCCGCGATCACCGCGGTGAACGGCGTCGACCGCGCCATCAGGTAGTTCTCGTGCGTGCCGTAGCTGGCGCCCTTGCCGTCCACGTTGTTCTTGTACAGCTGCAGCTGCGGCTGGCCCGGCACGGACGCGGCCTTCATCGCCGCCTCCTCCATCACCCGCTCGCCCGCCTTGTCCCAGATGACCGCGTCCCGGGCGTTGGTCACCTCGGGCGCCGAGTACTCCGGGTGCGCGTGGTCGACGTACAGCCGCGCCCCGTTGGTCAGGATGACGTTCGCCGCGCCCAGGTCCTCGACGTCCGGGTCGTGGCCAGGCCCGCCGGGCCCGGTGAGGTCGAACCCGCGCGCGTCGCGCAGCGGGGACTCCACCTCGTAGTCCCACCGCGCCCGCCGGGCGCGCGGGATGTCGGCCGCCGCCGCGTAGGCGAGGACGACCTGGGTGGAGGTGAGTACCGGGTTCGCCGTCGCGTCGCCCGGCACGGAGATGCCGTACTCGACTTCGGTTCCCATGATCCGCCGCATGTCCACCACCCTACGGGGTCGCACTGGTGGAACGATGCACCCATGCCAGGCAGTGACGAACTCGTTGCCCGCTATGACCAGGCCGGCTCGGTCGTCGGCACGGCCACCCGCGCCCGCGTCCGCGCCGAGGGCCTGTGGCACGCCGCCGGCGTCGTCCTGGTCCGTTCGGGTGACGGAAAGGCCGTCTACGTGCACCTCCGCACCGCGGTGAAGGACGTGTTCCCGTCGACGTGGGACTGCTGGGCCGGCGGCGTGGTCGCGGCCGGCGAGACCCCGGCCGAGTGCGCCCGCCGCGAGCTGGCCGAGGAGCTCGGCGTCCAGGGGGTGGAACCCGTGCCGCTGTTCACCAAGGTCTACGACGACGGCCGCAACCGCTGTCACAACTTCGCCTTCGAGGTCCGCTGGGACGGGCCCATCCGCCACCAGCCCGAAGAGATCGTCGAAGGCCGCTGGATCCCCTTGGCGGAGCTGCGCGCCTGGGTCGAAGACCCGGCCCCCGAGCTGCCCTTCATCCCCGACGGCCGCGAAGGCGTCCAGGAGTGGTTCCGCCGCTACGGCTGAGCGGTGAGCTTCGCCGTCATCGCCGGCAGCAGGCGCTTGGCGGCGTCCACCGCGCGGGCCTCGGTGCTCGCCGAGACCGTCAGCTCGGACACGAGCCTTCCCTTGGCCAGCAACACGGTGCAGGTCTTGCCGTCGCACCGGGCCCGCTGCAGCTCGACCCCGGGCTGGACCGGGACGCTCACCGTCTTGCCCGCGCACTCGTCGTCCGCGAGGGCGTGGGCGGCCGACCGGTCGTCGAACGCCACGACGCGGTGGCTCAGCACCGACCCGCCGGAATAGCGCCAGGTCGCCGTCCGGCTGGCCGCCGACGGCCCGTCCGCCAGGCACCCCGCGACTTCGTTCGAGGCCGGCCGCACACCTTCTTCGGCGACGTCGGCGTCGGACAGCAACGCCCGCTCCGCGAGCCGTCCGGCATCGGGCACGGCCGGCGGAGGCGTGACCGGAGCCGCCTTCGCGGGACTCACCGGAGCGTCCGAAGCGCGCGGGACCGCCGAGGACGTGGGCACCGGATCGTCGTAGTACGTCTCCAGGTTGTTCGGATCGGGCCCGTCGCAGCCCGTGAGGCCCACCAACGCGACCGCGGCCAACGCGATCGCCTGCCGATGACGCACCTGCTCCGGCCTCCTGTCGTCCGTGGCGTGCCAGCGAAGGGTAGTGCAGCCCGTCAGTCCCACGCCAAGGAGGACCGGTGTCGCCAGTACTCGCCCGGTTCCTCGGCGAGCACGGCCAGCGCGTCCCGTTCGGCCGCGGTGAGTTCCAGTGCCGTGGCGCGCAGGTTCGCCGCCAGCTGCGCCGGGCTCGCCGGGCCGATGACCGCCCGGTCGGCCCACTCCTGGGCCAGCACGGCGGCCACCGCGACCGCGTCGGGCCCCGTGCCGTGCGCCGCGGCGATCTCCCGCACCGCCGCCGGCGCTTCGACCGCGAGCCTGCCGTTGGCGAGGGTTTCCTTGACCAGCACCCGGTTCCCGGCCGCGTGCGCGGCGGTCAGCGCCGGTCCCGCGGACGGCTCCAGCACGTTCCACGTCGACTGCACCGCCGAAAACACCGGCCGCCCGGCGACTTCGAGCCCGAACGCCCGCTCGATCGCGTCCGCCTGCCGCGGCCCCGACGTCGAGAACCCGACCGCCACGCCGTTCGCCGACAGCTCCGCCAGCGCCTCGACCAGCGGCTCGTCGGTGAACAAGGGACTGTCCACAGTGAGCGAATGCACCTGGTACAGACCGACCCGGTCCCCCAGCAGCGCCAGGGTTTCCGCCCACTGCGCCGCGAACCGCGCCGCCGAGTGCTCCTTCACCTCGTGCACCTCGGCGTCCAGCCGCCAGTCGCCGACGTAGGCGTAGCCCCACTTGCTGGAGACCTCCACGTCGGTGTGCCCGCGCTCGGCCAGCCACGCCGCCAGGAATTCCTCCGAGCGGCCGTACGACCGCGCGACGTCGACGTGCCGGACGCCCGCCGCGTAGGCGTCGTCGAGCACGGCGAAAGTCGCGGCCCGCATGGAACCGACGTCCCGTGTCCGCGGTAGCGCGCCCTCCCGGCCGAGGTTGATGTACGCGGGGCGGCCCAGCGCGGCCAGGCCGAGCGCGACGCGGTTCATGCCGTCGCCTTGTGCCGGAGGATGGCCAGCCACTGGTCGGCGTTCTGCGCCTGGCGGTGCAGCTTCTCCAGGCGCGCCGCCGGCGCCCGGACGTAGCCCTTGCCGAAGACCGGCGCGATCTGGCGGAGGCTGGCGCCGCCTTCGCGGGCGGCGAGCAGCAGCCAGTCGGACGCGTCGGCGCAGGCCGCCGAGGCCCGGCGGAACTCGCCGAGCAGGTCGATCAGCTCCTGCGCGCTCACCTCCCCCGCTTCGACGGCGGCGGCTGTCGTCTCCAGCCAGGCGAGGACGTCCGATTCGGTGATGGGCGCGCGGCGCCGGGTTTTTTCGCTCACAGCCGGTGAGTATAGGTCGTTATACGCCAAGGTCCGGCAGCACGCGCCGGTGGCGGGTCGCGGCTATGCTGATCGTGAGGCCCATGACCACGACACGCGCGGAACCGCAGCCGGACGTCGAGCAGCTGCTCGACGTGTTCAAGGCGCTCGCGAACCCGATCCGGCTGCAGGTGCTCGGCTGGCTGCGGGAGCCGGAGCGGCACTTCCCCGTCGAGGAGGCCATCGCCGATCCGGTCGAGGTCGGGGTGTGCGTGAGTCACATCCAGGCGAAGCTCGGGCTGGCGCAGTCGACGGTGTCGGCGTACATGGCGGCGCTGCAGCGGGCCGGCCTGGTGCGCGCGACGCGCGTCGGCAAGTGGACGCACTACAAGCGTGACGAAGCGCGGATCGCCGAGTTCGTCGCCGCGCTCGGCCACTCTCTCTGATCTCTCCCCTCCCCGTTCCCGGCAGGCCCACGTTGACTCATATCGTAAATCTGCGATACTTCGATCCATGAGCACGATCGAGGGCATGCGGCTGGGCCGCTACGGGATCTGGACGTTCGACTTCGAGGACCAGCCGGCGGCCGCCATCCGCGACGCGGTCCGGGAACTGGAAGAACTGGGCTGGCCGGCGGTGTGGATCCCCGAGCGCGACGGCCGGGAAGCGCTTACCCATGCCGGGTTCCTGCTGTCGGTCACCGAGCGCCTCACCGTCGTCAACGGGATCGCGCAGATCTGGTCCCGCGAGCCACGCTGGACGCGGGGCGCAGCGGTGCTGCTGGCCGACGCCTACCCGGACCGCCACCTGCTGGGCCTCGGCTTCGGCGCCGGAAAACCCGGGGCCAAGCCGCTGCAGGCGATGCACGGCTACCTGGACGCGATGGACGCCACCACGAGCGCCAATCCCGCGCCGAGGGCACCGATGCGCCGCCTGCTGGCCGCGTACGGCCCGAAGATGCTGGAACTGGCCAGGGACCGCTCGGCGGGCGCGCACACCTACCACGTGACACCCGGACACACCGCCCAGGCGCGCGAAATCCTCGGCGACGGCCCGTTCCTCGGCGTCGAGCACGCCGTGCTCTTCGAGACGGATCCGGCCAGGGCGCGCGAGATCGCCCGCGAGCACCTGCACCCGTACCTCACACAGAAGTACAACGTCGCGAAGTTCCGCCGCCTCGGCTACACGGAAGCGGACATCGACGGCGGCCGCGGCAGCGACCGCCTGGTCGACGACCTCGTGTTCTGGGGCGACCTGGACACGATCGCCGAGAAGCTGCGCGGCCACCTCGACGCGGGTGCCGACCACGTCGGCATCCAGGTGATCGGGCTCGCTCCGGGCACTGCGGCGATGCCGCACTGGCGCCGGCTCGCCGAGGCGCTGCTACCCGCCGACGGGTAGACCGAACCGCGCGGGCGCCGAACAGCCCGTCGACCGGCAGCCGGAACCCAGGGCACCGGTACGGTGGTTGATCCAGCCAAGACGTATAGGGCGTTATACACCTGACACACGACGAAGGGGCGGTGCCGCGGCACCGCCCCTTCGCGTGTCGGAACTACAGGTACTGACCGGTGTTCGTGGCGGTGTCGATCGCCCGCCCCGAGTCCTGGTTCTTGCCGGTGACGAGCGTGCGGATGTAGACGATCCGCTCGCCCTTCTTGCCGGAGATCCGGGCCCAGTCGTCCGGGTTGGTGGTGTTCGGCAGGTCCTCGTTCTCCGCGAACTCGTCGACGATCGCGTCGAGCAGGTGCTGGACGCGCAGACCCGGCTGCTTGGTCTCCAGCACCGACTTGATCGCCGACTTCTTCGCCCGGTCCACGATGTTCTGGATCATCGCGCCCGAGTTGAAGTCGCGGAAGTACAGGACTTCCTTGTCCCCGTTGGCGTAGGTGACCTCGAGGAACCGGTTCTCGTCGCTCTCCTCGTACATGCGCTCGACCGTGTGCTGGATCATCGCGTCGAACGTGGCCTTGTGGTCGCCGCCGAACTCCGCGAGGTCGTCGGCGTGGATCGGCAGGCCTTCCTGCAGGTACTTGGAGAAGATGTCCTTCGCGCCTTCGGCGTCCGGACGCTCGATCTTGATCTTGACGTCGAGCCGGCCGGGCCGCAGGATCGCCGGGTCGATCATGTCCTCGCGGTTGGAGGCGCCGATGACGATGACGTTCTCCAGGCCTTCGACACCGTCGATCTCCGACAGCAGCTGCGGCACGATCGTCGTCTCGACGTCGGAGGAAACACCCGACCCGCGGGTCCGGAAGATCGAGTCCATCTCGTCGAAGAACACGATCACCGGGGTGCCCTCGGAGGCCTTCTCCCGCGCCCGCTGGAAGATCAGGCGGATGTGCCGCTCGGTCTCCCCGACGAACTTGTTGAGCAGCTCGGGACCCTTGATGTTCAGGAAGTAGGACTTCCCGTCCGCCGCGTCGCCGCGGGCCTCGGCCACCTTCTTGGCCAGCGAGTTCGCCACCGCCTTGGCGATGAGCGTCTTGCCGCAGCCCGGCGGGCCGTAGAGCAGGACACCCTTCGGTGGCCGCAGCTGGTACTCCTGGTACAGGTCGGCGTGCAGGAACGGCAGCTCCACCGCGTCGCGGATCTGCTCGATCTGCCGGGACAGGCCGCCGATGTCCTCGTAGCGGACGTCCGGCACCTCCTCCAGCACCAGGTCCTCGACCTCCGCCTTCGGCACGCGCTCGTACGCGTAACCGGCCTTGGAGTCGACCAGCAGCGAGTCGCCCGGCTTGAGCGTCTGCTCGGCCAGCAGGTCGGAGAGCAGGACCACCCGCTCCTCGTCCGCGTGCCCGACCACCAGCGCGCGGGGGCTGCCGCCCTCGACGTCGGGGGCGAGCACCTCGCGCAGCGCGCACACCTCGCCGGTGCGTTCGAAGCCACCGCCTTCGACGACGGTGAGCGCCTCGTTGAGCCGCAGCGCCTGTCCGCGCCGCAGCGACGAGATCTCGACCGCGGGCGAGACGGACACCCGCATCTTCCGGCCGGCCGTGAAGACGTCCACCGTGTTGTCCTCGTACGCCTCCACGAAGACGCCGTACCCGGACGGTGGCTGGGCCAGCCGGTCGACCTCCTCACGGAGCGCGAGGAGCTGTCCTCGTGCTTCGCGCAGGGTCTCGACCAGTTTGGTGTTCCGCTCGGTGAGCTGGCTCACCCGTTCCGAGGCCTCGGCGAGCCGCTGTTCGAGAACGCGGTTCTGCCGTGGCGAGTCGGTCAGTTTGCGGCGCAGCAGCGCCACTTCCTCTTCGAGAAAACGGATCTGCCGAGCCTGCTCGTCCGCCGTCGTCCCAGGTCCGGATGTTGCTGAAGGGTCGGCCTCCTCGCGCCGACCTCCGGGAAGGTCATGATGCATCGGGCACCTCCTCGGAGTGCTTTTCATTCCACGGTACCGGCGATCACCGACAAGAAAAGCCCTTTCCGGATCACAAGATCGGCGCGTCGCGGTTTCCTCGCCTGGTCCAGCACGGACATTCCCGCAGCGCAAGCGGCCATTTCGGTGCCGTGGCACGGGCGCGTCGCGGGGTTGTCCGCACCGGGACGAACCAAGCACGGGCGGAGTACCCGCGTCCGGGAGGCGCCAACCCTGCCGCGACCGGGCTTTCGCGGCCAGTTCCGCCCTAACCGCGCGGCGGCCACGCCCGATGGCTAGCATCGGGCCGACGCCGGCCGCCCGACGGCCGGTTTCTCCGTCGATGGAACGCTAGGGGGCACCACTCATGACCTACCCGCCGCAGCAACCGGGCGGCTACGGCCAGCAGCCCGGCGGTTACGGGCAGCAGCCCGGGCCGTACGGACAGCCGGGCGGCTACCCCCAGAGCGGTCCGCAGCCCCAGCCGGGCTACGGCGGCACCCAGCAGTTCGGCCAGCCGGGGCCCTACGAGCAGGGCGGTTACCCGCCGCAGACGGGCTCTCAGCCCCAGCAGGGCTATCCGCAGTACGGGCAGCAGGACCAGTGGGGCCAGCCGCCGCAGCAGCCGGGCTTCGGCGGCTACGACCCGTACGGCGGCGGTGGCTTCGGCGACGCCCCGCCGCCCAAGAAGAAGAAAACCGGCCTCATCGTCGGCATCGCGGTCGCCGCGGTGGTCATCGTCGGCGGCGGTGTGACGGCGCTGGTCCTCCTCAACAGCGGCGACGACAACACCGCCGCGCCGCCGGCGAGCAGCACCTCGGCGACGCCGGCACCCACGTCCAAGCCGTCGGCGTCCAAGCCCAAGCCCAGCTCGCCGACCAGCCCGTCGACGAAGAGCACCAAGCCGGCCGGCGGCCCCGCCCCGGGCGGCAAGCCGAGCTCGCAGGAACTGTTCGACTCGACGATCGAGGCCTACAACGCGGGCGACGAGAAGGCGCTGGGCGACGTCATCTGCCGCAGCGTCTACGAGGGCACCACCGGCGAGATCCCGAAGGTCACGGTGAAGCTGACCGGAGCGCCGCAGGACACCGGTGACAAGTCCACCGTGCGCTACTCGGCCACCGACGGCACGAAGACGAAGGTCGGCACGATGTCGGCCCAGAAGGAAGCCGGCCTGTGGTGCCTGTCCAACGTGAAGGCGGACGGCTCGTGAGCCCGCGCCGTCGGTGAAGCGGGCGCTCGTCGCCGGGCTGGTGCTGCTCGGCGTGGCCGCCGCGGGCGTGGTGCTGGGACTGCTGCTCGTCGCGCCGTCCGGCTCCCCGCCCGCGGCGACGGGCACACCACCGCCGCCGTCCCGGCCGCCGTCGTCCGCCCCGCCGGACGAGGTCGACACGGCGGCGGTGAAGGTGCTGGCCAAGGCGATCGTCGACGCGATCGCCGCGCACGACTCGGCGGCCTTCGGGAAGCTGACGTGCCGTCCGCAGAGCGCCGAAGCGCTGGCCGGGCTGCAGCGGACGTGGGACGCGGCCGGCCCGGTCACGGCGACGCTGGCGGAGCCGCCGCAGCTGCGCGGCGAGTCCGCGACCGCGAAAGTCCACGTCGTGGCGCCGGGCGGCACCAAGGACACGCCGTTCCCGCTGCACAAGGAGAACGGCCGCTGGTGCGTGCCGGGTTAGACCGGCCGGCTCCGACGCTGGCGGGGGCTGTCTCAGCCTTTGCTGGGCCGCCGCGACACGCGGGGTGAGACGGTCCCGTCCGCGAGCCGGCGCGCGGTCAGCAGGAACGCCGTGTGCGCCACCATCCGGTGGTCCGGGCGCACCGCCAGGCCGACGACGTGCCACGGCCGCATCAGCGTTTCCCACGATTCGGGCTCGGTCCAGCACTGCTGCTCGCGCAGCGACTCCGTGACGCGCGAAAGCTGGGTGACCGTCGCGACGTAGACCGTCAGCACGCCGCCCGGCACCAGGCAGGCCGCCACGTTCGGCAGCTGGTCCCACGGCGCGAGCATGTCCAGCACGACCCGGTCGACCTCGCCCTCGTGCGAGGCCAGGTCCGCGACCGTCAGCGACCAGTTCGCCGGCTTGCCGCCGAAGAACTTCTCGACGTTGCGCTCGGCGTGCTCGGCGTGGTCCTCGCGGATCTCGTAGGAGTGCACGTGCCCGGCCGGGCCGACCGCGCGCAGCAGCGAGCAGGTCAGCGCGCCCGAGCCGGCGCCCGCCTCGAGCACCCGCGCGCCCGGGAAGATGTCGCCCCACATCACGATCTGCGCGGCGTCCTTGGGGTAGATCACCTGCGCGCCGCGGGGCATGGACAGCACGTAGTCCGGCAGCAGCGGGCGCAGCGCGAGGTAGGTCGACCCGCCGGCGGACGTGACCACCGACCCCTCGGGACGGCCGATCAGGTCGTCGTGGGCGAGCGCGCCGCGATGGGTGTGGTACTCCCCGCCGTCGGCGAGCGTCAGGGTGTAGTGCCGTCCCTTCGAGTCGGTCAACTGCACCCGATCACCCGCGCGAAACGGTCCGCTGACCGACAACACTTCCTCCTGCTACCCCGGTTGGCCCGACGACAGATCTTCGCAGGCGGCCCGTGCCGTGACCTCAGCGGGTACGGCGGTTCAGCGCGGCCCGCAGGTCGTCCCGGCGCAGCACGCCCGCCGGGCGGCCCTCGTCGTCGACGACGAGGAACTGCCACGCCGGGGTTTCGCGGACGCGCTCGACGACGTCCTCCCCCGGTTCCGACGCCAGCAGCACGGTCTCGGCGCGGATCGGCTCGGCGGCCAGTTCGGCCGGCGCGTGCGGCGACGTGCCGGCCAGCCGCTCGGCCGCGCCCGTGTCGAGCAGGCCGGCCGCGACGCCGTCGGCGCGGACCAGCACCACGCCCCGGCCCGCCGACGCGGCCAGCGCGTCCGAAACCGGGCTCTCGGCGGGCAGCTGCAGCACCGGCCGCACCAGCTCACCGAGGTCCAGACCTTCCGGCCAGGTCCGGCGAGCTTCCGCGGCCAGCTCCGACCGCGCGCCGAGGATCACGAACCAGGCTGTGACGACGCACACACCCAGCCGCAGCCAGCGGTCCGGGCTCCCGGTCGCCAGGCCCCACAACGCCCACACGAGCAGCCCGGCGGCGACGACCGCGCCGCCGGCGACCGCGGCGCGCGTGCCTTTCGCGCGGGCCCCGGTGACCGCCCAGACGCCGGCGCGGACCAGCCGTCCGCCGTCGAGCGGCAGGCCGGGCAGCAGGTTGAACACGGCGACGGCGAGGTTCGCGACCGCGCACTCGGCGACCAGCATCCAGACCGCGCCGTCCGGCGGGACGGCGAACATCAGCAGGCCGCAGAACCCGCCCAGCAGCAGCGACACCGCCGGGCCCGCCGCGGCGACGAGCCCTTCGTGGACGGGCCGCTTCGGCGTGCGGGCCACTTCGGACAGGCCGCCGAGCAGGAACAGGCGCAGCCGCCGCACCGGGATCCCCAGCCGCAGCGCGGCCAGGCAGTGCCCCAGCTCGTGGGCGAGCACCGAAAGCCCCAGCAGCAGCGCGAACGCGGCCGCGAGCAGCCACGACGTCAGTGTCGACGCGTCCGGGAGCAGCCGCCCGACCAGCGGCGCGTAGAGCACGACGACGATCAGCGAGCCGACCCACCACGACGGCGCGAGCAGCACCGGCACGCCGGCGACGCGGAACAGCACGAGGCCGCCGTCCGAGCGGACGGCCTGCCGGGTGCCGCCGGTGCCCTGCTCACTGGTCGCGGCCATGCCGGAGAGCCTAGAGCCCCCGGTGTGGGGACCGGGTGATCCGGTCCGGGTGGTGTCGCGCACGGACGGCCACCGCCGCGGGTCCCGGGCGTTGCGGTCGCCGGAACTGTCGGACCCCGGCGTTACGCTCTGCCCATGCCCGACGCCGACACCGTCACCACCGGCCCGCTCACCGAGTCCGCCGTCGCCACGCAGGTGCGGCGGCGGCCCGCGTTGTCGCCGTCACGGGCCAGCGACTTCAAGCAGTGCCCGCTGCTCTACCGGTTCCGCGCGGTCGACCGGCTGCCCGAGGTGCCGACGAAGGCGCAGCTGCGCGGCACGCTCGTCCACTCGGTGCTGGAGCGGCTCTTCGCGCTGCCGGCCGCCGAGCGCGTGCCGCCGCGGGCGCGGGAACTGCTCGGCCCGGCGTGGACGGACCTGTCCGCGGACCGTCCGGAGTGGACCGGGCTGTTCGACGGCGAACGGCCCGAGGACCACGCGGAATGGCTCCGGTCGGCGGAAAAGCTGCTCGACGCCTACTTCGAGCTGGAGGACCCGCGGCGGCTCGAACCGGAGGCCTGCGAGCTGCACGTCGAGATCGAGCTCGGCTCCGGCGTGCTGCTGCGTGGCTACATCGACCGGCTCGACGTCGCGCCGACCGGCGAGATCCGGGTCGTCGACTACAAGACCGGCGCCGCGCCCCGCGAAATCGGCGAGGCGAAGGCGATGTTCCAGATGAAGTTCTACGCCGTGGTGCTGTGGCGGCTGCGCGGGATCGTCCCGCGCCAGCTGAAGCTGATGTACCTCACCGACGGCCAGTCGCTGGCCTACACCCCGGACGAAGCCGAGCTGATCCGGTTCGAGCGCACGCTGGAAGCCATCTGGCAGGCCATCCTCAAGGCGGGCAGGACCGGCGACTTCCGCGCCAACCCGAGCAAGCTCTGCAACTGGTGCGACCACCAGGCGCACTGCCCCGAGTACGGCGGGACCCCACCCGAATACCCCGGCTGGCCGGAGCCCGACGCGGGTGACGAGACGCCCCTGGACCGGGCCGACTGATGGCCGACGCGTTCTACGTCCCGCTCGGCGGCGACCGCTTCTCCGCGACCGGGCACACGGCCGGCCCGTGGTCCGCCGACTCCCAGCACTTCGGGCCGCCGTCGGCGTTGCTGGTCCGCGCCCTCGAACACGTCGAACCCGCCCACCCGGCCGAGCTGGCACGGGTGACGGTCGAGATCCTCGGCCCGGCACCGGTCGCCGAGCTCACCGTGCGGGCCCGCGTCGAGCGGCCGGGCCGGTCGGTCGAGCTGCTGCAGGCCGAGCTGGCCGCCGCCGGCCGCGTCGTGGCGCGGGCGTCGGCGTGGCGGCTCGCGACGTCCGCCACGGCCGAGATCGCCACCGACGGCGGCCCGCTGCTGCCTGCCCCGGACAGCGTCACGGAGTCGCCGTGGCCCGAGGGCTGGCAGAGCGGCTACCTCGACGCGATGGAGTGGCGCGCGGTGCGCGGCGGGATGGACGTGCCCGGCCCGGCCGCCGTCTGGGCCCGCCAGCGGGTGCCCCTGGTCGACGGCGAGGAGCCGAGCGGGCTGCAGCGGCTGTTCACCGTCGCCGACTCCGGCAACGGCGTGTCGAACTACCTCGACCCGCGGCAGTGGTGGTTCATCAACTCCGAGCTGACCGTGCACCTGCGGCGGCCGCCGTCGGGCGAGTGGATCGGCCTCGACGCGGTCACGCTGGTGGGGCGGTCCGGGATCGGCACGGCGACCAGCATCCTGCACGACGGCGACGGCCCGGTGGCCACCGGCGCGCAGGCCCTGCTGGTGCGCCCGCGACAGGCCGGAGGCGGATAGCCACCCACAACGGGCCCGCATCCAATAACCTTCGCGGAACGACCGACTTGAGGAGCGCTCCGGCATGCAGATCACTTCGGTGGTCAACCAGAAAGGCGGGGTCGGCAAGACCTCACTGAGCGTCGGCGCCGCGGCCGCACTGGCCGAGCGGGGCCGCCGGGTGCTGCTGGTCGACCTCGACCCGCAGGGCCACGCGACGACCGAGATGCTCGGCCTGTCCGAGGTCGCCGCGGACCAGCCGAGCCTCGCGAAAGCCCTGGCCAAGACGTGGAAGGGCCCGATCGAGGAACTCGTCGTCCCGCACCCGCGCAGCAACCTCGGCCGCGGCGGCGCGCTCGACGTCGTGCCGACCTCGCCGGGGATGTTCGACCTGATCCGGCGGCTCGACTCGTTCCGCGTGCCCGGCTGGCAGCTGGCGCGGGTCATCCAGTTCGCCAACTACGACCACTGCATCATCGACTGCCCGCCGGCGCTGGACGTGCTGACGAACAACGCGCTGGCGGCGTCGCACGGCATCCTGGTGCCGGTGCAGCCCGACAAGACGAGCATCCGCGCGCTGCGGCTGCTGGCCGACCAGGTGCGCTACGTCGAGCAGACCGTCGGGCGCCAGCCGCTGTCGTGGTTCGGCCTGGTCCCGAGCCTGTACCGGCGGCCGATCTCGCACTACGCGGCCGCGGCGCTGCAGGAGATGTACGAGTTCGGCATCCCGATGCTCTCGCACCTGCCGCTGGGCGTGGTGATGAACGAGGCGGCGGCCCACGGCGTCCCGGTGACGACCTACGCGCCGGAGACGTTGCAGGCGCTGTCGTTCCGCGAAATCGCGGCGACCCTCGACGGCTACCTGGAGCAGAACCAGGCCCCGGCGGTGGTGCCTGCCGACGAGGAGTTCGTCTTCGAGGACTTCATCTCGGAGGTCGCGGTGGCCCGCAACGTCAACGACAACGGCGCCCGCAAGGGGCTCTACGACCTGCTGCCGAAGAAGCCGAACCGCCCACGCTGACGCCGGTCGTGAATGGGAAGCAGTGTTCTGCCACTGATTCCCGCTCACGACCGGCGGACGGGTCAGAGGCGGCAGGAACGGATGTCCGAGGCCAGGATCGCCTTCGCGCCCACCTCGGCCAGCTCGTCCATGATCCGGTTGACTTCCTTGCGCGGCACCATCGCCCGCACGGCCACCCACTCGTCGTCGGCCAGCGGCGCCACCGTCGGGGACTCCAGGCCGGGCGTGATCGCCATCGCCCGCTCCAGCAGCGTCCGCGGGCAGTCGTAGTCCAGCATCATGTACTGCTGCGCGAACACCACCCCGCGCAGGCGCGCGGCCAGCTGCGACTTCGCCCGGCTCTCGGGCGTCCCGCGACGCTGCAGCAACACCGCTTCGGACACGCAGATCGGGTCGCCGAACGCGACCAGGTTGTGCTGGCGCAGCGACCGGCCGGACTCGACGACGTCGGCGATCGCGTCCGCGACCCCCAGCTGGATCGAGATCTCCACCGCGCCGTCGAGCCGGATCACCTCGGCTTCGACGCCGTGGCGGGCGAGGTCGTCGCGGACCAGCCGCGGGTACGACGTCGCCAGGCGCTTGCCGTGCAGGTCCGCCGGCTTCCAGTCCTTGCCCGCCGGGGCCGCGTAGCGGAACGTCGAGCCGCCGAAGCCGAGCGCCTGGATCTCCTCCACCGGGGCGCCGGAGTCGAGCGCGAGGTCGCGGCCGGTGATGCCGAGGTCCAGCTCGCCGGAGCCGACGTAGATCGCGATGTCCTTGGGCCGCAGGAAGAAGAACTCGACCTCGTTGACCGGGTCGAGCACGGTCAGGTCGCGCTGCTCATGCCGCTTGCGGTAGCCCGCTTCGCCGAGCATCTCCGTCGCCGCGGCGGCGAGGGCTCCCTTGTTCGGCACGGCAACACGCAGCATTTCGCTTCTCTCCTCGTTGTTGGAGCGACCCGTCACAGGTAGCGGTAGACGTCCTCGGTCGACAGCCCGCGGCCGAGCATCAGCACCTGCACCCGGTACAGCAGCTGGGAGATCTCCTCGGCGAGGCGCTCGTCGGATTCGTGCTCGGCGGCGATCCACACCTCACCGGCTTCCTCGAGCACCTTCTTGCCCTGGGCGTGCACCCCGGCGTCGAGGGCGGCGACGGTGCCGGACCCGTCGGGACGGGTACGCGCGCGCTCGGCAAGCTCCGCGAACAGCTCATCGAAGGTCTTCACGGTCTGCAGATCCTTCCATCCCGGCCCCGGCCACGCCGCCCCGCCCCGCCGCGGCTGCCGTCCATCTCACACGGCCGTGGACGCCGGCTCCCAGCTGCTGGGATCAGCGGCCGCGCCGCGCTCGAAGTCGAGCAGGTACCGCTTGCGTTCCAGCCCGCCGCCGTAGCCGGTCAGCGCGCCGGTCGAGCCGACCACCCGGTGGCACGGGACGATGATCGAGATCGGGTTCTTGCCGTTGGCCAGCCCGACCGCGCGGGACGCCGCCGGGTTGCCGAGCAGCCGCGCGAGTTCGCCGTAGGACGCGGTTTCGCCGTACGGGATGTCGAGCAGCGCTGCCCACACCGACCGCTGGAACGGCGTGCCGCGGAAGGCCAGCGGGAGGTCGAACTCGCGTCGCCGCCCGGCGAAGTACTCCGCCAGCTGTGCCTCGGCGGCCTCGAAGACCTCACCGGCGCCGCGCGAGCCGAACGTCGGCTCGGCGGGCCGGTGGCGCTGCTCGTGCATGTACAGCCCGCACAGCGCGGCACCCTCGGCCACGAGCGTCAGCGGTCCGCAGGGACTGTCCACGATGGTGTGGGAACGCATGGGATCTCCTAAGCGGCGGGCATCCGGTTGATCGCGTGGTCACCGGTGGCCCACAGGTGCTGGGTGGCGTAGGCGCGCCAGGGGCGCCACGCCCCGGACCGGGCGACGACGGCGGCCGGGCCGCCCAGGCCGAGGGTCTCCGCCGCGTACTTGATACCTAGGTCGGTGGGCAGGAACGCGTCCGGGTCGCCGAGCGCGCGCATCGCGATGCTCTCGACCGTCCACGGTCCGAAGCCGGGCAACGCGGTGAGGGCGGCCCTGGCCGCTTCCCAGTCGCTGCCCGCGCCGAGGTCGAGGCCGTCCGTCAACGCCGAGACCAGCGCCAGCAGGGTCCGGCGGCGGCTGCGCGGCATGGCCAGCGTCTCCGGGTCGAGCGAGGCCAGCGCCTCCGGGGACGGGAACAGGTGCGTCAGGCCGCCTTCGGGGTCGTCGACCGGTTCACCGTGCGCGACGACGAGCCGGGCCGCGTGCGTGCGGGCCGCCGCGGTCGAGACCTGCTGGCCGAGGACGGCGCGGACGGCGAACTCGGCCCCGTCGACCGTGCGCGGCACCCGGCGGCCCGGCGCCGCCGCGACGAGCGGGGCGAGCAGCGGGTCGGTGGCGAGCTGGTCGTCGACGGCCACCGGGTCCGCGTCGAGGTCCAGCAGGCGGCGGCAGCGGCTGGTCGCCGCGGGGAGGTCGCGCAGGTCGGTCAGGTTCAGCCGGCAGGCGATGTGGCCGTCCTCGGGCCGCAGCGCGACCACGCCGTGGCCGTGCGGGAGCCGCAGGGTCCGGCGGTAGGCGCCGTCCCGCCACTCCTCCACCCCCGGCACTCCGGTCGCCACGAGGTGGCCGAACAGGTTGTCCGGGCACAGCGGCTTGCGGTACGGCAGCCGCAGCACGATGGCGCCGGCCGCCGCCGAGGGCGTGCCCTTCGCGCGCTGCCGCAGCTCGCTGGGGGTCAGCGCGAACACCTCGCGGACGGTGTCGTTGAACGCCCGGATGCTGCCGAACCCGGCCGCCAGCGCCAGCTCCGTCATCGGCAGGGCCGTGGTCTCGATGAGGGTCCGCGCGGTCTGCGCGCGCTGGGCCCTGGCCAGGGCCAGCGGTCCGGCGCCGAGTTCGGCGAAGACCTGGCGCTGGACCTGCCGGACGCTGTAGCCGAGGCGGGCGGCGAGGCCGTGGACGCCTTCGGTGTCGACGACCCCGTCGGCGATCAGCCGCATTGCCCGCGCCACCAGGTCGGCGCGCTCGTTCCACAGCGGCGAGCCGGGGCTGGCGTCGGGACGGCAGCGCTTGCACGCCCGGAACCCGGCCTGCTGCGCGGCCGCCGCGCTCGGGTAGAAGCTCATGTTCCGCGGCTTCGGCGGGACCACCGGGCAGCTGGGCCGGCAGTAGATCTTCGTCGTCAGGACCGCCGTGTAGAACCAACCGTCGAACCGGGCGTCCTTCGCCTGCACGGCCCGCACGCACCGCTCGAAGTCTTCATGCACGCGACCCAGCATCGCCGAGCGCGGCGGCGGGGGCTAGCGGAAATGCGACATGGGCGTGTTCAGCCCAGCAACGCCGCCAGCGCCGGCACGTCGATGCCGACCAGCGAGTCGCGGAACACGCGCCGCTCCCCCGGCTCGACCTCGACGTCGTTGGGGACGACCAGCACCGTGCAGCCCGCCGCGACGGCGGAGGCCGTGCCCGGCGGCGAGTCCTCGACGGCCACGCACCGCTCCGGCGACACGCCCAGCAGCTCGGCCGCCTTCAGGTACGGGCGCGGGTGCGGCTTGTTGAGCCCCTCGACCTCGTCGCCGCACACCGTGACGTCGAAGAAGTCCCGGCCGATCGTGTTCAGCGCCAGCTCGGTCAGGTCGCGCTCGGTCGAGGTGACGAGCGCCGAGCGCAGGCCGGCCTCGCGCACCGCCGTCAGCGCCTCCCGCGCGCCGGGGCGCCACGGCAGCTCGTCGTCGAACAGCCCGGCCGTGCGGCGGCGGATCTCCGCCCCGGTCGACGCGATCGCCTCGGGCGTCACCGGAAGGCCGGCGACCTCGAGCAGGCAGGCCGAGGTGTCGTCCATGTTGGACCCGACGAGCGTCATCCGCTGCTCTTCGGAGAGCTTGCCGCCGAGCCACTCCGCCGTCTCGTAGAGGGCGACGTCCCACAGCTTCTCGGAATCGACGAGCGTGCCGTCCATGTCCCACAGCACGGCATCGAGTCCGTCCACAGTGGATCCCTCCGGGTCAGGTGTTGAAGTACTTGGCTTCGGGGTGGTGGCAGACGATCGCGTCGGTCGACTGCTCGGGGTGCAGCTGGTACTCCTCGGACAGCTTCACGCCGATGCGGCCCGGCTCGAGGAGGGCGACGATCTTCGCCCGGTCTTCGAGGTCGGGACAGGCGCCGTAGCCCAGGGAGAACCTCGCCCCACGGTAGCCGAGCTTGAAGAACTCCTCGACGTCGTCGGGGTCCTCTGAGGCGACCGCCACACCGCCGGGAAAGGTCAGCTCCTGCCGGATCCGGCAGTGCCAGTACTCGGCCAGCGCCTCGGTGAGCTGGACGCCGAGGCCGTGGACCTCCAGGTAGTCGCGGTAGGCGTCGGCGGCGAACAGCTCGTTCGCGTAGTCGGCGATCGGCCGGCCCATGGTGACGACCGTGAACGGGACGACGTCGACCTCGCCCGCTTCCTTCGGCCGGTAGAAGTCGGCCAGGCAGAGGCGGCGGTCGCGCCGCTGCCGCGGGAAGGTGAACCGCAGCCGCTCGGGTGCGTCCGGCTCGGGCTCGGTGAGCACGACGAGGTCGTCGCCCTCGGCGTAGCACGGGAAGTAGCCGTAGACGACGGCCGCGTGGGCCAGGACGCCGTCGGCGGTCAGCCGGTCGAGCCAGTACCGCAGCCGCGGCCGTCCTTCGGTCTCGACCAGTTCGTCGTACGTCGGCCCGGCGCCGCCGCGGGCGCCCTTGAGCCCCCACTGGCCCATGAAGGTCGCGCGTTCGTCGAGCATCGCGGCGTAGTCGGCGACCGGCACGCCCTTGACCACCCGCGAGCCCCAGAACGGCGGCGACGGCAGCGGGACGTCGGTGGCCACGTCCGACCGCGCGGGCGGCGGCCCTTCCTGCGCTTCCGCTTCGGCCTTGCGAGCCTTGCGCGCCTCGGCGATCCGCAGCGAACGCTCGCGGCGTTCCCTGCGCTCCCGGCGTTTCTTCTCCGCCTCGGCGTCCACCAGCGGCGATTCGCCGCGCTTGGCGGCCATGATCGCGTCCATCAGCCGCAGGCCCTCGAAGGCGTCCCGCGCGTAGCGGACGTCGCCGAGGTACAGCTCGGTCAGGTCGTTCTCCACATAGGACCGGGTCAGCGCCGCGCCGCCGAGCAGCACCGGCCAGCGCGCCCAGACGCCCCGGGAGTTCATCTCCTGGAGGTTCTCCTTCATGATCACCGTGGACTTGACCAGCAGCCCGGACATGCCGATCGCGTCGGCGCCGTGCTCCTCCGCCGCGTCCAGGATGGCCGAGATGGGCTGCTTGATGCCGAGGTTGACCACCTCGTAGCCGTTGTTGGACAGGATGATGTCCACGAGGTTCTTGCCGATGTCGTGGACGTCGCCGCGGACGGTGGCCAGCACGATCCGGCCCTTGCCGGCGTCGTCCTCCTTCTCCATGTGCGGCTCGAGGTGGGCGACGGCGGCCTTCATCACCTCGGCGGACTGCAGCACGAACGGCAGCTGCATCTGCCCGGAGCCGAACAGCTCGCCCACGGTCTTCATGCCCGACAGCAGCGTGTCGTTGATGATCTCCAGGGCGGGCCGCTGCTCCAGTGCCGCGTCGAGGTCGCCGGCGAGGCCGTTGCGTTCGCCGTCCACGATCCGGCGCTCCAGGCGCTCGAACAGCGGCAGCGCGGCCAGCTCTTCGGCCCGCGACGCCTTGGACGACGCCGCGCTCACGCCCTCGAACAGCGCCATCAGCTCCTGCAGCGGGTCGTACCCGTCCCGGCGCCGGTCGTAGATCAGGTCGAGGGCCACCGCGCGCTGGTCGTCGGGGATCCGCGCCGTCGGCAGGATCTTCGACGCGTGCACGATCGCGGTGTCCAGCCCGGCCTGGACGCACTCGTGCAGGAACACCGAGTTCAGCACCTGCCGGGCGGCCGGGTTGAGCCCGAACGAGATGTTCGACAGGCCGAGCGTGGTCTGGACATCGGGGTGGCGGCGCTTGATCTCGCGGATCGCCTCGATCGTCTCGACGCCGTCGCGGCGCGACTCCTCCTGGCCGGTGGCGATGGTGAAGGTCAGCGCGTCGATGATGACGTCCGACGGCCGCAGGCCCCAGTTGCCGGTGATGTCCTCGATCAGCCGGGTCGCGATGTCGGCCTTCTTCCGCGCGGTCCGCGCCTGGCCTTCTTCGTCGATGGTCAGCGCGACGACGGCGGCGCCGTACTCGCTGACCAGCTCCATGACCTTGGCGAAGCGGGACCCGGGCCCGGCGCCGTCCTCGTAGTTGACGGAGTTGACCGCGCAGCGGCCGCCGAGCCGCTGCAGCCCGGCCTCCAGCACGGCGACCTCGGTGGAGTCGAGCATGATCGGCAGGGTGGACGCCGTGGCCAGCCGCCCGGCCAGCTCGGCCATGTCCGCGGTGCCGTCGCGGCCGACGTAGTCGACGCAGAGGTCCAGCAGGTGCGCGCCGTCGCGGGTCTGCTCGCGGGCGATCTCGACGCAGTCGTCCCAGCGGCCCTCGAGCATCGCCGTCCGGAAGGCCTTCGAGCCGTTGGCGTTGGTCCGCTCGCCGATCATCAGCACGCTGGCGTCCTGCTTGAACGGCACCGCCTGGTAGAGCGACGACACGCCGGGCTCCGGCCGTGGCCGCCGGGGCACCGGCTTCGTCCCGGAGACGGCGGCGGCGAGCTGCCGGATGTGCTCGCCGGTCGTCCCGCAGCAGCCGCCGACCAGGCCGACGCCGAACTCGCGCACGAACCCGGTGAGCGCCTCGACCAGCGCTTCCGGGCCGAGCGGGTACACCGCGCCGTCCGGGCCGAGCTCCGGCAGGCCGGCGTTCGGCATGACCGACAGCGGCACCCGGGCGTGCTTGGCGAGCTGCCGCAGGTGCTCGCTCATCTCGGCCGGGCCGGTGGCGCAGTTGAGCCCGATGACGTCGATGCCGAGCGGCTCCAGCGCGGCCAGCGCCGCGCCGACCTCGGTGCCGAGCAGCATGGTGCCGGTGGTTTCGACGGTGATCGAAGCGAGGATCGGCACGGACCGGCCTTCGGCGGCCATCGCCCGCTTCGCGCCGATGATCGACGCCTTCGTCTGGAGGATGTCCTGCGTGGTCTCGACGATCACCGCGTCGACGCCGCCGGCCAGCAGGCCGCGGACCTCCTCGCGGTAGGCGTCACGCAGCGTGGCGAACGGCGCGTGGCCGAGCGTCGGCAGCTTGGTGCCCGGGCCGACCGAGCCGAGGACGAACCGCGGGCGGTCCGGCGTCGCGAACTCGTCGGCGCTCTCGCGGGCCAGCCGCGCGCCGGCTTCGGCCAGCTCGAAGATCCGGCCGGTGATGCCGTACTCGGCGAAGTTGGCGAAATTGGCCCCGAAAGTGTTGGTCTCGACGGCGTCCGCGCCGGCCTCCAGGTAGCCCCGGTGGACGGTGCGGACCACGTCCGGGCGGGTGACGTTGAGGATCTCGTTGCAGCCTTCGAGGCCGCCGAAGTCGTCCAGGCTCAGGTCGTGGGCCTGCAGCGCGGTGCCCATGGCCCCGTCGGCGACCAGGACGCGCGAGCGGAGAGCCTCGAGGAACGGTGACGACAGGCGGTCGGACATGCTGAACAGGGTAAGGCCGGTGGTCGTAGGCTGGTCCGGTGAGTGAGCCCGTCGACGAGACCCCGCGGCCGCCCGGCGGCCGCCCCGAACCGACCCGACCGTTGATGGTCGTCGCCTTCGAAGGCTGGAACGACGCAGGTGACGCGGCCAGCCGGGCGGTCGAGCACCTGCAGCTCAACTGGGACGCCACGCCGCTGGCGGAACTGGAGCCCGACGACTACTACGACTTCCAGGTCAGCCGCCCGACCGTCCGCATGGTGGACGGCGTCACTCGACGGGTGGACTGGCCGACGACCCGGCTGTCGGTGTGCCGTCCCGACGGCTTCGACCGCGACGTCGTGCTCGTGCAGGGGCCCGAGCCGAACATGCGCTGGCGGGCGTTCTGCGCCGAGCTGCTGGAGCACATCCAGCAGCTCGACGTCGCGACCGTGGTGACGCTGGGTGCGCTGCTGGCCGACACGGCCCACACCCGGCCGGTCCCGGTCACCGGGACGGCCTACGACAAGGACACCGCCTCGCTCTACGGGCTGGACCTCAACAACTACCAGGGCCCCACCGGCATCGTCGGGATCCTGCAGGACTACTGCGTGCAGGCGGGCATCCCGGCCGTGTCGATCTGGGCGGCGGTGCCGCACTACGTGTCGCACCCGCCGTCCCCGAAGGCGACGCTGGCGCTGCTGCACAAGCTGGAGGACATCCTCGACGTCGAGATCCCGCTGGGCGCGCTGCCCGAGCAGGCCGAGGAGTGGCAGCGCACGGTCAGCGAGATGGCCGACGAGGACGAGGAGATCAGCGAGTACGTCCGCAGCCTCGAAGAGCGCGGGGACGCCCAGATCGAGGTCGCGGAGCAGGACGTCAGCGGCGACAAGATCGCCGCCGAGTTCGAGCGCTACCTGCGCCGCCGCGGCCGAGGCGGCGGACAGGAAGGCTTCGGCCTGCGCTGACGTCCTAGCGGGACCAGCTGGTGGCGAACGCCCGTGCGGGGTTCGCCACCAGCATCGCCGTGACCACGTCGTCGCCGAGGAACTTCGCCAGCCGCGGCGCCAGGGTTTCGAGCAGGTAGGGCACGCCCACCTCGCGCCGGGCCGTGGCGGTCGTCGTGTCGCCGCCGAGCAGCAGCTGATCGCCGTGGCCGGCCTCGACGAGCGCTTCCAGGCAGTCGGTCAGGCGCCAGTCCGTCGCGTGGTTGGCCCGCGACGGCGCGTCGAAGGCCAGGAACACGCCGGTCCCGGCGATGGCGCGCAGGACCCGCAGGTCGGGGTTGCGGTTGAGGTGCCCGAGAATCACCCGATCGGCCGGGACGCCCAGGGTCCCGCACAGCAGCTCGGCGGCTTCGAGCCCGGCGGTGCCCAGCTCGAGGTGGACGGCGATCGGCGCTCCGGTCTCCTCCTGCGCCACCGCGGCGGCGGTCAGCGTCGTCCGGGCGTGCGCGTCGATCGTGTGGAAGCCGCCGGCGACCTTGATCAGGCCGGCCCGCTGCCGGGCCCGCAGGTCTTCGGGCAGCTCGGCGGGCCCGGTGCCCTCGGTCAGGTCCGCGACGAAGATCCGGACGAGGTCGTCGGCGACCGCGCCGAGCACGGCAGGCGAGTAGTGCGCGGCCCGGTGCAGGCCGGTGGCCGCGACGATGTGGATGCCGGTTTCGCGGGACAGCCGGGCCAGCTCCCCGGTCCGGCGCCCGAGCCCGTACGGCGTCCACTGCACCAGCGTGCCGCCACCGGCGGCCTTGAACCGGACGAGCTGGTCCAGCGCCGCGCCGGGGTCGTCGAGCTCCTCGCCGGGCAGCAGTTTCGAGGCGAAGAAGAGGTGGTCGTGTGAGTCGGTGACGCCCAGCCGGGCGGGCTCGATGTCGCCCAGCAGCGTCCGCACTTTCGGTTCCCCAGTCACGCCGGCGAGTGTAACGGCTGACCCGTTACAATGGCGAGGTGCCCGAAGAATTCCGCCTCGACATGGGGGCGCCCTGGCTGAACCTGCTCGCCACCCGCGGCCGTCACTTCGGCTCGCGGCCGGTGGAGCGGATCCCGACCGTGGCGCGGTGGCGCGACTGGCTGGCGCGGTCGGAGCTGACGCCGCCGGCCCCGGTCACGGAGCAGGACCTCGACGCGGCCCGCGAACTGCGCGAAGCCCTGCGGCCGCTGGCGCTGGGCGCGGTCGACGGTGTCGCGCCGACCGCGGAGCAGGTGCGGGCGCTGACCGCGTTCCTCGCCGCCGAGCCGGTGCGCCTGAGCGCGCTCGACCGGCTGCACCGCAGCCCCCCGCCGACCTCGGCGGCGGCGCTGGCCCGGCTGGCCCACCAGGCGGCGGACTGGCTCACCGGCCCGTTGCGGCACGATCTGCGGGCCTGCCCGGAGCAGGACTGCCGGGGCGTGTTCGCCGACCCGGGCGGCCGGCGGCGGTGGTGTCCCGCCCCCGCGTGCGCCAGCCGCGGCCGGGTGCGCGCGCTCAGGGAGCGGCGGCGCGCCGGATCATGACGGCCACAGGATGCGGCGCATCGGCACCGCGCCGCGCGCCCGCTTGCGCCACTCGCGCGGGTAGCCCAGCGAGACCTCCTCGAACCGGACGCCGTCGGCCTCCGTCGTCCGCGGGATGTGCAGGTGGCCGTACACCGCGATCTCCGCGCGGTAGCGCAGGTGCCAGTCCTCGGTCTTCGTGGTGCCGCACCAGAGCGCGAACTCCGGCCAGTACAGCGGCGCCGTCGGGTGGCGGTGCAGCGGCCAGTGCGACATGAGGATCGTGCCGTGGTCCTCGGGAATCGCGTCGAGGCGCTCGGTGCTGATCTTGAGCCGGGCTTCGCACCACGCCTGGCGGCTCGGGTACGGGTCCGGGTGCAGGAAGTACTCGTCGGTGCAGACGACGCCGGCGGCCCGGGCCTGGCCCAGCGCCTCCTCCAGCGGCTTGCCCGCCGCCTCCGGCGTCCGCCAGCTGTAGTCGTAGAGCAGGAACAGCGGCGCGACGGTCAGCGGGCGGGACCCGTGCGGCCACACCGGGAACTCGTCTTCCGGGGTCAGGACGCCGATCTTCCGGCACTCCTCGACGAGGTACTCGTACCGGGCCTGGCCACGGAGCTGGCACGGGTCGCCGTGGGTCGTCCACAGCTCGTGGTTGCCGGGCACCCACACGACCTTCGCGAACCGGTCGCGGAGGGTCTTCAGCGTCCCGATCGTCGCCTCGGCCCGCTCGGCCACGTCGCCGGCGACGAGCAGCCAGTCCTGCGGAGTCTCGGGGACGACGGAGGCGAGGATCGGGCCGTTGCCCTCGTGGGTCACGTGGAGGTCGCTGGTGGCGAAGAGGTGCGGCACCCCTCCACCGTAGCCACCGGAGCGCGGGAAGATTCGCCAAACCTGCGCTTCGGGACGAGCACGAGCACCCCGGCGAAGACGTACACCCCGGCTTGGACGTCCAGCAGCGCCGCCGGCCCGGTCACCGCGACCAGCGTCCCGGCCAGCAGCGCGCCGGCGGTGGTGAACGTGGCGGCGGCGGCGAACGTCGTGCTCAGCACGCGCCCGGCCCGCTCGGGCGCGGCCGCGCTCTGGATCTCCGACAGCACGCCGGCGCCGACCACGACACCCGGGGCGCCGGCCAGCACGAACAGCCCGACGTACAGGCCGAGCGCGGTCGTCACGAACGCCAGGTTCCAGATCACGGCCGACAGCAGGCCCAGCACCACCGAGCCCCAGCCGAGCAACGCCGCCGGCGCGGCCCGCCGCGCCACGGTGGCCAGCGCGAACCCGGCCGCCAGGCCGCCGATCGCCTGGACCCCGCGCAACAGCCCCGCGTCGGCTTCGCTGCCGCCGAGCACGTCGAGGACGTAGACCACGAAGAGCACGAGGAACATGCCCTGCGCCAGGGACGTGCACGCGAGCGCGAACCCGGTACGCCACAACCGGCGGTTGTGCGTCAGCTCGCGCAGCCCGTCCAGCCAGGCGCGCACCACCGGCTGGCGCGCTGCGGCCGGCGCGGACCCGCCGGCCCGGCGGAACGGCTTGGCCAGCAGCGCGGCCGCCACCGCGAGGACGGCCAGGTAACCGGTGATGACGTCGGCGAGCCCGCCGGAGCCGAGCAGAGCACCCCCGGCCCAGCCGCCGGCCAGCCGGGCGACGCTGCCGTTCACGCTCATCAGCCCGTTCGCGCCGGTGACCTCCTCGACGCCGACCAGCTCCGGGACCAGCGCGTTGCGCGCCGGTTCGAACACCGACGCGAGGGCCGCCTGCGCGGCCATCACGGCGTACACCACGACGACGGCCGGCTCGGCCAGCAGCGGCAGCGCGACGAGCGCCAGCCCGCAGCAGACGCCGAACAGCACCGCGCGCCGGTTCCAGCGGTCGGCGACGACACCCGCGAGCGGGCTCAGCAACACGGCGGGCAGCAGGCCGAGCACGATGCTCAGTGCCGTCGTCGCGGCGGAGCCGGTGCGCTGGAAGACGTAGACCGGCAACGCCACCTGCAGCATCCACTCGGCCGTCTCGCCGAAGAACGCGGCCACCCACAACCGCGCGAACCCGGGCACCCCCAGCAGCCGCTTCACGCCTCCGCCTTCCCCGAATGCTCGATGCGCGGGAAGGCGCGCAGGCTGACGTGCACGGGCCGCGCGTTCGCCGGCGCGTCCGGCCGGATGGCGCCGACATAGGGCCGGACCAGTGCGTCGATCGCGTCGCTCAGCCGGGTCAGCTCCTCCGGCGTGACACGCAGCGTGTAGCTCGCGAGCCCGGACGCCGCGACCCAGGCCGGATCGAGGTCGTCGAGCGAGTCCAGGTACCGCTGCGTCAGCTCCTGCTCGTGGCCCAGGCTCGCGCCGACCACACCGAGCTGGGCGGCCCGGCGGGCCGGGTCGTCGGCGAACCGGCCGATCTCCAGCCCGACCTGCCGGGCCCGCCAGGGCCGCTCGCGGCCGTCCTCGCCCTCGGCCCGCTCGACCAGGCCGTACTGCGCCAGTTGCCGCAGGTGCCAGCTGCAGTTGGACGCGGTCGAGCCGACCGCTTCGGCGCACTCGCTGGCGGTGCGCGGCCCGACCGCCGTGAGGTGGTTCAGCAGCGCCGAGCGCAGCGGGTGCGCCAGGGCGCGCAGCAGCTCGACGTCCTCGATGCGCTTCCGCGGCGGCAGCTCGGCCATCGTCACCTCATCTGAAAGAGAAATTTCGAAAGGTACCTTTTATAGTTGGACCCACCAGCTGGTTTGTCAAGACACTTCGCTATCGTTGGCCGGGCAGTCACTGCACAGGGCAGTGACTGCGCCGTGAACGACCCGGGATGGACGTTGCCCGACCAGCGCGAACTCGCCACCGCCGCCGCTCTCGCCCTGCCGCGTTTCGTGGGCTCGACCGCGCTCTTCCACGCCTCGGTCGCCGAGCGGATGGGCGTCACGCCGACCGAGCTGCACTGCCTGCACCTGCTCCACGGCGGCGTGAGCGACTCCCCCGGCGAGCTGGCCCGGCACCTCGGCATGTCCACCGGCGCGTTCACCCGCCTGCTCGACCGGATGGAACGCCACCGGCTCGCCGAGCGAGTCCCGGACCCGGCCGACCGCCGGCGGCTCGCCGTCCGGCCGCTGCCCGACCGGATGGCCGAGCTCGCCGAGCTGTACGCGCCGATGGCCCGGTTCGTCGGCGAGCGGCTCGCGCGCCTGGACCGCCGCCAGCTGACCGCGTTGCTGGAGTTCCTCACCGACGGGACCGCGGCCGCCGAACGGTCGACCGCGCAGCTGCCGGATGTGACCCAGGCCATAACCCGTTGACTAACTCTACTGTTGTTGCGTTAACCTGGTTCCACTATGAGGAACTGAACCGCGCCCGTCCCGCTTCCGAGGCGGCACCCGGTCGAGCCGACGCTCCCGCGTGCCACGACGCCCGGCGGGATTTCCGCTTTCTTCCCCCAGGGCCCGGTGATCGCACATGTCCACCCTTTTTCCGTTGCAGGCCAAAGACGTCGTCTTCGGCTACGGCACCCGCGTCGTCCTCGACGGCGTCTCGCTGACCGCGTCCGCCGGCCGGCGGCTCGGCCTCGTCGGCGAGAACGGCAGCGGCAAGTCCACGCTGCTGCGCCTGCTCGCCGGGCTCGAAGAGCCGCGGTCCGGCGAGGTGCTGCGCGGCCCGGACGTCGGGTTCCTGCTGCAGGAGCTGCCTTTCGGCATGGCGGCGACCTTCGCCGACGTGCTCGACGACGCGCTCGCCGACATCCGGGCCGCCGCGGCCCGGCTCGACGAGCTGACCGCGGCGATGACCGACCGGCCCGACGACGCGGCGGTGCTCGAGGAGTACGGCCGGGTCCTGGAGTGGGCGCAGGCCCACGACCTGTGGGACGCCGATCGCCGCGCGAAACTCGTCTGCGACGGGCTCGGGCTCGGCGGCGTCGAACCGGACCGGCCGCTCGGCACGCTGTCGGGCGGGCAGCGGTCCCGGCTCGGGCTGGCCGCGCTGCTGATCCGGCAGCCGGAAACGCTGCTGCTCGACGAGCCGACCAACCACCTCGACGACGCGGCGCTGGCCTTCCTCGAGCGCCACCTGGTCGAGCTGACCGGCATCGTCGTGCTGTCGTCGCACGACCGGGTGTTCCTCGACGCGGTCTGCACCGACATCGTCGACCTCGACCCGGCCGCGGCCGACCGCCAGGCCGGCGGGGCGGTCCGCTACGGCGGCAGCTACACCGACTACCTCGGCCACAAGAAGGCCGAGCGGGCGCGGTGGGAGCAGCGCTACGCCGAAGAGCAGGAGGAGCTGAAGGAGCTGCGGGAGACCGTCGCCGTCACGGCGCGCAACGTCGCCTACGGCCGCGGCCCGCGTGACAACGACAAGTTCATCCACCACTTCAAGGGCGCCCGCGTCCAGAAGACGATCTCGCGGCGGGTCCGCGACGCCGAGCAGCGGCTGGAGATCCTGGAGCGCGAGCAGGTGCGCAAGCCACCGGCGCCGCTGCGGTTCCGCGCCGAGCTGACCGGCCGCGCGCACGCTGACGGGCCGGCGATCTCCGTGCGGGACGTGGAAGTACCGGGACGGCTGCGGCTGCCGCGGCTGGACGTCGGCGCGTCGGCACGGCTGCTCGTCACCGGCGGCAACGGGGCCGGCAAGTCGACGCTGCTGAACGTGCTGGCCGGACGGCTCGCCCCCGCCGCCGGGACAGTCCACTTCGGACACGGTGTGCGCGTCGGGCTGCTGGAGCAGGATGTCGCGTTCCCGTCGCCCGAGCGGACGGCGGTCCGGGTGTACCGCGACGCGCTCGGCGAGGACGCTCCCCCGCTGAGTCGGCTGGGCCTGCTCGCGTCCCGGGATCTCCGCCAGCCGGTCGGGGCGCTCTCGGTGGGTCAGCGGCGACGGCTCGCGCTGGCGATCCTGCTCGCCGAGCCACCGGACGTGCTGCTCCTCGACGAGCCGACGAACCACATTTCGCTGACCCTGGCGGAAGAACTGTTCACGGCCCTCGAAACGGCGCCGGGCGCGGTCGTCATCGCTTCGCACGACCGGTGGCTGCGCCGCGACTGGTCAGGCGACCACCTGGCGCTGGCCGCCGGCCGGCCGGTCGCCGTGTAGGTCGTTATACACCGGCGAGGGGCGCCACTTTCCGGGAAAGTGGCGCCCTGCCGTCAGAGGGTGATGCCGAGGAGGCCGTCGACCGCGGTGCGGATCAGGCCGGGCGCCGTCTCGTCCCGGCCGTCGCGGCACAGGGCGTCGCCCGCCCACGCGTCGATCGCCGCCAGCGCCTTCGGGGTGTCGAGATCGTCGGACAGGTGGTCGCGCAGGCGGGCGACGGTGTCCTCCGCCGACGGGCCGGCCGGCAGCGAAACGGCTTCGCGCCAGCGCGCGAGCCGGGCTTCCGCCTCGGTGAGCAGCTCGGACGTCCACGCCCGGTCGGCGCGGTAGTGGCCGGCGAACAGCGCGAGCCGGATCGCGCCCGGATCGACCCGGTCGGCCCGCAGCCGGGAGACGAACACGAGGTTCCCGCGTGACTTGGACATCTTCTCGCCGTCGAGGCCGATCATCCCGGCGTGCACGTAGTGCCGGGCGAACGGCCCGTCCTTGGCGACCGCTTCGGCGTGCGCCGCGCTGTACTCGTGGTGCGGGAAGATCAGGTCCGAGCCGCCGCCCTGCAGGTCGAACCCGAGGCCCAGCCGGTTGACCGCGATCGCGCTGCACTCGATGTGCCAGCCCGGACGTCCGGGGCCGAGCTCCGACTCCCACGACGGCTCGCCTTCGCGGGCGACGCGCCACAGCAGCGCGTCCAGCGGGTGGCGCTTGCCCGCGCGGTCGGGGTCACCGCCGCGCTCGGCGAAGAACTTCCGCATGGTCGGCTCGTCGTAGTTCGACTCGTAGCCGAACTTGCCGGTCGCGGTGTGGTCGAAGTAGACGTCCGGGAACCCGGGGTCGTCGGCGCGGTAGGCGGCGCCGTTGGCGAGGAGCTTCGCGATGACCTCGACGATCTCCGGGATGCTCTCCACCGCGCCGACGAACTGCTTCGGCGGGAGCACGCGCAGCGCGGTCATGTCCTCGCGGAACAGCGCGGTCTCGCGCATGCCCAGCACGACCCAGTCGTCGGAGTCCCGCTCGGCGCGCTCCAGCAGCGGCTCGTCGATGTCCGTGACGTTCTGCACGTAGTGGACTTCGTGCCCGTTGTCCCGCCACACCCGGTTCACCAGGTCGAAGGCGAGGTACGTCGCGGCGTGCCCCAGATGCGTCGCGTCGTAGGGCGTGATGCCGCAGACGTACATCCGGGCGGTGGCGCCGGGCGCGGTCGGGCGGATCTGCCCGGTGGCGGTGTCGTGGAGCCGCAGCGGGCGGGGGGTGCCGGGGATGCGGGGCACGTCGACCGATGACCAAGTCTGCATGCCCTCGACTGTAAGCGCTCGCTTGTCAGGCGCTCCCGACCGGTGGGACGAGCCGCTCGCGTGCGTAGGCTCCGATGGCGCGGGCCAGCCACGCCGGCAGCTCCGGGTCGGCCCGCGCGGCCAGCTCGCGTTGCCGGGGATCGGTCACGTAGAGCCCGCCCATCGCGGCGTAGGCCAGGGCCGTCGGCTGCCAGAAGCGGCTCACCGACCGGTGGTGTTCGGCGACGGCGTCGAGCGCGGCGGGGTCCTCCGGCGCCACGCCGGAACGCATGACCCCGGCCAGCCGCCGGAACAGCGCCGCGCTCTGGGCGGCGGCGTGCTCGTAGTCCGCGGTGGTGAACCCCTGCTGAGCGGCCTCGGCGGTGTCGAAGGCCGCCTCGGCGCCCGCGCCGAACGTCTCCCGGTAGGCCTGCCGCATCGCGGCCCCGTCCCGGCGAAGCCCGGCGAAGAACCGCTCCGGGTCGTCGATCCGGGCGTCACCGAGGTCGGCGATCGTCTCCTCGACCGTGGCGATGACCCGGTCGAGGCGGCGGCGCTCGTCCTTCAGCTCGGCCAGGTGCCCGCGCAGCGCGGCCGCCTCGTCGACCTGGTCGCCCAGCACGGCGCCGATCTCGGCCAGGCCGAGCCCGAGCCGCCGCAGCAGCAGGATGCGCTGCAGGCGCAGGAGCTCGGGCCTGCCGTACCAGCGGTAGCCGTTCGCCGCCACCGAAGACGGCGTGAGCAGGCCGATCGCGTCGTAGTGCCGGAGCATCCGCGCCGACACGCCGGACGCCTTGGCGACCTGGCTGATCGAGTACCGCACGCGCCCTACTTTAGGAGTTGACCTTCACACGATGTCAACTTCTACCGTGACGGCCGTGACCACGACCATCACCGGCGCCCGCGTCTTCGACGGCGAGCGCCTCACCGAGCACACCGCCGTGCGCGTCGCGGACGGCCGCATCGCCGCGGTCGGCGACGACACCCTGCTGCGGCCCGGCGACGAGCACGTCGACGCCCGCGGCGCCACCCTGCTGCCCGGCCTGATCGACGCGCACGTCCACCTGCTGCCCGGCGCGCTCCGGCAGGCCCTCACGTTCGGCGTGACGACCGTGCTCGACATGTTCAGCAAGCCGGGCACCGTGCGCGACGCGCTCGCCGAAGCCGCCCGGCCGGACGCGGCCGACGTGCGCTCGTCGAGCGTCGGGGCGACGGCGCCCGGCGGGCACCCGAGCATGATGTACGCGCCGTTCCCGTACGTCACGGGCCCGCGGGACGCCGAGCGGTTCGTCGCCGACCGCGTCGCCGAAGGAGCGGCGCACCTCAAGGTCCTCTACGACGACGGCACCGGCGGGCCGATGCCGATGCCGTCACTGGACGTGCCGACGATCGCCGCGCTGGCCGAGGCCGCCCACCGGGCCGGGCTGCTGGTGGTGGCGCACGTGTCGACCGCCCGCGGGGCCGTGGACCTGCTCCCGGCCGGGGTCGACGTCCTCGCCCACGCGCCGTTCGACGCGCTGGCCGGGCCCCAGGTGGACGCCGTCGCCGCGGCGGGGGTCGCGGTCGTCACGACGCTGTCGGTGGCCGACGGCTTCCCGGACGGCGCCGTGCTGCCGCTGCTCACCGAGCCGGACCTGCTGACCCGGCTCGGTCCGGCCTGGCGCGCGGTCGTGGAGCGGCAGGGGCGGCGCTGGCTGCCGCCGCACCTGCCGGACTTCGCGGTGGCGAAGGACAACGTCCGGCTGCTGCACGAGGCCGGGGTAACGCTGCTGGCGGGCACCGACGCGCCGAACCCCGGCACGGTCCACGGCGCGAGCCTCCACCGGGAGCTGGGACACCTGGTGGCGGCGGGCCTGTCCCCGGCGGCGGCGCTGACCGCGGCGACCGCGGGCCCGGCGGAGGTGTTCGGCCTGCCCGACCGCGGCCGGATCCGGCCCGGGCTCCGCGCGGACCTCGTCCTGGCCGCCGGCCGTCCCGACGAGGACATCGCGCAGGCGCAGCGGCTGGTGGCGGTGTGGAAGCAGGGTGTCCGCGCGGACCTGGACGCCTACGTCGGCTCGGCCGCGGAACAGGACGGCTTGGCGGCGCTGCGGGCCCAGACCGAGAAGGTCGTCGCGGCGGTCCGCTCGCTGCTGCCGGCGGTCGAAGTCCGGCGTGCGGAGGACGACGAGCTGCTGGGCCACGTCCGCCGGAGCGGGCCGCTGTGGGAGCCGGTCACCGTCTTCCACGCGGCGCTGGCCGAACCGGCCGAGCGTGAAGAAGCCGAGGACGTCGTCCGTCGCGACGGGCTCGCCTGCCTGGCCGACCCGTGGTGGGTGGAGGAGGAACCGGGCCGGTGGACGGAGGCGCGCATCCAGGAGGCGCACCCGGACCGGGTGCGCGTGCGGTGGGCCGACCCGCTCGTGGCGCAACCCGCGCACGGGCAGTGGATCGATCCGCGCGCCGTGCGCCTGCGACGGCACCGGCCCTGAACGAGCGTCACTCTTCCGTAGCCGTCGCACGGGCATCGGCGCGGTTAGCCTGACCCGATGAGCGCCGGGATCGTGGCAGCCATCGCGGTCACCGTGATCGCGCTGGTCACGGCGGTCGTGCTCCGGTCGCGGCGGCGGGCGGGCCCGCGGCTGGTGTCCGGGGCCGTTCCGCGTGAACCGCCGTCGGCCGTGCCGCGGGATCCGCTCCTGGCGAAGATCGACGAGACGTTCCGCGCGGGCCGGTTCTGCGTGCTGCTCGGACGCGGCGGCGTCGGCAAGACCCACCTCGCCGCCGCCTACGTCCGGGGCGGGCGCTTCCCCGTGGTGTGGGTGGCCGCGCAGGATCCGGCGAACACCGAGCGCGCCTACGCCGCGCTGGCCGGGCCGTCCTTCGACGCCGAAGCGGGCTTGGCCTGGCTGGACAGTCTCGACGATGCCGTCGTCGTCTTCGACGGCGCGACGGATCCCGACGCGCTGAACCGCTGGCTGCCCGCACGCGCCCGGGTCCTGGTGACGACGACGGTGCCGGACTTCGAGATCCTCGGCGGCACGGTGCCGGTGGGCGGGTTCGGGGAGGCGGAGGCGGTCCGTTTCCTCGAGGCCCGGTCCGGCCGCGCCGCCGGCCCGGACGCGGCCGTCGTCGCCCGGGAGCTGGGGTACCTGCCACTGGCGCTCACGCAGGCGGGCCCGGTGATCCGGGCGACGGGGTTCGCGGCGTACCTCGGCCGGCTCCCGCACGTGCCGCCGCTGGAGCGGGAGCCGGGAGAAGATCACCCGCCCTGTGTCGAGAGCACCGCTCTCGCAGCACTGTCGGCGGTGGGGACCCGGGACAGCCGGGCGCCGGCACTCGCGGAGCTGCTGGCGGTGCTGGCACCGTGGGGAGTGCGACGAGCGCTGCTTCGCCGCGCGGGCCCGGACCCGGTGGCGGTGGACGCGGCCGTGGCCGGTCTGGCGGCGGCGGCGCTCGCCGAGCCGGACGTCAGCGGCGAGGTCGTGACGATGCACCGGCTGACGCAGCGGGCGGTGCTGGGCCGCTTGCACACGCAGGAGCGGCTGGCCGGGGCACTGGACCGCGCGTTCGACGTGGCGGAGACGGCGGGAGAGGAGCTGCCCGCCCACGCGGCGGCGTTGTGGCGCCATTTCCGGGCATTGCCGTCGGCGGAGCTGGCCCCGCGCCTGAGCCGGATGTTGCGGCTGCGGAGGCGTTCGGTGGAGGCACTCCTGACCGAGGGCGCGATCGCCCGGGCGCGCGCCTTGGCGCAGGAGGTGCTGGCGGACCACGAGGCGTACCTGCCGCCGGGCCACGAGGACACGACCCGCGCGGCGGAAGCGCTGCACCGGTCGGGCGTGGTGCCGGACTGATTCCGGCTCGGCGGCGCGGGTGGCCGCTTCGCTGCCCGCCCGGCCGCCCGCCGAAACCGGCCCACCCGGCTCAGCGGCGCCGGGTTCGCAGGTAGTCCCCCACCACCGCCGCACCCAGGCCGTCCAGGTCCGGGGCCACCACCCGTCCTCCCGAGCGGCGGGCGATCACGTCCACGAACGCCGTCAGGCGGGGGTCGTCGCCCAAGCGGAACACCGAGATCGATGCTCCCAGCTTCGCCAGCCTGTCCACTTCGGACAGTGTCTTGTGGAGCGTGCGGGGCTGCGGCGGGTAGTCGAACACCGCTTCGCCGTCCGGTTCCAGGTGCGCCGTCGGCTCGCCGTCCGTCACCATCAGGACCACCGGCTGCGCGTCCGGGTGGCGGCGCAGGTGGCGGCCCGCCAGCAGCAGCCCGTGGTGGGCGTTCGTGCCCTGCTCCCACGCGCCCTCCAGCCCGATCAGCTCCGGCAGCTCCACCGGCGTCGCGTAGCGGCCGAACGTGATCAGCTGCAGCGCATCGTTGCGGAAACGCGTGGTGATCAGCTGGTGCAACGCCAGCGCCGTGCGCTTCATCGGCAGCCAGCGCCCCTCCTGCACCATCGACCACGACGTGTCCACCAGCAGCGCCACCGCCGCGCGCGAGCGGTGCTCGGTCTCCACCACTTCGACGTCCTCGACGTCGAGCCGGACCCGCCGCTCGCCCACCGACACCGACCGCAGCACGGCGTTGCGGATCGTCCGCGGCACGTCCCACGGCTGCATGTCCCCGAACCGCCACGGCCGCGACGCGCCGGTCGGCTCGCCGGCCGCGCCCGCCGACTCCGTCTCCCGCTCGCCCGTCTTGCCGCGCAACGCGTTCACGATGTCGGACAGCGCCGTCTCCCCCAGCCGCCGCAACGCCTTGGGCGACAACCGGAGCGAGCCGTCGGCGGCTCGTTCGAACAGGCCCTGGCGACGCAGCTCACGCTCCAGCTCGGACAGCCGCCGCGCGTCGACGCCGGCGTCCTTGCCGAGCTGGCGCTCCAGGGCCTCCAGGTCGATGTCCTCCAGGCTCGCGCCCGGGTAGGACTGGCTCAGCTGCTCGGCCAGCGCGTCCAGTTCGGCGAGGTCGGCCATCGCCTGCGCGCCTTCGCCCATGCCCAGCGGGTTGTTGCCGCGGAAGCGCTCCGAGCCCGTCCAGTCCTCGCCCGGGCGCGCCGCCCGCAGCTGACTGTCCAATCTGGACAGCTGCTGCGCCAGCCGCGGGTCACCGAACGCCTGCTGGGTCAGCTCCGCCAGTTCCGCGCGCTGCTGCGCGGACATCGAGTTCAGCATCCGCTGCGCGGCCGCCGAGCGCTGCGCCAGCGCGTCGATCAGTTCCTCGACGTCGCGCGGGTTCTCCGGGAAGAACTCGCCGTGCTTGCGCATGAACTCGGCGAAGCGCCGCTGGACGTCCTCCGCGCCGCTCGCGTGCGCTTCGAGCAGGTCGTTGAGGTCGGAGAGCATCTCGTTGATCCGCTCGACGTCCTCGGGCCCGGCGTTCTGCAGCGCCTGCTTCATGCCCTGGAACCGCGACTCCATCAGCTCCTGGCCGAGCAGGTCCCGGATCTTCCGGTAGTTCTCCCGCCCTTGCCCGGAGCGCCAGTCGTAGTTCGCCAGCTCGTTGACGGCGGCCGCGGTACCCTGCGGCAGCGCGTCCAGCTGGGCCTCGCGGAAGCGGGCTTCGTCGTCGGGGTCCGGGAACAGCTCGCGCCGTTCCGCGTCGAGGGCCTCCTGCAGCAGGCGCTGGACTTCCTGCAGGGTGCCGTCGAGGTTGTTGCGGCGCTGGATCTGCGACCGCCGCTGCCACAGGCGCCGGGTCAGCTCGTCCAGGCCCGCGGTGCGCTCGGTGCCGCGCCGCAGCAGTTCCTCCAGCGCGGATCGCGGCGACGCCCCGGCCATCACGTCGCGGCCGATCTCGTCGAGCGCGTCGCGCAGGTCGGCCGGTGGCGCGAGCGGGTCCGGCCCGTCGTGCCACGGGCCGTAGGAGTAGCCGTCGGGAAGCGGGACCGCGGTCATCGGCCGTAGACGGTCGTCGCGTCATCGGAGTCCTTGGCCAGCCGCCGCGCCAGGAACAGCGATTCGAGGGCGAGTTCGACGGCGGCCGCGATCCGCCCGGCGGGCTCGTCGGGGGCTACGCCGGCGCGTGACGCGACCTCGTGCAGCACCGGCAGTTCCGGCAGCGCCGCGAGGACGTCCTTGGCCGGGACGCGTTCGCCGGTGGCGACCAGGTGGCCTTCCTCGACGGCGTCGGCCAGCGGGCGCAGGTCGAGCCCGGCGAAGCGGCCGCGCGCGGTTTCGGCGATCGCCCGGCGCATCAGGTGCACGAGGTGCTCGATCTCGCGGCCCTCTTCGCCCGGCTCGAACTCGATCTTGCCGCGCAGGACCGACGGGACGGCGTCCAGGTCGACCGGCCGCGCCACCGCGGGCTCTTCGCCGGTCAGCGCCGAGCGCCGCAAGGCCGCGGCGGCGACGGTCTCCGCCGCGGCGACGGCGAAGCGCGCCGACACGCCGGAGCGCTGGTCGATGACCGTCGATTCGCGCAGGTTCCGGACGAACCGGGCGAGGACCTCCAGCAGCGGCTCGCCGACCTCGGCGACGAGGTTGGCCTCCTGCTTGACGACCGCCACCTCCGCCTCCACATCCAGGGGGTAGTGGGTGCGGATCTCGGCGCCGAAGCGGTCTTTCAGCGGGGTGATGATCCGGCCGCGGTTGGTGTAGTCCTCGGGGTTCGCGGTGGCGACGAGCAGGACGTCCAGCGGCAGCCGCAGCGTGTAGCCGCGGACCTGGATGTCGCGCTCCTCCATCACGTTGAGCAGCGCGACCTGGATGCGTTCGGCGAGGTCGGGCAGCTCGTTGATGGCGACGATGCCGCGGTGGGCGCGCGGGACCAGGCCGAAGTGGATGGTTTCGGGGTCACCGAGGCTGCGGCCTTCGGCCACCTTGACCGGGTCGACGTCGCCGATCAGGTCACCGACCGACGTGTCGGGCGTGGCGAGCTTTTCGGTGTAGCGCTCGGAGCGGTGACGCCAGGCCACGGGCAGGTCGTCGCCCAGCTCGGCGGCCCGGCGGATCGACGCGGGCGTGATCGGCTGCAGCGGGTGTTCCCCCAGCTCGGAGCCCTCGATGACAGGGGTCCACTCGTCGAGCAGGCCGGCGAGGGTGCGCAACAGGCGGGTCTTGCCCTGGCCGCGTTCGCCGAGCAGGACGACGTCGTGCCCCGCCAGCAGCGCGCGTTCCAGCTGCGGCAGCACGGTACGGGAGAACCCGACGATGCCGGGCCAGGCGTCCTCACCGTTCTTCAGCGCGGTCAGCAGGTTGTCGTGGATCTCTTGCGCGATCGGGCGCGGCTCGTACCCGGCCGCGCGCAGGGCCCCGGCGGTGCGGGGAAGAGCCTCTGGAACTGCGTTCACCCGTTCGACGCTACTGCCGGATCGGCGGTGCGTCGACGTGGAGCGACTCCAGCGTGGGCGCGCGCCGCCCGGGCGGGCCGGACCGGTAAAATGGGGCGTCGTGTGCCGTCCCAGTGCGACTTTCGCCGTCTGGTCCGCCGCGTGGCTGAACGGAGCCGCCGCGTCCGACGATGTGCTCGACGCCCTGCTCGCGTGGGGTGAAGCCCACGACGTCGTGGCCGCCGACGCGGCCGCGGCGGAGGCGTTCGCGCTCCCGCTGGCCTTCAACCGGGCGGCGACGCCGGTCCAGCTGCTGATGGCGCTGCGTTCGCAAGGAGCGAAAAGCCTCCAGCTGGTGCTCCCGGTGGCGGGTGATGTCCGCGGCCTCGGCGGCGGTGGCCCGTTCACCGAGGCGGCGCTGCGCGCGGGCGACGCGGTGGTGCTGGCCGAACTCGGGTTCGGGCTGGTGCCGGAGCCGGTCGCGGAAGGGCTGATGCGCTGGACGGTGTATTCGCTGTCTTCGCCCGCGTCGGTGGAGTATTTCGGGCTGGGCGAAGCCGAGCACGGGCTGACGGACGCGATCCGGGCGAGCGCGGGCGCGTTGCAGGCGCTGGACGTGGCTTCCGACCGGCCGGGCGTGCGCGCGGAGCTGTCGGCGCACCTGCGGTCGCGGCCGGAGGTCGACTGGCCGGCGGGCACGCCCGGGCGCGCGTTGCGAGTGCTGCAGCGGGCGGAGGAGATCGCGGCGATCCTGGCGATCGCGTCGTCGGACGACCCGGGCGGGGCGTTGTCGGCTTCGGCTTCGACGCTGCGGGCCCAGGCGCTGCGGCCGCTGTCGAACGCGGTCCGCACGGCCCGATGCGCGGCGGTCAACGAAGCCGTGCGGGTCTTCGCGGAATCCGCGGCTCGCGAGGGCTGAGCCTCAAGCGCCCCAAGGCGGCCTTGGTTGCGTCTCACGCACCGAAGGCCGCCTTCGTTGCGTCTCACGCACCGAAGGCCACATTGGGGCGCGGGTCAGCGGGCCGGGCGCTTGGCCGGCTCGCAGCACCCGAGGGCGCACGGCGCGCCGTTGACCGTGCAGCCCGCCGCCGGGAACGGGGACAGCTTGCGCGGCGGCACGCCGTGCGTGTGCTCGCGGATCAGCTCCACCACCAGCTCCGCGAACCGCGGGTCCGATCCCGCCGTCGCCGCCCGGGCGAACGCCATTCCGTGCTCCGCCGCCCGTTCGGCCGCTTCGTTGTCCAGGTCCCAGATCACCTCCAGGTGGTCCGAGACGAACCCGATCGGCGACACGACCACGCCGCGGACGCCCGACGCGTGCAGCGCGTCGATGTGGTCGACGATGTCCGGCTCCAGCCACGGCACCTGCGGCGGCCCGGACCGCGACTGCCACACGACGTCGTACTCCGTGATGCCCGCTTCCGCCGCGACCAGACGCGCCGCTTCGGCGATCTGGCGCGAGTACCGGCGGCCGCCTTCGCCGGGCGGGCCGGACGCCAGGTCCGCGCTCTCCGGCACCGAGTGCGCCGTGAACACCGTGCGCACCCCCGGCACGTCGCCCAGCGAAGCGTGCGCCGCGCGCAGGCCGTCCGCCACCGCCGAGACGAACAGCGGGTGGTCGAAGAACTGCCGGATCTTCACCAGTTCGGGGGCGTCCGGGCCGGCCGCCGCGCGGGCGCGCTCGATGTCCTCGTCGTACTGGCGGCACGCCGAGTAGCCGCCGTACGCGCTCGTCGGGAACACCAGCACCCGCCGGGCGCCGGACGCCGTCAGCGCCGCCAGGGTGTCCTCGACCATCGGGTGCCAGTTGCGGTTGCCGAAGTGCACCGGCAAGTCCATGCCGGCGGCCGAGAGCTGCTTCTCGACGGCGGCCATCGCGTCGCGGTTCAGCTTGTTGATCGGTGAGACGCCGCCGAAGTGCTGGTAGTGCTCGGCCACCTCCAGCAGGCGCTCCCGCGGCACGCCCCGGCCCCGGGTCACGTTCTCGAGGAACGGCATGACGTCGTCCGGCCCTTCCGGGCCGCCGAAGGAAAGCCACAGCAACGCGTCGTATCCCACCCCCGTCATCTTGCCGATGTGGCGCCCCGCACGCTGACGCGACCCCGTTGTGAATCGTTCAGTCCAAAACTCTGCTATGGTGCTCACATGGCCAGGCCACGCGAGTTCGACGAGACCACCGCGGTCGAGAACGCGATGCACGCGTTCTGGGAGCACGGCTACGAGGCGACGTCCACGCAGGACCTGTGCGAGGCCACCGGACTCGGGCGCAGCAGCGTCTACAACACCTTCAGCAGCAAGCGGGCGCTGTTCCGGCGTTCCCTGGCGCACTACACGACCACCCAGCTGGCCAAGCGCCAGGCGATCCTCGACGGTCCGGGGACCGCGGCCGAGCGGATCGCGAAGGTCCTCGACGCCGCCGTCGAGGACGACCTGGAGACCCGGCGGCGCGGGTGCCTCGTCGTCAACACGCTCGCCGAACTGGGGCTCCCGGACGACGAAGTGGGCGCGGCGCTGCGTCACGACACCGAACAGAACCTGGCCATGTTCACCGAGTGCGTCCGCGAAGGCGTGCTCGACGGCAGCCTCCGGGACGGCCTCGACCCGGCCGACGTGGCCGAGTTCCTGCTCAGCACCACCTCCGGCCTGCGGGTGATGGCCCGCCGCGGCACGAGCCGCGAAGCCATGCACGCCGTCGCGGACCTCGCGCTCGCCGCCATCACGCGCTGAGCGAAGCACCGCACACGCCCAGCCTTGCCCGAATTTTGTACTGATCAATACATAATTGAGGAGGACCCGTGCCCCTGGCCGTCTTCGTCCTTGGGCTCAGCGTGTTCGCGTTGGGCACGTCCGAGTTCATGATCACCGGCCTGCTCCCCGGGATGGCCGCCGACCTGGGGGTCAGCATCCCCGACACCGGGCTGCTGATCTCCGCCTTCGCCATCGGCATGGTCGTCGGCGCGCCCCTGCTGGCGATCGGCACCCTGCGCCTCCCCCGCCGCCGGACGCTGCTGGCGCTGCTCGGCGTGTTCGTCGCGGCGCACGTCGTCGGCGCCCTCGCGGACGGCTACGCCCTGCTCTTCGCGACGCGGGTCGTGGCGGCACTCGCCTGCGCCGGCTTCTGGGCCGTGGCCGCGGCGACGACGATCGCGCTCGTGCCCGTCGACCGGCGTGGCCGGGCGATGGCCGTGCTCGTCGGCGGGCTGACCGTCGCCAACATCGCCGGGGTGCCCGCCGGGACGTTCCTGGGCCAGCACGCCGGCTGGCGGACGGCGTTCTGGGCGGTGGCCGCGGTGACCCTGGTGGCGGTGGCCGGCGTGGCGGCGCTGGTGCCGGAGACGACCGGCGACGCGGTGAGCGTCCGCGGCGAGCTGCGGCTGTACCGGCGCGGCCGGGTCTGGCTCGCGCTCGGCGTGATCGCCTTGTGCCAGGCCATGATCTTCGCCGCGTTCAGCTACCTCGCACCCCTGCTGACCGAGACCGACGGCCTGCCGGAACGCTGGGTGCCGGGCGTGCTCGCGCTGTTCGGCGTCGGCGCGCTGCTGGGCATCAGCGCGGCCGGCCGGCTGGCCGACCGGCGGCCGTTCGCCACCCTCTACGGCAGCGTCGGGCTCGCGCTGGCCGCCCTGTTCGTGCTGGCTCTGACGACCGACACGGTGGTGGCCGTCGCGGCGGTGCTGGTCTTCGGGGTGGCCGGCTTCGGCGCCAACCCGGCGCTCAACGTGCGGACCTACCAGGTCGCCGGGGACGCGCCGACCCTCGTCGGAGCCAGCACGACCTCGGCGTTCAACGTCGGCAACACGGTCGGCCCGTGGCTCGGCGGTGTCGCGATCGACGCCGGGCTCGGCTTCCCGAGCGTCGCCTGGACCGGGATCGCCCTCGGCGCGGCGACGCTGGCCGCGCTCACGGTCGCCGCCGCCGTCCAGCGCGGCGACGACCGGGAGCCGGTGGCCGTGTGAGGGCTCAGATGCCGAGGGCGTGGACCCCGCCGTCGACCATGATCATCGAGCCCGTCGTGGCGGGAAGCCAGTCCGACAGCAGCGCGCAGACACTCTTCGCGGTCGGGTCCGGGTCCGAGCTGTCCCAGCCGAGCGGCGCGCGGTCGCCCCAGCCGTCTTCCAGCTCCGTGAAGCCCGGGATCGACTTCGCGGCCATGGTCTTCATCGGGCCGGCGCTGACCAGGTTGACCCGGATGCCCTGCGGGCCCAGCTCCTTGGCCAGGTACCGGTTGACCGACTCGAGCGCGGCCTTCGCGACACCCATCCAGTTGTAGACCGGCCACGCGACGCGGGCGTCGAAGTCCATGCCGACGATCGAGGAACCGCGGCCCAGCAGCGGCAGGCACGCCTTCGCCAGCGACATGAAGGAGTACGACGAAACCTCGACGGCGGTCTTGACGTCCTCGGCGGGCGCGTCCATGAACGGCGCGCCGAGGCAGCTCTGCGGCGCGAAGCCGATCGAGTGCAGCACACCGTCGAGGCCGTCGACGTGCTCGCGGACGCGGCCGGCCAGCGAGGCCAGGTGCTCCTGGTTCGTCACGTCCAGCTCCAGCACCGGCGCTTCCTTCGGCAGCCGCTTCGCGATGGTCTTGACCAGCGACATGCGGCCGAAGCCGGTCAGCACCACGGTCGCGCCCTCCTGCTGGGCGATCTTGGCCGCGTGGAAGGCGAGCGAGGCGTCGGTGATGATGCCGGTGATCAGCAGCCGCTTGCCTTCGAGCAGTCCGGGCACGGGTCCTCCAAGCTTGGGTTCGGGTGGAACGGGAATCAGTGGCCGAGGCCGAGGCCGCCGTCGACGGGCAGCACGGCACCGTTGACGTAGCCGGCTTCGTCGGAGGCCAGGTAGCGCACGGCGGCGGCGATCTCCGACGGCTCGGCGTACCGGCCGGAAGGCACCTGGGCGAGGATCTCCTTCTTGCGGTCCTCGGGCAGCTCGTCGGTCATGTCGGTGTGCACGAACCCGGGCGCGACGACGTTCGAGGTGATGTTGCGCGAGCCGAGCTCCCGCGCCAGCGAACGCGCGAAGCCGACCAGACCCGCCTTCGACGCGGCGTAGTTGGCCTGGCCGGCGGAGCCGGAGAGGCCGACGACCGACGAGATGAAGATGAACCGTCCCCACTTGCCGCGCAGCATGCCGCGCGAAGCCCGCTTGGCCACGCGGTAGGCGCCGGTGAGGTTGGCGTCGATGACGCGCTCGAACTGCTCGTCGCTCATCCGCATGAGGAGCGTGTCGTCGGTGAGGCCGGCGTTGGAGACGAGGATCTCGACCGGGCCCTGGTGCTCCTCGACGAGCTTGAAGGCGGCGTCGACCTGCTCGGTGTCGGTGACGTCGGCCTGCACGCCGAAGAGGCCCTCGGGGGCCCCGGAACCACGGTGGGTGACGGCGACCTGGTGCCCCTGCGCGGCGAGGTCCCGGGCGATCGCCAGACCGATGCCCCGGTTGCCCCCGGTGACCAGAACCGACCGTCCCACAGTGTTCTCCCTCTTCGTGAACGTGCGCTGATGTCGCGCACGAGGTTATCGGCAGCACCGCCGCGCCGCGCACCCGCGCCCGGGGTGCCGGTCGTCGTCCCGAGCACGTGTCAGGACGACGGCAGAACTCAACCAAAGAACGCACCGGTAACCAACGGTCACCGATGCGTTCTTCCACACAACTCGCGGGTAACGTGCGATGGGGACCACAGCGGGGTCACGGCGACGGCTCGTGGCCGGCGATCGCATTCCCGAGGGCCGGCCGTGTCGCAGGGCAGGCACATCGTTGTTGGTCCGCTGGGTAAGTGGGACCATGGCGTCGTGGTCGACAGGACAAGCGGAGTCCCAGCCTTCGTCCGGCCATCGGCGGCCATCCGGCGCATCGCGCCATCCCGGCTCTCCCGCGAGGCCCGCGAGCGCAACCGCGGCGCGTTCCTCGCCGACGCCGCCGCAGGTGGCTTCGAGGCGTCGACGTCCGCCGAGATCCGCTTCGAACCGGCCGGCGCACGCGTGGCCGGCCACCTCGCCGTCGACGAAGGGACCGAGGTCACCGTTCGCGACCGCGTGATGCGCGCCGACGGAGTGGTCGTCCAACTCGCCGTGTCCCGGCTCCCGCGTGAACTGACGCGCGACACCGCGATCGAAAACGTCGACACCGGACCGGGCGGCACGTATGCACGGCTGGAGGAGGCCGGCCACGAGATCGGCTCGTTCGCCGAGCACGTCGGCGCGCGGATGCCGACGCCCGCCGAGGCGACGCGGCTCCAGCTGAGCGACGGCGTAGCGGTCATCACCGTCACCCGCATCGCGTACGCCGTCGGCGGCACGCCGCTGGAGATGAACGACATGGTGCTCGCCGCCGACCGCTACGAACTGTCCTACGAGTGGCCGGCCGGCTAGCTTGCCGTACCGCCCGGATCCGCTCCCGGAGTCATCGTCCTAAGCGCGTGTTAGGAACTCCCCTCCGGCCTTGCCGCTCACCCCCTCGTTGGTCACCGTGAGTCGCGACACAGGAGGTCGACGATGACAACCCGGATCAGCGGCTCCGCCGGTGGGGCCGTCAGTGAAAAGCGCGTTGTCGGCAACGTGCTGCGCGGCTCGATCGGCAACTTGATCGAGTGGTACGACTGGTACGCCTATGCCGCGTTCACCACCTACTTCGCCAAGTCCTTCTTCCCCACCACGGACACCACGGCCGCTTTCCTGGGGACCGCCGCCGTGTTCGCCGTCGGGTTCCTCATGCGGCCGCTCGGCGGGTGGATGCTCGGCCGGTTCGCCGACCGGTTCGGCCGCCGCAGCGCGCTCGTGCTCTCCGTGACCTTCATGGCCGGTGGCTCGCTGCTCATCGCCGTCACGCCCAGCTACCACACCATCGGGATCGCCGCGCCGATCCTGCTGCTCATCGCCCGGCTCGTGCAGGGCCTGTCCGTCGGCGGCGAGTACTCCACCTCGGCGACCTACCTGTCCGAAGTGGCCACTCCCGGCAAGCGCGGCTTCTACTCCAGCTTCCAGTACGTGACGCTCTACGGCGGCCAGCTGCTGGCCCTCGGCCTGCAGCTCGTCCTGCAGGCGATCCTCACCGAGCAGCAGCTGACGGCCTGGGGCTGGCGGATCGCTTTCGTGGTCGGGACGATCGCCGCGCTGACGGTCATGTGGCTGCGCCGCGGCATGGACGAGTCCGAGAGCTACCGGCGCGAGGCGGAAGAAACCAAGGGCGAACGCGGCACGCTGCGCGCGCTGGCCAAGTACCCCAAGGAGATCGCCCTCGTCGTCGGCCTCACCCTCGGCGGCACGGTCGGCTTCTACACCTTCGCCACCTACAGCCAGAAGTTCCTCGAGAACACCGCCCACATCCCGCGCCGGCAGGTCACCGTCGTGCTCTTCTGCGCGATCCTGGTCGCGGCGATCCTGCAGCCCGTCGCCGGCCGGCTTTCCGACCGGATCGGCCGCCGCCCGCTGCTGCTGTTCTTCGGCATCGGCGGCACGCTGCTCACCGTCCCGCTGATGACGGTCATGGGCTCGACCCGCAACCCCGTCGGCGCGTTCTTCCTCGTGCTGGCCGGGCTGGTGATCGTCGCCGGATACACCTCGATCAACGCGATCGTGAAGGCCGAGCTGTTCCCGACGAAGATCCGCGCGCTCGGGGTCGGGCTGCCGTACGCGCTGACCGTGGCGATCTTCGGCGGCACCGCCGAGCTGATCGCGCAGGCGCTCAAGAGCGCCGGGCACGAACCGGTGTTCTTCTGGTACGTCGCGGGCTGTGTGCTGGTCTCCCTCATCGTCTACGGCACAATGCGGGAAACCTCGAAGACCTCCGAGCTGGAAGAACGCCCGGAAGAACGCTGAGAAAGGATGGCCGTGCGCGTGCTCCTCGTCGAAGACGACGCGGGGGTCGCGGGCGCGCTCGCCGAGTCGCTGCACGCGCGCGGCCATCCGGTCACCCTGGTCGGCCGCGGGGCCGACGCGCTGCACCGGCACCGCGACGCCGACCTCGTCCTGCTCGACCTGGGCCTGCCCGATTTCGACGGGCTCGACGTGCTCCGCAAGATCCGGGCCGTGTCGCCGGTGCCGGTGATCGTGCTCACCGCCCGCGGCGACGAACGGTCCGTCGTGCGCGGCCTGCGGCTCGGCGCCGACGACTACCTGACCAAACCGGTGCGGCTGGCCGAGCTGCTGGCCCGGATGGACGCCGTCGTGCGGCGCGCGGTGGCCCGCGACGCCCCGGCCGAAGAGGTCGTGCACGTCGAAGACGTCGAGATCGACCTCGGCGCCCGGCGGGTGCTCGTCGCCGGGCGCGACGCCGGGCTGACCACGAAGGAGTTCGAGATCCTGGCCGTGCTCGCCGCCCGGCCGGGCACCGCGGTCAGCCGCCAGCAGCTGATGGACGAGGTCTGGGGCGACGCGTACCTGGCGGTGTCGCGCTCGCTCGACGTGCATCTGACGCAGCTGCGCGCGAAGCTCGACCGGCCGGGGTTGCTCACCACCATCCGCGGTTTCGGCTACCGGCTCGGCCGGGACTGACCGGTGCGCACCCGGCTGCTGGTGGTCCTGGTCGCGCTGGCGCTCGCGGTCGTCGCCGCGTTCGCCGTGCCGCTGCTCGGCGCCACCGCCGACCAGCGCACCCAGCAGCTGGTCATCGCGCGCACCGCCGACGTCGACCGGTTCGTCGTGCTGGCCCAGCAGGCCGTCGACACGCGCGACCCGGCCGCCCTCGTAGCCGACGCGGCCCGCTACGCCGAGCTGTACGGCGAAGGCGTCGTCATCGTCGACGCCCGGCGCGTGCCGCTGGTGCAGGCGGGCGGGCTGACCGCCGCCGACCCGGCGGTGCACGCGCTGATCGAGGCGACGATGCGCAACGAGCCGGCGCCGCGGGTCGGCCGGCTCGCGCCGTGGTCGGCCGATCCCGCGTACTTCGCACGCCCGGTGGGCACCGGCACCCGCGTGTCCGGCGTCGTCGTGCTGCGGGCGTCGGTCGCGGCGGCCGCCGCGGACGTCGCCGCCCGCTGGAGCACCGTCGCCGCCGGGGCGCTGCTGGTCGCCGTGGTGTTCGTGCTGCTCGCCGTGCTGCTGGCCCGGTGGATGGTGCGGCCGCTGCACGAACTGGAGACCGGGGTGCTGGCCGTCGCCGCCGGGCATCGCGCGCACGTTCCCGAACGCGCCGGGCCCCGCGAGCTGCGCGTGCTCGCCAAGGAGGTCAACCGGATGTCCGAGGCCGTGCTGGAGGCCGCGGAGCAGCAGCACCGGCTCGTCGCCGATGCCTCGCACCAGCTCCGCAACCCCATGGCGGCGCTGCGGTTGCGCGTCGACTCGCTGGCCGCCCGGATCGAGGGCGACGACACGACCTACCGGGCCACCGTCGCCGAAGTCGAACGTCTCGAAAAGCTTCTGGACGGGTTGCTGGCCCTCGCTTTGGCCGAGAGCACCGCCACGCGCGTCGCGGCCGGCGGCGCCGACGAGGCGTGCGACCTCGCGGCCGTGCTCGCGGAACGCGTCGACGCCTGGCGCCCGGCCGCCGAAGACGCCGGCGCGGTCATCGTGCCGCCGCCCGGGCACGCCGAGCCGGTGATCGTGCGGTGCCCGGAAGGCGAGCTGGCTCAGGTCCTCGACGTGCTGCTGGACAACGCCGTGCACTACGCCGGCCACGGCGCGACGATCACGACGGGCTGGGAAACCGGCGCGGAAACGGCGACCCTGGTCGTCTCCGACGACGGTCCCGGACTGTCCGAAGAGGACCGCGCCAGGGCGACCGAGCGGTTCTGGCGCGCGGGCGGGGAAGGCGCGCCGCGCGGGACCGGGCTCGGGCTGGCCATCGCGCAGCAGCAGGTGCGCACCCGCGGCGGCGTCCTCGACCTGCGCCAGGCCGACCCGCACGGCCTCGAAGTCCGCGTCACGCTGCCGCTGCGGGAGGTGCCGCGATGACGCTCACCCGCCGCACCGCGCTGCTCGGCGGCCTCGGGCTCGCCGTGGCCGGCTGCTCGGCGGCCGGCTACGGCGGCCCGGACCGGGCGGTCACCATCGCGGCCGGCGAGCCCGGCGGCTTCTACCTGGCCTTCGCCGAGCTGCTCTCCGCCGAGCTGAGCCGCGCCGAGCCGCGGCTGCACGCGACCGCCGTGCCGACCGAGGCCAGCGTGGCCAACGTCGACCTGGTGCGCCGCGGGCAGGCCGACCTCGGTCTGGTGCTCGCCGACGTCGCCCAGACGGCCCTGACCGGCGGGGCGCCCTTCACCGGGAAGGTGCCGCTGCTGGCGCTGGGGCGCGTCTACGAGAACTACCTGCAGCTGGTCGTGCGGGCGGACGGGCCGGTGCGCCGGCTCGCCGACCTGGCGGGCCGTCCGGTGTCGCTCGGCGCGAACGGATCGGGCGCGGCCCAGCTCGGCGAGCGCCTGTTCGGGAAGGCCGGGGTGCCGGTCGAAGCGCGCCACCTGCTCTTCGACGACGCCGTCCGCGCGCTGGCCGGACGGCGGATCGACGCCATGCTGTGGTCCGGCGGCGTGCCGACGCCGAAGCTCGCGGACCTCGCCCGCGCGACCCCGATCGCCCTGCTGCCCCTGGATTCGGTGGTGCCCGCGCTGCGTGCCGCGTACGGGCCGGTGTACGACCAGGTCCAGGTCCCCGACGGCGCGTACCGCGGTGTCGGCGCGGCGGGCACGATCGGCGTGGCCAACCTGCTGGTCTGCTCCCCCGCGCTGCCGGACGACGTCGCCGCGGCCGTGGTCCGGGTGCTCGTCGAGCGGGCCACCGCGCTGGTGCCCGCGGAGGCGGTCGGGACGCAGTTCTTGGACGTGCGCACGCTGATCGGCACCCAGCCGGTGCCGCTGCAGCCCGGAGCGGCGGCCGCGTACCGGGCGCTGCACGGCTGAACTAGATTGGGCGCGTGACCGAACCCCGCCGCCCGATCGTCGAGATGCCGCTGCGCGTGCGCTACCACGAGTGCGACGGCCAGGGCATCGTCTTCAACGCTCACTACCTGGCCTATGTGGACATGTGCGCGTTCGAGGCGGAGAAGACGCTGTTCGGCTCGCACGACGCCTTCCTGGCCCACGGCGCGGACGTCGTGGTGGCGGAGGCGAACCTCAAGTTCCGCGCCCCCGCCCGCTACGACGAGGAACTGGTCGTTTCGCAGTACCTCGACCACCTCGGGACGACGTCGCTGATCTTCGACTTCGAGATCCACCGCGGGGAAACCCCGCTGCTGGCGGCGAACCTGCGGTACGTGTTCATCGACCCGGCGACCCTGCGGCCCGCCGCGCCCCCGGACGCGGTCCGCGAGGTGTACGCGGCCCTGCTCGAGGCCTGAGCCGTGTTCCGCGTTCTCTTCTACCACCCGGAAATCCCGCCGAACACGGGCAACGCGATCCGGCTCGCGGCCAACACGGGCTGCGAGCTGCACCTGGTCGAGCCGCTCGGCTTCACGTTGGAGGACAAGCAGCTGCGCCGGGCCGGGCTCGACTACCACGACCTGGCGCGCGTGCACGTCCACGCCGACCTGTCCGCGGCCTGGGAAGTGCTGCTGCCGGCGAAGGTCTACGCGTTCAGCGCGTCGGCGACGCGGCTGTACACCGATGTCGCGTATGGGCCCGGGGACGTGCTGATGTTCGGGCCGGAGTCGGTGGGACTGCCCGCTTCGGTGCAGGCAGCGCCGGAGGTGACCGATCGCGTGCGGCTGCCGATGCTGCCGACGAGCCGGTCCCTGAACCTCGCCAACACCGCGGCCATCACGGTGTACGAAGCCTGGCGCCAGAACGGCTTCGCGATCCCCTGAGCGCCGTCCGGTAGGTTCGCCGGATGCGACAGCAGTTCCTGGGGGCGCTCATCGGCGCCGCGTTCGGTACGGTGTTCGTCCTGGTCAACGCCGGTCCGCCGGTGCCGGCCGCGCTCGGCTGGGTGCTGCGCGCGTTCGCCGTGCTCGCGCTCGCCGCGGTGGTGGTGCTCGGTCTGCGCGCGGGCGGCCGGCCCACCCTCGAAGGCAGGCCGATGTTCGGGCCGGGCTACCGGGTGATCGTCGCCGCCGAGGTCGTGCTGCTCGTCGTCGGATTCTTCGTGCTGCGCCTGCTCGACGCGCCGGTGCAGGCGAACGTCGCGTGGATCGCCACGATCGTCGGCGTCCACTTCGTCGCGCTCGCTTCGGCGTGGCAGACCCGGTCGATCCTCGTGGTCGGGGTGGTGCTGACGGTGCTCGGCGTGGCCGGTCTCGCCCTGCTGGGCAGCGCCCCGGCGTGGGTGCCGTTCGTCAGCGGCGTGCTCTCCGGGGTGACCCTGCTCGGCGGAAGCCTCTACGGCGTCCGCCGAGCCTGAGTCATGGGAGTCGCTGGCCGAGGAACAAGCCGGCCGCGGCGCCCAGCATGAGCAGCAGCGTCCCGACGATCACCCACGGCTTGCTCGCGTCGGCGTCTTTCAGCTCGTAGCCGATCTGCTCGCCGAGGTCCGCGTAGACCTTCTTCAGCTCTTCGGCGCTGGCCGCCTTGTAGAACTCGCCGCCGGACAGCCGCGCGATCTCGCGCAGCGACTCGTCGTCGACGCTCACCGGCTGGGCCTTGCCGTCGATGTCGACCGAGCCGTGGGTGGTGCCGAACGAGATCGACGAAATCGGCACCCCGGCCTGCTTCGCCGCCTGCGCCGCCGTGTAGCCGCCGCGTGCCGCGTACAGGTCCTCGGGGACGGTCTGCTTCCCGTCGGACATCAGCACGATCCGGGCCGGCGGCGGGCCGTCGGCTCCGCCCACGACGCTGGAGAAGCTCTCCACCGACTGCAACGCCGCGAAGATGCCCTCCCCGGTCGCCGTCGACTGCGCCAGCTTGAGGTTCTCGATCGCCTTGATCACGCCGTTGCGGTCGGTGGTCGGGTTGACCAGCACCGTCGCCGTGCCGGCGAACGAGATCAGGCCCAGGTTGATGCCCGGGGTCATGTTCTGCGCGAACTGCGTCGCCGCTTCCTGGGCCGCCTTGAGCCGGGTCGGCGCGACGTCGGTGGCCTCCATCGACAGCGACACGTCGATCACCAGCATCACGGTGGCCCGGTTGCGCGGCACCTTCTGCTCGGCGGTCGGCCCGGCCAGCGCGACGGTGAGGACCAGCAGCGACAGCACGATCAGCACCGCCGGCAGGTGCCGGGTCCAGCCCTGGCTCTTCGGCGCGACCTTCTCCAGGAGGTCGAGGTTCGCGAACCGCATGGTCCGCTTGCGCCGCGCCCGCTGCGCGAGCACGTATCCGACGGCGACCGCCGCGACGGCGATCAGCAGCAGGAACCACCAAGGCGCGGTGAAGCCCGTCAAGCTCATGCGCACACCTCGCCGACGCCCGGTGCGGCCTGAGCCGGCAGCGCTGTGTCGAATGGTTCGGTCGCAAGCTCCCTCACGCGACACCTCCCGACCAGCGGCGCTTGCGGGCGACGACGAACCGCACCATGTCGGCGATCCAGTCGGCGTCCGTGCGCAACGTCAGGTGCGCCGCCCCCGCGCGCCGCAGGCCGGCCGCCACCTGCTGCCGGTGGGCGTGGGCCGCGGCCCCGAACTCCTTGCGCAGCAAGGCCGACGCGTGCACTTCGCGCTGTCTCCCGGTCTCCGGATCGGCGAGCACGACCGTGCCGACCTCGGGCAGGTCGACGTCGCGCGGGTCGAGGACTTCGATCGCGATCAGCTCGTGCCGCCCGCCCAGCGCCCGCAGCGGCCGCTCCCAGGAGGTGTCGCCCAGGAAGTCCGAGATCACCACGGCCAGGCCACGGCGGCGCGGCGGACGGCGCAGCGCTTCCAAAGCGGCAGCGAAGTCACCGCGCGTGCCCTCGGGCGCCCGCGGGGTCTCGGCCACCTTCCGCACCAGCCCGCGGGCGTGCGCCAGGCCGCCGCGCGCCGGGATGCGGGTCGTCTCCGCGCCGGTGGAGATCAACGCGCCGATCCGGTTGCCGCCGCCCCCGGTCAGGTGCGCGACCGCCGCGACGGCGCAGACCACCAGGTCGCGCTTCTCGCACAGCGCGGTCCCGAAGTCGAGGCTGGCCGAGAGGTCGGCGACCACCCACGTCTCCAGCTCGCGGTCCGCCACCGTCTCGCGGATGTGCGGGGTGGTCGTGCGGGCGGTGACCGCCCAGTCCATCCGGCGGACGTCGTCGCCGGGCTGGTAGGGACGCGCCTCGCCGGGCTCGGACCCCGGCCCCGGCACCAGGCCGAGGTGGTTGCCCTGCAGCAGCCCGTCGAGCCGGCGGCGGACGTCGAGCTCCAGCGTCCGGAGCCCGGCCTCCAGCCGGTCGCCCCGCAGGATGGGGGGCGCCCACGAAGGGCGGGTGCCCTTCTCGTTCTTCGCCATCGCCGGGTTACCTGACCGGCGCGCCCGCCGGGACCGGGCCGCCCTGGCCCGGCCCGCCCTGCGGCCGGGCCGAGACCTGCGGCAACGGCACGGTCTGCAGCACGCGCGTGATGATGTGGTCGATGGGCACACCGTCGGCGAGCGCGTCGTAGGACAGCACGAGCCGGTGGCGCAGCACGTCCGGTACCACGTCGACGACGTCCTGCGGCAGCACGTAGTCCCGGCCGCGGACCAGCGCCAGCGCCCGCGCGGCGGCGATGATGCCGAGGCTCGCCCGCGGCGAGGCGCCGTAGGACACCCAGCCGGCGACGTCGGCGAGGCCGTGTTCGTTCGGCGTGCGGGTGGTCAGCACGAGCCGCACGACGTAGTCGACCAGGGCGTGGTGCACGAACACTTGCGACGCGACGCCCTGCAGCCGGACCAGCTCGGCCGGGCTGAGCACCTCGTGCGGGGTGGGCGGCGTGACGCCCATCCGGTAGATGATCTCGCGCTCCTCCTCGGCGGAAGGGTACTCGACGACGATCTTGAACAGGAAGCGGTCGCGCTGGGCTTCCGGCAGCGGGTACACGCCCTCGTTCTCGATCGGGTTCTGGGTGGCCAGCACGAGGAACGGGTCGGGCATCGGGAACGTCTGCCCGCCGATCGACACGTGCCGCTCGGCCATCACCTCGAGCATCGCCGACTGGACCTTGGCCGGCGCGCGGTTGATCTCGTCGGCGAGCACGAAGTTGGCCACGACCGGGCCGAGCTCGACGTCGAACCGCTCGGCGCCCTGGCGGTAGATGCGGGTGCCGAGGATGTCCGCGGGCACCAGGTCGGGCGTGAACTGCACGCGGGAGAACGAGCCGCCGACGACCCGGGCGAACGTCTCCACCGCCAGGGTCTTCGCCACGCCGGGCACGCCTTCGAGCAGCAGGTGGCCCTTGGCCAGCAGGCCGACCAGCATCCGTTCGACCAGCCGGTCCTGGCCGACGATGATCCGCTTGACCTCGAACACGGTCCGCTCCAGCAACTGGGCGTCCCGGGCCGGCGTCGCGGGCTGCTGCCCGTTCCCGCCCTCGGCGTAGCCGGGCTCGGTCACTCTGCCTCCTCGAAAGTTCGTGCGCCGCCCCCGCGACGGTGATCACGCGGTGCGACCGTACTGCGTCCCCCGGCCGTCCGTCCCTCCGGCACGCGGACGCACGGGGTGCCCCGTCAGTAGCCAACACCCACCCCGGTGTGACATCTGTGAAGCTGGTCCGGTTCCCGCCCTCAGCGGTGCCGCTCGAGATCTTCGGGCGTGTCGATATCGTCCGCTTCGCCCCGTTCGGCCGGGACCTCGGTGATCCGCAAGCCGCCGAGCACGCGCCGCAGCGACGCGTGCTCGGTCTCCGCGGGCAGGGCGGCGCGCAGCGACGCGACCCGCCAGGCCCCGAGCAGCCACTGCCGCGCCCCCGCCGCGTCGACCAGGACGGCGCCGTCACCGTCGCCGAGCGCGGCCAGCAGGCGGTCCACTGTGGACCGCCGGACGCCGGGCAGGTCGGCGGCCAGCACCACGACGGCTTCGGCGTCCTCGGGCACGAACACCAGTCCGGCGGCCAGCGCGGCCACCGGGCCGGTGCCGGGGACGGGTTCCCGGGTCCACACGACGTCGAAGCCCGGACGGCGCGGGCCGACCGCGATCACCCGCGCGGCGCCGTCGAGGGCGTGGACGGCGCGCGCCAGCAAGGGTTTCCCGCCGACCGACAGTGCCGGCTTGTCCACACCGGACAACCTGCGGGCGGAACCCCCGGCCAGCACGATCCCCGCGTAGCGCATCCGGCGAATCTAGCGGCCGAGCACGAGGTAGGTGAAGCCCAGCACGCCGCGGTAGTCCCGGACGTACTCGCGCAACCGCCGGTCGAGCCAGTCCCGGACGCCGGGCGCGCGCGGATCGGCCGGGTGGGCCAGCAGCCACTCCTGCCAGGCCAGCCGCGACGCCGACTCGAAGCCGTCCCATTCGAGCTGGTCGGCGGTGCTCAGGTGCAGCACCCGCCAGCCGGCGGCGTCGACGGCTTCCAGCAGGCCGGGCAGCGTCAGGACGTCTTCGCCGAAGATCTCGCGGGCCGCCGCGGACGGCGGAGCGGACCAGAACCCGTCGCCGTAGAGCACGCGGCCGGACGGCACCACCCGCGCCAGCCGGTCGAGCGCGGCCTTCGCCGGCCCGAAGGCATGCGACGCGCCGATGCAGAACGCACGCCCGGCCGGGCCGTCCCACGTCGCGGCGTCGGCTTCGGTGAACTCGACCCGCGACGCCAGCCCGCGCGCCCGGGCCGCCGCGCGCCCGCGCTCCAGCACTTCCGGGTCGGTGTCGATGCCCGTGCCGCGCAGGTCCGGGACCCGCTCGAGGGCGCGCAGCAGCAGCTCGCCCCAGCCGCAGCCGAGGTCGGCCAGCCGGTCACCGCCGAGGGCCATCCGGTCGAGCAGCAGCTCGGCGTGCGGCTCCGACAGGGGCGCGTTCCACCGCATCCGGGCGCGCCGCAGCGCGTTCAGCTCGTCGTCCACCAGCCGGATCCTGGCGGCAGGCGGCGACGGCGTCGACCGGTTTTCAGCCGATCAACCGCGTGGCGTACGGCATGATCCCGCCGTAGCGCACCGGGGCGACCCGGACCCGCAGGCCGGACTGCGGCGCCTCCACCATCTGGCCGCCGCCGAGGTAGAGCGCCACGTGGTGGATGCCGCCGGGGCCATCCCAGAACAGCAGGTCACCGCGGCGCATCTGGGACAGCGGGACGCGGCGCCCCGCCGTGTACTGGTAGCCGCTGTAGTGCGGCAGCGACGTCACCCCGGCGAACGCGTAGATCATCAGGCCGGAGCAGTCGAAGCCGATCTTGTTGTAGTCGCCGTACTGGTCGGCGACGCCGCCGTCGCGGATGCCGCGGGTCGGGCCGCTCGCGTTGCCGCCGCCCCACGCGTACGGCATGCCGAGCTTCGACAGCGCCCGCGCGATCACCGCCTCGATCGACGAGCCCGCCGGGCCCGCCGGCGCCGGGCCGCCCGCGGGCCGCCCGCCCCCGCCGGACGAGCCGAGCGCGGCCTGGCGGGCACGCTCCTCGTCCTCGCGCTGCTTTTCGGCGAGCCAGTCCTGGTAGCGCTGGCGCTGTCCCTGCAGCCCGTTGACCTTGGCCTGCGCGGCGTAGAGCTGCTGCTCGACGTCGGACTTGTTCTTCTCCAGCTGCGTGGTCTGCGACGCCTGGTCGTCCTGCGCCCGCACCGCCGCGTTCTGCGCCGCGTCGGCGCTGTTCTTGGCTTGGCGCGCCGCGTCCTGCTTCTGCTGGGCGATCTCGGCGGCTTTGCGGGCCGCCGCGTCCTTGTTCGACTTCTCCGTCTGCGCCTGCTGGAGCCGTTCGAGGGCGTTGAGCCGGTTGCCGCCGACGGCGTCGAGCAGCTGGGCGCGGGCAAGCATGTCCTTGGGGCTGTCGGCGCTCAGGTACGCCGAGAGCGAGCCGACCGTGCTGCCCTGCTGGAAGCTGGCGGCGGCGAACGTCTTGAGGTCGGCCCGGGCCCGCTCGATGGCCGCCGACGCCGCGTCCGCCTCCGACCGGGCGGCCTTGGCGTCGTTCTCCGCCTGCGCCGCGGCGTCCTGGGCGGCCTGCAGGTCGACGAGTGCCTTGTTCGCCTCTTCCTGCTTGAGCTCGACGTCGTCCTGCAGCTGGGACAGCTTCTGCTCGGCCTGCGCGAGCTGGTTGGTGAGCCTGCCGACCTCACCGGCCTTCGCGTTGGCCTCCGCCTTGCTGGAGTCGATCTCCGAGTCGCTGGGGTTCGGCGGCGGCGGTGGCGCCGCGAGGCCCGTCCCGCCGGCCCCGAACAAGATCACCAGGGCGAGGGCGCTCACGGTCAGTCCCCGGCGCACGCCCGGCACTCCGCGGCACCCGACCCGCTCCGGCACTCCCGCCACCTCCGCCTCACCTGCGCACACCGCGCGTCACTGCAGTCACACCACTATCACAAGCATCACGGGAAACTTACACACCGTAGGCACCAATTCCCCTCATTGAGGGACCCCCGGGCGTGCGCGTGTCCGGATGGCGCAGCCCACACCGCGTGTCGTCTTGAACCCCAAACAGGACACGCGTACTGTTTGAGGCGTCGCGAGGTGTGCCATCCCGGATCCGGTCCTACGGTGGGGGTGCGCAAGACTCGCTGCCACCGAACCCGACCGAACTGACCCGGGACTTGACCGCCGCACCGGCGCGGAGTCCATGCCACTGGAGTTAGACGTGACCGCACCTGCCAGCAAGGACAGCTTCGGCGCCAAAGACACGCTGAAGGTCGGCGACGCCTCGTACGAGGTGTTCCGCCTGAACAAGGTCGAAGGCGCCGAGCGCCTGCCCTACAGCCTGAAGATCCTGCTCGAGAACCTGCTGCGCACCGAGGACGGCGCGAACATCACCGCCGACCACATCCGCGCCCTCGGCTCGTGGGACCCGAACGCCGACCCGTCGATCGAGATCCAGTTCACGCCCGCCCGCGTGATCATGCAGGACTTCACCGGCGTCCCGTGCGTCGTCGACCTCGCCACCATGCGCGAGGCGGTCACCGACCTCGGCGGCGACCCGGACAAGGTGAACCCCCTCGCCCCGGCCGAGCTGGTCATCGACCACTCGGTGATCATCGACGTCTTCGGCCGCGCCGACGCCTTCGAGCGCAACGTCGAGATCGAGTACGAGCGCAACCGCGAGCGCTACCAGTTCCTGCGCTGGGGCCAGGGCGCCTTCGACGAGTTCAAGGTCGTCCCGCCGGGCACCGGCATCGTGCACCAGGTCAACATCGAGCACCTCGCGCGGACGGTGATGTCCCGCAACGGGCAGGCCTACCCCGACTCCTGCGTCGGCACCGACTCGCACACCACCATGGTCAACGGCCTCGGCGTGCTGGGCTGGGGCGTCGGCGGCATCGAGGCCGAGGCGGCCATGCTGGGCCAGCCGGTGTCCATGCTCATCCCGCGGGTCGTCGGCTTCAAGCTGACCGGCGAGATCCCGGCCGGCGTCACCGCCACCGACGTCGTGCTGACCATCACCGAGATGCTGCGCCGCCACGGCGTGGTCGGCAAGTTCGTCGAGTTCTACGGCGAGAGCGTCGCCCAGGTGCCGCTGGCCAACCGCGCCACCATCGGCAACATGAGCCCGGAGTTCGGCTCCACCGCGGCGATCTTCCCGATCGACTCCGAGACCGTCCGCTACCTCAAGCTGACCGGCCGCTCGGCCGAGCAGGTCGCGCTGGTCGAGGCGTACGCCAAGGAGCAGGGCCTCTGGCACGACCCGTCGCGCGAGGCGGCCTACTCCGAGTACCTCGAGCTGGACCTCTCGACGGTCGTCCCGTCGATCGCCGGCCCGAAGCGCCCGCAGGACCGCATCGAGCTGTCGGACGCGAAGTCGTCGTTCCGCAAGTCGATCCACGACTACGTCGGCGGCGAGGACACCACGCCGCACACCAAGATGGACGAGGCTTCCGAGGAGTCCTTCCCGGCCAGCGACGCCCCGTCGCTGTCGTTCGCCGAGGACGACGCCGCGCCGGTCACCTCCTCCGCCGCGAACGGCGCGTCGGGCCGCCCGAGCAAGCCGGTCAAGGTCTCGACGCCGGACCGCGGCGAGTTCGTCCTCGACCACGGCGCCGTCGTGATCGCCTCGATCACCTCGTGCACCAACACCTCGAACCCGTCGGTCATGCTCGGCGCCGCGCTGCTCGCCCGCAACGCCGTCGAAAAGGGCCTCGCGGTCAAGCCGTGGGTGAAGACGTCGATGGCGCCGGGCTCGCAGGTCGTCACCGACTACTACACCAAGGCCAACCTGTGGCCGTACCTGGAGAAGCTGGGCTACCACCTGGTCGGCTACGGCTGCACCACGTGCATCGGCAACTCCGGCCCGCTCTCCGACGAGATCTCCGCGGCGATCCAGGAGAACGACCTCACCGCGGTCTCGGTGCTCTCGGGCAACCGGAACTTCGAAGGGCGGATCAACCCCGACGTGAAGATGAACTACCTCGCGTCGCCGCCGCTGGTCATCGCCTACGCGCTGGCCGGCACGATGGACTTCGACTTCGCGACCCAGCCGCTGGGCCAGGACACGGACGGCAACGACGTCTTCCTGAAGGACATCTGGCCGACCGCGCAGGAGATCCAGGAGACCATCGACCACGCGATCACGCAGGAGATGTTCACCAAGGACTACGCGGACGTCTTCGACGGCGGCGAGCGCTGGAAGTCGCTGCCCACCCCGGAGGGCAAGACCTTCGAGTGGGACCCGGAGTCCACCTACGTGCGCAAGCCCCCGTACTTCGAGGGCATGACGCCGGAGCCGGCCCCGGTCACCGACATCACCGGCGCGCGCGTGCTGGCGAAGCTGGGCGACTCGGTCACCACCGACCACATCTCCCCCGCCGGCGCGATCAAGCCGGGCACCCCGGCCGCGCAGTACCTCACCGAGCACGGCGTGGAGAAGAAGGACTTCAACTCCTACGGCTCGCGGCGCGGCAACCACGAGGTGATGATCCGCGGCACGTTCGCGAACATCCGGCTGCGCAACCAGCTGCTGGACGACGTCCAGGGCGGCTACACCCGCGACTTCACGCAGGAGGGCGCGCCGCAGGCGTTCATCTACGACGCGGCGCAGAACTACGCGGCGCAGGACATCCCGCTGGTCGTGCTGGGCGGCAAGGAGTACGGTTCCGGCTCGTCGCGTGACTGGGCGGCCAAGGGCACGCGCCTGCTGGGCGTGCGCGCGGTGATCGCCGAGTCGTTCGAGCGGATCCACCGCTCGAACCTGATCGGCATGGGCGTCATCCCGCTGCAGTTCCCGGCGGGCGAGTCGGCCGCGTCGCTGAAGCTGGACGGCACCGAGACCTACGACATCGCGGGCATCACGAAGCTCAACGACGGCGAGACCCCGCGCACGGTGCACGTGACGGCGACGAAGTCCGACGGCAGCAAGGTGGAGTTCGACGCGGACGTCCGCATCGACACCCCGGGCGAGGCGGACTACTACCGCAACGGCGGCATCCTGCAGTACGTGCTGCGGAAGATGACGCGGGCGTAAGGGTTTCCCCGGTCGAAGGCCTCCCCACCGAAACGGTGGGGAGGCCTTCGACTTCCGGTACCGTCGCGGGCATGGGGGAACAGCTGCGCCATGACGAACGCGGCCGGGGACGGCCCGTCGTGTTCCTGCACCCGGGTGGCTTCGGCAGCGCGGTCTGGGACGAGCAGATGGCCCGGTTCGGCGCGCACCACCGGGTCGTCCGCTACGACGCCCGCGGCCACGGCGACTCGCCAGGACCGGCACCGGGCTTCTCCCACCACGGCGACCTCCGGCGGCTGCTCGACGCGCTGGGGATCGAGCGTGCGGTGCTGGTCGGCTCCTCGCTCGGCAGCCGCACCGCGGCCGACTTCGCGCTCCGGCACCCGGACCGGGTCGACGGGCTGGTGCTCGCCTCGCCCGGGTTGAGCGGCATGGTCGAACGCGACCCCTTCACCCTGGCCCGGCGGCGGCAGACCGCCGAGGCGATCGCCGCCGGCGACCACGCGCGGGCCTTCGAATGCGTGCTCCGGATGCTCGTCGACGGCCCGCACCGGACACCCGAGCAGGTCGACCCGGCCGTCCGCGCCTTCTTCGGGCGGCTGCTGGCGGACAACGCGCGCAAGGGCCACGGCGGGTTTCCCCTGGGCGCTGAGCTGCACGCGGTGACCCGCGTCCCGGAGATCCGGGCCCGGACACTGGTCGTCACGGGCGCGCTCGACACGACCGACGTCCACGAGATCGCGGACCTGATCGCGCGCGAGGCACCGCACGCGCGCCAGGTCGTGATCGAGGGCGCGGGGCACCAGGTCGCCGTCGAGCAGCCCGCCCGCTTCGACGAGCTGCTCGACGAATTCCTCGGCTAGGGCTTGTCTGACAATCATTTCGGCTGGTGGCCGCGATGCCGCTGGCATCGTCGGATGGCCGGGGACGGGACGTGGGATGCGGTGTTGCAGCGCCTGCTCACCCACGCCGACGCTGCTGGGTTGATCGATTGGTCGGTGTCGGTGGATCCACGATCGCGCGGGCGCATCAGCACGCCACGAACATCACCCGCCGCACAGGGGGCTGGGTCGAACCACACGGATCTGCGCACCGAGCCGCCCGATCATGCGAGCAGCCGCTCCCGTGGTGGCTGGAGCACCAAAGTCCACTACCTCGTCGACGGCAACGGCCGTCCGCTGGTCACACTGGTCGGGCCCGGGCAGGCCGGGCACCGCGGCCGCAACGATCAGCGGTCGTCCCGCCCGCCGTGATCACCTGGACCAACGCATCGTCAGACACGGCCTAAGCGGGCACGGCTTCCCAGCGCACGCTCGACACCGAAGGCTCCAGCGAAAGCCGGGACACCGCGGCCTCCATCTGGGCGTCGTCGCGCTGGTCGCCGACCAGCTCCGCGCGGACCTCGACCGTGCGGTCCTCCCGGTCCGTGCTCAGCACCGACAGCAGGCGGAAGTCCGTGCGGGTCAACGACTGCACGAGCAACGCCCGCACGTGCGCCTCGGTCGCGTCGCGGGTGACGGCCTGGAACGCGTACTTCGTCGGCGTCTCGCCGCCGGAGTCCGGGCGGCGGTCGACGACCCGGCCGAGGGGCCGCAGCACGACGTTCACCCCGACCACGACCGCCGTTCCGGCCGCCGCGACCACGTACAGCCCGGCGCCGGCCAACGCGCCCACCGCGGCCGAGCACCACAGCGTCGCCGCCGTGTTGAGGCCGCGGACGTTGAGGCCGTCACGCAGGATCACCCCCGCGCCGAGGAACCCGATGCCCGAGACGATCTGCGCCGCCACCCGTGTCGGGTCGGCGTCCCCGCTCGTGGCCAGCCCGCCGAACCCGTGCGCCGACAGCAGGACGAACAGCGTCGCGCCGACCGCGACGAGGGCGTTGGTGCGCAACCCGGCCATCCGGGCGCGGAACTGGCGCTCGACCCCGATGACCGCGCCCAGCCCGACGCCGGCGCCGACGCGCAGCAGCATTTCGAAGATGGTCATTTCCGGCTCTTTTCCGGCGTGCGCGCACTGCCGGACAGGGGCGGCCGGACTCAGCCCAGCCGGAAACCTCCGGTGAGCGCGCGCCCGGCCGTCCGATGACTGTCCGCTGGCATGTGCCGCTCACCTCGCTTCCGTAGTGGTGATGATCAACCGGACCAGCGTAGCCGGTCCCGCGGCCCGGCGGGCGGGCCGCGGGACCGGGGTCACACTCCGAACGGCTGGACGTTCGGCTGGAACACCTGCCCGTTCGCCGGCACCTTCAGGTCGGTCAGGTAGTCGGCCACGGCCTTGTCCACGCCGAGCGCGTCGCCGAGGATGCAGTGCCCGAACGCGTCGACCGACAGCAGCCGGGAGTTGCCGAGCTCGGCCGCCATCCGCTGCGCGAACCGGTACTGCGTCGCCGGGTCGTAGAAGTTGCCCACCACGACGATCGGGACGTCGGTCTTCGCCCGCCAGGGGCCGCGGTAGGCGTCCGGCTTCTTCACCGGCCACACCGGGCAGCCCGCCGTGTCGGCGAAGGCCTGGTAGCGGCCGAACGTGCGGGACTCACGCTCCCACTGGGCGGCGATCTCCGGCACCTGCTCCTGCCGGATCCGGAACGGCTTGTCGGAGCAGTTGACGGCGAAGTACGAGTCGTCGCTCGTGTAGGGGCTGTCCGGGTTCTGGTCGGCCAGGCCCCGCTTGCCGGGCGTGAGGACCTTCAGCTGCTTGCCCTGCAGGGCCTGCGCCTGCGCGCCCGCCGGGTGGATGGCGGTGTAGAGGGCCTGCAGGTCCTCGGCCAGGCCGGGGAACGCCGACGGCGAGTACAGCGCGCTCGACACCGCGCCGGTGAACGCGTTGATGTCGACGGTGCCGCCACCGGGGATGGTGATCGGCTGCTTGCGCAGGTACTCCCGCAGCTCGTCGAACTTGGCCCGCGGGGTGCCGTCGCTGAACGCGCACTTCGCGCCGGCCTGGCCGCACCGCTTCAGGAACGCGTCGAGCGAGATCTCGAAGCCCTGGGCGCGCTCGCGGTCGTACTCGACGCCGTCGCTGGTGCGCAGCGCCGGGTCGACGTTGCCGTCGATCACGATCGCCCGCGTCTGCTTCGGGAACATCGACGTGTAGGTCGAGCCGATCAGCGTCCCGTAGGAGAAGCCGACGTAGGTCAGCTTCTGGTCGCCGACCGCGGCGCGCAGCGTGTCGAGGTCGCGCACGACGTCCTTGGTGGACATGTGGTTCAGCAGCGAACCGGCGTTGTTCCTGCAGAACCGGCCGTAGTCGCGGTAGCTCGCGAGCGTCCCGGAGATCTCGGTGCGGGACAGCGGCACGGGGATCTGCGCGCCGAAGACCTCGTCGGCGTCCTCCTGCGTGGTGAAGCAGCGCAGCGGGTTGCTCCGGCCGACCCCGCGCGGGTCGAAGCCGACGAGGTCGAAGCGGTCGAGGACCTGCGGCTGGAAGTAGTACTGGCCGCTGATCGGCATCCGCAGGCCCGAGCCGCCGGGGCCGCCGGGGTTGAGGAACAGCGAGCCGACACGGGTGGCCGGCGTGCGGGCGGCACGCTTGAGCAGGGCGATGTCGATGGTGCCCAGCGCCGCGTTGTCGTGGTCGATCGGCACGCGGTAGCGCGCGCAGCTGTAGAACTGGACCTGGTCGGCGGGCACCCCGGCGAGCGTGTCGCTCGGGCAGGTGCCCCAGGCGACCGGGGCGGTCGCGCCGACGGCGGCGGGCTTGACGGCCGCGTCCTCGGCCGCCGCCGCGGAGCCGGCGGTCCCGGCCAGGCCCACGCCGGCCACGAGCGCCCCCACCAGCGCGAACGACCGCATCCGGCCCTGTGTGGATCTCGGCAAGACGTCTCCTCCCTGGGTCACGCGCATCGCCGCGCGGTCGCGACGTCACGGCGCGTTACCCCGGTGAGACTGGCACAAACCGGCTAAAGCCGTCACCGGCCGAAAGGATGGTGGGAAGCTACCCGGCCACGGCAGCGAGGAGGAAAACGGGCAACGGGCGGCCCGCCTCCCGCTGTTCCATCGCGTACCCCGGCCAGAACTCGAGCAGCTCGGCCCACATCCGGTCGTACTCCTGCCCCGTCAGCTCGCGGGCCACGACCTCGACCGGCCGCCCCGCCAGCGCGACCTGCGCCTTCGGGTTCGCGCGCAGGTTGAGCGCCCACGCCGGGTCGTGCCGACGGCCCCAGTTCGAGGCCGTCAGCACGAAGTCGGCGCGGTGCGGGAAGTAGAGCAGGTTCGTGCTCCGCGGCAGCCCGCTCTTGCGGCCCGTCGTCGTCAGGCGCAGCGACGGCAGCCCGGCGAGCGCCACGAGGCTCACCCGGCCGCCGAACGCCCGGTGCAGTTTCTTGTCCGCCCACACGACGAACCGTGCCGTGCGCATCAGCCACGGCCGGGTGCCCAGTGCCCGGGCCAGCGCCCGGAGAGGATTAGCCACGCACCGATCTTGCCAGGCTGACCCCGAACCGCCGCTGGGAGTCGGTCCACCACCGGACCAGCTCGAACCCGGCCGCCGCCAGCTCCGCTTCGACCCCGGCGGGCCGGAACTTCGCCGAGATCTCCGTCCGGATGTGCTCGCCTTCGGCCAGGCGCACGGTGAGGTCCGCGCCCGGGATCTCGACCGTGAGCGCCCGGCGGGCGCGCAGCCGCATCTCGATCCACTCGTGCTCCGCGTCCCAGTACGCGACGTGGTCGAACTCGTCGGGGTCGAAGTCCGCGCCGAGCCGCTCGTTGATCACCCGCAGGACGTTCTTGTCGAACTGCGCGGTGACCCCGGCGGCGTCGTCGTAGGCACGTTCGAGGATGCCCGGGTCCTTGACGAGGTCGGTGCCGAGCAGCAGCCACTCCCCTTCGTCGAGCACGTCCCGCACCGAGCGCAGGAACGTCGCGCGCTCGGCGGGCAGGAAGTTGCCGATGGTGCCGCCGAGGAACGCCACCACCCGCGGCTGGCCGCCGGGCAGGAGGGCGAGGTGCTGGGTGAAGTCGCCGACGACGCCGCGGACGGTCAGTCCCGGGTAGTCCTTCGAGATGGCCTCGGCGGCTTCGGCCAGCGCCGACTCGGACACGTCGAGCGGGACGAACGCCTCCAGCGTGCCGTGGGCGGTGAGCGCGTCGAGCAGCAGCCGGGTCTTCTCGCTCGACCCCGAACCGAGCTCGACGAGCGTGTGCGCGCCGGTCAGCTCCGCGACGTCGCCGGCGTGCGCGGCCAGCACCTCGCGTTCGCTGCGGGTCGGGTAGTACTCCGGCAGCTGGGTGATCTTCTCGAACAGCTCGCTGCCTTCGGCGTCGTAGAACCACTTGGGCGGCAGCCACTTCCGCTCGGCGGTGAGCCCGGCGACGACGTCGGCGCGCAGTTCCGCGGTGACGGCGTCGCCGGAGCGGTGGTGGTCGAGATCGACTTCGGTCATGGGTGCTCCTGGGTCAGGGGAAGCAGGTCGACGCCGGCCGCGGTGGCGCGCACGGCGTGGTGGTCGGGGACGGGCCGCCAGCGCGGGTCGCCGTCGCAGGGTTCGGAGGACAGCAGCACGCCGGCCGGTGTCTCCAGCACCGACAGCGCGTGCGTCCAGGTCGTGCCGATCAGCGTTTCGCCGTCGGTGAGCAGGAAGTTGAGCCGGGAGCCGGGCGCGGCCGCCTCGACGGCCGTGCACAGCTCCGCGACCGCGCGCAGCGGGTCCTCGCCCGCGGCGAGCCGGGCCCGCAGCAGGGCCCAGAGCACCACCGAGTCCGTCGGCGCCTCCAGCGTCAGCAGCTCGGTCACCGGCAGGGTCTTGGCCAGTTCGGCCAGCGAGCCGGGATAGCCGCGGACGACGCCGTTGTGGCTGAACAGCCAGCGTCCGGCGGTGAACGGCGCCGCGGCCGCTTCGGTCACCGGCAGGCCGGTGGTGCCGTTGCGGACCGCGGCGACGAACGCGCCGGAGGTCACCGCCGCGGCCAGCGGCGGCAGCGTCTCGTCCGTCCACAGCGGAGTCGAACGCCGGTGGCGCAGCGGCGGCGAGCCCGGGCCGGGGTACCAGCCCAGCCCGAACCCGTCGGCGTTCACCGAGCCGCCGCCGCGCATGTCCGCCGGCGCGTAGGACTGCACCAGCAGCGAATGCGGGGCGCGGAAGAGCACCTCGGCGGGCGAGACCGGCTCGCCGAGGTAGCCGATGTGGCGGCACATGCGCCTAGCCCACCTCGCCGGGTGCCGCGTCGCGGGCCGTGCGGAAGCCGGCGAAGATCTGCCGCCGGATCGGGTAGTCCCAGTTGCGGAACGTGCCCCGGATCGCCGCCGCGTCGGTGCCGAACGAGCCGCCGCGCAGCACCTTGTACTCCGGCCCGAAGAACACCTCCGAGTACTCCCGGTACGGGAACGCGGAAAAGCCCGGGTAGCCGTGGAAGTCGGTGCTCGTCCACTCCCAGACGTCGCCGATCAGCTGGTGCGCGCCCGTGGGTGACGCGCCGGCCGGGTACGCGCCCACCGGCGCCGGGCGCAGGTGCCGCTGGCCGAGGTTGGCGTGCTCGGCCGTCGGCTCCTCGTCGCCCCACGGGAACCGGCGCGACCGGCCGGTCGCCGGGTCGAAGCGGGCCGCCTTCTCCCACTCCGCCTCGGTCGGCAGGCGCCGGCCTGCCCAGGCCGCGTACGCCTCGGCCTCGTAGTAGGAGACGTGCACGACGGGCTCGTCGGCCGGAACGCGCTCGTAGCCGCCGAACCGGGTGCGCCACCAGCCGTCCTGCTCCCGTTTCCAGAAGCGCGGCGCGGTGATCGAGTGCCCGGTGCGGTAGGCCCAGCCCGCCGGGCTCCACCAGCGCTCGTCGGCGTAGCCGCCGCCGTCGAGGAATTCGGTGTACGCGCCGCAGGTGACCGGCACGGTGTCGAGCCAGAACGCTTCGACGACCGTCTCGTGCGCCGGCCGCTCGTTGTCCAGCGCCCACGGCTCGGCCGACGTGCCCATGGTGAACGCCCCGCCCGGGACCAGCACCTCCGCCGGGAGCGCGCCCGCGCGGGACGGCGGCGGTTCCGGTGCGTGCAGCACCGGGTCGCCCCGGCGCAGCTGGTGGGTGGCCAGCATGGTCTCGTCGTGCTGCTGCTCGTGCTGGGTGATCATGCCGAACGCGAACGCCCGCTCGGTCAGCGGGCTGCCCTGCAGCGGCACGCGTTCGAGCACGTCGAACGCCTTCTCGCGGACCTGCTTGACGTACGCGCGCGCCTCGGCCGGGCCGAGCAGCGGCAGCTGCGGCCGGTCGGCCCTGGCGTGCTGGAAGGCGTCGTAGATGTCGTCGATGTCCGGCCGCAGCGGCTCGCGGCCGCCGACGTCGCGGACCAGCCACAGCTCTTCCTGCACGCCGATGTGCGCGAGGTCCCAGACCAGCGGGGACATCAGCTTGGAGTGCTGGCGGACCAGGTCTTCGTCGTCGACGGCGTCGGTCAGCGCCACGCTGCGCGCCCGTGCCCGGGTCAGTGCTTCGGCCGCCCGGGCGCGCAGGTCCTGCGCGCTCAGGTCGTCCAGTGCTTCCGTGCTCATGCTCGGCTCCTCGATCGGTACGCGCGCCCCTGCACGCTCTCGCTGATCTCGGTGATGCGGTCGGCCGGCAGCCCGGTCGCGCCCAGCTCGGCGCAGCCGAGGTCGGCCAGCCCGGCCGCGGCCGCCGCCAGGTCCGGGTCGGCGAGGCCGCGGCGCGCCGCCGTGGTCCACCGGTCCGCGACCGGCGCGCACAGTTCGCGCACCTTGTCCACAGTGGACGGACGGGCGAGCAGCGCGGCGACCAGCGCCACCGGCGGCAGCCACTCGTCCGGCGGCTGCGCGTCGAGGTACCTGATCTCCAGGTACCCCTGCGGGCGGACCGGCGTGAACATCGTGGTGAGGTGGTAGTCGAGGTCCGCCGCCGTCGGCCGCGGCAGCAGCGCGGCCGCGCCCCTGCCGTCGATCCAGTCGGCGAAGGTCAGCCCCTCCGGCGCGTCCCACGGCCGGTCGCCGCGGCGCAGCACCATCAGCGGGGTGTCCATCAGGCGCTGCGCCCACCCGACGGCCGGATCGCCCGCGACGCCCGCGGTGCGCGTGCGGACCGCCTCGGTTTCGTGCACCGCGAGCCAGCGGGCGGAGGCGTGGCCGGTGTCCCGGCCGGCGTGGACGCGGGAGTTGGCGAAGAGCGCGAGCAGCGGCGGGCCCATCGCGTGGGCGGCCGCCCACCGGGCGGCGTAGTCCTCCGGCTGCCCCGTGTCGACGCAGACCTGCAGGCCGGCGGTGCTGCACATCATCGTGAGCCCACCGGGACCGATCGGCGCGAACCGGCGCTCCATCGCCGCGTAGCGCGGCGTGTGCAGGAGCCGCCGGGGCGCGCGGTGGGCGTCGATGCCCGTTTCGCCCAGGACGAGGCCGTGGGCGGCGAGCCGCTCGCGCAGGTGGTGGAGGTCGGCCATGACGGCTGCGTCGAGTTCACGCAGCGAGGCCTGGGGAAGGGCGGAGATCTCGACCTGGCACCCGGGTTCGAGGCTCACGGGTGAGCCGGCCGGGAGCGGCGAGGCGGGACTGCCGGGGCGCAGCGTCCGCGGGGTGTGCGGACCCAGCGCCGCGGCGAGGACGTCGGGATCGAGGGGTCTGGCCGGGTCGTCGGCGTGGTGCACGGTGAACTCCAGCTCCACGCCGGTCAGGCGCGGTGGGCCGTGCTTGAAGCACACCGATGCGACGTACGCCTCGCCGGCCGCGCGGTCCGCCAGGACCCGCGCGGTGCGGTTCGACGCACTACCCGACTTCTCGGGGAAATCGTGCACCGCTTGCATGTCCATTCCTGTTCCGTGTGATGGAACTTCTTGACTTCGGACGCTACACGCGGGGTACGACAAATTCAGGCCGCTTCCCGTGCCGCAGGACGAGTTCACCACTCCGTAAGAAGACCCGGATCAGGGCAAAGCGGACTCCGTGCCCAGGCCCAGCTCGGCCGCGGAAGCCCGCACGGCGTCGATCACCAGGTGCAACGCGGGACGCCGGACCGCCGTGCGCCGGTAGGCGATCGACACCGTCCGCAGCAGCGGCGTGGTCAGCGTGACGACGTCGATCCCGGGCGGGCGCAGCAGCCGCAGGCCGAGGTCCGAGACCAGGGTGATGCCGAGCCCGGCCCCGACCATCGCCATCGCCGTGGACTGCTCCTCGACCTCGTGATTGATCTTCGGCGCGAACCCGTGCCGCTGGCAGGCCGTGCGCATCGCCCGGCCGAAGTGGGACTTGGGGCTGGCGAGGATCCACGGGTGCTCGGCGAGGTCGTCCAGTGACGCCGTCCCCGCGGGCACCGCGCCCCGCGGCACCGCCGCGTGCAGCCGCTCCACGGCCACGACCGCACGTTCCAGCCCGGCGTCCCACGGCGTCGGCGCGTCGGAGTAGTCGATCACGAAGGACAGGTCCAGCGTGCCGTCGCGGACCGCCTCGGCGGTGTCCTCCGGGGCCAGCTCGCGGGTGCGGACCTCGATGCCCGGGTGTTCGCCCGCCAGCGCGGTCAGCGCCGTCGGCAGCAGGCCGGAGGCCACCGACGCCCACACCCCGGCGGTCAGCCGGATCGTGCGGGCTTCCTGGGCTTCCTCCAGGGCGATCGTCGCGCGCTCCACCGACCCGAGGATCTCCTCGGCGTGCTCGGTGAGCAGGGTGCCCAGCTCGGTGAGCTGGACGCGCCGGCCGAGCCGTTCGAACAGCTTCGCGCCGACGTCCCGTTCGAGCTGCGCGAGTTGCTGCGAAACCGCCGAAGCGGTGTAGTGCAGCGACGCAGCCGCCGCGGTGACCGTGCCCCGGCGGTGCAGCTCGCGAAGCATCCTCAAGCGGTGCAACGAAAGCTCCATACACAAAACCTAAACGAGATCGTGCAGGTTCGTTAAATGGACGCGGCCGCCGGCCGGGGCGCACGCTCGGGGAAGGCGGCCGCGAACGCGCCGCCCCGGACTTCCCTGGAGGTGAGTGGCCTGATGACCCCGCGCAACGCCGAGCCGCTGATGCGGCTCACGTGGACCGATCCCGTCACCGGCGCGCACGGCTACCTGGTCGTGCACAGCCTGGTCTCCGGCGTCGCCACCGGCGGCACCCGGATGCGGGCCGGCTGCACGATGAGCGAGGTCGAGGACCTGGCCCGGGGCATGGCGAACAAGACCGCGACGTTCAACCTGCCGGTCGGCGGGGCGAAGGGCGGGATCGACTTCGACCCGAAGGACCCGCGCGCGTTCGGCGTGCTGAAGCGGTTCTGCGCGTTCCTGCGGCCGTGGCTGGACGCGCACTGGGTGACCGCGGAGGACCTGGGCGTGCCGCAGCACCTCATCGACGAGGTGTTCGCCGAGCTGGGGCTGGAGCAGTCGTACCACGCGGCGATCCGCCGTTCGGCCGACCCGGCGCGCACGCTGCGGCGGGTCCAGGCCGGCCTCACCGCGCCGGTGCCCGGCGGGCTGCTGCTCGGCGACGTCGTCGGCGGCTACGGCGTGGCGCAGGCGTGCCTCGGCGTCGCGGCGGCGTGGGAATGGGACGTCCGCGCGACGACCGTGGCGATCCAGGGCATCGGCACGATGGGCGGCGGCGCGGCCTGGTACCTGCACGAAGCCGGGATGAAGGTGGTCGCGGTGGCCGACGCGGCAGGCACGCTGTACGCCCCGGAGGGCCTCGACGTGCCGGCGCTGTTGGAGCTGCGCGACCGCTTCGGCGAGGTGGACCGCGCACGGCTGCCTGCCGGGGTGCGCACGCTGCCCCGCGAGGCCGTCGTGGGCATCGAGGCGGACATCTTCGTGCCGGCCGCGATTTCGTACGCGCTGCGGCCCGACAACGAAAACCTCGTGAAGGCGTCGGTCGTCGTCGAGGCGGCCAACGCGGCGACGACACCCGAAGCCGAGGCGGCGCTCTCCGCGCGCGGGGTCGCGGTGGTGCCGGACTTCGTGGCGAACGCGGGCGCGGCGGCGTGGGCGTGGTGGCTGCTGCTGGGCGAGGTGGGCGCGGACCCGGCCGACTCGTTCCTGCGGCTGCGCACCGAGATGCAGGCGAAGGTGGCGCTGCTGCTGGCGGAGTGGAAGATGGACCGGCTGCCACTGCGCGTCACCGGCCTGCGGCTGGCCGAGGCGAACCGGGCCGAACGCGCACAGGCCGCCCGCACGCCCGAGGGCGAGCCGGGCCTGCTCATCCCGTAGTCAGGCGCGGCGGGCGAACCGGTCCGTCGCGCCGACCAGGACGTCCTGCATCGGGGCGTCCTGCGTCGAGTGCCCGATGTCGTCCAGCATGACCAGCTCACTGCCGGGCCAGGCGTGGTGCAGCAGCCAGGGCGTGCCGACGATGTTGCTCGTGTCCAGCACGCCCTGGGCCAGGACGGCGGGGATGCCGCCGAGCTTGCCGAGGTTGCGCAGGATCTCGCCGTCGGGCAGGAACGCCCGGTTGCTGAAGTAATGGGTGACCAGGCGGGCGAAGCAGAGCCGGTACGCCGGGTCCTCGAAGGTCTTGTGCGGGGGTACGCCGGGGAGCATCGCGTCCTCCCAGGCGCACCAGCCGTCGGCCGCCTTGCGGTGGACCGCCGGGTCGGGATCCATGAGCAGCCGGTGGTAGGCGGCGGAGAGGTCGCCGTCCCGCTCGCCCTCCGGCACGCCGGCGCGGAACTTCCCGAACGCGTCCGGGAAGTACGCGCCGAGGCCGCGGATCAGCATCTCGATTTCGAGGAACCGGTCGGTCGCCAGGCCCATCAGGACCATCTCGCTGACCCGCTCGGTGTGCCGCAGGGCGTAGGTCAGGCCGAGGACGCAGCCCCAGGACCCGCCGAACAGCAGCCACTTCTCGATGCCGAGCCGGGTACGGAGGAGTTGGAAGTCCGCGACGAGGTGGTCGGTCGTGTTGGCCGACAGGTCGGCGACCGGGGCGCCGGCGTGCGGGGTGCTGCGGCCGCAGCCGCGCTGGTCGACCAGCACCACCCGGTAGCGGTCCGGGTCGAAGTAGCGCCGGAGGTTCGTCGAGCAGCCGGTGCCGGGGCCGCCGTGCACGACGAGCGCGGGCTTGCCGTCCGGGTTGCCGCAGGTCTCCCAGTAGATCCGGTGCCCGTCGCCGACGTCGAGCAGGCCGTGCTCGTACGGCTCGATCTCGGGGTACAGCATCGGCGCGTCCTTCCACCCGGAATGCAACAGCGCTGTCACATTAGTCGGGCGGACGCTCCCGCGCGCGTCCTTTTCCGGTCAGACGAGCGCGCCCGCCAGCTCCATCAGCGTGTCGGCCAGCTCGCGCGGGCCCGCCGGGCCGATGTGGATGACGGCGTCGTCGCCCGTGCCGGACGTGTAGCTGAGGTAGCGGCCCCAGTCGGTGTCGGCGTAGTGCAGCGGCTGCTGCAGGCAGGTGTGGCGGCCGACGTCGTCACGGCGTCCGACGTAGAGTTCGCCGCTGCCGGAAACCGGCCGCTGCACGAGGCTGACGACGTCGGCGACCGCGGGGTCGAGCGGGTAGGCGTCGCGGCCGCGGCGGGCGGCCTCGGTCAGGTCGGCCACCCGCACGGTCCTCGGGTGGCCGCCGCCCGGGCCGACCGGCGGCAGCTGGTCCACGAGGGATTCCGCGAGCCGGTTGCGGTCGATCTCCTGGACGCCGACGTGCGTGCCGTCGGAGACGGCCAGGACCGCCTGGAGCCCTTTGGCGGCGGCGAGGACGCCGTAGGTCCGGCCGTCGACGCCGACCCAGCCGTAGCACTCCCGCGCCGGGTTCACCAGCAGCGGCAGCCAGTCGAGGAAGTCGACGGTGGCCCGGCCGCGCGCGTCGACGAGCCCGGCCTCGGCCAGCGCGGCGCCGATCCGCTTGGCGGACTCTTCGCGTTCGGCGTCCGACAGCCACAGCGGCTCCGGGCGGAGGGTGATGTGCAGCTGGCCGACCTGCTCGCGCTCGGCCAGCGCGGCCAGCGCCTCGACCGGAACGTCCACCCGGCCTGTTGCCACGTCCACCCGCCTACTCGCCGATGACCGGCGGGCTGGTCCGCTGGTCGGTGCCGAAGATCGCGTCCGGGTCCGCTTCGATCAGGAAGTCCGGCCGCTGGTGCTCATCATCTTCCTCACCTTCGCCGCGGCGCCCGCCGGGGCCCATGGGCCCGAGCTGCCCGCCGCGCCCGGCGGCCGACCGAGCGGCGGCGGCCTCCGCGGCGGCGGCGTTGCCGAGGCTGCCCATGCCGGACCCGCGGCCGGAGCCGAGCCCCCGCTCCCCCGCGGCGCTCCCGCTGCCGCTGCCGGTCCCACCGCCGGCGCCGGTCCCGCTGCCGCCGCGGCCGGTCGAGTCGAGCAGCCGGCTGCCGGCGTTCCCGCTGGTGGGACCGCCGCGCAGGCCGGACTCGGGGTCCCCGCCGCCGAAGGTGTTCGAGTAGTTCTGGCCGCCACCGGTACCCGTCGGGTAGAAGTCGATCGGTCCGACATTGGGCGGCGTGTTCCCCGGGCGGTCGCCGACCTGCTGCCCGGGCCGCGTCGGCACGGTCGGGCGGCCGGAGCCGGTGGTGTGGGTTTCGTCGCCCGGGATGTCGGTGCTGCCGGGCCGGTCGGTGCCGCCCGGCCGGTCCGTGCCACCGGGGCGGTCGGTCCCGCCGGGCCGGTCGGTCCCGCCGGGCCGGTCGGTCCCGCCGGGCCGGTCGGTGCCACCGGTGTGGCCGGGGTCGACGCTGGAGGTGGTGGTGTGGTCGCCGCTGCCGGGATCGCCACCACCACTGTTCCGGAACGGCGTCTCGGGCGGCGGCCCGACAGGCGGCGGCGTGCTCGGCGTGGCGACGGATATCGAGGCACCGTCGGACTCGAGCACCCCGTAGTCGGTCGGCAGCACGGCCCGGGTGCCGTTGGTGACGCTGCTGTACTGGTCCATGACGCGGACGTTGGTCTCGTTGGCGGCGTTGTACCGCGCCATGCCCTCTTGGTAGTTGTCGATGTCGTCCTGCGCCATGAAAGGCCCGGCGATCGGGATGGCGGCCTTGAGCCCGGTGGTCCAGGGGTTGGGCTTGTCGGGCTTGGGCGGGACCTCGACGACGGAGCTGCTGGAGTGATCGAAGGCGGCGGCCTGGGAGTCGACGGAAGCCCTGGTCACGTCCAGGGGCGCGGCACTGTCGTAGAACGCCCGCTCGAGCGGGCCCGCGCCCGAGTTCGCGGCGTCGGCGGCGTCGCCGGACCAGGACTGCACCATCCGCGCCTGCAGCGCCTTGATGCTCTCGCCCCGTTCCATATACGCCGAAGAAAGCTCTTCGACTTGCCCGGCGATGCTTCTCAGCCTCTGCGTGTCGCCTTGCTTGAAGTTGTCGTAGATCTGCTTGCCGTCCACTCGTCAAGCCCCCTTGAGTGTCTTGATCGCCGCGGCCGCCGCCTGCGTCGCGGCACCGCACGAGTCGTCCTGCCCCTGGTAGCCCTCGGCCTGCACCCCGATGGCGAGATCGTCGGCCACCCCCACGGCGATGGCGCAGTTCCCATTGGCGCGGCGGTCGGAAATGTCCACGTAGATGGCCGGATAACCCTCGATGTCGGGCGCGCGCTCGAGGAACTTGATCAGCGTGCCCGCGCGGTATCCGGCGTAGTACCCGGCAAGACCGCCCGCTCCCCGGTCCCGGTTCCCGGTCCCCACGATCATCTGAAGGCCGATGCCTTCCCCGTGGATGGTCCAGCGACAGCTGGGACCGGCCTCGGTATCCAAGGTGTTACCCCTCGGAACGTACTTGCCCGGGTCGGTGTAGCGGAGTGGAGTCAGCACGTCCCCCGGGACGAGGCCACAGGGATCTGTGGCGTATTTGCCGGCGTCGAGCGGTGTCGCTTCGACCTTCGGCACGTCAGGGTCGGCCTGCGCGCTCGACGACGCGGCGGGAGCCGATTCACTCGACGCCGGCAGGGCCGAGCCGGTGGTCGTTCCCGTGCAGGCCGAAGCCAGCAAGCACGCAGCGGCCGCAGTCAGCAGACCGGCCGCTCTTCCGTTGCGGGTCATGCTTGCGACGACTTGAAGGTCTCGGACATGCCGTGGTCGGTCGACACCGTCTTCGTCTGCGCTTCCTTGAGTTTCTTGATGTACGCCTGCGCGTACTTACGCATGGAGTCGTTCTGCTGCTGGAGAGCGCTCAGCGAGGCCATCGTCGTATCGGCGTAGCTCCCGCTCGCCGGATCCTTTCCCGGGGCAATCCCCAGGGTGGTGGTCATGCCGGTGATCTTCTGCCCGTCCTCGGTGATCTTGTCGAGGAGGTCCTCCCACTGGCCGATCACCGCGGAGAGCTCTTCGGGGTCCATCGTGAACTGGCCGCCCTTGCCCCCACCGCCGTACACCCGGCCGGAGTTCTCGAAGACGTCGCCCCAGAGAGCTCTTGCCGCCTGTCCGGCTTCCCCGATGATCACGCCCGCACCTTCCCCTCGGTTCACCCACCGTGACGGGGCAAAGATTAGCCAACCGTCTCATGTCGTGTCAGCGAATCGCCGCAACGTTCCGACGATGGGGCGGACTCTTCGGTTCCCCGCACTTCCGGTCACAGTACGTACGTACGGATTGCGAGATCCCGGTCCGCGATGCCAGGATTTCAGGATGCCACGCGTAAGCCAGGATCACCTCGACGCACGCCGGCGCCAGATCCTCGATGGCTCCCGCGTCTGCTTCGCGCGCTACGGCTACGAAGGTGCCACAGTCCGGCGGCTCGAGGAAGCCACCGGGCTGTCCCGGGGCGCCATCTTCCACCACTTCCGGGACAAGGAGTCGCTCTTTCTCGCCCTCGCCGAGGACGACGCCATCCGGATGGCCGACGTCGTCGCCGAACAGGGGCTCGTCCAGGTCATGCGGGACCTGCTCGCCGGGGACGGCGAGCACCCCGCCGACTGGCTCGGCACCCGTCTCGAAGTCTCGCGGCGGCTGCGCACCGACCCCGAGTTCCGCGCCCGCTGGGCCGAGCGGTCCGAGCAGCTGACCACCGCCACGCGCCTGCGCCTGCTGCGCCAGCGCGAGGCCGGGAACCTGCGCGACGACGTCGACGTCGACGTCCTCACCGCGTTCCTCGAACTGGTCCTCGAAGGACTCGTCTCGCACCTGGCCATGGGCCTGCCCGGCGCCGGGCTCGGCCCGGTGCTCGACCTCGTCGAGGAGACCGTGCGGCGGCACCGGCCCGGCACCGGCTGACTGCCGTGGCGCACCCACCGCGTGGATTCCGTCGAACCGGGCACGCCGCCGGCGCGTGGCTCGACGACCGGCAGAGCCTCCGCCTGTCGAATCCGCCGGGGCCCCGACCCTCTCGTCGCCCTCCTGGGCCGGCGTCCCCGCTGAGATGAGCGGGCCGACACACCCGCGACGGACGCGGCGCGCACCGCGGACGCGTTAGGATTGTCCGCATCTTCGCAGTACACGCCGATTTCTTGCTAGGAGTGACCGTTTCGTGCGCGCAGCGCAGTCACCCGGTGACAGTACCGGGCCGGGTGACCATCCCGGCTGTCCGACAGGCTCATCCCCCGCCGCCCGGGCGGGTGCGGAATGATCCAGATCCTCTTCGCCGTGCTCGGCGTCCTCCTCTTCGTGCTGCTGACCGTCGGCACCGGCCTCGCCGTCGCCGCCGAGTTCTCCCTGACGGCGCTGGAGCGCAGCACCGTCGACGCCAACGTCCGCCAGGTCGGTGACCGCCGGGCGGTGACCGTCCAGAAGGCGCACCGGACGCTGTCCTTCCAGCTCTCCGGCGCCCAGGTCGCGATCACCCTGACCACGCTGGTCACCGGGTACCTGGCCGAGCCGCTGATCGGCGAGCTCGTCCGGCCGGTGCTGTCCGGCCTCGGGCTCCCGGAAGGCTTCGCCACGGGCGCTTCCGTCGTGCTCGCCCTGGTCCTCGCGACCTTCCTGTCGATGATCCTCGGCGAAATGGTGCCGAAGAACCTCGCCATCGCCCGGCCGCTGCCGACCGCGCGCGCCGTCGCCGGCTACCACTCGCGCTTCTCCGCGCTGTTCCGCTGGCTCATCACGCTGATGAACAACAGCGCGAACTTCCTCGTCCGCAAGTTCGGCGTCGAGCCGCAGGAGGAGCTGCGGTCCGCGCGCTCGCCGCAGGAGCTCGGCTCGATCGTGCGCTCCAGCGCCGAAAGCGGCACCCTCGACACGTCGACGGCCGAGCTGCTGGACCGCTCGCTGCGGTTCGGCGAACGCACCGCCGAGGAGCTGATGACCCCGCGCGTGCAGCTGGAGTCCCTCGCCGTCGACGACACCATCGAGGACCTCATCGAGCTCTCGCGCCGCACCGGGTTCTCGCGGTTCCCGGTGCACGCCGAGGACCTCGACGACGTGCGCGGCGCCGTGCACGTCAAACAGGCCTTCGCCGTGCCCGCGACCGACCGGGCGAACGTGCCGATCGGCTCGGTCATGCGGCCGGTGCCGACCGTGCCGGAGTCCCTGCCCGGCGACGACCTGCTGCTGCGCCTGCGCGACTCGCGCTTCCAGCTGGCCATCGTCGTCGACGAGTACGGCGGCACGGCCGGGCTGGTGACCCTGGAGGACGTCGTCGAGGAGATCATCGGCGACGTCCGCGACGAGCACGACGACCGCGAGGCCCCGGCGTCGCAGCAGGTCGGCACGGACAGCTGGCTGGTCTCCGGGCAGCTGCGCGCCGACGAGGTCACCGACGTCACCGGGTTCCGGATGCCCGACGGCGACTACGAAACCATCGCCGGGCTGATCCTCGAGCGGCTGGGCAAGATCCCCGCCGAGGGCGACGCCGCCGAGGTCGACGGCTGGCGGCTCACCGTCACCACGATGGACAAGCACCGGATCGCCGAGGTCGAGGTCGCGCCGGTGCCCGAGGTGGCGTCGTGACCGATTGGCTGAACATCCTCCTCGTCGTGGTGCTGCTGCTGGCGAACGCCTTCTTCGTCGGCGCGGAGTTCACGCTGATCTCCTCGCGCCGCGACCGGCTCGAAGCGCTGCTGGAGCAGGGCAAGACGCGGGCGAAGATCGTGATCAACGCGAGCAGGCACGTGTCGCTGATGCTCGCCGGCGCGCAGCTGGGCATCACCATCTGCTCGCTGCTGCTCGGCCGCCTCGGCGAGCCGGCGATCGCGCACCGGCTGGCGGTGTTCTTCGACCTGCTGCACCTGCCCGAAGCGCTGCTGCACCCGATCTCGTTCGCCATCGCGCTGGCCTTCATCACCGTGGCGCACGTGCTGATCGGCGAGATGGTGCCGAAGAACCTCGCCATCGCCGAGCCCGAGCGGCTGGCGCTGTGGCTGGTGCCGGTGCACGTGGGCTGGGTCAAGCTCGCCCGGCCGTTCATCTGGCTGATGAACTTCGTGGCCAACTCGCTGCTGCGCGCGGTGAAGGTGGAGCCGAAGGACGAGCTGGAGACCGCCTACACGTCCGACGAGCTGGCCGAGCTGCTCAGCGAGTCGCGGCGCGAGGGCCTGCTCGACCAGTCCGAGCACCAGCGGCTCGCCCAGACGCTGTCCTCGGTGCAGAAGACGGTGGCCGACGTCCTGGTGCCGACGGCCGAGCTGACCACGCTGCCGTGCGGGCCGACCGTCGGCGACGTCGAGCGGGCGGTGTCGTCGACCGGCTTTTCGCGCTTCCCGGTCTGTACGGACGACGGCAGGCTGACCGGCTACATCCACGTGAAGGACGTCCTCGACCTGGCCGGGCAGGACCCGGCGACGATCGTGCCGGACGCGAAGACGCGGCCGCTCACCGAGCTGCGCGCCGACGCCCGCCTCGACGTCGCGCTGTCGGCGATGCGCAAGGAGGGCAGCCACCTGGCGCGGGCGCTCGACGCGAGCGGCGACGCGGTCGGCGTCGTCGCCCTCGAGGACCTCGTCGAGGAGTACGTGGGCACGGTGCGCGACGGAACCCACGTGAGCGCATGACCGAGGTGCTCGCGGAACCGGACTGGCTGGCCAGGGAGGCCGCGCACGTCGAGCGGATGCGCCGGTGGACGGTCCCGCACCAGCAGCGGCGCGCGCGGGGCGAGAAGCACCCGGTGCTCGACTTCCTCTTCACGTACTACTCGCACCGCCCGTCGCACCTGGAACGGTGGCAGCCCGGGCCCGGCGTCGCGCTCGCCGGGCCCGCGGCGCGGCGGTTCCTGGACCGCAAGGGGTACGTCTCGATCCCCGACGGGGTGATGCTGGACCCGGCGGGTTTCAGCGAGCGCAAGGCGCGGACGGCGGAGTTCGTCCTCGGCCTGCTCAGCGCGACGGCGTCCCGCGCGCCGCGGCTGAGCTGTTTCGGGCTGCACGAGTGGGCGATGGTGTACCGCGAGCCGGCGGACTCCGTCCGGCACGACCAAGTGCCGCTCCGGCTGGGTTCGGCCGGCACGGACGCGGTCGTCGAGTCGCTCGACATCCGGTGCGGGCACTTCGACGCGTTCCGGTTCTTCACCGCGGCCGCCCGGCCGCGTAACGAGCTGACGCCGTCGAGGGAGACGCAGATCGCTCTCGAACAGCCCGGGTGCCTGCACGCGAACATGGACCTGTTCAAATGGGCGTACAAGCTGGATCCGTTCGTGCCGGCCGAGCTGGTGGCGGACTGCTTCGAGCTGGCGGCCGAGATCCGGACGCTGGACATGCGGGCGAGCCCGTACGACCTGGCCGCGCTGGGCTACCCGCCGGTGCGGATCGAGACGGCGGCCGGGCGGGCGGAGTACGCACGGGCCCAAGCGGAGTTTGCCCGGCGCGCGGCACCGCTGCGTGCTCGCCTGATTGCGCACTGCCATAGCCTGGTCAGCGCAGCACCCTGAGCGCGCGCCACTGTGAGTCAGATTATTCTCTCTCCGATACTCACCTGTTAGGGTGATAACGGTTTGGTTGCATCGCAGCGCGTGCTCGGCATGCGCTCACCCCGGAAAGGATGACGATGGGGCGACACACCCGGGACGACGAGCCCGTGCCGCACCCTCAGGACCGTGCCGGCGTCCAGCGCCACCCGGGTGCGGCGGGTCCGGCCCGCACCGCCGGGCGTGGTGAAGCGTCTGGTTCGTATCCGGTCGCCGGGCGCGGTGAGACTTCGGGCTCGTATTCCATCGCGGGCCGCGGTGAGGCTTCCGGTTCGTATCCCGCCGGGCGCGGTGAGAGCACCGGCTCCTACGCCGCTGCCGGGCGTGGCGAAACTTCAGGCTCCTACCCCCTCGCCGGGCGCGGTGAGACCTCGGGCTCATATCCCGCTGCCGCACGCGGTGAGGCCTCGGGTTCCCATCCCGTTGCCGGGCGCGGTGAGACCTCCGGCTCCTACCCTGCCGTCGGGCGCAGCGAGGCCTCCGGTGCGTTCCGGACGTCCGGGCGCAGCTCGATCTCCGATGCCTTCCGGATCGCCGGGCGCGGCGCGGGCCGTGGTGAGGCGTCGGGCTCGTACCCGGCCGTCGGGCGCGGTGAATCGACCGGCTCCTACTTCGTGTCCGGGGGCGACGCTTCCGGCTCCCACCCCGCCACCCCGCGCGGCGAAGCAACCGCTTCCCCGTCGACCGGCCGCCGCGGCGAGACTTCCGGCACTTACGCCGCCGCCGGCCCCGCCGAGACCTCCGGCACCTACCCTGCCGCCGGTCGGGGCGGCACGTCCGGCTCGCGTCGCGCCGGGCGGCGGACCCCCGCCGCGCGTCCGGCCGAAAGCGCCGCCGAACGGACCGAAGTCATCACCCGGCACGCCGAAACCCCCGAGGACCGCCGCGGCGAGCGGACCGGCACGGCCCGGCCGGACGACACCGCCGGTCGGCGGCGGGCTCCTGGCCGCTCCGAGACCACCGGGCCGCACCGGGCCGCCGGGAAGAGTGAAACCACCGGCTCGCACCGGATCGCCGGGAAGGGCGAGGCGACCGGTTCGCACCGGATCGTCGGGAAGAAAGCTCCGCGGCGGCGGATCGCCACCTGGCCCATCGCCTGCGCCGTGCTCGCCGCGCTCATCGGGCTCGGGGTCATCGGGTGGAACTGGGCCGACAGCGAGCTCAACAGCCGGGCCGAGGCGCAGGCCGCCAGCTGCTCCGGGGGCACCTCGCAGATGCGGATCCTCGTCACCCCGAGCGTGCAGAAGCCCGTCACCGCCGCCGCCGACCGGTGGAACCAGGCCGCCACCGTCGTCCACGGCCAGTGCGTGCACGTCACCGTCGACGCCAAGCCCTCCGCGGAGGTCCTCGACGCCCTCGTCGGCCGCACCAACCTCAGCGCCATCGGCGGGCTTCCCGCCGCCTGGCTGCCCGAATCGTCGTACTGGGTCAGCGAGCTGACCACCAAGAAACCCGAGATGATCGGCTCGCCCCCGCAGTCCGTCGCCAACGCCCGCTCGGCCGACTACCCCTTCATCGGCCTGGCCGGGCAAGGCATCGACGACACCGTCCTCCGCGCCGCCCAGACGTTCCGCGAGTACCTCGAGCAGCCGCCGCAGCAGGCCGACTTCGCCGCGGCGGGGATCAAGCCGGCCTAGACGCGGGTGCCGTTGTCGAGCTCGGCCACCACGGCGAGGTCGTCGTCCGCCAGCTCGAAGTCGAAGATCCCGAAGTTCTCCCTGGTCCGCGTGGTGGTGGCCGAGCCGGCCACCGCCACCGTGCCGGCCTGCAGGTGCCACCGCAGCACGATCTGCGACGGCGTCTTGCCGTACTTCGCCGCGAGCGCGGTGACCGTCTCGTCGGCCAGCAGCGCGGCGTTCGCCGCCGGGCTCGACGCGGCCGTGACGATGCCGCGCTCGGCGTGGAACTCACGCAGCGGGACCTGCTGCAGCCACGGGTGCAGCTCCACCTGGTTCACCGCCGGGACGGCGCCGGTCGCGTCGATCAGCCGCCGCAGCTCCGAGACGCCGAACCCGGCCACGCCGACCGCGCGGACCCGGCCGTCGGCCCGCAGCCGGCTCAGCGCCCGCCAGGTGTCGGTGAACGCGCCTTTCGTGCCGTCCAGCAGGCACAGATCGGCCCGGTCCAGGCCCAGCGCGGCCAGTGCCGCGTCGGCGGCGCGGCGCGCGGCGTCGTAGCCCTGCGCGGGCACCTTGACGCTGACGAACAGTTCCTCGCGAGGCACCCCGGCGAGCGCGGCACCCACCGCCGCCTCGGTGCCCGGCGCGGTGTCGAAACCGCGGTAACCCGTGTCGAGGGCGATGCGGACGGCCCGGCCGGCTTCGGCCGCGGTCAGTCCCGCGACACCGAACAGCAGCTGGGGGATGCGGACTCCGTCGGACAGGGCGAGCGAAGGAACGGCCATCTCCCGGTGATCCTCACTTCGGGTGCTGCGCGGATGTCCCCATCATTCCACCCGGGCGGCCCGCTCGCGCAGGTACGCCGCCGTGGCCGGATCGGCCGGGAAGAACGACTCGATCACCAGCTCCGCGACCGTGACGTCCAACGGCGTGCCGAACGTGGCGACCGTGCTGAAGAACGTCAGGTCGGTGCCCTCGTGGCGGAACTTCAGCGGCACGAAGATGTCGCCCGGCCCGGGCACCTCGACCTCGGGCACCGGCTGGTCGCACGGGTAACCGCGCAGCTCGGCGAGGAGGTCGGCCAGCCCGGCGTCGGCGGTCTGCCCGACCTGGCGCCGCAGCCGGCCGAGCAGGTGGGCGCGCCACTCCCCCAGATTCCGGATGTGCGGCGCCATGCCGCCGGGGTGCAGGGTCGCGCGCAGCACGTTCGTGGTCAGCTCGGGCGGGATGCCCGCGACGAACAGGCCGACGGCCGCGTTGGCGTCGACGAGGTTCCAGCTCCGGTCGACGACCGCGGCCGGGTACGGCTCATGGCTCGCCAGCAGCTGCCGGACAGCCTCGCGCACGGCGCTCATCTCCGGGTCCCCCAACGCGTTTTCCGTGTAGGCGGGCGCATACCCGGCGGCGAGCAGCAGCCGGTTGCGTTCCCGCAGCGGGACGTCGAGGTGCTCGCCCAGCCGCAGCACCATGTCCCGGCTCGGCTGCGACCGGCCGGTCTCCACGAAACTCAGGTGGCGGGTGGAGATGTCCGCGGAGATCGCCAGGTCGAGCTGGCTGATCCGCCGCCGGTCACGCCATTCCCGCAGAAGCTCGCCCACCGGCCGCTGCCGCGCGGCCGCCTGCACCGTAGTCGTCACGCGAGCGACGCTACGGCGATCTTCGCGCGGCTGCCATTACTTCCGGGGTAATCGCCGGCGCCGACCCGGCGGCCGCCGGGGCATTACCTCCCGCGTAATCGACGCCACTGCCGCGCGTCGGGCAGATTCGGTTCCAGCGCAGGACGACGAAAGCCGTTGTCCCCCAACCGAAGGAGCACACCATGTCCGACGTCCGCAGCCTCGTCGAGCAGTACATCGCCGTGTGGAACGAGACCGACGGCGACAAGCGGCGGGCGCTCATCGCCGACGTCTTCACCGAGGGCGCCGGCTACACCGACCCGCTCGGCGCGGTCTCCGGCCACGACGGGATCGACCAGTTCATCGCCGGGGCGCAGGCCCGGTTCGGCGGGCTCACGTTCAGCCTCCCCGCCGACCCCGACGCGCACCACGACCTCGCGCGGTTCCAGTGGTACCTCGGCACGCCGGACGCCAAGCCGGTCGCGATCGGCTTCGACGTCGTCGAGATCGAAGACGGGAAGATCGCCAAGGTGCACGGCTTCCTCGACAAGATGCCGGGCTGACCGCGGCGGCGTGCGGGCCCCCCGGGGGGCCCGCACGCCACCCCGTGCCGTCAGCCCTTGACCGCGCCCCGCCAGCGCACGGTCGGGCGCAGCTTCTCCGGGTTCACCCGGTGCTTGTTCGCGCCGACGATGTCGAACATCGACTCGATCAGCGTGTCCGAGAGCAGGTGCGGCTGCAGCCCCAGCTCGACCAGCCCGGTGTGCTTCACGTTGTAGTAGTGCTCCGGCGCCTCGGTGCGCGGGTTCTCCAGCTGCTCGATCTGCACCGGCCCGGGGAACCGCTCGGCGACGAGCTCGGCGATGCCGGCCACCGACATGCTCTCGGTCATCTGGTTGAACACCCGGAACTCGCCGGGCTCGGCCGGGTTCTCCACGGCGAGCCGGATGCATTCCACGGTGTCGCGGATGTCGATCAGGCCGCGGGTCTGGGCGCCCTTGCCGTACACGGTCAGCGGCTGGCCCAGCACCGCCTGGATGACGAACCGGTTCAGCACGGTGCCGAACACCGCGTCGTAGTCGAACCGCGTGGCCAGCCGCGGGTCCAGCGCCGTCTGCGGGGTCTGCTGGCCGTACACGACGCCCTGGTTGAGGTCCGTCGCGCGCAGCCCCCAGGCGCGGCAGGTGAACTCGATGTTGTGCGAGTCGTGGACCTTCGTCAGGTGGTAGAACGAGCCGGGCCGCTTCGGGAACAGCACGCGGTCCTTGCGCCCGTTGTGCTCGACGTCCAGCCAGCCTTCTTCGATGTCGATGTTCGGCGTGCCGTACTCGCCCATCGTGCCGAGCTTGACCAGGTGGATCGCCGGGTCGATCTCGGCGATCGCGTACAGCAGGTTCAGCGTGCCGACCACGTTGTTGTGCTGGGTGTACACCGCGTGCTCGCGGTCGATCATCGAATACGGCGCCGACCGTTGTTCGGCGTAGTGCACCACGGCGTCCGGCCGGAACTCCCGCACCGCGCCGAAGAGGAACCCGGCGTCCAGCAAGTCGCCTTCGTAGCTGGTGATCGTGCGCCCGGACACCTCCTTCCAGGCGGCGATCCGATCCTCCAGCGTCTCGATCGGGACCAGGCTTTCGACGCCGAGTTCGGCGTCGTAGCCGCGACGCGCGAAATTGTCGAGGACGGCCACCTCGTGGCCTTTGTCCGATAAGTGCAACGCGGTCGGCCAGCCCAGATACCCGTCACCGCCGAGAACCAGCACACGCATTGTGCCGCCTTTCCTGCTCGTTTACGCCACAAGCATGCCGATTCCCGGGAGGAACGGAAGCTTGCGAGCACCCGACGTTATCGATCACGTCCTGATGAGGACCTGGTAAGGACCTGTGAATCTCCTATGCGTGGGGGACCCGGACGGCGGCGCGCCGGGTCCGCGGGGAGGATGGGGGCATGACGACCGTAACCAACGGCGTGCGACCTCGCACAACGGACACCCGGGCGACGAAAGGCCGCCGCGGCTGGGCCCGGCTCGCGCGCGCCGCCACGACGTCGGTCGCCGCGACGGTCCTGAGCCAGGTCGTGCTGCTGGCCGTCCTCACCGCGGGCGGGGTGCCCGCGGTGGCGAGCACGCTGGCCTGGGCGGCCGGCGCGGTGCTGAACTTCGTGGTCACCCGCCGCTGGGTGTGGGGCCGCACCGGACGCCCGCGCGTCCGCCGCGAACTGCTGCCGTACCTGGTCGTCATCGGGCTCGGCGGGCTCGCGTCGATCGGGCTGACGACCCTGTCCGGCGCGCTGCTGGCCCCGCTGCGGCTGCCGCACTTCTGGTGGGTCGTGCTCGTCGACGGCGCGTACGTGGCCAGTTACGCGCTGGTGTTCGTCGTCAAGTTCGCGCTGCTCGACCGGCTCGTGTTCGGCCGCGGCGCAGCACGTACCCCCGCCACCACGTCCCGGTCATGACCCGGGCGTAGTTGGCGCCGTAGACCAGGCTGCCGCCCTTCTTGCTCTTCCCCGCCTTGCGCAGCCGCATGCTCATCGGCAGCTCGACGACCCGCGCGCCCCGCGCGGTGACGCCCAGCAGCAGCTCCGAGGACTGGTACTGCGGCTCGTGGAGCGGAACCGAGCAGGCCAGCTCGGCCCGCATCGCGCGGAAGCCGAAGGACGTGTCGGTGATCCGCCGCCCGGTCAGCACCGACGCCAGCGCCGCGAACACGCGCACGCCGAGCCACCGGACGCGGCTGTCGGCTTCCTCGTGCCCGAGCCGCCGGGACCCGGTGACGAAGTCGGCGTCGCCCTCGGCCACCGGCCGCACCAGGGTTTCGAGCTCGCTGTTGTCGTACTGGCCGTCCGCGTCGGTCGTGACGACGTACTCGGCGCCGGACCCGGCCGCCAGGTGGTAGCCGAGGCGCAGCGCGGCGCCCTGCCCGCGGTTGCGGGGCGCGACGCACACGTACGCGCCGTGGTCTTCGGCGATCGTGGCCGTGTCGTCGGTGGCGCCGTCGACCACGACGAGCACGTCGACCGGCATCCCGAGGCACTGGTCCGGCATCTTCTCCAGGACTTCGCCGATGCCGCCGGCTTCGTTGTAGGCGGCGATGACGACGGTCAGCGGGGCCAGCTTCAGACCGGGGTGACGGGCGCGGAAGTCGTCGAGCGCGCCCGCGTCGACGTCGTCGGGGAAGGCAGCGAGCCGTTTGCGGCCGGCCGAGGTCAGCGTGGTGAAGCCGAGTGCCCCGGCGATCGGCAGGAGGACGAGCGCCGGGAGCTGGTAGCGCCAGGAGAACTGGAACACCGCCGAGGCGAACAGCAGCACGATCCCGCTGGACGCCGCCAGCAGCGCGCCTGCCTGCGCGCGGTCGAGGGGTTTCTTGCGGCGGACCACCGTGACCAGGCCGAGCAGGGCGCCGATGCCGAGCACCCCGCCGGAAACGTATCCGCCGCCCAGCTGGTAGTCGCGGAGGATCTTCGCGAGCGGCTGGTCGACGCTCGCGACGACACCGTCGTTCTGCAGCGTGACCAGGTCGATCAGCGACTGGTCGGCCCACTGCGGGTAGCTCGGCTGGAACTGCCACCGGTCGAGGGGGACGTCGGTCGGGTCCTGTTCGCGCGTCCAGGCGAAACTCTTGGCGAAGTCGTTCAGGACCGCTTCGGCGACGTCGCGGGGCTGCGCTTTCAGGACGCCGATCGCGAACTCGTGGGCGAGCGCGGCCTTGTCCGCGCCGGGCGGCAGCGGTCCGGGCCAGTTCGGGTCGAGGTCGGCGTGCGTGTAGTTGTCCACCAGCCGCTTCTCGCGCGGTTCGGCCGGGCAGAACACCATCAGCGCCGGGTCGAGGTGGAGGTTCGCGCAGTCGGCGACGGCGGCGGTGCGGCCGTAGAGCATGTTCCCGGACGGGCCGGTGAGCCCCCACTTGCCGGTTTCGGCGTGCACCCGCGCCGAGTACGGCACGAGCACCGCGAGCAGGCCGAGCAGGCCGGCGCCGGCCCGCCGCCAGCCGGTCCAGTGCCGCCACGCTCCCCCGGCGACGACGAGGAACACCAGCAGCGGCAGGGCGAGCGAGATCCCGACGAGCCGGGTCAGCACGCCGAAGCCGAGCAGCAGCCCCGCCGCGCCGGCGCGCTTCCAGCCGGGCGTGCCCCGGCCGAGCAGCAGCCACAGCAGCCCGAGCAGCACCGCCTCGAACGTCACCTCGGACATGATGTTCTGCTCGATCTGCAGCTGGTAGGCGTCGAGCAGCACGGGCGCCGCGGCGAGCGCGCCGACCCAGGGCCGGCCGCCGAGGCGCAGGACGAGCCCGTACGTCCCGATCGCGATGAGCACGCCGCCGGCGTGCTGGACGGCCGCGACCCAGGCGAGGCCGCCGACCGCCAGGAGCGGGCGCAGGACCAGGTCGTAGCCGATGGGGTCGAGCTGGTCGGCACGCAGCGCGTGCAGGTTGTCGATGTAGCGGAAGGAGTCGATGAACAGCAGCGCGGGCCGGTAGGCGAGCCAGGTCAGGACCCGGAGAGTGATCGCCGGGACGAGGAGCAGCAGGAGCGGCCAGTGGCGGCGCAGGAACGCGCTCACGACGCGGCGAGGCCGGAGAAGTACTTCCACGCCGTGGCCAGGCCGTCGGTCAGCGAGACCTCCGGCCGGTAGCCGATGGTGTCTGCGCTGGCCGAGACGTCGACGACGACCGCGGGCATCTCGCCCGCCGGCGCTTCGACGTGCTCGACCGGCAGCTCGGCGCCGGTCACCTCGCGCACGGCTTCGATCATCTCGAGCACGGACACCGAGTGTCCGGCGCCGACGATCGCGCGGCCGGTGTAGCCGCTGTCGAAGGCCAAGAGGATGGCGCGGACGACGTCGTCGACGTGCACGAGGTCGCGCCGCTGCCGTCCGTCGCCGTAGACCTCGACTCCGGTGCCGGCCAGTGCGGCGCGCATCATGCGGGGCACGAAACTGTCCTTGTGGGACATTCCGGGGCCGTAGACGTTGGTGAACCGCAAGACACACGTCGTCATGCCGTACGCGCCCGCGTAGCCGGAGAGCAGCATTTCGCACGCGGCCTTGGTGGCGCCGTACGGGGTCAGCGGCCGTAGTGGCAGGTCGGGCGTGATGGTGGCGGTGCCGACGTCGCCGATGACCGCGTTGGTGGAGGCGAGCAGGAACTTGGGCACGTCGTGGCGGCGGGCGAGTTCGAGCAGTTCCTGGGTGACGAGGACGTTGTCGGCGAAGGTGTCTTCGGGCAGCTCGACCGAGCGGAGCACCGACGTCAGCGCGGCGAGGTGGACGATCCCGGCCGTCTCGCGGGTCACGGCTGCTTCGCGGACGGCGGCGTCGCGGAGGTCGCCGGTGACGACGCGGACGCCGTCGGTGTCGTCGGGGAAGGGCACGCGGTCGACGACGGTGACGGGGACGCCCCGCCGCCGGAAGGCGCGCACGGCGGCCCGGCCGATGAAGCCGCTGCCGCCGGTCACGACGACGGAGGTCCGATCAGCACCGTGCGCTCTAGCCATGGCGGTCAACCTACCCGGCGTTCCTGTGCGCCCCGCGCAAGGGCCGACAGCGCACGAACGATCCACAGTGGACCAGCAAACCGGCTCACCCGGCGCCTTCGGCCGGAAGGCGACCACGGCCGGGAGTCCGGGGGCGGAGCCCCCGGGCGGGGCGTGGCGGTTGCACCCCCACAGAACACGACGGAAGGTTGACGGCGAGCGCACTCCGCGAGCACGGGTCGCCGAACCTGACGCCCTCCCCGCTCTGTCCGTACCCCGTGTGGGGCGCCTGAGAGTTTCGCCCGCAGGTTGAGCCGGGCTTGCACCGTCGGCGGGGCCGCCAGGTTGTGTCCTGGCGAACCGCTTTCCAGAGGCGTCTCGTCCGCGCGGTCCAGGGTGCCTGAGAGGTTCCGGGGAGGATTTGCTCCTTCGGCGCCGAGCTCAGTATGAGGCTCGGTCTCTCCCGCGCGGATTCGTCGACCGCGCCGATGACCTTACCCGGTCGGCCGGGGCGGTGATCACCCGGTCCGGCGGGCGTTGCGGCGCTGGGTGAGTTCGTCGGGTTCGTGGGTTTCGACGATGCCGCCGTCGGCGCGTTCGGCGGGGAATTCGTGGATGGTTCCGCTGATTTCCTGCATGGCGCCGCTGACCGCGATGCCGAAGACGCCTTGGCCGCCTTGGAGGAGGTCGACGATCTCTTCGGGTGAGGTGCACTCGTAGACGGTGGTGCCGTCGGAGAAGAGGGTGACGCGGGCGAGGTCGCGGACTCCGCGCAGGCGTAGGTGGTCGACGGCGACGCGGATGTTCTGGAGGGAGACGCCGGTGTCGAGGAGCCGTTTGACGACTTTGAGGACCAGGATGTCCTTGAACGAGTACAGGCGCTGGGAGCCGGAGCCGTGTGCGGTGCGGATGCTGGGTGCGACCAGCTTCGTCCGGGCCCAGTAGTCGAGCTGGCGGTAGGTGATGCCGGCGATCTGGCACGCGGCCGGGCCGCGGTAGCCCACCAGCTCGTCGGGCAGCGAGTTGTCGGGGAACAGCTCACCCTGCTCGCCACTCGCGACCTCTACAGGCTGCTTCTCGGAACCAGCCTCGACCACGCAAGCCTCCCCTCGCCCGACCTGGCGGCCGGCGAATGACAGCCGGACGGTCCCAGGAGCGGGACCCGCCGGAGATCAATCGCCGCGGTCCGGCCCCAGACCGTGAATCACACCGTGGCGATTTACCTCCTTCGACGGTAAGCGCCCGGACAGTGCCGGTCAACGCGACGCGCGGCAAGCCGCAACGGTCGGATGACCGTTTGCGCCGTTCGCCGTACCCCGGACGGGCGGGTTCAAACTTCTTGCCTTGGTTTACTCAGCCGAGTAACGTCTTACTCATGTAAGTAAATCCCGCTCTCCTGGCGGAACTGGGGCTCAGCGACACCGAAGCGGCGCGCCGCGCGCAGATCATCGGGGCGACCATCGGCGTCATCGCGGACGTCGGCTACCGCCGGACCACGTTCGCCAGGATCAAGGACCGCGCCGGGCTGAGCAGCACCCGGCTGATCTCGTACCACTTCACGAACAAGGCCGGGCTGATGCAGGCCGTGCTGAGCACGGTGGTGGAGACGAAGAACGAGTTCCTGGCCGCGCGCACCGGCGGCGCCCTCGACCCGGCCGACCGCGCCGGCCACCTGCGGGCGCACATCGAGACGTCGATCGCGTTCCTGCGCGCCTACCCCGAATGCGTGCGGGTGCTGACCGAGCTGGCGGCCAACGCGGACGATGCCGACGGCTGGGTCATGACGAAGGTGCTGGTCGACGACATGCGGGTGCACGGGCTCGCCCGGCAGCTGCGGCAGGGCCAGGCCGAGGGCGTGTTCGGCGAGTTCACGCCCGAGGTGATGGCGATGTCGATCGCGCAGGCGATCGACGGGGTGGCCGCGGCTTACGCGGCCGACCCGTCGCTCGACCTGGAGAAGTACGGGCGGGAGGTGGCCGCCACCTTCGTCAAAGCGACGGCACCGTGAGGGCCCGGTCGAGCCGCTCTTCGATGCGGGCCTTCGGGAACGCGCCGACGATCGTCTCGACCGGCTCGCCGTCGCGGAACAGGATCATCGTCGGCAGCGACATGACCCGGTAGGACCTGGTCGTTTCCGGGTTCTCGTCGGCGTTGATCTTGCGCACCGCGAGCCGGCCGGCGCGCTCGGCCGCCAGCTGGGCCAGCACCGGCCCGACCATCCGGCACGGGCCGCACCAGGTGGCCCAGAACTCGACCAGCACGGGAACGTCGCTGCCGAGGACCTCGGCGAACGTCGCGTCGGTGACTTCGGTGACTTCGGACATGACAGGCTCCTTCACGGACGCGGGGAATCGGGCACGACACAGGGATCGGGTGCCTGCCGGGCCAGTGCGCCGGCGAGCTTCGCGGCCAGTTCGGACCGGATTCCCCCGAGCCGGGCGAGGAGCGCGTCCGCTTCTTCGAGCTTGCGGCGGTACACCTCGATCGAGCTCGCGCACGAGTCCCCGGTCTCGTGGCCGCTGCGCAGGCAGTCGACGAACGGGCGGGTCTCGTCCAGGGTCAGGCCGATCGTCTGCAGCGTCCGGATTTCCTTGACCAGCTGCAGGTCTTCCTCGTCGTACTCGCGATAGCCGTTCGCCGAGCGACGGGCCGCGAGGAGGCCCTGGGCCTCGTAAAACCGCAGCGCACGGGTGGTGACACCCGTGCGCTGCGCAAGCTCTCCGATCCGCATGCCCCGACGTTAGACGTTGACGTACGCGTCAAGGCAAGAGATCAGGTGTCGGCTCCCCGGAAGTCTTCGGGGGACACGGAGTCGAGGAACTCGCGGAACTTCTCGACCTCGTCTTCCTGCTCGTCCGGGATGATCAGGCCGGCCTCCTCCAGCACCGAGTCCACGGCGTGGATGGGGACGCCGATCCGCAGGGCCAGCGCGACCGAGTCGCTCGGCCGGGCGGACACCCTGATGTCGCCGTCGAAGACCAGCTCGGCGAAGAACGTGCCTTCCTTGAGGTCGGTGATCACGACCTGCTCGAGCTCCCGGCCGAGCGCTCCGATGACCTCTTTCAGCAGGTCATGCGTCAGCGGACGGGCGGGCCGGACTCCCTGCTGCTCCAAGGCGATGGCGGTGGCTTCCACCGAGCCGATCCAGATCGGCAGGTACCGTTCACCCTCGGTCTCCCGCAGCAACAAGATCGGCTGATTCGCGGGCAGCTCGACCCGCACACCGACGACGCGCATTTCGCTCATCGGGCTTCGCCTCCCTCTCGTGCACACGGGCGCAGGCGCCGGTCCGGCCGGGCACCGCCACTGTCGACGCTACCCGTCATCCCCGCCCTGTGCTCGCTGTCGAGACTATCTCGGTTCGCCTGCCGCAAACCCCTGCCTTCACGGTACGGCATGCGGCACCGAACATTCAGTCATTGACATGGGACCGCAAAGAGGATCTCACTGCCCCGTTACCGGTCAACACCCCGCGACGCCGCGGATTCCCGCCTTCACGAGCAGCGTGTGGAGGGTTACCGACAGCGCCGCCAGCTCCCGGACCACCTCGTCGGCCCGTTCCTTGGCCTCCGGGTCACGGTGCCGGTACACCGGGGTCACGATCTGCTCCAGCAACCCGACCTCGCGGTCGGCCGCCGCGCGGAAGGCACGCAGGTGTCTCGGCTCGATACCGAATTCGGTCATCGCCTTCACCGTCCGCGCGACCAGCACCGCGTCCGGGTCGAAGAACCCCGCGGGGCCGGGCCGGACCAGGCCGTACTGCTGCAGCTCGGCCAGCGCCGCGGCGTCGATACCGGCCTGCTCCAGGAGCTCCTCCTGGGTCAGGCGCACCGGCTTGCCCGCGGCGAAGTCGTCCGCGACAGGCAGGCCGGCGTTGTCCGCCGGAGCGTCGATCGGCACCAGCCGGCGCGGCGGGCGGGGCAGAGCCGCGGCGGGCGCCGCCCCCGAGTCCGCCGCGTCCAGCTGTTCCTTGATGACCTTCAACGGGAGGTAGTGGTCCCGCTGGGCGGCCAGGACGAACCTCAGGCGCTCCACGTCCGCCGGGGCGAACTGCCGGTACCCCGACGGCGTCCGGCCCGGCTGGACCAGGCCTTCGGCTTCGAGGAACCGGATCTTGGAGATGGTGACGTCGGGGAAGTCGCCGCGCAGCTGCGCCAGCACGGCCCCGATGCTCAGTCCCTGGTTCTGTGGCCGCCCGGCCGCCGTCACTGCGCCCCCTGGCCCCCGTGCCCCGGGCCGGTCAGGAAGACCAGGCGGAACTTCCCGATCTGCACCTCGTCGCCGCCGGCCAGCACGGCCTGGTCGACCGGCTCGCGGTTGACGTAGGTGCCGTTGAGGCTGCCGACGTCGATGACGACGAACTCGCCGCCTTCCCGCCGGAACTCCGCGTGCCGCCGGGACACGGTGACGTCGTCCAGGAAGATGTCGCTGTCCGGGTGCCGCCCGGCGCTGGTGGTGTCGCGGTCGAGCAGGAACCGCGAGCCCGCGTTGGGCCCGCGCTTCACGACCAGCAGGGCCGAACCCGGCGGCAGGGCGTCGACGCCCTGGACCGGTGCCTCGGCGGCCGGGGCGGACTCGTGGCCTTCGGCTTCGGCCAGGAAGTCGGCCCGGAAGACAGAGGTCCGCTCCGGAGACTGCTCCGGGGGAACGCCGCCGGGCCCGTCGTTCGTGCTCACCTGAGCTCTCCTCCACACATGCTGTGTTGCCAGTACTCAAGAACGTGTAGCTGCCAACGTACCGTGCCTGATCGATTCTCCGAGCCCCGGCTCCCCGAACCGGCGCAGTGCGCGCCCGGCGGGCCGGGACGCCGGTTCAGCCCTTGGTCAGCGCGTCGTACGCCTCGGCTTCGAGGAGGGCTTCCAGGCCCGCCGGGTCGTCGAGCCGGATCTCGATGAGCCAGCCCTCGCCGTACGGGTCGCTGTTGATCAGCTCCGGCGAGTCGGCGACGGCGTCGTTGACCGCGACGACCTCCCCGTCGACCGGCGCGAACAGCTCGGAGACGCTCTTGGTCGACTCGACCTCGCCGAACACGTCGCCCGCGCTCACCTGCCGCCCGACCTCCGGCAGGTCGACGAACACGACGTCGCCGAGCTGGTCCTGCGCGTACTCGGTGATGCCGACCCGGACGAGGGTGTCCTCGCCGCGGGTGGCGACCCACTCGTGTTCCTCGGTGTAGCGAAGCTCTTCAGGAGCGGACACCGCCGGTCCCCTTTCATGCCCTCACTGGCGAAACGTGCTGGGCGAAGTCTTACACCCACACGGCGCAGCCGCCCGGCACGGCCCGGGAAAGGGCCGCGCTCAGTCGCCGTCCGCGCCGCGCAGCGCGTTGCGCGCCTGCACGACGTACAGCACGCCGGACCAGACGTAGAGGACCGCGCCCCAGATGGTGAAGGCGTAGCCGATCGGCCGGGCGACCGCGGCGACGGCCGAGCCACCCTGCGCGAGCAGCAGGAACGGGAAGGCGTACATGAGGACGAAGGTCGCGCCCTTGCCGATGTAGGTGACCTCCGGCGGGGCGAAGCCGCGGCGGCGCAGCGTCAGGACGCAGACGCCGAGCACGGCTTCGCGCAGCACCAGCGGCACCACGACCCACCACGGGATGATCTCGCGGACGAGGAACGCGCTCAGGGTCGCGAGGATGTAGAGCCGGTCGGCGGCCGGGTCGAGCAGCCGGCCCAGCCGGGACATCTGGTTGAGCCAGCGGGCCAGCTTGCCGTCGAGCCAGTCGGTCAGCGCGCTGAAGACCAGCAGCGCGAGCGCCCAGCCGTCCTCCTCCGGGCCCAGGAGCAGCCACAGGAACACCGGCACGCCGGCGAGCCGCAGCAGCGACAGGATGTTGGGGACGTTCATCGCCTGCCGGAGCAGGGACGGCTCGGCGGCGCTCGCGCTCGCGGGTTCGGGGGCGGCTGTGCTCACCCGGCCAGCGTAGTCAGCAGGCGCGGCGGCGGCTCCAGCCGCGCCGCTGCAGTTCGGCGCTGCTGAGCGCCTCGGGGCGGCCCCGGTAGTCGGTGCCCATCCAGCGGGCGCGGCCGGGCCGCGCCTCGAGGACGTACGGCCGTCCGCAGCACCAGACGACGCTGCTGGGGACGGTGGGCGGACTGGACGGGTCGTCGGCGTTCTCGCCGGTGCCGGCTTCGGTACTGGTCACAGCGTCGGTGTTCATCGCTCTCACGGGCTCGGGACGGTTTTCGGGGACGGGAAGCTCGTCGGCCTCCACCAAGGTCTTCGGCACGCGGGGCGGGGACGTTAACCGGCGCGGCGCGAATTAGACCGATCGATTCTTCATGGCTGCGTGAGGTTTCGGAGCGTGAACGGAATGTTAATCGTCCATTGTGGACGGACAGTCGCGGCCCACCGGGTGGCGGACCCGCCACCCGGCTGGAGTAATCTGCGGCACACCTGTGGGCGAGTCGCGCCACCGGCCGTGGCCCCCAGGGGCCAGAATGACCGGGCCCAGCCCGACCGGCGAGGAAGGATCGCGGTGCCCCACCCGACCACCACGAGGACGTGGCGGCCGTTGCTCGCGGCCTGCCTCGCCGTGCCGGCGCTCGCGGCCTGCGCCGCCGACCCGGCCACACCGGCACCGCCACCGCCGTCGTCCGCTCCGGCGCCGGCCGGGACGTCCGCTCCGGCGTCCACCACCGCGCCACCGCCGCCGCCCGCCACCGGCAGCCCGTCCGCGCCGGCCCCGGCACCGAAGCCGTCCGGCGCGCCGCCGTCGGTGCCCGGCTCGTGCGGGACCGTGACGGCCGCCAGCGGGCTGACCCTGTACGTCTTCGACAGCGGCTCAGCGGGCGTCACCTGCGCCGCGGCGACGAAGCTGGTCGGCGACTTCCACCGCAAGATCGCCGGCCGCCAGGGCGCCGGCTCGAACGACGCGGTGAACGAGACCGTCGACGGCTGGCTGTGCACGTCCGGGCCGCCGGCCGCGCAGGGCGGCACCACCTGCACCAAGGGCGAGCAGACGGTGTTCGCCGCCGTCGTGCCGTCCGAGTGAGTCCCTCCTCCCGCACCGCTCCTGAAGGGCCCATGAAGACACTCGCGTACCCGATCCTGCTCGTCGCGGCGGCCGCCGTCCTGGCCGGCTGCGGCGGCGACCCGGCGCCCGCCCCGCCGTCCACCCCCGCGCCCGCCCCCGCCGCGGCCGCGGCGGCCGAGTCGACCGCACCGGGCGTACCGTGCGGCGAAGTCCCCGGCACAGGCGGCGCGAAGACGGCCGTCGTGGCCCACGGCAAGGTCGACTGCGCCGCGGCGACGAAGCTGCTGAAGGACTACTTCGCCAAGCTGACCCCGGCCGAGGCGAACTCCCCGGACGGCCCGGGCCCGATCGTCCTCGACGAGTGGACGTGCGGCAGCGGCCCGAACGACCCGGTCACGGCCTGCTCCACGGAGGACGGCCGCCAGGTCGAGGGCACCCGCGGCTGACGAGGCCCCCAGCGCCCCAATGCGGCCTTGGTTGCGTCTCACGCACCCAAGGCGGCCTTCGGTGCGTCACACGCACCGAAGGCCGCCTTGGGGCGCTGGAGAGCCGGGACGTCAGGACTTGAGGTCCGGGAAGTCCTCTTCGCGGTACTCCGCGCCCGCGCCGCGCGCCGGGTCGTTCTCGCGGCTGCGCAGCTCCACGCGGCGGATCTTGCCCGAGATCGTCTTCGGCAGCTCCGCGAACTCCAGCCGCCGGATCCGCTTGTACGGCGCCAGGTGCTCACGGCAGTACGCCAGGATCGCCTTCGCCGTCTCCGCCGTCGGCTCGTGGCCCGCCGCCAGCACCACGTACGCCTTCGGCACCGCCAGCCGGATCGGGTCGGGAGCCGGGACCACCGCCGCCTCCGCCACCGCCTCGTGCTCGATCAGCACGCTCTCCAGCTCGAACGGCGAGATCCGGTAGTCCGACGCCTTGAACACGTCGTCCGTGCGCCCGACGTAGGTGATGTAGCCGCGCTCGTCGATCGAGCCGACGTCACCGGTGTGGTAGTAGCCGTTCGCGAAGGCCGCCGACGTGCGTTCGTCGTCGTCCGCGTAACCGGTCATCAGGCCGACCGGGCGGTGGGCGAGGTCGAGGCAGATCTCGCCTTCCGTGGCGCGCTCGCCGCTGACCGGGTCGACCAGCGCCACCACGAAACCGGGCAGCGGGCGGCCCATCGAGCCCGGCACGACGTCCTGGCCCGGCGTGTTGGCGATCTGGACGCTGCTCTCGGTCTGGCCGAAGCCGTCGCGGATGGTCACGCCCCAGGCCTTCTGGACCTGCTCGATCACCTCGGGGTTGAGCGGCTCGCCCGCCCCGACGACCTTCTTCGGCGGCGTCTTCAGCGCCGTCAGGTCGGCTTGGATGAGCATCCGCCACACCGTGGGCGGCGCGCAGAAGCTGGTGACGCCGCAGCGGTCCATCTGGGCCATCAGCGCGGCCGCGTCGAAGCGGCTGTAGTTGTAGAGGAACACCGTCGCCTCGGCGTTCCACGGCGCGAAGAAGTTGCTCCACGCGTGCTTCGCCCAGCCGGGCGAGGAGATGTTCAGGTGGACGTCGCCCGGTTCCAGGCCGATCCAGTACATCGTGGACAGGTGGCCCACCGGGTAGGAGACGTGCGTGTGCTGCACCAGCTTCGGCTTGGCGGTCGTGCCCGAGGTGAAGTACAGCAGCAGCGGGTCGGCGGCCTTGGTGGGGCCGTCCGGGGCGAACTCCGGCGATTCGGCGTAGGCCGTCGTGTACGCGTGCCAGCCTTCGACCGGCTCCCCCACCGCGATCCGCGTGTAGCCGCCGGCGACGTCGGCGAACTTCGGCGCGTCCACCGAGCGGACCACGACGTGCTTGGCCGCGCCGCGCTCCACCCGGTCGGTCAGGTCGGCCGGGCCGAGCAGCGTGGAGGCCGGGATGATCACCGCGCCGAGCTTGATCGCGGCGAGGATGGTCTCCCACAGCTCGCCCTGGTTGCCGAGCATGAGGATCAGCCGGTCGCCGCGCCGGACGCCGAGGCGGCGCAGCCAGTTCGCCACCTGGTTGGACCGGGCGGACATCTCCGGGAACGTCCAGCGGTTCTCGGTGCCGTCCTCCTCGACGATCCACAGCGCGTACCGCCCGGCGTTGGCCGGGTCGCGGGCGACGACGTCGAACCAGTCGATCGCCCAGTTGAACTCGTCGAGCGACGGCCACGCGAAGTCCCGGTAGGCCGTTTCGTAGTCCTCGCGGTGGGCCTGCAGGTAGTCCCGCGCCGCGCGGAACGCGCGGTGGGCTTCCGAAGCGCTCACGCTGCCTCCTCTGTCTCTCACAGCCCGGCGGGCGTCATTCGCCCTTGAACTCGGGCTTGCGGCGCTCCAGGAAGGCCTGGACCGCCTCGCCGAGGTCCTTGCTGGGCAGGAACGCCGAGTTCCACGCCGCGACGTACCGGAGGCCGTCGGCGACCTGGCGCTCGGTGTTCGTCGCCAGCACCTGCTTCGTACCCTGCACCACGAGCGGCGGGTTCGCAGCGATCTCCCCGGCGAGCTGCCGGGCGGCCGCCAGCAGCGCCTCCTGGTCCGGGTGGACGTCGTTGACCAGGCCGATCTTCTCGGCGCGGGCGGCGTCGATGTCCTTGCCGGTCAGCGCCAGCTCCCGCAGGTGCCCTTCGCCGACGATCGAGGCGAGCCGCTGGAGGCTGCCGAGGTCGGCGACGATGGCGACGCGCACCTCGCGGACGCTGAACTTGGCGTCGGCGCTGGCCAGCCGGATGTCGGCGGCGGCGATCACGTCGACGCCGCCGCCGATGCACCAGCCCGAGACGGCCGCGACGACCGGCTTGCGGCATTCCGCGATCGAGCTGACCGCCGCCTGCAGCGACCGGACCTGGTCGAGGAACGCCGTGCGCGGGCCGGCCAGGTTGTCCCCGCCCAGCATCGGCGCCCAGTCGCCCATCATCGCGGGCAGGTCGAGGCCGTAGGAGAAGTGCGCGCCGCTGCCGGTCAGCACGACGGCCCTGACCCGCGGGTCGGCGTCCAGCGCGCGGAACACCAGTGGCAGCTCGCGCCAGAAGTCCGGGCCCATCGCGTTGCCCTTCGACGGGCCCAGCAGCGTCACTTCGGCCACGGGGCCGTCGACGTCGACCTTCAGGGCGACCAGGTCGGGCAGACTGTCAGCAGTAGCGGTCATGGGGTCATCTTCACCCATGTCCGCGGTGAGCCGCCATTGGCGTTGTGTCAACTGACGGGCATCTCACTGTGCCGAGCCGGTCACGGGATGCTTTCCTGAAAGAACCGACGCCACGACCGGGGAGGACGGTGGGACATGAGCCCGGCCACTTCGACCGCGACCGAGCCCGCGGTCCCGTCCGCGCCCGTCCGGCGGGCGTCCCGCCCGATCGAGCTGACCGGCTCGTTCGCCCACGAGGGACACCGGCTCTGGTACACCGAGTTCGGCAGCGGCGACAAGGTCGTCGTGCTGACCCACGGCATCATGCTGACCCGCCGGATGCACGCCCCGCTGGCGCGGCGGCTGGCCCGCGCGGGGTTCCGGGTGGTGACGCTCGACCTGCTCGGCCACGGCGACTCCGACCGGCCGGCGGAGTCGTGGCTGTACTCGATGCCGGCGTTCGCGGAGCAGACGGTCGCGCTGCTCGACCACCTCGAGGTGCCGTCGGCGGTGATCGGCGGGACGTCACTGGGCGCGAACGTCTCACTGGAGGTGGCGGTGGCCGCGCCGGCGCGCGCCCGCGGGCTGATCGTCGAGATGCCGGTGCTGGACAACGCGATCGTCGCGGGCCTGGCGACGTTCGCCCCGCTGCTGATGGCGGCCCGGTTCCTGCCGGTGACGGTCCAGGCGGTGGCGCTGGCGGCGTCGCTGGTGCCGCACGGCAACCAGTGGGTGGACGTCGTCACGGACACGCTGTCCCAGCGCCCGGCCCCGATGGCGGCGTTGCTGCACGGCGTGCTGTTCGGCCGGATCGCCCCGCCGAAGTCGGCACGCCGGAAGATCACGACCCGCGCGCTGGTGATCGGCCACCAGCGCGACCCGATCCACCCGTTCGGCGACGCGGACACGCTGGCGGCGGACATGCCGGCGGCGGAGTTCGTCCAGGCCCGCAGCCCGGTGGAGCTCCGCTTGGACCCGACCCGGCTGACCGACGCGATCCGTGACTTCGCCGCGAGCTGCTACGAGGACTGAACCGGCGCGAGACCCGCCACCGGGCCGATCACGATCACCGCCGGCGGGCGGACTCCCGCCGCCGCCGCTTCCGTGGTGACCTTGTCCAATGTGGACCTCAGGGTGCGCTGGGTGCGCATCGTGCCGTCCTCGACGATCGCCACCGGGGTGTCCGCCGGGCGGCCGCCGTCCAGCAGGGCCTTCGCGAACTGCGGCAGCCTTTCCACTCCCATCATCAGCACGATCGTGCCGCGCATCCGGGCCAGCAGCTCCCAGTCGACCAGCGAGCGGTCGTCGCCCGGGGCGACGTGGCCCGAGACCACCACCACCTCGTGGGCCACTCCGCGGTGGGTCACCGGGACGTCCGCCGCCGCCGGGACCGCGAACGCGCTCGTGATGCCCGGGATCATCGTCACCGGGACGCCCGCCTCGGCGCAGGCCAGCACCTCTTCGAACCCGCGGCCGAACAGGTACGGGTCGCCGCCTTTGAGGCGGACGACGAACTTGCCCTCCTTCGCCCGCTCCACCAGCGTCCGGTTGATGACGTCCTGGCTGGCCGCGCGGCCGTACGGGATCTTCGCCGCGTCGACGACCTCCACCTCGGGCGCGAGCTCGTCGAGCAGCTCGCGCGGGGCCAGCCGGTCCACGACCACGACGTCCGCGCGCGACAGCAGCCGCCGGCCGCGGACCGTGATCAGCTCCGGGTCGCCCGGGCCGCCGCCGACCAGCGCCACGCCCGGCAGGGTGCCCTCCGGGTGCGGCTGCCTGCCGTCTTCGACCGTGCCGTTGTGCAGGCCGTCGAGGATCGAGTCGCGGACCGCCGCCGAGCGCAGCGGCTCGCCGCCCGAGAGCACGCCGAACAGCAGGCCGCCGTGCCGCCCCGACGCCGGGGTCACCGCGGTGCCCGACTCGCCCTCGTCGGCGCGGACGCAGAACACCCGCTCCCGTTCGGCCTCGGCGCAGATCGCCGCGTTCACGTCGGGGTCGTTGGTGCAGGCCAGCGCGTACCAGGCGTCGCGAAGGTCGCCCTCGGCGTAGCGGCGTTCGTGCCAGACCAGCTCGCCCGCGTCCACCATTCCCTGCACCGACGGCGTCGTGTGCGGCGACACCAGTTCGACGCGCGCGCCGGCGCTGATCAGCCGGGGCAGCCGTCGCTGGGCCACCGAACCGCCACCGAACATGACAACGCGGCGGCCGGTGAGCTGCAGGCCGGAGAGGTAGTGCGGGTCGTCCATGGGCGGGAGTTTATTGGCGGTTCACCGCGGCGCCAGCCCAGCGTGGGTCACGCCACCCGGAGAACCTCCGGGTGGCGTGACCCCGTCAGCTCGCGCGGCCCGACGCCGGGTACGGCAGGAGCGCCATCTCGCGCGCGTTCTTGATCGCCGTCGCGACCTGCTTCTGCTGCTGCGGCGTCAAGCCGGTCACGCGCCGGGCGCGGATCTTGCCCCGGTCCGAGACGAACTTCCGGAGCAGGTCGACGTCCTTCCAGTCGACGTGAGTGATCCGGTTGGCGTGCAACAGGTTCACCTTGCGCTTGCCCGGCCGGTCGCGGTTCGGCTTCGGCATCCGGCTCACCAGCTCGACTTCGTGACGCCGGGCAGCTCGCCGTGGTGCGCGGCCTGGCGCATCCGCACCCGCGACAACCCGAACTTCCGCAGGTAGCCGCGCGGGCGGCCGTCGGCGACGTCGCGGTTGCGGATGCGCGTCGGGCTCGCGTCCCGCGGCAGCTTCTGCAGCGCGACGACCGCCGAAGCCTTCTCCTCCGGAGACGACGCCGGCGACGCGATCACGGCCTTGAGCTCCCGGCGCCGCGAGACGTACCGCGCGGCGATCACCTTCCGCTGCTCGTTCTTGGCGATCTTGGACTTCTTGGCCATCAGCGCTCTTCCTTGAACTCGACGTGCCGGCGCGCGACCGGGTCGTACTTGCGCAGGACCATCCGGTCGGGGTCGTTCCGCCGGTTCTTCTTCGTGACGTACGTGTAGCCGGTGCCCGCGGTGGACCGCAGCTTGACGACCGGCCGGACGTCGGCGCTCTTCGCCATCACAGCTTCACTCCCCTTGCCTTCAATTCGGCGACGACGGCCTCGATGCCGCGCTTGTCGATCGTCTTCATGCCCTTGGCGGACACGCGCAGGCGGACCCAGCGGCCGGCGCTCGGCACGAAGTAGCGACGGGTCTGCAGGTTCGGCTCCCAGCGCCGGGGCGTGCGGCGATGCGAGTGCGACACCTGCTTGCCGTAGCCCGGCTTGCGGCCGGTGACCTGGCACACGGCGGACACGGACCCTCCCGAGTTGATAGTGGTTTTCGTTTTCATCTACTCTACGCACCGTACCCCGCCCGTATTCCTGGAGCCCCCGTGACCCCTCATCCCCGCGTCCCGCTCGTCCTCGTCGGCGGACTCGCCCCGGGACCGAACGCCACGCTCGCCGAGCTGCTGCGCGTCGCCGCGCCCGGCACCGCGGTCGTCCACCACGACCTGCGGGAGATCCGCTCCGGCGTCGTCCGCCGCCGGCTGCGGCTCGGGCAGCGCGACGAGCTGACCGTGCTGGAACTGGCCCACGGCTGCGTGTCCTGCACCCTGCGCGAGGACCTGCTGCCACTGCTGCGCCGGCTCGCCCGGATGCCGCAGGTGCGCCGGATCGTCGTCCGGCTCGACGAGGCGATGGAGCCGGAACCGGTGAGCTGGGCGATCCGGAACGTCCTGGTCGGCGATCACCCGGCCGGCGACGACGTCGACCTGCGGGCCGTGCTCACGGTCGTCGACTGCGCGAGCTTCCTCGCCGACGCGACCGGCGACGACGTCCTCGCCGAGCGAAACCTGCAGGCGAGCCCCGGGGACGAGCGCACGGTCGCCCAGGTGGTGCTCTCGCAGGTCGAGTTCGCCGACGTCCTGGTGCTGGCCGGCGCGGCGGCCGACGCGTGGACCGCGGCGAAGGCGGCCGCGGTCCTCGACCGGGTCGCGCCGTCCGTCCCGCGCGTCGAGCTGAGCCGGATCGACGGCCACAGCGTCCTCGACGCCGTGCCCGCGGACGCCCGGCGCGGCGAGGTCACCGACATGCACGGCGCCCTGCTGCGCGGCGCTCCGCCGCTGCACGTCGACTGCGGCGTCGGCCTGGTCACGTTCACCGCGCGGCGGCCGTTCCACCCCGGGCGGCTGCACGACGCGCTCGACGTCCTGCTCGACGGCGTCGTCCGCACCCGCGGGCGGGCGTGGGTGGCCAGCCGGCCGGACGTCGCGTTCTGGATCGAGTCGGCGGGCGGCGGCCTCGGGATCGGCCACGCCGGCCCGTGGCTCGCCGCGCCGGACGGTCCGGAGTGGACGGATGTCTCCCCCGAGCGGCGGACGCTCGCGTCCCTGCGCTGGGACCCGGTCCACGGCGATCGCGCGCAGGAACTGGTCGTCGTGACCGACCAGACAACGCCCGGCGAGATCGACGCCGCCCTCCGCGGCGCTCTGCTCACCGACGAAGAACTGGCCGCCGGCCCCGAAGCCTGGCTTCGCTACCCCGACCCGTTCGGCGACTGGCACGAAGAACCTTGCGAGGACACCACACCCAGCCCCGCGCGTCGCGACGCGACCGCGGCGAACCGAAAGGAAGACCAGTGAAGACCGGTATCCACCCCGACTACCACCCCGTCGTGTTCAAGGACTCGTCCACCGGAGACGCGTTCCTGACCCGCTCCACCATCACCTCCGACCGCACGATCGAGTGGTCCGACGGCCGCACCTACCCGCTCGTGCCGGTCGACATCAGCTCGTGGTCGCACCCGTTCTGGACCGGCACCCAGCGGATCATGGACAGCGCCGGCCAGGTCGAGAAGTTCCACCGCCGCTACGGGAAGCGGGGTGCGCGCTGATGGCCGTCCCGAAGCGGAAGAAGTCGCGCAGCACCACCCGCTCCGGGCGGGCGCGGTGGAAGGCGACGGTGCCGGACCTGGTCCCGATCAAGGTGGACGGCGGGACGCGGCTCGTCCCGCGCCGCCTGATCAGGCACTTCCACTCGTGACCGTCCCGGTCCCCGTGCTGCCGCTCGCCGAGCCGAGCGGGATCTCCGAGCCGATGCCGGTGGCGCGGTTCGAATCCCGGGGCCTCGCCGCGGCACCTCGCCAGGAGCTGATGTTCATCGGCGCCGGCCTCGCCGGGAAAGCTGCGCACGTCCACTGAGGACGGTCCGGTCCGGGCGATTCCTGCGCGTCCGTCCGAGTTGATCAACCCAGGTTTATCAGTCTAGGTTGACGATCGTGACCGACGAGGAGCTTCTCCAGGCGAGCGCGGACCTGCGCGTCGCCCTGGGCCGGCTGATCCGGCGGCTGCGGCAGGGGTACGTCACCGGTGAGCTGACCCTGCCCGAGCGGTCGGTGCTCTCCCGGCTCGACCGGGAGGGCCCGGCCACCCCCGGCTGCCTCGCCGACCTCGAACGCGTCAAGCCGCAGGCCATGGGCGTGACGCTCGCCGGGCTGGTCGAGCGCGGGCTCGTCGAACGGCGCAAGGACGCCTCCGACGGCCGCAAGGTGCTGATGTCGGTCACCGAGGCCGGGCTCAAGCTGCTCACCGACCGCCGCTCGCGGACCACGCGCCGGATGGCGGCCGCGCTGGCCGAGCAGTTCACCGAGGCCGAGCGGCGCGAGCTCGTCACCGCGATCCCGCTGATCGAGCGGCTGGCGGACCGGCTGTGAGCTACAAGTGGGTCGCGCTGTCGAACACCACGCTCGGCGTGCTGATGTCCGCGCTCGACGGCTCGATCGTCATCATCTCGCTGCCGGCGATCTTCCGCGGCATCGGCCTGGACCCGCTCGCCCCCGGCAACATCGGCTACCTGCTCTGGATGATCCTCGGCTACCTGCTCGTGCAGGCCGTGCTGGTGGTGACGCTCGGGCGGCTCGGCGACATGTTCGGCCGGGTCAAGATGTACAACCTCGGCTTCGTGGTCTTCAGCGCCGCCTCGGTGGCCCTGTCGTTCGACCCGTTCCACGCGGCCGGCGGCGCGCTGTGGCTGATCGGCTGGCGGATCGTGCAGGCCGCCGGCGGATCGATGCTCACCGCGAACTCCGCGGCCATCCTCACCGACGCCTTCCCGGCACGGCAGCGCGGGATGGCGCTGGGCGTCAACCAGATCACCGCGCTGGCCGGGCAGTTCCTCGGCCTGGTCGTCGGCGGGCTGCTGGCCGAGATCGACTGGCGCGCGGTGTTCTGGGTGAGCGTCCCGTTCGGGCTGCTCGGCACGATCTGGTCGATCCGCAGCCTCCGCGAGGTCGGCACGCCGAAGCGCGCGAAAGTCGACTGGGGCGGCAACGTCACCTTCGCCGCCGGGACCGCGTTGCTGCTCGCCGCGATCACCTACGGTATCCAGCCCTACGGCGGCGCCGCCACCGGCTGGGGCAGCCCCTGGGTGCTCGGCGGGATCGCGGCCGGGGTGCTGCTGCTCGTGCTGTTCGGCGTCGTCGAGACGCGGGTGGCGGCGCCGATGTTCCAGCTCGGGCTGTTCCGGATCCGGGCGTTCGCCGCCGGCAACATCGCCGCGCTGCTCACCGCGGTGGCCCGGGGCGGCATGCAGTTCATGCTCATCATCTGGCTGCAGGGCATCTGGCTGCCCCTGCACGGCTACGACTACGAGCGGACACCGCTGTGGGCGGGCATCTACCTGCTGCCGCTGACCGTCGGGTTCCTCGTCGCCGGGCCGGTGTCCGGCTACCTGTCCGACCGGTTCGGGGCCCGGCTGTTCTCGACCGGCGGCCTGCTGCTGGTCGCGGCGGCGTTCCTCGGCCTGCTCGCGCTGCCCGTGGACTTCCCGTATCCGGCCTTCGCCGCGCTGCTCGTCCTCAGCGGGATCGGCCAGGGCATGTTCTCGGCGCCGAACACGTCGGCGATCATGAGCAGCGTGCCGGACGAGCAGCGCGGCGTCGCGTCCGGCATGCGGGCGACGTTCCAGAATTCGGGGACGTCGCTGTCGATCGGCGTGTTCTTCTCGCTCATGATCGCCGGGCTGGCTTCGTCGCTGCCGCAGACGTTGACGAGCGGCCTGCAGGCCCACGGCGTCCCGGCCACCGTGGCGGACGGCGTCGCGCGGCTGCCGCCGGTGAGCACGCTGTTCGCCGCCTTCCTCGGCAGCAACCCGGTCGGGCACCTGCTCGGGCCGGACGTCCTGTCCGGGCTGCCGCCCGCCGACCGGTCGGCGCTCACCGGCGGGGAGTTCTTCCCGCGGCTGGTCTCCGGCCCGTTCCACCACGGCCTGGTGGTCGTGTTCACCGCGGCCACGGTGCTGGCCGTGGCCGCCGCGATGGCGTCCGCTTCGCGCGGCAAGCGGTATTTCCACAACCCCGAGGGATCGAAGGAGCACCGATGACCGACGAGATCGTCGCCGGGACCGTCACCATCACCGGCCACGGCGGGGACGAGCTCGAGGCGTACCTGGCCAAGCCGACCGACACGACCCCGCGCGGCGGCGTCGTGGTGATCCACCACATGCCCGGCTACGACGCGGCGACGAAGGAGATGGTGCGCCGCTTCGCCGTCGAGGGCTACAACGCGCTCTGCCCGAACCTGTACACCCGGGAGGCGCCGGGCGCGGACCCGGACGACGCGGCCGCCACCGTCCGCGCGGCCGGCGGCGTCCCGGACGACCGCCTGGTCGGCGACGTCGCCGGCGCGGCGGACTACCTGCGGGCGCTGGAGAACGCGAACGGCCGGGTAGGTGTCATCGGGCACTGCTCGGGCGGACGTCAGGCGTTCCTGGCCGCCTGCTCGCTGGATCTCGACGCGGCGGTGGACTGCTACGGCGCGTTCGTCGTCAACGAACCGCCGGAGGCCATGAAGCAGATGAAGCCGCTGCTCGGCCTGGCCCCGCAGCTGTCGTGCCCGCTGCTGGGCATCTTCGGCGCCGAGGACCAGTTCCCGAGCCCGGACGAGGTGGCCGTGCTCGCGGCCGAGCTGGAGAAGCTGGGCAAGGAGCACGAGTTCCACACGTACGCGGACGCGGGCCACTCGTTCTTCGCCGTCGACCGCCCGAGCTACCGCCCGGAAGCGGCGAAAGACGGCTGGGAACGGATCCTCGACTTCTACGCCCGCACGCTTTCGGCCTGAAAGGACCCGCTCATGTGCACTTACCTGACCGAGAAGTTCACCCTCGAAGGCAGCGGCAAAGGTGCCCGCGGCTGGTTCCGGCTGAGCGAAGGCACGGTGTACGTCGACCACCCGGTGCACGCGCCGTACGGGCACACGGTGAACATCGACTTCCGCAATCCCGGCTTGGGCGCTTCGGCGCGCGTCGCGCTGGAACTCACGGAAGAGGACGCGCTGGCACTGGCGGACGCGATCCACGCGGCGGTCAAGTCCGCCCCGGCGGGGCTGGCCTCCCGCAACCAGTAGCCGAGTCCGTGGATGTGGCATTCCCGGGCTTTCGCGGGAGTCTCACCTCAGCTGCCGTCCGGCGGCCTGGACGAACGCCGTGAGGATCTCCTGGCTGCGGTGTTCGTGCGCCCGGACCTCGGCGTGGTCGGCCGCGTCGCCGATGGCCGCGATCGGTCCGAACGCGGCGTCGGCGAGGCGGCGGAGTTCCGGGTCTTCGGTGAGCAGCCGGACTTCGAACCGGGCGTGGTCGGCCGCGGCTCCGCACCGGTCCGCCTCGGCGTGCGCGGATTGCGTGTCCGCGCCGCGCTGCTTCAGGAACCACAGCGCGATCACCTTCTGGCGGAGGGTGGTGATCGCGCCGGCGAACGCGGCGTAAGCCGTGATCCTCTCCTGGCGAAGCCGTTCGTCGCGGGCGGCTTTCTCCGCTCGTCGCGCCGTGAGCCGGGCGAAGAGGTACGTCAGCGTGGACCCGGCCAGGGTTCCGCACACCGCGATGACGCTGGTCAGCACTCCGTTCACGGCGTGTAGAGGGCGCCCAGGAACTCCAGCAGGAGCCGTTCGCGCAACGGTGCCGGGGCCGTGGCGAGGAGCGCGTTGACCGGGGCCATCCGCTCCGGCAGCCCGGCGCCGCCGCCGAGGCCGGCCGCCGCCAGCAGGCCCGCGAACTGCTCCGACGTCAGCGTTGCCGGGTCCAGGGCCGCGACGAACTCCGCCACGGCGGCGTCGACGACCACCGGGCCCGCCGCCCGGGCCGCCGCCAGCGACGCGGCCAGATCGGTCAGGAACTCCTTCTCGCTGCCGTGGTTGGCCGCCGTCACCGTGAGGTGCAGGTTCGCCGGGGAGCCCTCGAACGCGAACTGCGGCTGGACGTACCAGCCGCGGGCCTTCATCTCGTCGGCCACCGTGAACAGGTCGAAGCCGTCGTCGCCGGTGAACGCGATCAGCGTCGACACCGGGTCGCCGAGCACCCGCAGCCCCGGCAGTTCCTCGATGCCCGCCCGGATCCGGGACACCGCTTCCCGCGTCGCGGCCGCCAGCCGCAGGTAGCCGTCCTCGCCGAGGTACCGCACCACCGCCCACGCCGCGGCGAGCGGGCCGCCCGAGCGCGTGCTCTGGATCGTCGTGTTCAGCATCGTGTAGCCGGGCCAGGCCGCGCTCGCGAAGTAGTGCGTACGCCGCAACTCGGCCGACGCGTGCAGCAGCACCGACGTGCCCTTCGGGCAGTACGCGTACTTGTGCAGGTCCACCGAAATGCTCGTGACCCCGGGGACGCGGAAGTCGAACGGCGGCACGTCCGCGCCGAGCCGGGCGAAGTACGGCAGCACCCAGCCGCCGATGCAGGCGTCGACGTGCATCCGGACGCCGCGCGCCGAGGCCGCCGCCGCGATCTCGGCGACCGGATCCAGCACGCCGTGGGCGTAGGACGGCGCACCGGCCACCACCAGGACCGTCGAGTCGTCGATCGCCGCCGCCATCGCCGCCGGGTCGGCGCGGAACGTCACCGGGTCGACCGGGACGTCGATCCGGCGGAGCCCGAACAGGTGCGCGGCCTTGTGGAACGCCGCGTGCGCGGTGGTCGGCAGGACGATGGACGGCGACTCGACCGCAGGGTGCGCGTCACGCGCGGCGAGCACCGCCAGCAGGCACGATTCGGTGCCCCCGGACGTCACCGAACCCACCACGCCCGGGACGCCGCCGAGCAGGGCCGAAGCCGCGGAGACGAGGTCGTTCTCCATGCGCAGCAGGCTCGGGAACGCCGTCGGGTCGAGGCCGTTCGCCGGCGACGCGAGCGCGTGCGCCGCCGCGCCGAGGGAGTCCACTTCGGACAGACCGCTGTCGTAGACATAGGCCAGGGTGCGGCCGCCGTGCGTCGGCAGGTCGCCCGCGCGCAGCTCCCGCAGGGCCGCGAGGACGTCCTCAGGCGAGTTCACGGCGCGGCTCCAGCACCGAACGCCGCAGCAGCGGCAGGGCCAGCCCGATGAGGACGCCGGGGATGATCGACGCCCCGACGAGGATGGCGACGATCGCGCTGTGCGGCTGGTTCGCGGTCGCGTCCGTGCTCGACACGTACCCGCCGACGGCGAGGATGAGCGCCCACAGCCCGCCGCCGAAGGCCAGCCCGAGTGTCTCCCCCGCGGTCCACACGCCGGCCGCGATGCCGGCGCGCGTCTCGCCGGTGCGGTCCTCTTCGGCGGTGATCAGGTCCGGCAGGATGGCCAGCGGGAACACCGAGATGCCCGCGTACCCGACGCCGCACAACGCGACGCAGACGAACGAGACGACCAGCGGGATCGACTGCGCGAACACCAGCCCGAGCAGGCCGACCGCGAAGGCCGCGGTGGCCAGGCGGAAGCCGTTGAGCTTGCCGACACGGTCGCCCAGGCGCGGCCACAGCGGCATGGTGACCAGCGCGGGGCCGACGAAGATGACGAACAGGATCGTGCCGTAGCCCTCGTCGCCGAGGATGCGCTGGGCGAAGAACGGGATCGCGGCGAGCACCGTGCCGATGCCGAGTGCCTGGATGAAGTACGTGCCGAGCAGCCAGCGGAACGGCCGCCACGCGGCGAGCGTCCGCACCAGCTCCTTGAGGCTGACGGTGTTGGGCCGCAGCGAGCCGACCGGCGCGTCCTTCAGGCCGAAGTACACCAGCAGCGTCGCGGCCAGCACGATCAGCCCGATCACCACGGCCATCGCCCGGTAGCCCGCGACCCCGCCGATGCCGGCGGTGATCGCCGGGGCGCCCCCGCCGCAGACCAGGATCGTCACGGCCAGCACGCCGATCCGGACGCTGGTGAGCTTCGTGCGCTCGGTCGCCGACTCGGTCAGCTCGGCCGGCAGCGCGTTGAACGGCACCTGGAACAGCGCGTACGCCGTGGCGCAGGCGGCGAACGTGAGCGCCACGTACAGCGCGTCCGGCAGCGGGTTCCCGAAGCCGGGGTGGGCGAACATGGCCGCGAACAGGATCGCGACGCCGATGCCGCCGACGAGCAGGAAACGCCGCCTGCTGCCGGTCTTGAGCAGGTCGGCGTCGGACAGGCGGCCGGCGATCGGGTTGAACAGCACGTCCCAGGCCTTGGGCACGAACACGATCGCCGCGGCCCAGCCCGCCGGCACGGCCATCGTGTCGGTGAGGTATTTGACCAGGACGAGGCCGGGGACCGTGCCGAAGGACCCGGTGACGAAGGAGCCGAGCGAATAGCGGAACCTCGTCCGGCCGGACAGCGTCGCCATGGTCCTCCTCGGAATGCGTACCGGGTGCAGGCCATGAGTATTCGATCTCGGCGCGCACCCGGTAGTGGTCGAGGGGAATCGTGCCATCGTCGTGACCCGGGCCACGGAGCGGCCCGCGCTACCCGATGGCGGCGGCGATCTTCCGCAGGGTCGCCGCGTCCCCGCGCAGCAGCAGCTGGGTCACCACCGTCTCCTCCCAGGCCTGCAGCTCGTCGCGGATCTTCGCCGGCGGCCCGATCAGGGACGTGTCCTCCACCAGCGACGTCGGGATCGCCGCGGCGGCCTCGTCCTTGCGGCCCGCCAGGTACAGCTCCTGCACCTTGTCGGCCACGTCCTCGTAGCCCAGCCGCGCGAAGACGTCGTGGTGGAAGTTCACCGACTTCGCGCCCATCCCGCCGATGTAGAGCGCCAGTGACGGCTTGATCCAGCTCGCCGCCTCCTCGACGTCGTCGTGCACGATCACCGGGACCGAGCAGGGCACCTCGAACGTCTCCAGGGTGTGCCGGGCGCCCGGGCGCGCGAACCCCTCCTCCAGCGCGGCCTGGTAGAACGCGTTGCTCTTCGGCGAGAAGAACAGCGGCAGCCAGCCGTCGCCGATCTCCGCGGCCAGCGCGACGTTCTTCGGGCCCTCGGCGGCCAGGTGGATCGGGATCTCCTTGCGCAGCGGGTGCACGGTCGGCTTCAGCGGCTTGCCGAGCCCGGTCCCGCCCTTGAGCGGCAGCTGGAAGAACTGGCCGTCCAGGGTCACCGGCGCTTCCCGGGCGATCACCTGCCGGACGATGTCGACGTACTCGCGGGTGCGGGCCAGGGGCTTCGGGTACGGCTGCCCGTACCAGCCCTCCACGACCTGCGGGCCGGACGCGCCGAGCCCGAGCACCATCCGCCCGCCCGAGAGGTGGTCGAGGGTCAGCGCGCTCATCGCCGTCGCGGTCGGGGTGCGCGCGGCCATCTGGACGATGTTGGTGCCGAGCCGGATCCGGCTGGTGGACGCGCCGTACCAGGCCAGCGGCGTGAACGCGTCCGAGCCGTAGGCCTCCGCCGTCCACACCGAGTCGAAGCCGAGCTCCTCGGCGGCGAGGACCGCTTCCAGCGCGCCCGGGGTCGGGCCGCTGCCCCAGTACCCGACGTGGAATCCCAGCTTCACGAATGCCTCCTAGACGTTCGGCGCGTAGTGCTCGGGCTTGCCCCGCTCCGGCAGCGGGGGAAGGTTCCTGGGTGGAGTCTCGACCACCGGCGCGTCCGGAGCCACCTCGCCGCGCGCCCGGCGCCAGCCGGCGCGGGCGCGGGGGTGGTAGCGGCGGTCGTGCGGGACGAGCTCGAACAACGCGTTGATCAGCTTCCCGGCCCGGCGGTGCCGGCGCGCGTCCCGCTCGGACCAGCGGAAACCGAGCAGGTCGCGGACCTCGCGGTCGTAGAGGCCGATCGTCAGCCAGACGAAGTTCTTCGCGATCAGCGTGCCGAGCGGGCGCCAGAGCGCGTCGGGCAGCCACGGCAGGAACGGCGGTTTCGCGATCCGGGCGATGTCGAGGACGTCCCGGGTGGCCTTGTTGTCCTCCAGGACCCCGGCGCACATGTGCTTCCAGTAGCGCTGGAAGTCCTCCCAGCTGTCCGGCACCGGCCGCATGGTCATGTCGTACATCCGCCACCACTGGACGTGCTCGTCGAACAGCCGCCGCTTCTCCGCCTCGCCGATGCCGCCCATGAAGTGGTCGGCGATGAGGATCGTGCTGACGAAGAACGTCGCGTGCGCCCAGTAGAAGGTGCCGGGGTCGAGCGCGTGGTAGCGGCGGCCGCGGGCGTCGACGCCCTTGATGCGGTCGTGGTAGCCGCGGACTTCCAGCGCGGTCCGGTGCGCCCGGGGCCCGTCGTAGACCACGCCGCCGATCGGGTAGAGCGAGCGGAACAGGCGCTGCCAGCGTTCCTCGAAGAACCGGGAGTGCTGCTCGACGCCGGCGCCCAGCCCCGGGTGCATGTTCTGCATCGACCCCGCCCAGAGCGCAATGAGCAGCCCGCGCCAGTCGCCGAAGTACTTCCAGGTCAGCGAGTCGGGCCCCAGTGGCTCCGGTGTCCGGGCTGGCATCGCGGCTCCTCGTCGGGTCCGAAACTGACTACGGCTGTTGTCAGGCTAGGATCTGACAACAGATGTAGTCAACCGAGGAGCCACCATGCCGGGCCGCACGTGGGCGGGCACGACCCTGGACGACCGGAAGGCGCTGCGGCGCGCGCAGCTCGTCTCCGCGGGCCTCGAGCTGCTGGGCACCGAAGGCTCGGCCGGGACGAGCGTGCGCGCGGTGTGCCGGCGCGCGAAGCTGACCGAGCGCTACTTCTACGAGAGCTTCGCCGACCGCGAAGAGCTGGTCGCGGCGGTGTACGAGCACGTCGGCGAGCAGGCACGGCAGGCGCTCGTCGACGCGGTCCGGGACGCGCCGGACCCGAGGCTGCGGGCCGAGCACGCCGTGCGCGCGTTCGTCGAGCTGATCGTCGACGACCCCCGCAAGGGCCGGGTGCTGCTGCTCGCGCCGCTGACCGACCCGGCGCTGACCCGCCGCGGGCTGCACCTGCTGCCGGTGTTCGCCGCGCTCGTCGGCGAGCAGCTTTCGCACGGAGACGAGACCGAACGGCGGATGATCGCGATCGGCCTGGTCGGCGCGCTGAGCAACGTCTTCATCGCCTACCTCGACGGCTCGCTGAAAGTGTCGCGCGAGCGGCTCGTCGCGCACTGCGTCAAACTCGTGCTCGGCGCCGACGACCACTGACCTCACCTCCGCTGACCCGGTGACACTGGCGCGGGTGATCGGGCACACTCAACCCATGCGTACCGCTGGCCGGAACGACGGCGCGAGCGGCGACGGCCTGGTCGCCGCCCGGCTCGCCGCGCTGCTGGAAGCCTTCCGGCCGGGTGACGAGCGTCTCGGCGTCTCGGAGCTGGCCCGCCGGACGGGCCTGGCGAAGACGACCGTGCACCGGCTCGTCGGCCACCTCACCGGCACCGGTCTGCTCGAGCGCGAGGACGGCGCGGTGCGGCTGGGGCTGCGGCTGTTCGAAATCGGCCAGCTCGCCTCGCCGCGCCGCGGGCTCGTCGAAGCGGCCCGCCCGTACCTCGCCGACCTGCGCGAGGCGACGCGCAACACCGTGCACCTGGCGATCCTCGAAGGCACCGAGGTCGTCTACCTCGACGTGCTGCGCGGGCCCGACGCGCCGACCCTGCCCTCGCGCATCGGCGGCCGGTTCCCCGCGCACGCCACCGGCGTCGGCAAGGCCATCCTCGCGTTCTCCCCGGAACCGGTGGTGACCAAGGTGATCGACGCCGGGCTGCCCCGGCTGAGCGCCCGGACGATCACCGCGCCGGGACTGCTGCGCCGTCAGCTCACCCGGGTCCGCGAGGAAGGCGTCGCCCTGGAACGCGAGGAATCCGGGGTCGGCGTCGTGTGCGCGGCCAGCCCGCTGCTCGACGCGCGGGGCGTCGCGGTCGCCGCGGTGTCGATTTCCGGCTGGGCCAACCGGATGCGGACCGAACGGGTCGCACCCGCCGTCCGGACGGTGGCGCTCGCGTTGACCCGGACGCTGTCGGCGCCCGCCGCGGACGGCCGGCGCTAGAGCGCCGCGACGTGCCGTTCCGGGTGTGACGGCCGGTGCGGCGCCGGGACGCCGCCCAGGAGGCCGCGCCGGGCGAGTTCGGGGCGGACACCGTCGCCGAACCAGTACGCCTCTTCCAGGTGCGGGTAGCCCGACAGCACGAACTCCGTCACGCCGACACTGTGGTACTCCTCGATCAGGTCCGCGACCTCGCTGTGGCTGCCCACGAGCGCCGTGCCCGCGCCGCCGCGGACCAGGCCGATGCCCGCCCACAGGTTCGTGTGGATCTCCAGCCCGCGGACACCGCCGCCGGTCCGGCCGCCGTGCAGCGCGACCATCCGCTGCTGCCCCACCGACTCGCTCGCCGCCAGCTGTGCCTGCGCCTTCGCGACCTGCTCCGGGCTCAGCGCGGCCAGCAGCTTCCGGGCCTCCGCCCACGCTTCGGCCGACGTGTCGCGGGAGATCGTGTGCAACCGGACGCCGAACCGGACCGGCCGGTCGCCGGCCAGCTCGCGGACCTTGCCGATCTTCTCCGCCACCTGCGCGGGCGGTTCACCCCAGGTCAGGTAGACGTCGGCGTGCTTGGCCGCGACGGGCAGCGCGGCCGCCGACGAGCCGCCGAAGTAGATCGGCGGCACCGGGTCCGGCGCCGCCAGCGTCGTCGCGCCTTCGACCCGGAGGTGTTCGCCGGCGAAGGTGAACGGCTCCCCCGACCAGACCCCGCGCACGATGGTGAGGAACTCGTCCGTGCGGGCGTACCGGGCGTCGTGGTCGTGCCAGTCGCCGAAGCGCCGCTGCTCGACCGCGTCGCCGCCGGTCACGACGTTCAGCAGCACGCGGCCGCCGGACAGGCGCTGGAACGTGCCCGCCATCTGCGCCGCCAGCGTGGGCGAGAGGACGCCGGGGCGGAACGCGACCAGGAACTTCAGCCGGGTCGTCTCGCGGATCAGCGCGGCCGTGGTCAGCCACGCGTCCTCGCACCACGTGCCGGTCGGGGTCAGCACGCCTTCGAAGCCCTGCCGCTCGGCGGCGCGGGCGACCTGGGCCAGGTAGTCCAGGTCGGGGTCGCGCTGGGCCGCCGGCCCCGCGGACCGGTTGGCGTGGAAGCGTTCCACGATCGTGCGGCCGTCGCCGCTGGTGGGCAGGAACCAGTGCAGCCTGATGCTCATCCGTTGCTCCTCGCCTGATCCAGGTCCGCGGCGAACCGCCGGTCGGCGAACGCGGCGAAGTCCACCTTGCCCGGCAGTGTCTTCTCGTCGGTGAACGCGTCCGCGAGCTGCTGTTCGGAGCGCACCACCGAATCGTCCAGCGCGACCGGCAGGTCCCGCCCGGCGTCGACGGCCTTCTGCGCCACCTCGAGCTTCAGCCCGGTCTCCTTCGCCCACGCCTGCGCCCACTCCGCGCGGTGCGTGTCGGCCCACTTCTGCGCCTTGACCACGCGGACGGCGAAATCGCGCAGCGCCGCGTTCCGGCCCGGATCGGCCAGCGCCGCGGTGCTCGCGGTGAGGAAGCCGAGGCCGTTGGAGGCGCCGCGGCCGTCGGCGAGCACCCGGGCGTGCGCTTCCAGCTGGGCCTGCGCGGTGTAGGGGTCCCAGATCGCCCAGGCGTCGATCGTGTGCTGGGTGAACGCGGCGTAGGCCTCCGACGGCTGCAGGAAGCTCAGCTTGACGTCCTTTGTAGACAGTCCGTGGTTGTGCAGCGTGTTCAGCAGCTGCCCGTGCGCCGACGTGCCGTTCGCGACGCCGATGGTCTTGCCCTTCAGCGAAGCGACGTCCCGCAACGGCGAATCGGACGGGACGAGGACGGCCTCCCGCTCGACGTTGCTGCGGGAAGCGCTGATCACCTTGATCTTCGCCTTCGCGGCGGCCGCGAAGATCGGCGGGGTGTTGCCGACGCGGCCGGTGTCGATCGCGCCCGCCGACGCGGCTTCCAGCAGCGGCGGCCCCGAGGTGAACGTCGACCATTCGATCCGGTACGGCGTCCCGGTCAGCTGGCCGGCGGCGGTGAGCAGCGACTTCACGCCACCTTTCTGGTCACCGACCTTGAGCGTCACCTTGGCCAGGTCCGCCGCGCTGACCGGGCCCGGCACGGCCGCCTGGTCCGTGCCCGTCGCCGGGCCGCAGCCGGCCAGCGCGAAGGCCGCCGCGAGGACGGCCGTTGCCTTACGCCACCGCATCTTCGGTCACCCCCAGGTCCGCCAGCACGCGCCGGCGGAGATCGTCGTGGCTGCCGGCCCCGCGCGGCCGGTGCCCGGCCACGATCCGGCCGCCGTCGAGCACCAGGACCCGGCCGGCGAGGCGGAGTGCCTCGTCGACGTCGTGGGTCACCAGCAGCACGCCCGGCCGGTGCCGCCGCCACAGCTCGGCGACGAGCCGGTGCATGGCGAGGCGGGTGAGCGCGTCGAGAGCGCCGAACGGCTCGTCCAGCAGGAGCAGATCGGGTTCGCGCACCAGCGCCCGGGCCAGCGAGACGCGTTGCGCTTCCCCGCCGGACAGCGTGAGCGGCCAGTCGTCGGCGTGCTCGGCCAGGTGGACCTCGCCCAGCGCCTATTCGGCGAGGGCGCGGTTGCGGGACTTCGCGACGCCGTCCTGGCGCAGGCCGAGGACGACGTTGCGCCAGACCTTCCGCCACGGCAGCAGCCGCGGCTGCTGGAACGCGACGGAGACGGTCCCGGACACTTCCGCACGCCCTTCGACGTCGTCGTCGAGGCCGGCGAGCACGCGCAGGAGCGTCGACTTGCCCGAGCCGCTGCGGCCCAGCAGCGCAACGAACTCGCCACGCTCGACGGTCAGGTCGAGTCCGCTCAGGACGGTCCGGTCGCCGAACCGCTTCGTGAGGCCCCGGACCTCGGCTACCGGTTTCGCCACCGCAGCACCTTCCGTTCCAGCAGCCGGACCAGCGCGTCGGTGACCAGGCCGAGCAGGGCGTACAGGACGAGACCGACGACCACGACGTCGGTGCGCAGGAACTCCCGCGCGTTGTTGATCAGGTAGCCGACACCCGCGTCGGCGTTCACGGTTTCGCCGACGATCAGCGCGAGCCACGCCAGGCCCAGCGACTGCCGCAGCCCGACGAGCGCCTGCGGCAGCGCGCCGGGCAGGACGACGTGCCAGAGCCGTTCCGCGCGGCTGAACCCGAGCGCGCGCGAGGCTTCCCCGAGGTCCGGGTCGGCGCCCCGGATTCCCGAGTGGACGTTGAGGTAGAGCGGGAACGCGACCCCGAGGGCGACCAGCACGATCTTGGTTTCTTCGCCGATGCCGAACCAGAGGATGAACAGCGGGATCAGGCCCAGGAACGGCAGCGTGCGCAGCATCTGCACCGGTGGGTCGACCAGTGCCTCGCCCCAGCGCGACAGCCCCGAGACGATGCCGAGCGCCACCCCGGCGACGAGGCCGAGCGCGAAGCCGGCGCCGACGCGGCCGAGCGACACGGCGAACGCGTCACCGAGCTCGCCGCCGCGCGCGGCTTCGACACCGGCCTGCACGACCGTCCACGGTGAACTGAGCTTGTCGGGCGGCAGGGACGCCGGTGGCGCTCGCGGCCTGCCAGGCGGCGACGAGCGCCACCGGGCTGATCCAGCGCCGCAGGTCGAGCCGGCGCACGGGTTTGCGCGGCGGCCCTTCGGCGCGTTTCCGGGCGCGCGTCAGCACACCCGTGGTGGAAATCGACACGGATTTCTCCCGGGGACGGGGAATTGCGGGATTGCGTGCTCCCGAGCTTCGAGCCCCCGCGCGGCGAAGTCAATCCGTGGACGCGCAGTCCCAATCCGTGAACGCTCGTTGCGTCAGCCCCCGAACATGACCTTCCATTCGTCGAGCGAGCGCGGCCGGTAGACGAAGTTCGTGCGTTTCACTTCCGACAGCGCGGCGGACGGCTCGGCCGAATACTGGTGCCCGGGATAGACGACCGGGTCGCCGGGCAGGCCGGCGAGCGCCTGCAGGCTGCGGTAGATCTCCTCGGCGTCCCCGCCGGGGAAGTCGGTGCGGCCGCAGCCTTCCAGGAACAGCGTGTCGCCGGAAACGAGCTTGTCCTCGACGAGGAAGCACTGGCTGCCCGGGGTGTGGCCGGGCGTGTGCAGCAGCCGGATGGGAATGGCACCGACTTCGAGGACGTCGTCGTGGTCGTGCGCGCGCAGGTCGGTGCCGGAGACGCCGGTGACGCGCCGGACCCACTCGGTCTCGGCGCCGTTGACGTGGATGGGCACCGGCCGGATGGCGAGCAGCTCGGCGATCCCGGGCAGCTCGAAGCCGAGCATGGCGCCGCCGACGTGGTCGGGGTGGTGGTGGGTGGCGAGCACGCCGGTGAGCCGCATGCCGTCGTCCTCGAGCACGGTCACGAGGTCCTGCACGGCGTAGGCCGGGTCGACGATCACCGCGTCCCCGGTGTCCCGGTCGCCGATGAGGTAGGCGAAGTTCACCATCTGCGTCGCGACGGGATCGCCGACGGCGAAGTCCCGCCCGGCGAGCAGCTGCCGGAAGTAGAGCCGATCTGCCATGGGCCCAACCCTACGGCGCGGTCTCAGCCCACGGTCAGGACGATCCGCCCGAACACCTCGCCCGCCTGCATCTTGCGGTGCGCCGCCACGGCCTGCTCCAGGGGGAGCACGTCGTGCACGACGGCCGCCGGCTGGCCGCGGGTCGCGGCCGCGAACAGCTCCGCCGTCACCACGCGCCGGTCGGCCAGTGGCACGGTGTCCGCGCTGAAGGTCGCGAACGACAACGACTTGCGGAACGTGCGGAACAGCCGCGCGCCGAAGTCGGCCGGCGGGTCGCCGGCGACCGCGCCGACGGCCACCAGCCGCCCGTTCGGCTTCAGCTTGGCGAAGAACTCGGGCAGGTGCGCGCCGGCGACGACGTCGATGACGACGTCGAACGTGTCCTCGCCCGTGCCCGCGCGGTCCAGCACGTGGGTCGCACCCAGCTCGCGCAGGCGGGCACCCCGCTCGGGCGAGGACGTCGTGACCGCGACCGTGCCCGCGCCGGCCTGGGCGGCGAGCTGCACGGCCATGATCCCGATGCCGCCCGACGCGCCGCGCACCAGCACCGACTCGCCCGGCGCGAAGCGGGCGTGGCGGAGACCGAAGTGGGCCACCACACCGGAGCTGCCGAGCGTGACGGCGTCGACGGCCGACAACGTCTCGGGAAGGGCGACGAGCGACGCGGCCGGGGCGACGGCTTGCTCGCTGTAGCCGCCGCCGACACCGGTGAAGCCCCACACGCGCCGTCCGACCCACGACGGGTCGACGTCGGCGCCGGCCGCCGTCACCGTGCCCGCGACTTCGCCACCGAGGATGTGTCCTTCTTCGAAGCCGTATGCGGCCAGCGCGCCGCTCCGGATGAGCACGTCGACCCCGCCGACGCCGATCGCCTCGGTGGCGAGCACGACCTGCCCGGCGGCGGGCTCGGGGGTGGGCAGGTCGACGACCGCGAGTCCGTCCGGACCGCCGAACTGCTGTATCGCTATCGCTTTCACCGGATCGACGGTAATGGACGCCCCCGTCCACTTGGCTAAAGTGAGAGGGTGCCCGACCGAGTGCCTCACTTGCTGCGGTCCGACGCGCAGGACAACCGCGAGCGCGTCCTGGACGCGGCCCGCGCGTTGTTCGCGACCGAGGGCCTCGACGTGCCGATGCGGGAGATCGCCCGCCGCGCCGGCGTCGGCCCGGCGACGCTCTACCGCCGGTTCCCGACCAAGGAACTCCTGGCCACCGAGGCGTTCGAGGACCAGATGCGCGCCTGCTACGCGATCGTCGACGAAGGTCTCGCCGACCCGGATCCCTGGCACGGCTTCGCCCTGGTCGTCGAGCGGCTCTGCGAGCTGCACGCCCGCGACCGGGGCTTCACCGCGGCGTTCGTGTCGGCGTTCCCGCACGCGCTGGACTTCGCCGCGGACCGCGCGCGGGCGTTGAAGTCGATCGCCGAGCTGATCCGCCGTGCGCAGGACGCCGGCCGGGTGCACCCGGACGTCGTCCTGGACGACGTCATCCTGGTCCTCATGGCCAACAACGGCATCCAGGCCCCGACACCGGCGGCGCGCGTCGCGGCTTCACGGCGCTTCGCCGCGCTCGCGCTCCGCGGATTCCGGGCGTGACACCGCCCATTGGTGCACGCTGCCCTGGTGCAGGGCCGCGTAGGCGCGGTCTCTGAGGATGTTCGCTTCACGGTCGGACAGCGTCGCGCCCAGCGGCCTGAGGACGACGCGGACCAGGAGGTTCTTCTGGTCCCGTGTCGCGCCGAGGCGGGCGCGGGCTTGCGGCGGCAGCCGCGCGCACGGCGTCTCCTGCCGGATCTCGACCGACTCGACGACGTCGGCGTCGTCCCCGAGCGCGGTGCGGACCCGGTCGCCGAGGTCCTCGGCCCGGTCGTCCGCGGCGACGGCGATGGAGAGGTCGCGGCGGACCGGGGGAAGACCCGAAACCGGCCGGTAGGGCGCGAGATCGGTCAGCTGCGCGGCGACGGCGGGATCGGGCGAGCGCAGGAGGCGGATGTCCGGGATGCCCTTGACCAGCATGAGCATCCGGTCGAGGCCCATGCCGAGCGCCAGGCCGGACCAGCGGTGATCGAGCCCCGCGCGGCCGAGCACGGCGGGATGGGCGAGCCCGCACTCGGCGACCTCGACCCATTCGCCGTCGTGGCGCACGTCGAGCTGCGCACCGTCCACAGTGTACGGATGACGGCGGGGTTCGAGCCGCCACTTCCGTCCGGGCAGCAGGGCGCCGAGGAGCAGGGACACCATCTCCTCGAGGTCGGCGCGGCCGGTGCGGGTGCGGGTGACGCGCCAGAGGTCGAGCTGGTGCGGGGTGCCGGTGTGCAGCCGGTCGATGCTGTCGCGGCGGTAGACGAGACCGGGACAGACGAGCAGGACGTCATCGGCGGGATCGGCGGCGAGCGCCCGGAGCGCGGCCGGGACCATGGCGCTGGAGTGGCTGCGCAGAACGTGCCGGGCGTCGACGTAGCGGGTGTAGCGCGCGTCGCGGGTGACGTCGGCGGGGTGGTAGCGGAGGTTGTCGTAGTTGTCGGCGATCGAGACGATCCGGTCCCCGGGCGACCACCGGACGACACAGCGGAGGGTGTCGTGAAGGGCGGCGACGGCCCGCCGGACGACGAGCTGAACGGCATGCGGCCCGGCGCCGGGATCGGTGAGATCACGGACGGCGAGGTCACGGGCGAGCTGGGCGGGGGTGAGTGCGGTGGGCATGACGGAACCTCCGGGATGGGGGGACGGTGACGGGATGCACCCCCTGGCCCGGGAACCCGGTGAGGTTCAGCGCTGGCGGCTCGCTGTCGCGGAAGGGCTCGCCTGGTGAGGCAACGCGGACGGCGGACATGGCACGGAGACCCCGCTGGCACCGGCAAGGGCCAGGGGGCCGGTAAATCGGCGGTACCCCGCGACAACGGCCACGAGTCCAGGTTAAGCAACCTGTCACGCGGTTTACGGCAAACCGGCGGCGAAAGGCTCGGCCCGGCCCCCGGCTGCCTTCGGCCCCGGCCCCGGCAGCCCTTCGGCCCAGCCCCCCTCTCGGCCCCGGCCCCCGGCTGCCTTCGGCCCCGCCCCCGGCAGCCCTTCGGCCCAGCCCCCTCTCCGCCCCGGCCCCGGCAGCCCTTCGGCCCAGCCCCCTCTCCGCCCCGGCCCCGGCAGCCCTTCGGCCCGGCCCCCTCTCCGCCCCGGCCCGGGCTGCCCTTCGGCCACGGCCCCCTCTCCGCCCCGGCCCCGGCAGCCTTTCGGCCCGGCCCCCTCTCCGCCCCGGCCCGGGCTGCCCTTCGGCCACGGCCCCTTCCCCGTGCTCCCCTGCCCGGCCCCCGGCGGCCCCACCCCTCACCTCACTCGCCCACCTCCCCGTCGGCCAGTTCGCGCAGCACGTCCAAATGCCCCACATGCCGCGCAGTCTCCTGAACCACATGCGCGACCACCCACCGCACGGTGAACTCGCCACGCCGCCGGGTGCGGTCGTCCGGCCCCAGCCGGCGCAACGACTTCTCCGCCCGCGCCCACTCCGCCTTGTACGCCGCCACCACCGACGCCGGCGTGTCCTCCGCCGCAACGTCCCAGCTCGGATCCGGCGACCCGGCCCACAACGACGGCAGGTCCGCACCCCCGGCCTCGATCGACAGCCACCACCGCTCCACCGCCGTCAGGTGCTTCACCACCCCCAGCGCGCTCATCCGCGGCGAGGTCGGCAACGGCGTCGCCACCGCCAGCTCGCGGGACAACCCCGCCAGCTTGTTCACCGCCGTCGCTCGCAGGAACTGCAGGAAGTCCAGCTGGAGCCGCCATTCGTCACCCGCCAGGGGGCCTGGCCACTCGCGATGCGTCTTCGAACTCGTGTTCGACATGGCCGCAACGTACCGCACCGGTCCGACAAAATAGAGTGATCGCCATGTGGTGGGGACTCCTGTGCGCCCTCGGCGCGGCAATCGCGTACGGCGTGGCGTCGGTGATGCAGTCGGTGGCGGCCCGGGCGGCCGACACCGGCGCGCAAGGGGTCGACCCGAAACTGCTCGTGCGCGTGCTCGGCCAGTGGAAGTTCGTCCTCGGGCTGTCGCTCGACGTCCTCGGGTTCGTCGCGCAGATCGCCGCCCTGCACGTGCTTCCGCTGTTCGTCGTGCAGGCCGCGCTCGCCGCCAGCCTCGCCGTGACCGCCGTCGCCGCGCGGTTCCTCGGCGTCCGGCTCGGTGCCAGGGAATGGGCGGCCGTCGCCGTCGTGTGCGCCGGGCTCGCGCTCCTCGGCGCGGCCGCCGAGAGCGAGGGTTCCGCTCCGGTCGGGCTGGGCTTCCGGCTCGGGCTGATCGGCGCGGTCGCCGTGCTGGCCGTCGCCGGCGTCGCCGCGGGCAAGGCGAACCGCCGGGTGCGGACGCCCGCGCTCGGGCTCGTCGCCGGGCTCAGCTTCGGCGTCGTCGCGATCGCCGGGCGGATCATCCCGAGCCTGGCCCCGCTGGACCTGCTCACCGACCCGGCCACCTACACCGTCGCCGTGGCGGGCGGCATGGCGATGCTGTTCTACGCGACGGCGCTGCAACGCGGCAGCGTCACCACGTCGACCGCGATGATGGTGCTCGGCGAGACGGTGTTCCCTTCGCTGGTCGGCGTCCTCGTCCTCGGCGACCGGACGCGGCCCGGGTTCGCGGTCGCCGCCGTCGCCGGGTTCGCCCTCGCGGTGGCCGCCGCGCTCGCACTGGCGCGCTTCGGGGAACCGGCGACGGACCGAAGTGAGACGAAGCCGACCACGCTCCCGTAACTCCTTTACTTAGACTAGCCTTACCTATCCCACGACAGGACAGGGAGGCGCGGGTGCGCACGACCGGACGGGAAGTCCTCCGCCGCTCGATCACCGGGCAACGCCGTCCGGTCGCCCTCGCGGCGCTGCTGACCGCGTGCCACCAGGGCGGCGAGGCGCTGGTGCCGGTGGTGATCGGCGTGGTGATCGACCAGGCCGTCGCGGGCGGCTCGGCGGGCACCCTGCTGCTGTGGCTCGCGGTGCTGGGCGTGCTCTTCGCCGCGCTGTCGACCAGCTACCGCCTCGGCGCCCGGTTCGGCGAGCGCGCCGCCGAGCGGGCGGCCCACGACCTGCGCCTCGACGTCGGACGCCGCGTGCTGCACCCCGGCGGCGGTGCCGAAGCCGGCAACCTCGCGGGCGAGCTGGTGAGCATCGGGACGTCGGACGCGAAGCGCGTCGGCCAGGTCAACGGCGTCCTGCCGTTCGGGGCCGCGGGCCTGGCCGGGCTGCTGGTCAGCGCCGTCGTGCTGCTCACCATGAGCGTCCCGCTCGGCCTGCTGGTCCTGCTCGGCACGCCGCCGGTGCTGTACCTGGCGCACCTGGTCGGCAAGCCCCTCGAACGCCGCAGCGAGGCCGAGCAGGAACGGTCCGCCTTCGCCTCGGGCGTCGCGACCGACCTCGTCGCGGGGCTGCGCGTGCTCAAAGGCATCGGCGCCGAACGGGCCGCCGTCGACCGCTACCGCCGGACCAGCCAGGACTCGCTGCGCGCGACCCTGCGTGCCGCGCGGGCCCAGGCCTGGCACAACGGCGCGCTCCTCGCGCTGACCGGCATCTTCATCGCCGTGGTCGCGCTCGTCGGCGGCACCCTCGCGGCCGACGGCGCCATCAGCGTCGGCGACCTCGTCGCCGCGGTCGGGCTCGCCCAGTACCTGATCACGCCGTTCACGATCTTCTCCTGGGTCAACGGCGAACTCGCCCAGGGCCGCGCGTCGGCCGCCCGCATCGCGGACGTCCTGAACGCACCGCCCGCCGTCGGCACCGGGCACGCCACGCTGCCCGCCCGGCCGGCCGGGCACGTGCGGCTGTCCTCGCTTCGCCGCGGCGCCCTGCGCGACGTCGGGTTCGAAGCCCGCCCCGGCGAGCTGCTCGGGGTGGTCGCCACCGATCCGGCCGCCGCGACCGATCTGCTCGACTGCCTCGGCCGCGCCGCCGATCCCGTGGCGGGTTCGGTGTCGGTCGACTCGGGCGATCTGTCCACTGTGGACCCAGACCGGGTTCGCGAGGTGGTGCTGGTCGCCGCGCACGACGCGGACCTGTTCGCCGGCACCGTCGAAGCGAACGTCGGTTCCGGGCCGCGCGCGGCGGAGGCGATGGCCGCGGCCGCCGTCGACGAAGTCGCCGCCGCCCTTCCCGACGGCGTCGCGACCGCTGTCAGCGAACGCGGCCGGTCGCTCTCCGGCGGCCAGCGCCAGCGGGTCGCCCTGGCCCGCGCGCTGTCCGCCGACGCGCCGGTGCTCGTGCTGCACGATCCGACGACCGCCGTCGACACCGTCACCGAGGCCCGGATCGCCGCCGGCCTGGCCGAGCTGCGGCGCGGCCGCACCACGATCCTCGTCACCACCAGCCCGGCCCTGCTCGCGGCGGCCGATCGCGTCGTCCTCCTCGACGACGGGCGGATAGCGGGCGAAGGCAGCCACGCCGACCTCGCGGTCCGTGCCGACTACCGGGCGGCGGTGCTGTCGTGACCCGCGAACTCCTGCCCGTCGCCGACGGGCGCCGGATCCGTGCCGTCGTCGGCGAGCTGGCCGCCCGGTCGAAAGGCCGGGCCGCGGCCGCGTTCACGACGCTGGTGGCGGCCACCGCGATCGGCCTGCTCACCGCTCCCCTGCTCGGCCGGGTCGTCGACCTCGCGGCGACCCGGCACCCGGCGGCCGAGCTGATCACGCCGGTCGCCGGGCTGGTGCTCGTCGCGGCGGGACAGGCCGTCGCGACGGCGATCGGCGTGTCCCTGGTGGCCCGGCTGGGCGAGACGATCCTCGCCGAGCTGCGGGAACGCTTCGTCGAGCGGGCCCTCGGCCTGCCGCTCGAACAGCTGGAGCGCGCCGGGTCCGGCGACCTCACCGCCCGCGTGACGAACGACGTCTCGGTGGTCGCCGAGGCCGTCCGGCAGGCGCTGCCCGAGCTGGGCCGGTCCGTGCTGACCGTGCTGCTCACGCTGGGCGCGCTGGCCGTGCTCGACTGGCGGTTCCTGCTGGCCGCGCTGGTCGCCGTGCCGATCCAGCTGTGGACCGTGCGGTGGTACGTGCCGCGCGCGAAGCCGTTGTACGCCGCGCAGCGGGAAGCCGTCGGCGCGCAACAGCAGCAGCTTCTCGACACGATCGGCGGCGCCAAGACCGTCCGGGCCTTCCGGCTGGCGGAACCGCACCTGGACCGGGTGCGGAAGCGGTCCGGCGCGGCCCTCGAGCTGGCGCTGCGCGGGATCCGGCTGGTGACGCGGTTCTACGCGCGGCTCAACCTGGCCGAGTTCGCCGGGCTGTCGGCCGTGCTGGCCACGGGGTTCGTGCTGGTCGGCACGGACGCGGTGACGGTCGGCGTGGCGACGGCCGCGGCGCTGTACTTCCACAGCCTGTTCGGCCCGATCACCACGGCGCTGGCGCTGGTCGACGACGCGCAGGCAGCCGCGGCGAGCCTCGCGCGGCTGATCGGCGTCGCCGACCTGCCCGTCGACCCGTCGCCGTCGCGGCCGGCACGGCCCGTCGACGCGTCCGTCAAGACGGCGGCGGCCGGCTACTCCTATGTGGACGGTCATCCGGTGCTGCGCGGCATCGACCTCGACGTGGCACCCGGCGAGCGGGTGGCGCTGGTCGGGGCCAGCGGCGCCGGGAAGACGACGCTGGCCAAGCTGATCGCCGGGATCCACCGCGCCGACCCGGGTTCGGTCACCCTCGGCGGCGTCCCGCTGGACGAGCTGGGCCCGGAGGCCACGCGCCGGACGGTCGCGCTCATCAGCCAGGAGGTCCACGTCTTCACGGGCCCGCTGGCGGAGGACCTGCGGCTCGCCCGGCCGTCGGCGACGGACGCGCGGCTGCGCGAGGCACTGGCGAAGGTCGGCGCGCTGTCCTGGGTGGACGGTCTGCCGGACGGCCTGGCCACGGTGGTCGGCGAAGGCGGCCACCGGCTGACGGTGACGCAGACCCAGCAGCTCGCCCTGGCCCGGCTGGTGCTGGCGGACCCGCCGATCGCGATCCTCGACGAAGCCACCGCGGAAGCGGGCAGCGCGGGCGCGCGGGTCCTGGAGTCGGCGGCCGCCGCGGCCCTGGAAGGCCGCACGGCGCTGGTGGTCGCGCACCGCCTGACCCAGGCGGCGGCGGCGGACCGGATCGTGGTGCTCGACGCGGGCACGGTGGCCGAGTCCGGCACCCACGACGACCTCGTCGCGGCGGGCGGCCGGTACGCGAAGCTGTGGGCGGCCTGGTCGGGCCAGCGCGCCTGACGCCGCGGCGACTCCACGCGTGCTGCGAAACGACGGCGCGCCGGGAGCCGCGTGGCTCCCGGCGCGCCGGATGCGGAAGGTCAGGCGTCCATGGCGTCGGCCAGGGACTTCGGGCGCATGTCCGTCCAGTTCGCTTCCACGTGGTCCAGGCACTCCTGGCGGCCCGCCGGGCCGTAGGCGGCCGTCCAGCCGGCCGGGACGTCGATCGACGACGGCCACAGGCTGTGCTGGTTCTCGGCGTTGACCAGGACCAGATACGTCCCGGACGGGTCTTCGAACGGGTTGGTCATGCCAGGCCTCCTCAGGCGGTGATGTCCGTGCGGGCGCCCGTGACGACCTCGGCCAGCTTCCGGATGACCGGGGCCGCGAGCACCGGGTTGAACCGGGGTTCGGTCGACCAGTCGGCGAGCTGGCCGGCCCGGACCGCGGGCAGCTGCGCCCACGTCGGGAACTGCGCCATCTGCTGACGCGACAACGCATACGTGCGGCTGTCGGTGAGGATCAGGTCGGCCGGGTACTTGCCGGCCTGCTCCCAGCTGAGCGTCTCGAAGTAGTCGTCCGAGCCGCCGCCGTTGACGATGTCCAGGCCCAGGTCGCGGTAGTACGCCAGGTCCGCGAAGAACTCCGGCTTGCAGACGTAGAGGCTGTCCTTGTCGCTGGACACCACGAGCACCTTCAGGCCGGGCTTCGCCTTGATCGCCGCCTTCAGGTCGTCGGACGCCTTCCGGAAGTCTTCCTTGCCCTTCTTGATGACATCCGAGTTCGCGTCGCCGCCCAGGGCCACCGCGAGCTGCTCGTAGCGCTCGATCACCTTGGGCAGCGTGACCTTGTATTCCGACAGCGCGACGATCGGCGCGATCGGCTGCACCTTCGGGCCGAGGTCGTCCTTGAGCACCCACAGGTCGGTCGGCTTGGCGCCGGTGAGGCCGGTGACCACCAGGTCCGGCTTGGTGGCGGCGAACTTCTCCATGCTGAAGTCGTCCCAGGCGTTCCCGATCGACGTGACGGCGTTCAGGTCGATGTTGCCCGCCTGGATCTCCTTCTTGCCGTCGGCCGTCTTCTGCGGGCCGAACACGCCGACCGGGCGGACGCCGTAGTCCCACAGCGCGGCGGCGGAGCTGACGTAGGCGACGACCCGCGCCGGACGCTGCTCGCGCGCGGCCTGCCGGCCCCGGTCGTCGGTGAACTCCCACGGACCGGACGCCGCGGGCCCCGAAGCTCCGCCACTGCCGCACGCGGTCAGCGCGGCGGTCGCCGCGAGGCCGCCCGCCCCGATCAGGAATCCGCGCCGGCTGAGCCCGGCAGCGCCTTGGAACACGGACATGAGCACCTCTCGCCGAAGTTTAGGATAGGCACACCTTATTTAGGGCAGCCTGCGGAAAGCAACTGTGTCAGCGCCCACCCGGCCGGAAAGCTGCGCCTCGGCGCCGGGCACCGGCTCGGCCGGGTCGTGTCCCAGGTGGACCTGCCGGTTGCGGCCGTCCACGTGCACCACCCGCGGCCGGTGCGCCGCGCGCTCGGACTCGGCCACCTGGGCGTAGGTGATGATGATGACGAGGTCGCCGGGGTGCACGAGGTGCGCGGCCGCGCCGTTGACGCCGATGACGCCGGAGCCCGCTTCGCCGGTGATGGCGTAGGTCTCCAGCCGGGCGCCGTTGGTGACGTCGACGACCTGGACCTGCTCGCCTTCGACGATGTCCGCGGCGGCCATCAGGTCCGCGTCGATGGTCAGCGAGCCGACGTAGTGCAGGTCCGCCTGGGTGACGGTGGCGCGGTGGATCTTGGCGTTCATCAGGGTGCGGTACACGGTCTACCTCGCGTCTCGGGTCAGCAGGGCGGCGAGCCCGGCCGCGGTGGGGGTACGGAAGAACTCGGCGATCGGGACGTCGGCCCCGAGCCGCTCGGCGATCCGCGTGCGCAGGACCACCAGCAGCATCGAATGCCCGCCGAGGGTGAACAGGTCGTCGTCGGCACCGACGGCCTCGACGTCCAGCACCTCCGCGAAGACTTCGCAGAGGGCCTTTTCCAGCGGTGCTTCCGGGGCCCGGCCGCGGGCGGCGAACCCGGGTGCGGGCAGGGCGGCCTGGTCGAGCTTCCCGTTGGGAGTCACCGGGAACTCCGCCAGCGGGACGATCGCCGCGGGCACCAGGTACGCCGGCAGCGACCGCGCCAGGAACTCCCGCAGCCGCGCCGGGTCCGCCGTCTCCGGCGTCGTGTACGCCACCAGGCGCTCCTCGCGGACGACCACCACCGCCCGGCCGACGTCGTCGTGGCGGGTCAGCGCCGTCTCGATCTCGCCCGGCTCGATCCGGAAGCCGCGGACCTTGACCTGCGCGTCGGTCCGGCCGAGGTACTCCAGCTGCCCGTCGGGCCGCCACCGCACGAGGTCGCCGGTGCGGTACATCCGCTCCCCCGGCGGCCCGAACGGATCGGCGACGAACCGTTCGGCGGTCCGCGCCGGACGTCCGCGGTAGCCGCGGGCCAGGCCCGCGCCCGCCAGGTACAGCTCGCCGGGAACGCCGGCCGGAACCGGGCTCAGCCCGTGGTCGAGCACGTACGCGCGGGCGTTGTGCACCGGACGGCCGATCACCGGCCGCTGGGCGTCACGGACCCGGCCGACCAGCGCGTCCACCGTGGCCTCCGTCGGGCCGTAGAGGTTGTACGCCTCCGTGCCCGGCAACGACCGCAAGGTCTCCCACAGCGGCTGCGAAACCGCTTCGCCGCCGACGCCGACGACACCGAGAGCACATTTGCCGTCTTCGACCACGCCCGCCTCGGCCAGCTGCGCGAAGTGCGACGGCGTGAGTTCGAGGAAGTCGAGCCCGCGCTCGCGCACCACCGCGGCGAGCCGGTCCGGGTCGCGGCGCGTGTCGTCGTCGACGACGTGCACCTCGTGCCCGTCGAGCAGCCACAGCTGCGGCTGCCACGACGCGTCGAAGAAGAACGCCCACGCGTGCCCGACGCGCAGCCGCCGCCCGCCGGCCGCCGCGACCGCCGGGCGGTAGAGCGTCGCGCGGTGGCTGTGGAACAGGTTCACCAGCGCCGAGTGCGGGACGACGACCCCCTTCGGCGTGCCCGTGGAGCCGGACGTGTAGAGCACGTACGCCGGGTTGGCCGGGGACGGCGGTGCCAGGCGCGCGTCACTGTCCACAACGTCACTGTCCACAATGTCCTCGACGAACAGGGTTCGCTCCGCGGGGACCCGATCGGCCAGTGCGCGGGTGGTCAGCACCAGCGCGGCACCGGAGTCGGCGAGCATCGCGGTGGTCCGGTCCACCGGCTGGTCCGGATCGATCGGCAGATATGCCGCGCCCGCCTTGAACACGCCGAAGATCGCCTCGACGACCGCCGCCGACCGCGGCAGCACCAGGGCCACGACCGTCTCGGGACCCGCGCCGTGCGCCGCCAGCCACCGGGCGAGGCGGCCGGTGCGCGCGCCGAACTCGGCGAAGGTGACGCTCGAGTTCGCGTCGCTCAGCGCGGTCGCGTCCGGGGTCGCCGCCACCTGCGCGGCCAGCCGGTCGACCACCGTGGGCGCGGCGGTCGTCAGCGGCGCGCCGCGGCCCCAGCCGGTCAGGATCCGGTGCCGCTCGGCCGCGTCGAGGACGTCGACCCGGCTCAGCGGCCGGTCCGGATCGGCCACGACCACGGCCAGCAGCCGCACCAGCCGCTCGGTGAGCGTCCGCGCGGCCGGCTCGTCGAAGAGGTCGACGCTGTAGGCGAGATCGCCGTCGATGCCGTCGGCGGTTTCGACCAGGTCGAAGGACAGGTCGAACTTCGCCTGCCGCAGGCCGGTGTCCCGGTGGGACGCGTCGAGCCCGAGGAGCCGTTCGGGGCCGGAGCCGGCGTGGTGGACGGTGAGCATGACCTGGAACAGCGGGTGCCGCGCCAGCGACCGGGCGGGGTTGAGCAGCTCGACGAGGTGCTCGAACGGCAGGTCCTGGTGGGCGTAGGCGGCGAGGTCGGCTTCGCGCACGCGCGCCAGCAGCTCCCGGAAGGTCGGGTCGCCTCCGGTGTCGGTCCGCAGCACCAGCGTGTTGACGAAGAACCCGGCGAGGTCCTCCAGCGCGTGGTCGCCGCGGCCGGCCACCGGCGTGCCGAGCGGGATGTCGGTGCCCGCGCCGAGCCGGGTCAGCAGCGCCGCGAGCGCCGCCTGCAGCACCATGAACGTGCTGGTGCCGTTGCCGTGCGCCAGCTCGCGCAGCCGGCGGTGGACGCCGCCGGGCACGGTGAACGGCACGGCGGCCCCGCGGCCGGTCGAGCGGGCCGGACGCGGCCGGTCCGCCGGCAGCGCCAGCTCGGCGGGCAGACCGGCGAGGGTGTCCCGCCAGAACGCCGCCTGGCGGCCGAGAACACTGTCCCGGTCGTCGGCGCGGCCGAACATCTCACGCTGCCACAGCGTGTAGTCCGCGTACTGCACCGGCAACGGCGTCCACTGTGGACTCTCGGCGCGCCGCCGCGCCGCGTACGCGGTGTCGAGGTCGCGCTTGAGCGGCGGGAGCGACCAGCCGTCGCCCGCGATGTGGTGCACCAGCAGGACGAACACGTGCCGCTCCGGCCCGGTGGACAAGAGCGTCGCCCGGATCGGGATCTCGGCGTCCAGGGCGAAGCAGTGGGACGCCGCGGCTTTGACGCGTCCGTCGAGGTCCGCCGGGGAAACGTCCTCGGTGACCAGCACCGGGTGCGCGTCGGCGAGCACGACCTGCCGCGGTGTGCCCTGTTCTTCGACCAGCAGCGTCCGCAGGACCTCGTGGCGCGTCACCACGTCGGTCAGCGCGGCTCGCAGGGCGCCGACGTCGACCGGGCCGGTCAGCTCCCACGCCCACGGGATGTTGTAGGTCGCGTTGCGCCCGTCCAGGCGGTCCAGGAACCACAGCCGCTGCTGCGCGAACGACAGCGGCAGCACCTCGGGCCGCTCGGCCGGGACCAGCGCCGGACGGCCACGGCGGCCGGGCTCGAGCAGCTCCGCGAGCCGGGCCGGGGTCGGCGCGTCGAACACCGCCCGGATCGGCACCTCGGCGCCGAGCCGCGCGCGGATGCGGCTGACCAGCCGGATCGCCAGCAGCGAATGCCCGCCGAGGGCGAAGAAGCCGTCGTCCGGGCCGACCACCGGAACACCGAGGACGTCGGCGAACAGCTCGCACAACGCCTGTTCGGACGGCGTCCGCGCGAGCCGCCCCGAGGTCCGCGCCCGCGGGTCCGGCAGGGCGGCGCGGTCGAGCTTGCCGTGGGCGTTCACCGGCAGCTCGGGCAGGACCACGACGGCCGACGGCACCAGGTACTCCGGCAGGCGCCCGGCGGCCAGCGCCCGCAGCGCATCCGGGTCGGCGCTGTCCCCGGCCGGTACGACGTAGGCGAGCAGCCGGTTCTCGCGGGCGATCACGACCGCGCGCGCCACCGAGGCGTCCGCCGTCAGCACGGCTTCCACCTCCCCCGGTTCGACGCGGAAGCCGCGGATCTTGACCTGCTCGTCGGCGCGGCCGAAAAACTCCACGGTGCCGTCGCGGCGGCGGCGGACCACGTCGCCGGTGCGGTACATCCGCTCCCCCGGCGGCCCGAACGGGTCGGCCACGAACCGTTGCGCGGTCAGGGCCGGACGGCCGAGGTAGCCGCGGGCCAGCCCGGCACCGGCCAGGTACAGCTCGCCGCGCACGCCCGGCGGCACCGGCCGCAGCGCGGCGTCGAGGACGTACGCGCGCGTGTTCGCGATCGGCCGCCCGATCGCCACCGAGCCGCCGCAGACGTGGGCCAGGCTGTCGCCCGCGGCTTCGGAACAGCCGTAGAGGTTGACCAGCTTCGCCGACGGCCACCGGCTCGCCACCTTCGTCACGAGCGCTGCCGACAGCGGCTCGCCGCTGGTGATCCACGTGGTCACGGAGCCGAACGCGCCGGCCGGGGCGTCCTCGGCGAAGCTGTCCAGCAGGCTCGGCACCACGGTGACGACCTGCGCGCCGGCCGCGCGCGCCAGTTCGGCGAGCGCGAGTGGGTCGGCGGCGGTCGCGTCGTCGGCGAGGACGACCGGGTCGCCCGCGACGAGGCCGCCGAGCAGCTCGGTCGACCCGTCGATGAACGTCAGCGCGCTCTTCGCGATCCGCACGCCCCGGGCGAGGTCACGGCCCCAGTGCAGCCGGTTGGCCAGCGCGCGCTGGGTTCCCGCGACCGCCTTCGGCCGTCCGGTCGAGCCCGAGGTGAAGATGACGTACGCCGGGTTTTGCGGATCGATCGACGGCCACGCCGCCGGTTCCGCCGCCGCCGCGGACGGCCGGACCAGACGGTCGCCGAAGCCGTCGTCGGCGATGACGAGGTGCGGGGCCGCGTCGGTGAGCATCACCTCGAGACGTTCCGGTGGGTGGTTGAGGTCCAGCGGCAGGTACGCGGCGCCGGTCTTGAGCACCGCCAGCAGCGCGGTGACCAGGTCTGCCGAGCGCGGCAGCGCGACCGCCACGACCCGCTCGGGTCCCGCGCCCCTGGCCAGCAACGCACGGGCGAGCGTCGTGGCCCGCGAGTCCAGCTCGGCGTAGGTGAGCCGCTCGGCGCCGGACACCACCGCGGTCGCGTCCGGCGTCCGCGCCACCTGTGCCGCGAACAGCCCGGCGGCCGTCTCGGCCGGCAGCGTCGTCGCCGGCGCGGCGGCGATCAGCTCGTGCTCGGCTTCGGTGAGCAGGCCGACCGCGCCGATCCGGGTGTCCGGGTCGGCGACGACGGCCCGCAGGAGCATCCGCAGCCGGTCCAGGATCGCTTCGACACTCGCGCGGTCGAAGACGTCGCTGTTGTATTCGGCGGTTCCGCGGATCCCGGCCTGGTGGCCGGGCCGCTCGCCGACGAAGAACGTCAGGTCGGCCCGGGCGGTGCCGGTGCGGACCGGTTCTTCGGCGACGGCCAGGCCGGGCAGCGCGACGTCGGCGACGGCGTTGTTCTGCCAGGCGAGCATGGTCTGGAACAGCGGGTGGTGGGCGAGCGACCGGGCCGGGTTCAGTGCCTCGACCAGCCGCTCGAACGGCACGTCCTGGTGGGCGTAGGCGTCCAGGCCGCGCTCGCGGACGCGGGCGACGAGCTCGCGGAACGTCGGGTCGCCCCCGGTGTCCACGCGCAGGACCAGCGTGTTGACGAAGAAGCCGACGAGGTCGTCGAGCGCCTGGTCGGTGCGCCCGGCGATGGACGTGCCGATCGGGATGTCGGTGCCCGCGCCGAGCCGGGTGAGCACCGCGGCCAGCCCGGCGTGCACGACCATGAACACGCTGGCCCCGCAGGCCCTGGCCAGCTCGACGAGCCCGCTGTGGAGGCCGGCGTCCCAGCCGAACGCGAACTGCTCACCGCGGTAGGACGCTTCGGCCGGGTGCGGCCGGTCGGTGGGCAGCTCGATCCGTTCGGGCAGCCCGGCGAGGACTTCGCGCCAGTAGGCCAGCTGCGGTTCGATCACCCGCGCACCGAGGACGTCCCGCTGCCACAGCGTGTAGTCGGCGTACTGGACCGGCAGTGGAGTCCACTGTGGAGCTTCGCCGGCGCGCCGGGCGGCGTAGGCCGTCGCGAGATCGCGCCACAGCGGTGCGGTCGACCAGCCGTCCGAGGCGATGTGGTGGAACACCAGCACGAGGACGTGCTCACGCGTGCCCAGCCGCAGCAGCTCGGCCCGCAGCGGGATCTCCGAGCCCAGCCGGAACACGGTGCCGGCGGCCGCCGACACGGCGTCGGCGAGCGTGGCTTCGGTGACCGTGCGGACGGGCAGCGGGACCGTGACGCCGGCGAGGACGTGCTGGCGGGGATCGCCGCCGATTTCGGGGAAAACGGTGCGCAGGGCTTCGTGGCGTTCGACCACATCGGACAGCGCCGCGCGCAGCGCCTCGGTGTCGAGGTCGCCGGTCAGCCGGACCGCCGTCGGCATGTTGTACGTCGCCGACGGGCCTTCCAGCCGGTGCAGGAACCACAGCCGCTGCTGGGCGAACGACAGCGGCACGACGTCCGGCCGCGGCTCGGCCCGCACCAGCGGCGGCCGGGCGGCCGCGGCGTCCGCCGCGGCGAGCAGGGTGGCCAGCCCGGCCACGGTCGGCGTCTCGAACACCGACCGGACCTGCAGCTCCACCCCGAACACCGCGCGCAGCCGCGCGACCAGGCGCGTCGCCAGCAGCGAATGGCCGCCCAGCGCGAAGAAGTCGTCGTCGACGCCGGGCGTGGCGGTGTCGAGCACCTCGGCGAACAGCCCGCAGAGGACTTCCTCGACCGGGGTCCGCGGCGCCCGGCCCGCCGGGACGGCCTCCCGGTCCGGGCTCGGCAGCGCCCGGCGGTCGAGCTTGCCCGACGCGAGCAGCGGGAGCCGGTCGAGCACCACGAACGCCGACGGCACCAGGTACTGCGGCAGCCGGTCGCGGACGTGCGCCCGCAGGGCCGCCACCAGCGCGCCGGTGTCACGCCGTCCGGCCGGGTGGTTGCCCAGCGCGGCGAGGGCGGCCCGGACCGGCCGGGCGCGGTGGATCCGCACCGGCTCGCCGGTCGTGAACACGACCTCCAGTGCGCCCGCGGCCGCGGGCGCCGAGCAGACGCGGTACCCGAGGCTCGCGCCGAGCTCGTGCAGCGCCTCCGGGTCCACTCCGGACGGATCGGCGTCCAACGCGGACAGTGCCGCGCCGGTGTCGCCTTCGGCCAGCGCGGCGACGGCGGCCAGTTCGCCCGACAGCCGGGCGTCCGGCACGCCGGTGACCCGCAGCCGCGCCGGGCGCTCGCCGAGCCGGCGCTCCAGCTCGGTCAGCGAGGTGAAGGCGACGACGTCTTCCTCGACCGGGCCGGCAGCCGGCGCCTTCCGCAGGACGACGTCGTAGCGGTGGCGGGTCAGCTCGTTGTGCGCCTTGCCGCGCTTGGCCCACAGGTCGACGTCGCCGAACCCGTCCAGTTCGCGGGCCAGTGCCGGGAAGAAGTCCGGGTCGAGCACCAGCTCGCCCTCGCGGGCGACGGCCTGGTCGACCGCGGCGGCGTCGGCCCGGCCGTGCCGCAGCTCGGTGGCCGTGCGGAAGGCCCGCAGCGAGCGCAGGTTCCGGATGTCGCCGAGGAAGATCACCCCGCCCGGCCGGACGTGGGCCGCGGCCGTGCGGACGACCTCGGCGAGGTAGCCGACGCTCGGGAAGTACTGGGCCACGGAGTTGACGATCACGGTGTCGAACGGCTCGTCCGGCAGCTCGCCGAGGTCGTGCGCCGGGCGGGCCGCGAGGTGCACCTTGCCGGCGTACGGCGTCGCGGCCAGCTCGCGCCGGAGGGTGGCGATGGCCTGCTCGGACAGGTCGACACCCCAGTACGCCTCGGCGTCCGGCGCGATGCGCGAGAGGATGAGCCCGCTGCCGACGCCGATTTCCAGCACCCGTTCCGGCCGCAGGGCGCGGATCCGCTCGACCGTCGCCGCGTGCCACTCGCGCATCTCGGCCAGCGGGATCGCGGAGCCGTCGTAGCTGGAGTTCCAGCCGGTGAAGTTCTCCTCGATCCCGCCGCCGGCCGCTTCGGTGAAGACGTTCTCGTGCAGCTCGCGCCACTCGCCGACGTGGTCCAGCTCCGCCGCTTCGTCGCGGCCGGCGGCCGGGACCGCGTAGGCGACGAGCTGCCCGTCCCGGGCGACGACCACCGACTGCCCGACGCGCGGGTGCTCGGCGAGCACCGCTTCGATCTCGCCCGGCTCGATCCGGTAACCGCGGATCTTGACCTGGTCGTCGGCCCGGCCGAGAAACACCAGCCGCCCGTCCGGCAGCCACCTCACCAGATCACCGGTACGGTAAAGCCGCCCGCCGGAGCCGAACGGGTCGGCCACGAACCGCTCCGCCGTCAGCCCCGGCCGACCCAGATACCCACGCGCCAGCCCCGATCCGGCCAGGTACAGCTCCCCCACCACGCCGGGCGGAACCGGCCGCAAGCCGGTGTCGAGGACGTACGCCCGGGTGCCGGGGTCGGGCACGCCGATCGGGACGACCGTCGCGTCCGCCAGCTCGGCCGGGTCGCTCTCGCCGAGCGTCGAGTTGGTGGTCGCCTCGGTCGGGCCGTAGGCGTTGAACATCCGCCGCCCCGGCGCCCACCGCTTCACCAGCTCCGGAGACACGCGTTCGGTCCCGGCCAGCAGCACGCTGTCCCGCGGCAGGTCGCAGTCCGCCGGCATCGCGTCGAGCAGCGCCGGGGGCAGGATCATGAAGTCGATGCCGTGGGCGAACGCGTATTCGCTCAGCGCCGGGCCGGCGACGCGCCGCTCGGCCGGGACGACGACCAGCCGTCCACCCGACAGCAGGCCCAGGCACAAGTCCCAGAAGGCGACGTCGAAACTCGGCGACGCGAACTGCAGCACCCGGCTGCGCGGACCGACCCCGAACCGCTCCACCTGCGTCGCGACCAGCTTCGCGACCCCCGAATGCTGGAGGACGACGCCCTTCGGCCGCCCGGACGAGCCGGACGTGTAGATCACGTAGGCCGCGTTCTCGGGCCTGACCGGGACGCCGGGGTCCTCAGCGGACATTCCGGCGAGCGCCGGGTCGTCGAGCAGCACGCGCGGCAGGCCCGCCGGCAGCTGGCCGCCGACTTCGCGCGTGGTGACCACGCACACCGGGCGCGCGTCCTCGACCATGAAGGCGATCCGGTCACCGGGGTAGTCGACGTCGACCGGCAGGTACGCGGCGCCTGCCTTGAGCACGGCCAGCTCCGCGACGATCATGTCCGCCGAGCGCGGGACGGCCAGCGCGACCACCCGCTCCGGCCCGGCGCCACGCGCGGCCAGCAGGTGCGCGAGCCGGTTGGCGCGGGCGTCGACCTCGGCGTAGGTCAGCTCGAGGTCCTCGAACACGAGCGCGACGGCGTCCGGTGCCTCGGCCACGCGGCGGCCGAACAGCCCGGGGAACGTCTCGGTGCCCGCCGGTTCGGGCGAACCGGCCCACTCGGTCAGCACCCGGTCGCGCTCGTCACCGGCCATCAGGTCCAGTGCGCCGAGCGGGCGGTCCGGCTCGGCCAGCGCGGCGCGCAGCAGCACTTCCAGGCGCCGCAGGATCGCGTCGGCGCCCGGGTGGTCGAAGACGTCGGCGTTGAACTCCAGCACTCCGGCGATCCCGGCCTCGCGCTCGGTCAGCGAGATCGCCAGGTCGAACTTCGACGTCCCGGTGGTCACCGGGATCTCCGTGACCGTCAGGCCGGGCAGGGCGACGTCGGCGCGGGCGTTGTTCTGCCCGGCGATCATCACCTGGAACAGCGGGTGGTAGGACAGCGACCGGGCCGGGTTCAGCACCTCGACCAGCCGCTCGAACGGCACGTCCTGGTGCGCGTAGGCGTCCAGGTTGCGCTCGCGCACACGCCCCACCAGATCGCGGAACGACGGGTCACCGCTCGTGTCCACGCGCAGGACCAGCGTATTGACGAAGAACCCGACCAAGTCGTCCAGCGCCGGGTCCGTGCGCCCGGCGATCGGCGAGCCGATCGGCACGTCGGTGCCCGCGCCCAGCCGGGTGAGCAGACCGGCGAGCGCCGCGTGGACGACCATGAAGACGCTGGCGCCGCAGTCCCGCGCGAGGGACGCGATCCCCGCGTGCAGATCGGCGTCCCAGGTGAAGGTGTGCAGCTCACCGCGGAAGGTCGCGGTGGCCGGGTGGGGCCGGTCGAGCGGCAGCTCGATGCGTTCCGGCAGGCCGTCCAGGGTCTCCCGCCAGTAGTCGAGCTGCGTGCTCAGCAGGCTGCGGGGGTCGTCCTCGCTGCCCAGCAGGTCCTGGTGCCACAGCGTGTAGTCGGCGTACTGCACCGGCAACGGCGTCCACTGCGGAGCTTCGCCGGCGCGCCGGGCGGTGTAGGCCGCGGCCAGGTCGCGCCAGAGCGGGGCCATCGACCAGCCGTCGGAGGCGATGTGGTGGAAGACGAGCGCCAGGACGTGCTCACGCGCGCCCAGCCGCAGCAGCTCCACGCGCATCGGCGCGTGCCGTTCGAGGTCGAACGGACCGCGGACGAGCCCGGTCAGCGCCTCGTCGAGGCCGGTCACGGCGCGCACCGGGAGATCGACCTCCCCGGCGGGAAGGACGTCCTGGTACGGGACGCCGTCCCGCTGCGGGAACCGCGTCCGCAGCGCTTCGTGGCGGGCGACCACATCGGACAGCGCGGCCCGCAGCGCGTCGACGTCGAGGTCGCCTTCGAGCCGCATGACCAGCGGCACGTTGTAGGTCGCCGACGGGCCTTCGAGGTGGTGCAGGAACCACAGCCGCTGCTGCGCGCCCGACAGCGGCACCGGCGCCGGGCGGTCCCGCGGGACCAGTGGCGGCCGCGCGGTCCCGCTCCTCGTGGCGAGCAGCCCGGCCAGGCCGGCGGGCGTCGGCGTCTCGAACACCGAGCGGACTTCCAGCTCGGCGTGCAGCGTCGCGCGGATGCGGGCGATCAGGCGGGTGGCCAGCAGGGAATGGCCGCCGAGGGTGAAGAAGCTGTCGTCCGGGCCGACCCGCGGCAGCCCCAGGACCTCGGCGAACAGCTCGCACAGCTGCCGCTCGGCCGGCGTGCGGGGCTCCCGGTCCGACGTCGGCACGGCCGGGTCCGGCGACGGGAGCGCGCGGCGGTCCAGCTTGCCGTTGGCCGTCACCGGCAACGCGTCGAGCACGACGATCGCCGAAGGCACCATGTGCTCGGGCAGCCGGGCGGCGGCCAGCGCCCGCAGGTCCGCGGTGAGGGTGCTGGCCCGGCGGAAGCGCCCGGGGCTGCCGGTGTAGGACAGCAGCGGCCCGGAGCCGGGCCGGAACGCGCCGGCGGTCTCGCCGGTCGTGAACACGACGTCGACCGAGCCGTCGCCCGCGGCGGACCAGGTGACGACCGTGCGGTGGCCGTGGGTCTCGCCGAGGACGTACCAGTCTTCGGGGTCGACGCCGTCCCCGATCCGGGCGTTGGGGACGCCTTCGACGCGCAGCCCGGCGCCGAGCCGCGCCGCCACTTCATCCACAGTGGACACGTCGGTGCCCCAAGCGAGCACCGGCAGGTCCGGCGCCGGAGCCGCTCCCGGGCGCAGGACGACGTCGTAGCGGAACTGGGTCAGCTCGTTGACCGCACGACCGCGCTTGACGCGGATGTCCGCGGCGATCCCGTCCAGGCCGGCGAAGAACTCCGGGGCGACGAGAAGCTCCTTCTCCCGTAGGAGGCGCTGCTCGACGTCGCCTCCGCGGGCCCGGGCGACCGCGGTGTGGAACGCGCGGACCTGGCGCAGGTCACGGACGTCGCCGACGAACACCGACCCGTCCGGCGCGAGCAGGCCGGCGGCCTTGCGCAGGACGTCCAGCAGATACGTCCCGCTCGGGAAGTACTGGACGACCGAGTTGAGCACGATCGTGTCGAAGAACCTGGACGGCAGGCCGGTGACGTCGGCGGCGTCCCGGGTACGCAGCTCGACGCGCCCGGCGAGCACCGGGTCGGCCGCGACGCGGCCGCCGAGCGAGGCGATCACCTCGGCGGAGAAGTCCGTGCCCCAGTAGGTCTCGCAGTGCGGCGCCAGCTCGGTGAGCAGCAGGCCGGTCCCGACGCCGATCTCCAGCACGCGCCGCGGGCGCAGCTCGCGGATCCGCGTGACGATCGCGTCCCGCCACTCCACCATCTCCGCGCGCGGGATCGGCTCGCCGGTGTAGCTGGAGGTCCAGCCGGCGAACTCGTCGCCGTCGCCGGAGTACATCGAGTCGTACAGCGCGCGCCACTCGCCGACCCGTTCGGTCTCTTCTTCGGCCGACGTGGCGGTGCCGGCCGGCACGACGTAGGCGACCAACCGGACGTCGCCGGGCCGGTCCTCGCGGGCCAGGACCGCGGCGTGGGCGACGCCGTCGTGCGTGGCGAGCGTCGTGGCGATCTCGCCGGGTTCGACGCGGAAGCCGCGGATCTTGATCTGCTCGTCGGCGCGGCCGAGGAATTCGAGGACGCCGTCGGGGCGGAAGCGCGCGAGGTCGCCGGTGCGGTACATCCGCGAGCCCGGCGGGCCGTACGGGTCGGCGACGAACCGCTCCGCGGTCAGCCCGGGCCGGCCGAGGTAGCCGCGGGCGAGCTGGACACCGGCCAGGTACAGCTCGCCGGCGGTGCCCGGCGGCACCGGGCGCAGGGCACCGTCCAGCACGTACGTCCGGGTGTTCCACACCGGACGTCCGATCGGGACACCCGGCTCCCCGGCGGACGTCCGCCACGCCGTCACGTCGACCGAAGCTTCGGTGGGGCCGTACAGGTTGTGCAGTTCGGCGTGGAGGACCCGGCTGAACTGTGTCACCGTGTCCGGCGGCAGCGCCTCACCGCTGCAGAGGACGCGGCGAAGGCCGGTGCACTCCCGCGCCACGGGCTCCGGCAGGAACGCCTGGAGCATCGACGGGACGAAGTGGACGGTCGTGACGCCGCGGTCGCGGACGAGCCGCGCGAGGTAGGCGGGGTCCTGGTGGCCGCCGGGCCGGGCCAGGACCTCCGTGGCGCCGGTGACCAGCGGCCAGAGGAACTCCCACACCGAGACGTCGAAGCTGGACGGCGTCTTCTGCAGCACGCGGTCGTCGCCGGTCAGGCCGTACTCGTCCTGCATCCACAGCAGCCGGTTGACGATGCCCTCGTGCGGCACGACGACCCCCTTGGGGCGGCCCGTCGACCCGGACGTGTAGATGACGTAGGCCGGGTTCCCGGGCCGGAGCGTGACACCGGTCAGCGGCGCGGCCGGGACGCCGGCGACGACCTCCGGATCGTCCACGAGGAGCGCGCCGTCGACAGCCGTGTCCGCCGTCGCCAGCACGAGCGCCGGGCGGGCGTCCTCGAGCATGAAGGCGATGCGCTCGGCCGGGTAGCCGGGGTCGAGCGGCAGGTAGGCGGCGCCGGTCTTGAGCACCGCGAGGATCGCCGTCACCAGATGGGCCGAGCGGGGCAGGGCCAGTGCGACCACCCGTTCGGGCCCGGCACCCCGCTCGGCCAGCACGCGGGCGAGGCGGTTCGAGCCGGTGTCCAGCTCGGCGTAGGTCAGTGCCTCGTCCTCGAAGACCAGCGCGGTGGCGTCCGGGGTCCGCGCGACCTGGGCGGCGAACAGCTCGGGCACGGTCACCGCCGGGACGTCGGCGGCGGCGCCCGACCAGAGCGCGGGCAGGGCGGCGCGTTCGGCCGGGGTCAGCACGTCGAGCGAACCCAGGCGGCGATCGGGGGCCGCGACCACTTGGCGCAGCAGCACTTCGAGGCGGTCCAGGATGGCCGTCACGGTCGCCCGGTCGAACACCTCGCTGTTGAACTCGGCCTGGCCGTGGATGGCGCCGGCCCGTTCGGTGAAGGAGAACCAGAGGTCGAACTTGGCGGTGCCGGTGCCGACGGGCCGCTCGGTGACGGTCAGCCCGGGCAGCTCGACCCCGGCGGCCGGCGTGTTCTGCCAGGCGAGCATCGTCTGGAACAGCGGGTGGTGCGCCAGCGACCGGGCCGGGTTCAGCACCTCGACCAGCCGCTCGAACGGCACGTCCTGGTGGGCGTAGGCATCGAGGTTGCGCTCGCGCACACGGGCCACCAGATCGCGGAACGACGGGTCACCGCTCGTGTCCACGCGCAGGACCAGCGTGTTGACGAAGAACCCGACCAAGTCGTCCAGCGCCGGGTCGGTGCGCCCGGCGATCGGGGTGCCGATCGGCACGTCGGTGCCCGCGCCCAGCCGGGTGAGCAGAGCGGTCAGGCCCGCGTGCACGACCATGAACGGGCTGGCGCCGCACGTCCGCGCGAGGTCGGACAGGCCGGCCCGCAGCCCGGCGTCCCAGGTGAAGGTGAAGAACTCGCCGCGGTAGGCGGACACCGCCGGGTGCGGCCGGTCCAGCGGCAGCGGGATGCGCTCCGGCAGCCCGGCCAGTGCCGTGCGCCAGTAGTTCAGCTGGGCCGGCTCTTCGGTGGCGAGGAGATCGCGTTGCCACAAGGTGTAGTCGGCGTACTGCACCGGCAACGGCGTCCACTGTGGAGCTTCGCCGCGCAGCCGGGCGCGGTAGGCCGTGGCGACGTCACGCCAGAGCGGGGCCAGCGACCAGCCGTCGGCGGCGATGTGGTGCACGACGAGGACCAGCACGTGCCGCCGCGGGTCGACGGACAGCAGCGCGGCCCGCACGGGAACCCCGGCACCGAGGTCGAACCCGCCGCGGACCAGCTCGTCCACCGCGGAGTCCACTTCGGACCCGGGCACCGTGCGGACGGCCAGCTCCACCGTCGCTTCGGCGAGGATTCGCTGGTACGGCACGCCACCGGCGGCCGGGAACACCGTGCGCAGCGCCTCGTGCCTGCCGGTGACGTCGGACAGCGCCGCGCGCAGCGCCTCGACGTCCAGCTCGCCGGCCAGCCGCAGCACCAGCGGGACGTTGTAGGTCGCCGACCCGCCCTCGAGCCCGTGCAGGAACCAGAGCCGCTGCTGCGCGAACGACAGCGGCAGCCGCTCAGGCCGCGCGGCGGCGCGGGTGAGCGGGCGCCGTCCCGTGCCGGTCGCCGCCCCGGCCAGGAAGTCCGCGAGCGCGGCCGGGGTGGGCGCGTCGAACACCGCCCGCACCGGCACCTCGGCACCGGCGGCCGCGCGGACGCGCTGGACCAGCCGGGTCGCGAGCAGGGAGTGGCCGCCGAGGGCGACGAAGTCGTCGTCGGGCCCAGCCTGCGGCAGCCCGAGGACGTCGGCGAACAGCTCGCACAGCAGCTGCTCGACCGGGTTGCGCGGCGCGCGGCCCGGCCCGGCCGTGAACCCTCCGGGGCTGGGCAGGGCCTTGCGGTCGAGCTTGCCGGAGGTGAGCACCGGCAGCTTGTCCAGCACGACGAACGCCGACGGCACCATGTACTGCGGCAGCCGGTCCCGCAGGTGCGCGCGCAGCGACGCCACCAGCGCTCCGGTTTCCCGCCGCGCCGCCGGGTTGTTCGCGTACGACGCCGGGGTGGCCGAAGCGCGCGCCGGACGGTAGGCCGGGGAGCCGTCGCCGCTCTTGGTGAAGACGGCCTCCAGCTCGCCCGTCTCGGCGGCCCACGTCACCGCCACCCGGTAGCCCGCGCGTCCGCCGAGCCGGTGCAGGGCTTCCGGTTCGACACCGTCACGGCGTTCCAGCGCGGCGAGTGCTCCCTCGGCGTCCCCTTCGTCGAGCGCGCGCACCGCGGCGAGTTCGCCGGACAGGCGCGCGTCCGGGATTCCGGTGACGCGCAGCCGCTCCGGCGCGTCGGCGGCCAGGAACCGTTCCACCGCACCGAGATCCCCGTACGCGACGACCTGTTCGCCCGCCGGGGCCCGCGGCGGGGACTTCCGCAGGACGACGTCGTAGCGGTGGCGGGTCAGCTCGTTGTGCGCCTTGCCGCGTTTCACCCAGAGGTCGACGTCGCCGAACCCGTCCAGTTCGCGGGCCAGTGCCGGGAAGAAGTCCGGGTCGAGCACCAGCTCGCCCTCGCGGGCGACGGCCTGGTCGACCGCGGCGCCATCGGCCCGGCCGTGGCGCAGCTCGACGGCGGTGCGGAACGCGCGCAGCGACCGGAGGTTGCGGATGTCGCCGAGGAAGATCGTGCCCCCGGGGGCCAGGCGAGCGGCCGCGGCCCGGACGACTTCGGTGAGGTAGCCCGCGCTCGGGAAGTACTGGGCCACGGAGTTGACGATCACGGTGTCGAACGGCTCGTCCGGCAGCTCGCCGAGGTCGTGCGCCGGACGGGCGGCCAGGTGCACGCGGTCGGCGAAGGGCAGCCCGGCGACCTCGCGCCGGACGTTCGCGATCGCGCTCTCGGACAGATCGACACCCCAGTACGCCTCGGCGTCCGGCGCGATGCGCGAGAGGATGAGCCCGCTGCCGACGCCGATTTCCAGCACCCGTTCCGGCCGCAGGGCGCGGATCCGTTCGACCGTCGCCGCGTGCCACTCCCGCATCTCGGCCAGGGGCAGCTCCGCGCCGTCGTAGCTGGAGTTCCAGCCGGCGAAGTTCTCCTCGATGCCGGACGAGCTGGCGAGCATCTCCTCGTGGACGGCCCGCCACTGCGCGACGTGGGTTTCCTCGGCCGCCGGGTCGCGGTCCGGCACCGGCACGGCGTAGGCGACGAGCTGCCCGTCCCGGGCGACGACGACCGACTGCCCGACGCGCGGGTGCTCGGCGAGCACCGCTTCGATCTCGCCCGGCTCGATCCGGTAACCGCGGATCTTGACCTGGTCGTCGGCCCGGCCGAGAAACACCAGCCGCCCGTCCGGCAGCCACTTCACCAGATCACCGGTACGGTAAAGCCGCCCGCCGGAGCCGAACGGGTCGGCCACGAACCGCTCCGCCGTCAGCCCCGGCCGACCCAGGTACCCACGCGCCAGCCCCGATCCGGCCAGGTACAGCTCCCCCACCACGCCGGGCGGAACCGGGGCGAGGTGCGCGTCGAGGACGTAAGCGCGCGTGCCCGGGTCCGGGACACCGATCGGCACGGCCGAGCCGGGCGCGATCTCCGGGTCGCACCGGCCGAGCGTCGAGTTGGTCGTGGCCTCGGTCGGGCCGTAGGCGTTGAACATCCGCCGCCCCGGCGCCCACCGCTTCACCAGCTCCGCAGACACCCGCTCGGTCCCGGCCAGCAGCACGCTGTCCCGCGGCAGCTCACAGTTCCCGGGGAACTCCGCGAGCAGCGCGGGCGGCAGGATCATGAAGTCGACGCCCTTGGCGTGCGCGTACTCGGCCAGCGCCGGACCGGGAACGCGCCGCTCGGCCGGGACGACGACCAGCCGTCCACCCGACAGCAGGCCCAGGCACAAGTCCCAGAAGGCGACGTCGAAACTCGGCGACGCGAACTGCAGCACCCGGCTGCGCGGACCGACCCCGAACCGCTCCACCTGCGTCGCAACCAGCTTCGCGACCCCCGCGTGCGAGACCACGACACCTTTCGGCCGACCGGTGGAACCGGACGTGTAGATCACGTATGCCGCGTTGGCGGGGACGATGCCCGGCGCCGGATCTGTCGCCGGGGCGCCGCCGAGGTCCACCTCGTCCAGGCACAGGACGTCGCCGTCGAAGCCGCCGGCGAGATCGCTCGTGGTGACGACGCAGACCGGCCGCGCGTCGGCGACCGTGAACGCGATCCGCCCGGCCGGGTGGTCGGGGTCCAGCGGCAGGTACGCCGCTCCCGCCTTGAGGACGGCCAGCTCCGCGACGATCATGTCCGCCGAGCGCGGGACCGCCAGCGCGACCACACGCTCGGGTCCCGCGCCGCGTCCGATGAGGACGTGGGCGAGCCGGTTGGCCCGCGCGTCCAGCTCGGCGTAGGTCAGCTCCTCGTCCTCGAAGACGAGCGCGACGGCGTCCGGTGCTTCGCGGACGCGGGCGGCGAACAGCTCGGGCAGCGTCGACAGCGGCGTGTCGAGGTCCGTGTCGTTCCACTCTTCGAGAATCCGGCGCAGCTCCGGCCCGGGCAGCAGGTCCAGCCGCGCGACCGGCCACTGTGGACGGTCCAGCGCGTCGGCCAGCAGGTGCCCGAGGTGGCCGATCATGCGGTCCACAGTGGACTCGTCGAGGACGTCGGCGCGGTACCGCACGCCGTCCGGGGTGAGGTTGAGGTCGAGGGGCAGGTCGGTAGCGGCGCCGAAGCCGACGTTGACGAGCACCGATCCCCCGCGGCCGGGCTCGGGCCGCAACGCGGCGACCAGGTCACCGAACGGAACTTCGTGCCGCAGTGCCGCTTCACGCGCCTCACGCACACGCGTGACGACGTCGGCGAAGCCGGGCGAGCCCCCGAGGTCCACCCGCAGCGGCACCAGGGCGCCGATGCCGAGCACGACGTCCACGGTTCCCGCATAACGCGACAGCAGCACGACGAAAGCCGAGAGGAGGGTCAGTTCGTCCGCCGCGGGCAGCGGCCGCGTCAGCCGGGCGAAGACGGGCTCGGCGGCGTGCGGCCGGTCGGCCGGCAACGGGAGTTCCTCCGGCGCCGAGGCGAGCCGGTCACGCCAGTAGTCGAGCTCCGCCACCTGCTGCACAGCGTCACCGTTGCTCACCGGTAGACCAGCCTCCCGCCGCTCACGGCACCCCGATCGAGGCGCCAACTTAGGTGCCCTAACAAACGGAGGGTGCAGACGCACTCCTGTACCATCGGTTAGCCTTACCTAAATCAGTACCAGTCGGAGGTGCGGTGCGAACAGACCCCGGAGGGATCGCTCTCACGCGACGCCCGCCACACACGGGCCGCGCGCTCGGTCTGCTGGCCGCCTTCGCCGTGCTGGTCCTGCTGTCCCTGCTGAGCATCTGGCTGGGGTCGAAGGAGATTTCGTTCGCTGCCGTCTGGCACGTGCTCTGGCACGACGACGGGTCCGCGGACGCGGTGATCATCCACAGTGTCCGGATGCCGCGGACGGTGCTCGGAGTGCTGGCCGGCGCCGGGCTCGGGCTCGCCGGCACGCTCATGCAGGCGCTGACCCGCAACCCGCTGGCCGATCCCGGCCTGCTCGGCGTCAGCGCCGGGGCCGCGTTCGCGATCGTCTTCTCGGTCACCGTGCTGGGAATCAGCTCGCTCTACGGCTACATCTGGTTCGCCTTCGCCGGCGCGCTCGCGGCGACGGCCGTCGTCTACTTCCTCGGCACCCGCGGGCGCGCCGGGTCGAGCCCGGTCAAGCTGGCGCTGGCCGGGGCCGCCGTCACGGCGTTGCTCACCTCGTTCACCAGCGCGATGGTGCTGTCGGACCCGGTGGCGCTCAACCGTTACCGCTTCTGGTCCGCCGGCTCGCTGTCCGGTGTGGACGGCCACGCGCTGCTGCAGGTGCTGCCGTTCTTCGTCGCCGGCGTGGTGCTGGCGATCGCCGGCGGCCCGGCGCTCAACAGCCTCGCCCTCGGCGACGACGTCGCGGTCTCCCTCGGCCGCAGGCTCGGCCCGCTGCGGCTGCGCGGCGCCGTGGCGATCACGCTGCTGACCGGGGCCGCCGTCGCCGTCGCCGGGCCGATCGTGTTCCTCGGGCTGATCGTCCCGCACGCCGTGCGGTTCGTGCTCGGCCCCGACCACCGCTGGCTGCTGCCCTACACCGCGGTGCTGGCCCCGTGCCTGCTGCTCGCCGCCGACATCCTCGGCCGGGTCGTGGCGCGGCCGGGCGAGGTCCGCGCGGGCGTGATCGTCGCGTTCCTCGGCGCCCCGTTCTTCATCTTCCTGGTCCGCCGCCGCAAGCTCGTGGAGTCCTGAGGTGAGCCTGCTGCGGCTCGACCGCGTCACCTTCCGCGCCGGCGCGGTGTCCGGGCGGATCCGGCCGCGGCTGCTGCTCGTCTCCGTCGTCCTCGCGGTGCTGGTGTTCGTGGTGTTCTGCGCGGGCATGACGTTCGGCGACGTCCCGATGAGCGTTTCCGAGGTGCTGTCCGGCCTGTTCGGCGGCACCGGCGGCGGAACCGGCTACATCGTGCGGGAGCTGCGGCTGCCCCGGGCGTTGACCGGGCTGCTGGCCGGGCTCGCGTTCGGGGCGTCCGGCGCGGTGTTCCAGACGATCACCCGCAATCCGCTGGCCGCCCCGGACATGATCGGCATCAACGCGGGCGCGGCCACCTTCGTCGTCGCGGGCATCGCCTTCGGCTTCGGCGGCGGGCTCGGCACCACGACGCTCGGCCTCGCCGGCGGCCTGCTCACCGCGTTGCTCGTGTACGCGCTGGCGTGGCGGCGCGGCACCACGGGCTACCGGATCCTGCTGGTCGGCATCGGCATCTTCGCGATGTGCACCAGCCTCACCGACTACCTGCTGAGCAAGGCCCAGATCACCGAAGCGCAGGCGTCGATCGGCTGGCTGGTCGGCAACCTGGCCAACCGCGGCTGGGAGCACGTCGTGCCGCTGTTCTTCGCGCTCGTCGTGCTGTTCCCGCTGGTGCTGGCGCTGTCCCGGTGGATGGGGACGCTGCTGCTCGGCGACGACGTGGCCGCCGGCCTCGGCACGCCGGTACAGCCGGTCCGGCTGGGCCTGCTGCTCGCCGGCGCCGGCCTGGTCGCGTTCGCGACCGCGTCCGCGGGCCCGGTTTCGTTCGTGGCCCTGACCGCGCCGCAGATCGCGCAGCGGCTCGCCCGGCTGCCGTCGCCGCCGGTCACCGCGTCCGCGCTGACCGGCGCGGTCGTGGTGCTGGGCAGCGACATCATCGCCCGCTCGCTGACGTCGTCGCCGTTGCCGGTCGGCATCGTGACCGGCGTGCTCGGCGCCCCGCTGCTGCTCTGGCTGCTGGCCAGGGCCGACCGATCCGGCTCGAGAGGCTGAGAAGATGACACCGTCCCTGCGCGTGCAGGACCTGCGCGTGGCCTACGACGACCGGGTCGTCATCGACGGCCTGGACCTCGACGTCCCCCCGGGCCGGATCACCGCGATCGTCGGGCCGAACGCCTGCGGGAAGTCGACGCTCCTGCGCGCGCTCGCCCGGTTGCTGACCCCGGAAGCGGGCGCGGTGTACCTCGACGGCCGGTCGATCCACGACCTCCCGACCCGCCAGGTCGCCCAGCGGCTCGGGATCCTGCCGCAGGCCCCGGCCGCGCCGGAGGGCATGACGGTGGCCGACCTCGTCGCCCGCGGCCGCGCCCCGCACCAGAGCTGGTGGCGGCAATGGTCCACATCGGACGAAGGCGCGGTGCGGGCGGCGCTCGACGCGACCGCCATGACCGGCCTCGCGGACCGCCCGGTGGACGAGCTGTCCGGCGGCCAGCGGCAGCGCGCGTGGATCGCGATGGCCGTCGCCCAGGGCACGCCGGTGCTGCTGCTCGACGAGCCGACGACCTACCTCGACCTGGCCCACCAGATCGACGTGCTCGACCTGGTCGTCGACCTCAACCGCGGCGACGGCCGGACCGTGGTCATGGTGCTGCACGACCTGCCGCAGGCCTGCCGCTACGCCGACCACGTGATCGCGATGAAGGCCGGGCGGATCGTCGCCTCGGGCGCCCCGGCGGAGGTCATCACCGAGGACCTGGTGGACGAGGTCTTCGACGTGCGCTGCCAGGTGCGGCCGGACCCGGTCAGCGGCACGCCGCTGGTGATCCCGATCAGCCGCCACCACCCGGCGCCGGTGAACTAGGCTATCCTGGGCGTGGCCCGCCTCGTGCCGTCCCGAGGTCCGTCCGGCCGCCATCCCGACACCTGGAGCTGCGCTGTGTTCGTGCTGCCCGAAATCACCACCGGTCCGGAACGCCTTCTGCTGGAGGCGATGATGGACCGCAACCGGCGCGCGGTGATCGACACCGCGCGCGGCCTTTCCGAGACCGACGCCCGGAAGCGGCTGGTCACGTCGCTGACGACGCCGATCGGCCTCGTCAAGCACGCGGCCACGGCCGAGCGCCGGTGGTTCCCGTTGTTCCTGCTCGGGTTGCCCGAGTCCGAGTGCGGCGGCCCGACGACCGCGGGCGATCCCAGCTTCGTCGTCGGCGAGGACGAAACGCCGGCCGGCGTGATCGCCGAGTTCGAGCGGGCGAGCGCGCGCTCCCGCGAGACCGCGGCGGGGTTCGACCTGGACGACACGTGGACCCACCCGGTGCTCGGCGAGGTCAACCTGCGGTTCGTGTACCTGCTCCTGATCGAGGACTTCGCCCGCCACGCCGGCCACGGCGACATCCTCCGGGAGCAGCTCAGCGCGCGCTGACGGCGTACTCCGGCGGCTCCGCGACCACCCGGCGGTCCACAATGGACCTGAGGATCTCGCCCACCCGCACCGCCGTGTTCGACAGCAGCGACGACGTGATGCCGTGCGTGTGCTCGGTCCCGCCCTGCAGGTAGATCCCGCCGCGCAGGGCGGGTTCCGTCGCGATCCGGTAGTCGCGTTCGACCCGCAGCCGGCCCTCGTCGTCGCGCCGGCAGCGCGCGGCCAGCTCGCCGAGCAGCGACGTCGGGTCCGCGGGCCGGTACCCGGTGGCGTAGACGACCGCGTCGGCCGCCAGCACCGTGCGCTCGCCGGTGGTCAGGGATTCGACGGTCACCGTCCCCGCGTCGGTCACCTCCACCGGGCGCGAGACGTTGAACAACCGCAGGCGTCGCACCCCGAGCACCTTCTCGCGGTAGACCCGGCGGTACAGCTCGTCGATGAGGTCGACGTCGACGGCGGAGTAGTTGGTCGCCCCGTGGTAGCGCATCAGGCGGTCCTTGACCGGCTCGCCCGCGCGGTAGAACTGGTCGACGGCGTCGGGGTCGAAGATGCGGTTGGCGAACGAGCTGTCGTCGGCCGGGCTGTAGCCGTAGCGCGCGAACACCGCGCACACTTCGGCACGCGGGAACTCGTCGTGCAGCAGCGCCGCGACCTCCGCCGCGCTCTGGCCGGCGCCGACCACGACGAACCGGCGCGGATCGGTGCCGCGCAAGGCGTCCAGGCGGAACAGCAGCTCGCTGTTGTGCCAGACGCGGGGCCCGGCCGTGACGCCGTCGGGCAGCCGGGGCCGCAGGCCGGTGCCCACCACCAGGTTGCGGGCCCGCAGCGACGAGCCGTCCGACGCCTGGACGTCGAAGTACGCGATCTCGGCACCGTCGTGGACCGGCTTCACCGCGACGACTTCGGTCCCGTAGGAGACGACGTCGTCGACCTTCGCCGCCGCCCACTCGAAGTAGTCGTGGAACTCGACGCGCAGCGGGAACAGGTTCTTGTGGTTGATGAAGTCGACGAGCCTGCCGGCCGCGTGCAGGTAGCTGAGGAAGCTGAATTCGCTGGTCGGGTTCCGCATGGTGACCAGGTCCTTGAGGAACGAGACCTGCATGGTGGCGGTGTCGATGAGCATCCCGCGGTGCCAGCCGAACCGCGGTTGCCGCTCGAGGAAGTGCGCGGTCACCGGCGTGCCCGGGCCGGCGTTGTGCTCGGCGAGCGCGATCGCGAGGGCCAGGTTCGACGGCCCGAAGCCCACCCCGACGACGTCGTAGAGCGGAACCTGTTCGCCGGCCACTGCAGTCATGGTGCTCCCTCACGCGCTCCGGTATGGTTCAGGGAACCCTAACCTAACTTAGGCAAGCCTCACCTAGTACGTTCGTGGTGATGTTCGTCCCCGATCACGAAAGGCTCTCCCCATGCGCGTGGCGATGTTCGGCTACCAGACCTGGGGGCACCGGACCCTCCAGGCGCTCATCGACGCGGGCCACGAGATCGCCCTCGTGGTGACGCACCCGAAGAGCGACCACGCCTACGAGCGCATCTGGGCCGACTCGGTCGCCGACCTCGCCGCCGCCCACGGCATCCGCGTCCTGCTGCGGAACCGGCCGGACGACGCCGAGCTGCTCGCCGAGCTGACCGCGGCGGACCTCGACCTGATCGTGGCGAACAACTGGCGCACCTGGCTGCCGCCGGAGATCTTCGGCCTGCCGCGCCACGGCACCCTCAACGTCCACGACTCGCTGCTGCCGGCGTACGCGGGCTTCTCGCCCCTGATCTGGGCGATGATCAACGGCGAGCCCGAGGTCGGCGTCACCGCCCACATGATGGACGGCGAGCTGGACGCGGGCGACATCGTCGTGCAGCGCGCGATCCCGGTCGGGCCCGCCGACACGACGACCGACCTGTTCCACCGCACCGTGGCTCTGATCGCGCCGATCACCACCGAAGCCATCCAGCTGATCGAGAGCGGCTACACGCCGGTGCCGCAGGACCGGTCGAAGGCGAGCTTCTTCCACAAGCGCGCGGCGCGGGACAGCCTCGTCGACTGGACTTCGCCGCCCGAGGACATCGAGCGGTTCGTGCGCGCGCTGTCCGACCCGTACCCCAACGCGTTCACCTACCACCGCGGCGAACAGCTGCGGATCACCAAGGCGTCGGTGTCGAAGGGCCACTACGGCGGCACGCCCGGCCGCGTCTTCATCCGCGAGGGCGACGGCGTGGTGATCGTGGCCGGCCCCGGGGCCCGGCGCGGGCGGTCCCCCGGCCTGGTCGTCGAGCGCGTCCGCACCGCGGACGGCACCGACCTGCCCGCGGCCGAGTACTTCAAGACGATGGGCGGCTACCTCACCGGCCGCCCCTGACCGGTGAGCGGGACATCCCCTGGCCACCGGGCCCGCCCGGCGCCAGGATGGCGCGCATGGGCGAGATCCGCTTCCTCGAAGACCACCGCACGTGGGTGCTCACCGGCACGTCGAGCACTTACGCGCTGCGGCTCGACGAAGACGATGTCCCGGCGCACGTGTACTGGGGTCCCCCGCTCGCCGCCGCCGACGTCGTCGAGCTGGCCGGGAAAACGCTTCCCTGGTGGGACGGCTTCAACGACCCGAACGAAGGGCTCGGCGAACTCGCCGCCGACGGCGGCACCCGGTACTGGACGCCCGCTCTGCAAGTCCGCTTCGCCGACGGAACGCGTGCCCTCGAATGGCGGTACGAGACGCACGAGATCACCGGCGACCACCTCGCGATCCGGTGCACCGACCGGCACTATCCCTTCCGGATCACCCTGCACTACCGGCTGCGGGGCGACGTCGTCGAACGCTGGACCGAGCTCGCCGCGGACACCGAAGCCGAGGTGATCCGGGCGGACTCGGCGACCTGGGCGCTGCCGGTGTTCGAGGACTACCGGCTCAGCCACGTCACCGGCCGCTGGGCCGCGGAAACCCAGCTGCGGCGGGTGCCCGCGCCGCACGGCGAGACCGTGTTCGCCAGCCGTCGCGGCATCACCGGCCACCACGCCAACCCGTGGGTGATGGTCGACGACGGGACGGCGACCGAGCGGCACGGCGAGGTCTACGGCGTCGCGCTGGCGTGGAGCGGGTCGTGGCGCCTGACCACCACGCGCTCGTCCACCGGACGGCTGACCGTGAGCGGCGGCTTCGGGCAGGACGGCGTCGTCCACCGCGTCGGGCCGGGAAAGCCGCTGACCACGCCGATCGCGGCCGGGCTGTACACGCGGGGCGGCTTCGGCGCGGCCAGCCGGGCGTGGCACGCCTACGTCCTCGACCACGTCCTGCCCCATCCCGGGGAACTGCGCCCGGTGCTGTACAACTCGTGGGAAGCCACGGGTTTCGACGTCACGGAAGCCGGGCAGCGCGCGCTCGCCGAGCGGGCCGCCGCGCTCGGCGTCGAGCTGTTCGTCATGGACGACGGCTGGTTCGGCGCCCGCACCGGCGACCACGCCGGGCTCGGTGACTGGCAGGTCAACCGCGAGCGCTTCCCCGATGGCCTCGGGCCGCTGGTCGAGGCCGTGCACGGCCTGGGCATGAAGTTCGGCATCTGGGTCGAGCCCGAGATGGTCAACCCCGACAGCGACCTCTACCGCGCGCACCCGGACTGGGTGCTGCACCACCCGCACCGGCGCCGGTCCGAGCTGCGCAACCAGCTGGTCCTCAACTTCGCGCGACCCGACGTCGCCGCGTGGGCGCGCGGCTGGCTCGACCGGCTCGTCGGCGAACACGGCATCGACTTCCTCAAGTGGGACATGAACCGCCCGTTCAGCGAGGCCGGCTGGCCCGGCGAAGCGGACCAGGATCGGCTGTGGGTCGACCACACGCGGGCGGTGTACGCGCTCATGGACCGCCTGCGCGCGGACCACCCGGGGTTGCGGATCGAGGCGTGCAGCGGCGGGGGCGGCCGGATCGACCTCGGTGTGCTCGCGCGCACCGACCAGGTCTGGACCTCCGACAACACCGACGCCCTCGACCGGCTGCGGATCCAGCACGGCTACAGCCACGTCTACCCGGCACGGGCGATGTCGGCGTGGGTCACCGACAACCCGAACTTCGTGACGGCCCGCTCGGTGCCGCTGCGGTTCCGGTTCCACGTCGCGATGGCCGGCGTCCTCGGCGTCGGCGGCGACATCGTGCGCTGGCCCGTCGAGGACGTCGCGCTCGCCCGGGACCTGATCGCGCTGTACAAGGACATCCGCCCGGTGGTGCAGCACGGCGCCCAGTACCGGCTGCGGCCGCCGGCCGACGACGGCGTCACCGCGCTCCAGTACGTCCACGGCGGCCGGGCGGTCGTCTTCGCCTACCGGCAGGCCGCGCACTTCAACGCGCCGGAGCGCCCGCTGCGGCTCGACGGCCTCGACCCGGCCGCGCGCTACCGCGACGCGGACACCGGCCGCACGCACAGCGGGGCCGTCCTGCTCGCGCACGGCCTCGTCCCCGCTCTGCCCGCCGGGGACTTCGCCAGCACTGTGGTCCGTCTCGACCGGATAAAGATCTGACCTATGTGGCCCGAGAACCGTGTTTCGACGGCATTCGACGCTTGACATCCTCGCATACATCCGATCGAATGCGTCATACATCGCATATGGTGGGTGACGGCGAGGAAGGTGCGGGACATGAGAAGGTTCCTGGCGCTGGGGGCAGCGGCGCTCCTGGCGGTGAGCGCGTGCTCGGTCGGCTCGAACACCGGCAGCGGCGGCGACGCGGAGATCACCTTCCTGACGTTCGAGACCCCGAACCTGACCCCGGCCTACTGGGACGCCGCCATCAAGCGCGTCACGGACAAGAACCCGGGGATCAAGGTGAAGAAGCTCGTCGCGCCGACCGCGGACGGGCGGACGTCGTACGCGAAGCAGCTCCTGCAGTCCGGTCAGTTCCCGGACGTCATGATCGCCGTCGACTCGGCGGGCTTCGCCGAAGCGGGCAACCTCTACGCGTGGTCGCCCGACGAGCTCAAGGACTTCCAGTTCCCCGAGGCCAACCCGGTGAAGGGCAAGTTCTACCAGCTGCCGGCGAACACCCAGACCATCCCGCCGGTCTACTACAACAAGAAGATGTTCGCCGACGCCGGCATCGCCGCGCCACCGAAGACGTGGGACGAGCTGGTCGCCGACGCGGGAAAGCTCAAGGACAAGGGCTACCCGCCGTTCACCATCGGCGGCGGCAAGGACGGCTTCCCGTCGTCGATGATCCTCTCCGGTCTGGTCAGCACCGAGGTCTACAACACGATGCCGGACTGGCTGACCCAGCGCCGTCAGGACAAGGTCAAGTTCACCGATCCGGCGTTCCAGCACGCGTTCGCGAAGCTGGCGGACCTCGCGGCGAAGGGGTACGTGGACAAGACGAGCGTGTCCCGCGACTACGCGGCGACCGAGCAGGCGTTCCTCGACGGCAAGGGCGCGATGTACCCGATGGGCAACTGGTTCGCCGCCAACGCCGACAGCAAGAAGCACGACTTCGAGATCGGCGTGTTCAACTTCCCCACCGAGGACGGGAAGCTCGTCGTCCCGGCGTACACCGGCGGCGGCATGATCGTCAACGCGAAGGCCACGCACCTGGACGCGGCCAAGAAGTTCGCGCTCGGTTTCCAGCTCGACAAGGACCAGCTGGACGCGTCGGTCAAGGCCGACGGCCTCTTCCCGGCGATCAAAGGCTACACGCCGCCCGCGGACGTCGGCCCGACCTTCAAGGCCGGCTACGACCTCTACACGCAGGCCGTGCAGCAGAACGCCGTGGTGCACGCGTTCCGCTGGGAGACCGCCGACGACGGCCTGCTGCCCGGCATGAAGGACAAGGTCGACCAGGCCGCCCAGGACGTCATCACCGGCCGCAAGTCCGTGGCCGACGCGTGCGCGTTCCTGGACACCGAGTGGGCGAAGGCGGGCTGACGCACCTTGGCCGCCGTCGTCTCCCCGCCCGCGGCGCCGAGCGCGCGCCGCTCCCCCGCCCACCGCCGGCGTCGCAAGCCGGTCCTGCCGCGGGTGTGGCACTTCGCGTCGTTCGGCGCGCCGGGCGTGCTCGTGTACCTGTGTTTCGTGATGGCGCCGATCCTGATCAGCTTCGGGTACAGCCTCACGAACTACAACCCGTTCAACCCGCCGGTGAAGTTCGTCGGCTTCGGCAACTACCAGCTTCTCTTCACCGACGAACAGTTCCTGACCGCGTTGAAGGTCACGACGATCCTGACGGTGATCGTCGTCGTCGTGCCCAACGTCCTGGGGCTCGGCGTGGCGTTGCTGCTGGACCGGAAAGGCTGGCTGTACAACGCTTTGCGGAGCGTGTTCTTCACCCCGGTGATCCTCAGCTCGGTCGTCGTCTCGATCGTGTGGTCGCGGCTGCTCGACGACCAGGGTCCGCTGAACAACCTGCTCCGCGCGCTCGGTGTCGCGCATCCGCCGGGCTGGCTGTCCGATCCGGACGTCGCGCTGTACTCGGTGGCGTCGATCGTGTGCTGGCAGATGCTCGGGTTCTGCGTCGTCGTCTACCTGGCCGGGTTGCAGGGCGTGCCCGCGGAGTTGCTGGAGGCGGCGGAGATCGACGGCGCCGGGCCGCTGCGCCGGTTCCGCGCGGTGACGTGGCCGCTGCTGGCGCCGTCGCTGACGATCAACACGGTGGTGCTGCTGATCTCGGCGTTCAAGACTTACGACTACGTCAAGGTGATCACCAACGGCGGCCCGGGTTCCGGCGCGACGGCGACGATCGCGTTCGACGTGCTGCAGACGGGGTTCGACGCCAACCACGTCGGCTACGCGTCCGCGATGGCGGTGCTGATGCTGGTGATCGTGGCGGTCGTGACGAGCGTGGTGCTCAATGTCCTGCGCCGCCGGGAGGTGGACCTGTGACCCGCTCCTGGCTGCGGCCGTCGGTCGCGTTGCTGGTCAGCGCGGTGTTCTTCGTGCCGCTGTATCTGGTGCTGGCGAACGTGGTCAAGCGGGGCGAGCTGATCGCGAAGGAGCCGGCGTCGCTGCCGCTGCCGCCGACGCTGGCGAACATCCACGCGGTGCTGACCCGCCCGGACGGCCTGTTCTGGGTCAGCTTGACCAACAGCATCGTGGTCACGGTGCTGTCGATTCTGGTGCTGACGGTGCTGTCGGCCATGCTCGGGCATTACCTGGCGCGGTCGGGCAAGCGGTGGACGAAAGTGCTGACGCTCGTGCTGCTGGCTGGGCTGATGATCCCGCCGCAGGTGATCCTGATCCCGATCACGGACGTCCTGCGGGTGACGCACCTGATGGCGACGCTGCAGGGGCTGATCCTGTTCAACGTGGGGTATTACGTGCCGTTCGGCGTGTTCGTGTTCACGGGCTTCATCCGCGGGGTGCCGGTGGAGCTGGAGGAGGCGGCACTGCTGGACGGCGCGAGCCGCATGCAGGTGTTCTGGCGGGTGGTGTTCCCACTGCTGCGCCCGGCAACGGCGTCGGTGTTGATCTTCCTGGGCGTGTGGATCTGGAACGACTTCATCGACCCGCTGATCATCCTCGGTCCCAGCCAGGGCACGACGATCACGACGGGGATCTACCGGTCGATCGGGCAGTATCAGGCGGATCTGGGAAGCGTGTTCGCCCTGATGTTCCTGGCGACGCTGCCGGTGTTGATTTTCTATCTTGCGTTGCAGAAGCAGTTCGTGAAGGGCTTGACCGGAGGTGCGACGAAGGGTTGAGCGACGCCCTCCGGCGAGAGCACTGCTCACTCGCGCTCTTGGTCGACTGCTCTCATCCGAGAGCACCGCTCACGCGCTGAAGCAACAGCCCGCTCCACGCGGAGAGCACCGCTCACCCGGGCGGGCAGCGGCCGCTCACAGCCGAGAGCGCCGCTCACAAGCGGCCGCAGGCGCCGCCGACAGCCGAGAGCAGTGCTCACCCGCCACGGAGAACTCGCGTCCCATCCGAGAACCAACTCGCCCGCCGAGCGAGCGCCGATCACATGCGGCCGAGCGAGCGCCGATCACATGCGAGAGCGCCGCTTACGCGCGACAGGCGCGTTGCGTCAGCCCAAGAGCCAGCTCCGCCACGGAGGCGAGCACCGACTCGAGGTGAGGGCGCCCGCTCGCGCGGTACGAGGAGGGGTCTCACCCCGCCCGGAAGCCAGCTCGCCCGCCGAGGCGAGCACCGATCAGACGCGAGAGCACCGCACAAGTGCTAGCCAATCAGCGCTCACAGGCGAGAGCACCGCTCTCGCGCAATGAGTGCCTCGCGCCCTCGCCCGGAACTCAGCTCACCGCCGAGGCAGGCGTCGCCCGGCGCGGGCGAGAGCGCTGCTCGCGAGCCGCCGCGCCCGGCGCCCACAGCAGAGAGCAGCGCTCACCCCAAAAGACGAGCGCCGCTTCGAGTCGAGAGCACTGCTCACTCGTAGATCACAAGCCACCCACGGGAGCGAGCACCGCTCACGGCAGTGAGCACTGATCACAGCGGCCACGGCGGGAATAACCGGCGGTCACAACTCGCGGACCTTGCCACCGTCGACCTCCAAGCGGCGCGTGACATGCACGGCGTCCAGCATCCGACGATCGTGGGTCACCAGCAGAAGCGTCCCCGGGTACGTGTCCAGCGCCGACTCGAGCTGCTCGATCGCCGGCAGGTCAAGGTGGTTGGTCGGCTCGTCGAGCACCAGCAGGTTCACCCCACGCGCCTGCAACAACGCCAACGCCGCACGCGTCCGCTCGCCCGGCGACAGCGTCGCAGCTGGACGCAACACGTGCGCCGCCTTCAGGCCGAACTTCGCCAGCAACGTCCGAACCTCCGCGTCGGCGAACTCCGGCACCTCCCGCGCGAACGCCTCAGCCAGCGGCACGTCACCGAGGAACAGCCGCCGGGCCTGATCGACCTCGCCGACCACCACGCCCGGACCCAGCGTCGCGCTGCCTTCATCGAGGACAGCTCGGCCCAGCATCGCCGCCAGGAGCGTCGACTTGCCCGAGCCGTTGGCGCCCGTGATCGCGACCTTGTCCGCCCAGTCGATCTGCAGGTCCACCGGCCCCAGCGTGAACCCGCCCCGCCGAACCACCGCACCGCGCAGGGTCGCGACCACCGCGCCCGCCCGTGGGGCCGCGGCGATCTCCATCCGCAGCTCCCACTCCTTGCGCGGCTCCTCGACGACCTCCAGCCGTTCGATCATCCGGTCCGTCTGCCGCGCCTTCGACGCCTGCTTCTCGGTCGCCTCCGTGCGAAACTTACGCGCCGCCTTGTCGTTGTCCGGCTGCTTCCGGCGGGCGTTCTTGACGCCCTTCTCCATCCACGCCCGCTGCATCCGGCCGCGCGCTTCGAGCGCGGACTTCGTGTCCGCGTACTCCTCGTACTGCTCCCGCGCGTGGCGCCGGGCGACCTCGCGCTCTTCCAGGTACGCCTCGTATCCGCCGCCGTAGACGTTCACCTGCTGCTGCACCAGATCCAGCTCGACGACGCGGTCGACCGTACGGGCCAGGAACTCCCGGTCGTGGCTCACCAGCACCGTCGCGGCCCGCAGGCCTGACACGAACCGCTCCAGCCGGGCCAGCCCGTCCAGGTCGAGGTCGTTGGTCGGCTCGTCGAGCAGGAAGACGTCGTAGCGGCTCAGCAGCAGCGACGCGAGCCCGGCCCGCGCGGCCTGGCCGCCCGACAGGGACGTCATCAGCTGGTCCAGATCGACCGCCAAGCCCAGGTCGTCCGCCACTTCGGCGGCGCGGTCGTCGAGGTCGGCGCCGCCGAGGGCGAGCCACCGGTCGAGCGCCGTGGCGTACCGGTCGTCCGCGCCCGCTTCGCCCGCCGTCAGCGCTTCGGTCGCCGCGTCGAGGTCGGCCTGGGCCGACGACACGCCGGTGCGCCGCGCCAGGAACGCCCGCACCGACTCGCCTTCGCGCCGTTCGGGCTCCTGGGGCAGGTGCCCGACGGTCGCCGTCGGCGGGTTCAGGCGGATCTCGCCGCCGTCCGGCTTGGCCAGCCCGGCCAGCGTCCGCAGCAGCGTCGACTTGCCGGCGCCGTTGGCGCCGACCAGGCCGACGACGTCGCCCGGCGCGACCACGAGGTCGAGGCCGGAGAAGAGGGTGCGGTCACCGTGGCCGGCGGCGAGGTCCTTCGCGACGAGGGTTGCGCTCATGAGGGAACCGAGTCTACGGGGCCGCCCCGAGGTGTCAGATCATGGTCAAAGCCACCGGCTGTGTGTGTCCGGTGGCGCTTTGATCACTGAGTGTGGGTACCCTGTTCGGTTGTCGCGACTCCCGAGCAGTGAGGCTGGTGAACACAGATGGGCGAACCCGCTCCCCCGGTCACCCTCGGCCGCCGGCCGAAACCGAGGGAAGGCCGCCCGTCCGCGCCGCGCCCCACGGTGAGCCGGCGCCGCGAGGTCAGCCACGCCAGCGCGCGGTCGCTGCTGATGACCGTGCTCGGCGAGTACGCGCTGCCCCGGGACAAGCCGGTGTGGACGTCGATGCTGGTCGAGGTGCTCGGCATCCTGGACGTCGAGGAGAAGTCGGCGCGGCAGGCGCTGGCCCGGTCCGCCGCCGAGGGCTGGGTGGTCTCCGAGCGCGTCGGGCGCCGCGTGCGCTGGTCGCTGACCCCGCCGGGGCGCCGTCTGCTCACCGAGGGCGCGGAACGGATCTACGCCTTCGGGCGCGAGGAACGCCGCTGGAACGGGCAGTGGCTGATGCTCATCGTCTCGGTGCCGGAGGCCAAGCGCGACCTGCGGCACCGCCTGCGCACGCGGCTGACCTGGGCGGGCTTCGGCTCGCCGGTCGCCGGTGTCTGGGTCAGCCCGGACCTGAGCCGGCAGCGGGAGGCGCAGCAGATCGTCAGCGAGCTGGGGCTCGACGCCCAGGCGATGTCCTTCACCGCCGCGTACGGCGAGGTCGGCGAGCAGGAGACCATGGTCGCCCGGTCGTGGGACCTGACCGAGCTGAAGGACCGCTACGAAGACTTCATCGACCGGTTCACCGGCCTGCACCCGACGGGTGGCCGGGCGGTGCTGCGGGCGCAGACCGAGCTGGTGCACGAGTGGCGGCGGTTCCCGTTCCTCGACCCGCAGCTGCCGGCCGAGCTGCTGCCCGCCAAGTGGAGCGGGACGAAGGCGGCGGAACTGTTCCATCACAAACACGTCGACTGGCGCCCCGAAGCCCAGCAGTATTGGGACGACATCGTCGCCGCCGAAGAAGCAGGGTGAACATGACTCAGCAGGTCCGCCTCGATCGTGACGGCGGGCTCGCCGTCCTGACCGTCGACGCTCCGCCGTTGAACCTCTACACGGCTTCGCTGCAGTCGGACCTGTCCGCCGCGATCGGCGCGCTGGAGGAAACGCCGGCGCGGGCGCTGCTCGTCCGCGCCGAGGGCAGGATCGTCAGCGGCGGCGTCGACGTCTCGCTGTTCGACGCCCAGGGCTCGGCCGCCGAGGCGAAGGTGCTCTTCGACGAGATGCTCGCGGTGCCGGACCGGATCGCCGCGCTGCCGTTCCCGACCGTGTTCGCCGCCCATGGCCTGTGCCTGACCTGGGCGTTCGAGGTCGCCGTGGCGTGCGACGTCATCCTCGCCGCGTCGCGCGCGAAGTTCGGGCTGGTCGAGAAGGTCGTCGGGCTGACGCCGACGATGGGCGGCACCCAGCGGCTCGCCGCGCGCGCCGGCGTCGGCCGCGCGAAGGAGTTCGTGATGACCGGCGACACCTACGACGCCGCGACGCTCGAGCGCTGGAACGTCGTGAACCGCGTCCTGCCCGACGAGGGTTTCGACGCCGCGGCGCGGGCTTTCGCGGCGAAGCTGGCCGAGGGGCCCACGCGCGCCCACGCGGCGACCAAACGCGTTCTCGACCACTTCTCCGCGGGCGGGGTTGCGGAGGCCAACGCGCACATCACGGCGATCGCGGCGGAGCTGTTCGAAACCGAAGATCTCCGCAACGCCGTGAAGTCCTTTCTCGCCGACGGGCCGGGGAAAGCGACCTTCTCGGGACGTTAACCGTCCGTTCGGCCACCGGTTGCCGCCGTTCGGGCGTGCGCGGCTCTCCCCGCACCGGGTTACATTCGATGTGGTCTAGACCACCTCGTCCCCGCATCGCGCCGCTTGGAGAACCGCCATGAGACGCACTCCCACCCGACTACGTTCCGCACTCGCCGCGTTGCTGATCGCGCTCGGCGGCACCGCGGCGCTCGCACCACCCGCCGCCGCGGCCGGTTCGCTCACCGCGACCCTGGCGATGAGCGGCACCACCGGCACCTACACCGTGACCAACAACGGCACCGCGTCCGTGAGCAACTGGGCCATCACCTTCACGCTGCCCGCCGGCGTCACCGCCAGTACCGGCGAGAACGGGACCGTGACGCAGAACGGCACCCAGGTCACGCTCACCCCGGCGTACTACATCGCGACGCTGGCGCCCGGCCGGAACACCTACCCGTACAGCCCGACGTTCCGGCTCAGCGCAGCCGCGACGCCGACGCAGTGCCGCGTCGACAACGCCAACTGCGACGGTTCACCGGACACTCCGCCGGGCGCGCCGGCGAACCTGCGCCTGGTCGCGAAGACGACCAAGACGGTCGCGTTGGCGTGGAACGCCTCGGCGGCCGGTTCGCTGCCGGTGACCGGCTACGACGTCTACCAGGGAACGTCACTGGCCGCCTCGGTGACCGGGACCAGCGCCACGATCAGCGGGCTCACGCCCGGCACGGCGTACTCGTTCACGGTGAAAGCCAAGGACGGCAAGGGGAACACCTCGCCGGCCAGCGCGGCCTTGGCCGTGACGACGAACAACCCGGCCGACGACACGCAGCCGCCGTCGGCGCCGAGCGGGTTGCGCTCGACCGGTGCCGACTCGGCCAGCGTCTCGCTCGCCTGGACGGCGTCGACCGACAACACCGGCGTGGTGAGCTACGACGTCTACCGCGGGTCGACGCTGGCCACCACGGTGACCACGACGTCCGCTGTCGTGAGTGGACTGTCACCGTCCACTTCGTACACTTTCACCGTACGGGCCCGCGACGGCTACGACAACGTGTCGGCGCCGAGCAACGCCGTGACCGCCAAGACCGGCGACATCGTGTCGGGCTACGCGAAAGTCGGCTACTTCGTGCAGTGGGGCATCTACGGGCGCCAGTACTTCGTGAAGAACCTCGAAACGACCGGCGCGGCGGCGAAGCTGACGCACCTGCTGTACGCGTTCGAGAACATCGATCCGGTGAACCTGACGTGCCTGTCCGGCGTCACGAAGGGCACGACGTCCAACCCCGAGGACCCGAACCAGGGTGACGGCGCGGGCGACGCCGAAGCCGACTACTCCCGGCCGTTCTCGGCGGCGCAGTCGGTGGACGGCGTGGCGGACACCGGCTGGGAGCCGTTGCGCGGCAACTTCAACCAGCTCAAGAAGCTCAAGGCCAAGCACCCCAACCTGAAGGTGCTGGTGTCGCTGGGCGGCTGGACGTACTCGAAGTACTTCTCCGACGTCGCGGCCACGGACGCCTCGCGCAAGAAGTTCGTCTCGTCGTGCATCGACACCTGGATCAAGGGCAACATCGCGTCCTACGGCGGCGCCGGCGGCCCGGGCACCGCGGCGGGCATCTTCGACGGCATCGACCTCGACTGGGAGTGGCCCGCCAGCGCCGACGGCCACCCGGGCAACCACTGGAGCCCCAGCGACAAGGACAACCTGACGGCGCTGCTGGCCGAGTTCCGCACGCAGCTCGACGGGTACGGCGCGACCACCGGCAAGCGCTACCAGCTGCACGCGTTCACCCCGGCGGACCCGAACAAGGTGGCGTCCGGGTGGGACCTGTCCCGCGTGTTCAACTACCTGGACGTCGCGAACGTGCAGGGGTACGACTTCCACGGCTCGGGCAGCGACAACTCGTGGGAGCCGAACCGCACCGGTCACCAGGGCAACCTGTACGCCGACGCGGACGACCCGTACGCGTTCCACTTCAGCGTGGAGAACGCGATCAACGCGTACACGAACGCGGGCGTCGATCCCCGGCGGCTGACGCTGGGCCTGGCGTTCTACGGCCGAGGCTGGCAGGGCGTCGCCGACGGCGGCAAGAACGGCGAGTGGCAATCGGCGAACGGCGCGGCACCGGGCCAGTTCGCGGAGGAAGCAGGCACGCGCGGCTACGCGAACCTCGTGGCGAGCGTCCCGGGCTGCACGGTGTACCACGACACGGCAGCGGTGGCGACATCGTGCTACACGGGCAACGGCGGCCAGTGGTGGACGTTCGACGACGCGTGGTCGATCGGGCAGAAGACGACGTGGCTCAAGTCGCGCGGCCTCCTCGGCGTGATGGCGTGGGAGATGTCGGGTGACACCGGGGTGCTGATGAACGCGGTCAGCAACGGCCTCGGCTGACGTTCGGGTTCGGCCCGCTGAACGGGTTCCGTTCGGCGGGCTGACCGTTTCGGCGGCCCCTTACGCGCCCGGGGTGGCTGACGCACACCCAGACGCTGACGCACGCAGTCAACCATGCTTGAGTGCCGGTTTGGCGTATTTTCGCAGGTCAGGGTATTGACGGGACCTGCTTGCAGAGCGTGTTGGCGGGCACGCTAGAGTACTTCTCACGCACTCGGCGAGTGCGGGTCCGGGCTGTGGCGCAGTTTGGTAGCGCACTTGACTGGGGGTCAAGGGGTCGCAGGTTCAAATCCTGTCAGCCCGACCGGACAGCGGGTTTCCGCAGCTCACAGCTGCGGAGGCCCGCTTTTTGCTGTGGTCGTGGGTGTCGATCCGGTCTAGCACAGCACTCGGTGACACCTTGACTCGAGCCTCTCCCGATGCCGACGAATTTGACCGAACAGGATCACGGCCCACCGCAAGTCGCTCGGCGCGGGGACCACGTACCACTTCGACGACGGCCGGCAGCTGGTCCGCGAAGTCGATCCGCTCGGCGCGACCACCCCGTACGAACGCGACGCCTACGGCCGCGTCACCGCGGAAACCGATCCGGAAGCCGCGCCCCGGCGATCGCCTAGGAGCGCACGTCGGTCACCTTCGCGACGCGGTCCCGCAATCCCGCTACCGCCAGCGTGCCCGCGACCGCCACTCCGGCGGCCACCAGCATCCCGGCCAGGAGCTTCGGTGGGTCGCTGGACAACGCCACCACCCCGATCACCGCCGTGCCGATCGCCGACCCCAGCTGAGGAGCCGTGTTCAGCAAGCCCGACGCGATCCCGCGGTGCTCGTCCCCGACCACCTCGGTGCCCGCGTGGGTCGCCGCCACCGAAGCCCCGCCCAGTCCGGCACCCGACAGCGCCAACGACGCCGTGAACAGCGCCGTCGATCCGGCCGCCACCGCTGCCGCGCCCACCAGCAACGCCGCCACCACGATGCCGAACCCGATGCCGGCGCACAACCTGGCGCCCCACCGGCTCAGCAATCGGGAAGCCGCTGCACTGCCGACGACCACACCCACGCTGAAGGGCGCGAACAGCACCCCGGTCAGCCCTGCCGGAAGTCCTTGCGCCGTCTGGAAGAACGCCGTTGCCACCACGCTCGCCGGGGTCGTCGCGCACGTCAGCGCGAACGCCGCCGCCAGCGCCGAGCAGAACCGCGCCGAACGGACGAGACGGCCCGGCAGCAGCGGGTTCGCCGACCGCAGCTCCACCACCGCGAACATCCCCAGCAGCAGCAGCGCCGACGGGGCCAGCACCACCGGGACCACGCCCGAAAGCGCCGCGATCCCGGCCAGGAGCGCGCCGGTGACCAGCACCGCTCCCGGCAGATCCAGGGGCGCGCGGCGGCCGCCGTCACCGCCACGGCCGGCGAGGCGGCTCGGGGCGAGCGCCAGGACCAGCACGCAGATCGGCACGTTGACCAGGAACATCGCCCGCCAGCCGAGACTCTGGACCAGCACGCCACCACACAGGAACCCCGCGGCGCCCCCGGCCGCCGCCGTCGCGGTCCACCAGCCCACCGCTTTCACCCGCTCCGGGCCCTCCTCGGTGAGAGCCAGCACCAACGCGAACGCCGACGGCACCACGAACGCGGCCGCGAGCCCCTGTGCGGCCCGTGCCAGGAGCACCACGAGCAGGGTGGGCGCGAGCCCGGCGGCCAGGCTGGCCACGGCGAAAGCCGCCACGCCGGCGAGGAAACTCCGGCGGTGCCCGAAACGGTCACCGAGGCGGCCGGCGGGGATCAGGAATCCGCCGAACAGGAGGGCGTACCCGCTGACCACCCACTGCGTGGCCGCGCCCGGAGCGCCCAGCCCCCGGCCGATCTCCGGCAGCCCGACCACCGCGATCGTCACGCCGAGGACGTCGACGAACTGCGCCAGGCACAGCAGCAGGACAGCCCCGCGTTCCCGCATCCGCTCACGCTCCTCCGGTGCTCATCGTGCGGGAGCGCAGTTGCTTCCGCCACTCTCGCCGGACGTACGGGAGCCCGTTGAGGTGCACCACCGGCACCGAGCCGTCGCGCCACGCCGTCGCGCCGAGCACTATCCGGTCGGTTCCGGCGTGCGGTCCCCACGGTGGCGCGCCGGGGCCGTACCGGTCTTCGCTGCGCCACACGGCCCGCTGGTGCGGCACCAGCACGGTCCGGCTGCCGTCGGTCGTCAGCTCCAGCGCCGGGCGGCCGGAGACGGTCAGCGGCGGCGCGCCCATGCGGACGTACTCGCCGTGCACCGCCTCGCTTTCGACGGCGAGACCGAGGGCCCGGCCGCGTCGATGCGGCCGAGACCGTCGAACAGGTCGCGGATCGCGCGGTAGCGCTGCTCACGCAGCTCTTCGCCGCGGTTGTCCAGCCACACGACGCCCCGCCCCGCCGCGGGATCGAGGACCAGCTTGGCCCACATCCCGCCGTAGAAGCCTTCGTGGCCGACCTGGCGGATGCCCTGCACTTCGGGCGACAGGTAGCAGCCGAGCCCGTAGCGCAGGTCGATGTCCAGCCGCGGGTCCGCGTGCGGCAGGTGCATCTGGCCGAGCTCGGCGCGGGCGCGGAGGTGGTGCGCGCCCAGCCGCGCCATGTCGAGCGCGGTCGAATAGCACAGCGACGACGGTTCGTGCTTGGTGCCGGCCTTGGCTCCGTGGTCGACGCGCAAACCGCCACCGTCGCCGGGGAGGTGGTGCTGGGCGAGGGGGTAGGTCATCGCGACCGCCGGGTCGTGGGTGCTGCGCGTCATGCCGAGGGGCCGGAACACCCTGTCCCGCACCAGGTCCGCGAACGGGGTGCCGGTGACCTCCTGCACGACGAGTCCCGCCAGGCTGACGCCCAGGTTGCTGTAGCCGTAGAACTCCCCGGCCCGGGCCAGCACCGGGGTGCGCGCGTAGTCGTGGCGCACCGCGGCGGCGAGGCCGCCGGGATCCCGGCTCAGCCCGTCGTGCAGCACCGCGTCCGGCAGCAGGCCGGACCGGTGGCTCAGCAGGTGGCGCAGGGTGGTGCCGTCGCTGCCGGACCCGGTCCGCCGGCGCAGTCCGCCGACGTAGCCGTCGATGGGGGCGTCCAGGTCGAGGACGCCGTCGGCGGCGAGCGACACGATCATCGTGGCAGTGACGAACTTCGCGATCGAATAGATCCGGAACACGGTGTCCGGCGTCATCGCGTGCTGCGTCTCGGCGCTGGTGACCCCGTCCGCGACCGCGGTTTCGGGGCCGGCGCCGGTGAAGGTGCACACCGCGACGCCGGGGACGTCGTGCTCGTCGCGGAAGCGCCGCAGGGTGCGGCGGACGACGTCGCTCACGAGACCACCGCCCCGCGGCGCAGCGCGGTCAGCGCGCTTTCCACCGACCCGGCCAGGAAGTCGGCGTCGGCGTCGGTCAGCTGCGGCGACAGCGGCAGGTTCACCAGCTGCCCGAACCAGACGCGCTCGGCGACCGGGACGGCCGCGGTGACCCGGGCGCGGCCGCGCCACTCGGGCAGCAGGTGGACCGGGAAGTACCGGAGCACCACTTCGATGCCGCGCCGCTCCAGCTCCCGGGCGAGGGCGTCGCGCGGGACGGCCGGGTCCTCGAGGAGAAAGGTGTGGAGGTGGTGGGCGTGCCGGTACCCCGGCGGGGTCTCGACGACCCGGATCCCCGGCACGGTCCGCAGGTGCGCGTCGACGCGCTCGGCGAGCGCCCGGCGCCGGGCCACCAGCCGGTCGAGGCGCCGCAGCTGGGAGCGGCCCATGGCGGCCGCCGGCTCGGCGAGCTGGGCGTTGAGGCCGCCGCTGCGGAGCCGGACGCAGTCGTGGGTGTAGGCGTTCTTCTCGTGGGTGACGAGCCGGGGCCGCCCGGTGGCGTCCGGGCCGTCCGGGCGCGGGACGAAGTCCGCGTCGGGGTTGATGGCACGCAGATCGCGCAGGCGGGCCGCGTAGCCCGCGTCGGCGGTGGTGATCATGCCGCCCTGGCCGAGGGTGCTGATGTTCTTGAGCGAGTGGAAGCTCCAGCAGCCGAGGTCCCCGAAGGTGCCGGCGCTGCGGCCGCCGGCGGCCGCGCCGAGGGCGTGGGCGCAGTCCTCCACCAGCGTGACCCCGGCTTCGCGGGTCACCGCGCGCAGCCGCTCGATCCCGCCGCAGAGCCCGCCGTAGTGCGTGGTGAACACCGCGCGGGTGCGGGGGCCGATCGCGCGCTCGACGGCGGCCGGGTCGAGGCAGAGCGTGTGGTCGTCGATGTCGGCGAAGCGGACGGTGACGTCGCGTTCGAGCAGGGGCGCGGCGGTCGCCTGGAAGGTCAGCGGCGTGGTGATCACCTCGTCGCCGGGGCCGAGGCCGAGGATCCGGGTGGCCAGCTCGAGCGCCATCGTGCAGCTGGAGACGGCCACGGCGTGCGGTGCGCCGGTGTAGGCGGCGAACTCGGCTTCGAACGCGGTGACCTCGCTGCCGTCGGAGAGGTGGCGGCCCGACGTGAGGACGGCGGTGACCGCGGCGACGTCGTCGCCGGTGACCCCGCTGCCCTGACCGTGCTGGGGGATGCGGTAGTGCGTCATGTGCGGCTCCTTTCAGCTCGCGACGGGCTGGCCGGGCTTGAAGATCGTCGGGACCGACGGCAGTTCCGGAGCCGGGCCGAGGTGGCCGGCCAGCGCCGAGATCCCCGCGTTCAGCGAAGTGGCCGGCGTGAAGCCCAGCGCGCGCAGCTTGGTGACGTCGGGGACGTGCCGGTAGGTGTCCTCGGAGATGCCGGTGTCCTCGACCAGGTCCACCGGGCGCCCGGTGGCCACCGCGATGGTTTCGGCGAGCCTGCGGAGGCTGCATTCGACGCCGGTGCCGAGGTTGTAGGCCTCCCCCGGTACGCCGTCGGCGGCCAGCACGCGCAGCGCGCGGACCAGATCGTGGACGTGGGTGAAGTCGCGGGTCTTCCGGTCGGCGTCGCCGACCGCGCGGACCGGCAGCCCGTTCAGGTGCCAGCGCAGGTACTGGGAGACCTCGCCACCGGCGGTGCGCGGGTCCTCGCCGGGCCCGTAGAGGGTGAACGCCCGCCCGATGACGGTCTCCAGCCCGAAGGTTTCGCCGAAGCTGCGCACGACGTGCTCCCCGGCCAGCTTGGAGGCGCCGTAGGGCAGGAACGGCGTGGTGGGGTGGGTTTCGGGCATCGGCACGACCAGCGGCCGGCCGTAGACCATCGCCGTGGACAGGTAGACCAGGCGCCGGACGCCGGTCTCGGCGGCCGCGGCGCACACGTTCGCGGTCCCCTGGGCGTTGATGCCGAAGTCCAGCAACGGGCGCCGCACGGACAGGGTGCCGCTGGGGTTGCCGGCCAGGTGGTAGACGAGGTCCGCGCCGGCGACGACGGCGCGCGCCTGTTCCGGGTCGCGCAGGTCGGCCTGGCGGTAGCTCCCGCGGTCGGCGGCCGGGACGGCGGCGGGCGCGGCGACGTCGGTGACGACGACGGTCTCGCCGCGTTCCCGCAGGAGCGCGGTCAGGGTCCGGCCGACGAAGCCGAGACCTCCGGTGACGAGGACGGTCCCCGACGGCATGGGTTCGGTGAGCATGACGGATTTCCCCTCAGTACATGGGCTCGTGAAGTGAGCGCCCAGGGCTCGAGCGCTGGAGTCGGACAGTCAGCTGGTGGCGACCAGCGTGACCCCGAGGCCGACGAGCGCGGTGCCGGTCACCCGGTCGAGGGCCCGGCGCGGGCCGCTGCGCCGCATCAGGCCGGACAGCCGGGCGGTGAGCAGCACGAACAGCGCCCACCAGAGCACGCCGAGGCCGATGTCCAGGGTCCCCAGGACGAGGACCTGCGCGGCGGCGGGACCCGCGGGGTCGAGGAACTGCGGCAGGACGCTGACGAAGAACAGCGCCGCCTTCGGGTTGAGCACGTTGGACAGGAACGCCTGCCGGAACACCCGCGCCGGACGGGCCTCGGTTTCCGGCTCTTCGCCCGGCTGTTCGGCGGGCCGGTCGTCGTGGCGCCGCCGCCACGACTGCCAGAGCGCCTGGCCCCCGAGGAACACCAGGTAGGCGGCGCCGACGAGCTTGAGGACGGTGAATGCGACGGGGCTGTGCAGCAGCGCGGTGGACACCCCGAGCGCGGCGGCGGCCATGTGCACGCACAGGCCGCACTGCACCCCGGCCGCGGCGAGGAACCCACGCCGCCGGGCGCGGGCGGAATAGCGGAGGATCACCATCCAGTCGGGGCCGGGGACGACGTAGGCCACCATGACGACCCCCGCGAACCCCAGCAGTGTCCCGATGCTCATGCTCCGCCCCTCCCCGTACCGGAATCGACACACTCGGTCACCGGCTACCCGGTCCCGTCGATCTCAATCCCGGGGGCCGGCAGCGGGAACCGGTACCGCACCTCGGGCTCGTGGTCCCCGCCGAGGTCGGCGCTCTCGAACAGCGTCGAGACCTCCGGAGCGCCGCCGTAGTGCCGGGCCAGCTTCCGGACCAGCATGACGACCGCCCGGTTGCCGGGGTTGACGGTCGTCTCGAAGAAGCGGGCACCGGTCCGCCGCGCGCGGTCGGCGACCTCGGTCATCATCGCGAACGCGAGGCCGGGCCGGGTGAGCGCGGGATCGACGGCCGACTGCCAGGCGAAGTAGGTGGCCGGATCCCGCGGCGGCCGGTACCCGGTGACGAACCCGGCCAGCCGGTTCCCCCGCACGGCCACGACCGAGGTGGCGGCGAAGTCGCGGCACCAGAGGAGGTAGGCGTACACGGAGTTGACGTCGAGCGGTGGCGACCGTACGACTAGCTGGTGGATGGCCACCGCGTCGGCGATGGTGGGCCGCCGCAGGCGGATGCCGGGCAGGGCGCGGGGTTCGGGGCCGTGCGTGGTGATGGACACGGCGGTCACCTCCTCGGGTCGTCGTCGGTGCGCGGATCGCCCGGCCGGGCCGGGCCACCGGGCGGCGCGTGAAAGTGCTGCGGCGCGCGGGCCTGCCGCCGCGCACGGTTCTCCGGGGCGCACTCGGTCGTGGCCACGGCGGTCACCTCCTCGGTTCGGGGCCACCGGCGAGCCGGGCCCGCATGCGCGCCGGCAGGCCGTCGGCCGCGTGGCCGGTGTTCCAGCCGGCCGCGCGCTCCAGGCCGCGGGCCAGTTCCTGCTCGTGGGGTGCTTCGAGCTGGCGCTTGAGCTCGGCGACGACCGCCGGGGGCTGGACGCGGACCCGCCCGGCGAACGCCGTCAGCTCGGCCGGGGTGCCGTTGACCAGGCCGATCCGGGCCGCCCGGGCGGCGCCGAGCCGGCCGCAGCCCAGGGCCAGCTCGCGGACCAGGCCCTCGCCGAGCAGGCGGGGCAGGCGCTGCAGGCCGCCGAGGTCGGCGACCAGCCCCAGTTCGGCCTCCGGCAGCGAAAACCACGTGCGGGCCGACGCGTACCGGACGTCGCACGCGCACACCAGCTCGAAGGCCGCCCCGGTGCACTCGCCGTCGATGTCCGCGATCACCGCGCGGCTGCTGCGGGCCAGCATGGTGATGGTGTCCTGCAGCCGCCGGGCGTCGGCGGCGAGCAGGTCGCCGACACGTCGGCCGCGGGCGGCGCGCCGCAGCCGCGTCAGGTACCAGCGCAGGTCCAGGCCCTGCGAAAACGTGCCGCCGTCGCCGGCCAGGACGATGCTGCCCGGCCGGCCGGTGGCCTCGGCGAGGTCCAGCAGCTCGGCGAGCTCGGTCCAGAACGTGCCGCCGAGGACGTTGCCCGCGCCGGTCCCCCGGATCGTCACGCGCAGGTCGCCGCCCGGTGGCCAGGTGACCCGGAGCGTCCGCCACTTCCGTGCGGCCGGATCCGCCGGCGCTTCGATCGCGACGCTCACCGGGCACCCGCCCGGTCGATGACGGCGGCGAGGTCGCCGACCCGTTCCAGGGTGTCGAGGTCGTCGTCCTCGACGACGCAGCCGAACCGGTCCTCCAGCTCCGACAGCAGGTCGACCACCTGGGCCGAGTTGAGCCCGAGGTCGTCCTCGAGCCGGGTCGCCGCGGTGATCCCGGCGGCCGGGGGTTCGTCGAGGTGCCGGCTGAGCAGGTCCGCCACCGCGGCCACTGATCCGGTCATGTCCACTGTTCTCCTTCGGTCAGTCGCCGGCGCCGGCCGTCACGAGGACGGCGCCGGTCAGGGCTTCGGCGGCTTCGTGCTCGCGGGCGGCGAGCTCGGTGAAGGCCGCGCGGACGAGCTCCGGCCGGGGACGTCCGCGCCACGCCGACGTCGCGGCGAAGCGCAGGGTCCGCGGCAGCTTTTCCCAGCACCGCACCGCTTCTGCGAGCGCGGCGCGCCGGCGCTCGCTCGTGGTGCGGAAGCCCAGGTGCCGGCCCAGCCGCCGGTGGCTGCACAGGTGGTGCTGGGCCGCGGCCCAGCAGTCGTCGACGACGTCGGGGTCCCGGACCAGCGCGTCGCTGCCGGCCAGGTGCGTGCCCAGCGCGTCGAGGGCTTCGACGGTCCCCGTCACCCAGGGCGCGGGCAGCGGGTTGGGGTGCACCGGCCGCGACTGCCGCCGCAGCAGCAGGTAGGGGCATCCGGCGGGAACCGGGTTCTCGAACCCGAACGCGAGCGTGTTGCGCAGGCGGTGCTTCGCCGGTTCGGGGCCGGTGCGCCGGGCGAGCCGGTCGAGGTCGGCCTCGGCGATCCACCCGGTGAACGGCTCCTGCCGGCGGCCCGACGTCATCAGGCCGGTGAACCGGTCCTCGACGTGCCACCTGTCGCCGTCGTGCCCGTCGACCAGCAGGAAGTGCGGAGCCGCCGTCCCTTCGCGCTGGGCCGCCCAGGGCAGCTGGGTGCTGTGCCCGACCACCAGCGCGCACCCGTGCCGGAGCAGTTCCCGGTCCAGGTCGGCGCGGAAGCCGGCGAAGCCGTCGTGACCGCGGTAGGTCAGGCGGGTGCCGTCACCCATCCGGTCGAGCGGGCGGTCGTGGTGCGAGACCGCGACCAGCCCGTCCGGCCGGCGCAGGTCGACGGCCAGCCGCACGGACACGGCGATCAGGTCCGCGGAACCCGGCGCGCCGTGGTGTTCCAGGTAGGCCGCCAGATTCGCGGTGTAGCAGCTCAAGCCGTCGGTCATCGCCCCTCCTCCGTCCGGTCGGTGAACGCGCAGCACAGCGCGGATGCGCTCTCGCGGCCGCGCAGCTGGGTCCACGTGAGGTCCTGCCAGCGGCCCGTCACGGCCGCCGCGGTGACCGGGATGCGCCAGGGCCGGCCCGCGATGCCCTGTCCCGTCGCCTTGACGCAGGCTTCCTGCGCCGCCCACACGCGGGCGAAGTCGCGCCCGCCCGCCGCCGGGTCGGCCGTCATCCGGCCGGCCTCGGCCGGGCAGCACCGGCGCAGCATCGCCGGCCCGGGCAGGCCCGCGTCCTGGACGTCCACCCCGACCGCCCGGCCGCGGCCTAGCGCCACGGCGACGACTTCGTCGGAATGGGCGAGGCTGACCCGCAGGCCCGGCCGTCCGGGCACCACCGGCGCGCCGCGGGCGGTCCGGGCCAGCGGGCTCGCCGGCCCACCGTCGACCTCGGTCACCAGGTGGGCGTAGAGCGCGCGAACGGCCAGGTATTCGCGGGCCCGGCGCGGCGCCAGGCCACGCGCCTCCCGCGTCGCCCACTCCGGCACCGGCAGCGCGGCCAGTGCTTCGTCGGCCGGCGCGGCCGCCAGGTGCACCCCGCCGGCGACTTCGACGGCGGTCACCGCACGGCCTTCAGCTCGCGCCGGTGCACCACGAGCGGGTCCCGGTCCTCCCGGATCTCCGTCCAGGTCGGCGCCCCGACCAGCAGCACGTGGTCGGCGTAGGGCAGCTCGTCGGCGAGCTCGCAGGTCAGTGCGGCGACCCCGCCGGTCGGCAGCGGCAGCCCGTCCACCTCGCGCAGGTCGGTGGCCGAGAAGCGCTCGGTCACCGGCAGCCGCGCGAAGTCGGCGCACAGCCGGGCCTGGGCCGAGCTGAGCACCGTGATCGCGAACCGGCCCGCCCGCCGGATCGCCGCCAGCGTCGCGCCACGGGCCAGCAGCGAGACGACCACCAGCGGCGGGGTGTCCGAAAGGGACATCATCGCGCTGACCGTGCACCCCGCGGGCCCCTCACCGTCCGAAGTGGACACGATGGTGGCGCCGGTCGGCCACTGCGCCATCAGGCTGCGGTGGGCCAGCTGGTCGCCGGTCAGCCCGGCCGGCGCGGTCACGGCCGTCCCGCCCACGCCAGCGTCACGTCCCGGTCCAGCAGGGCGATCGCCCCGTTGGCGTCGTAGAGCCGGTCGTTCGCGTAGTTCAGGCTCGCCGAGCGCAGGTCGCGGTGGACCCGCTCCAGCGGCAGCGCCGAGTCCCGCATGTACCCGTGCCGCAGGCCGGTGAGCTCGACGAGCTCGTCGACCACGGCGGAGCAGCGCTCGGCCGCGTGCACCTTCAGGCCGTTCAGCCGCAGCTGCACGGCCGGCGCTTCGGGGTCGGTTGCGTCGGCCGCGTCGCGGATCGCCTGCGCCAGCAGGGCCGCGACGGTGTCGAGGTCGAGCCGGGCCCGGGCCAGGCGCCGGCGCAGCAGCTCCGACGACGGGTCGAACGAGCCCCGGGTGCGCGGATCGCGGATCATCCCGAGGACCATGCTCAGCGCGCCGCGCGCGGCGCCGAGCCAGCAGGCGGCCCACCCGATGTGCCCGGCGGGCACGAAAGTGCGGGTGGCCACCGCGCGGAACCCGCCCGGAGCGCCGACGAGCTGGTCCGCCGGGACGTCGCCGGTGATCCGCAGCGGGACGCTGTGCGTGCCGCGCATGCCCATCGGGTTCCAGCCGCCGCGGCCGGGGGTGGCCGTGAGCTGACCGCGGTCGGCGTAGACGAGCGAGACGTCGTCGTGGCCGGCCTCGGGCGACGCGCGCATCGTGACGAGGAAGCCGTCGGCGACCGCGCCGCCGGTCACGATCGGGGCGTCGCGCTCGATGCGGAGCCGGTCGCCTTCGGGGCGCAGCGGCGCCTCGGCGGTGAGCAGGTGGCCGCCCTTGCCGCGTTCACTGGTGACCGAGGCGACGTAGACCTCGCCGCGGGCGATCCGCGGCAGCAGGTCCGCGCGCAGCCGCGGCCCGGCGTGCGCGGCGATCGCCGCGACCTGCTGGCCGTGCATCGCCCAGATCATCGCCGTCGACAGGCAGGCGCCGCCGAGCTCCGCTGCCGTGCGGGCCAGGTCGGCCAGGTCGCCGCCGAGGCCGCCGTGCTCGACCGGGACGAGCAGGCCCATCAGCCCGCTCTCCCGCAGCGCGTCGAGGGAGGCGACCGGGAACGTGGCACTGTCGTCGACCTCCCGCGCGTGCTCGGCGAGCACGTCCGCGACCCGGGCCGTGCGCTCGGCGAGCGTGGGCGCGGCGGTCGCGAGCGCCGTCACCGCGCACCCGCCGTCGTGTCCCGGGCCTGCCGGACACGGTCCAGCAGGGCCGCGCGGGTGGCGAACGTGTCATCGGTCATGGCCTCGTCGGGCAGTTCGACGCCGAACTCGTCCTCGAGGTCGAAGAGCAGGTCGATGGCGCGCATCGAGTTCAGGCCGAGGTCCTTGAGGCGGGCGTCGGCGGTCAGCTCCTGCTGCGGGCCGAGGTTCTTGAGGTACTTGCGCAGGATCGTGTCGAAGCGTTCGGTGTCCATGGTTTCGTCTCCTCAGAGCGGGTGGCGGGTCACGTGCAGGCGGGACGCGGAGTCCAGGCGGCCGCCGTCGACGACCGCCTCGGCGGGTGCGGGGTGGCCGAGGAACGCGAGCAGGCCCGCGGTCGGGCCGTAGGCGCCGGCGTTGGGCACGGCCACGAGGTCCCCGACCTCGGTGCGCGGCAGTCGGGCGCCGCGGGCGAGGACGTCCAGCGGGGTGCACAGCGGGCCGGCCACCGTCACCGGCTCGTCCTCGACCGGGCCGCCGGCCAGCACGCTGGCCGAGATCGACGGGATGCGGCGCAGGCCGGACATGCCCCCGAGGTGGTGCACGCCGGTGTCGAGCAGGACGTACCGGGTGCCCTTGGACTCCTTGACGTCGACGACCCGGCTGAGCAGCACCCCGCAGTCGCCGACGAGGTAGCGGCCGGACTCGAAGGACACGCGCGGCGTCCCGTCCCGCCACGCGGGCAGGCGGTCGTCGAGCAGGGTTTCCAGCGCCGCCGCGAGCCCGGTGAACCGCGGCCGTTCCCCCGCCCGGGCGTACGGCAGGCCGAACCCGCCGCCGAGGTCGATCTCGGTGAGGCCGGGGAAGAGCACGGCGAGCTTCTCCGCGATCCCGATGCCGACCTCGAACTGGGCCAGCAGGTCCTTCTCGTCGGTCAGGTTGGTGCCCATGTAGAGGTGCAGCCCGGTGACGGGGGCGTGCGCGAACCCGGTGAACCGCGGGGTCTCGGCCAGCACCCACGACAGGTCCGCGCCGAACTGCGACGACGTCCCCGTCATGCTGAGCCCCGCACCGGGCACCGGCTCGTCGGCGTTGACGCGCAACGCGCACCGCGCTTCGACGTCCGCTCGCCGGGCGAGGGCGTCGACGCGGGCGAGGTCCTCCGGCGAGTCGACCGAAAAGCGGGTGAGGCCACGGGAAAGGGCGTGCGTGACCGTCTCGGTGGACTTGGCCGGGCCGGTGAGCAGCAGGGCCGAGGGCGGCACGCCGGCGTCCAGTGCGGCGTCGATCTCCCCGGTCGAACTGACTTCGGCTTCGCAGCCGAGTTCGTGCAGCAGCGCGATGATCCGCGGGTGCGGGTTCGCCTTGACCGAGTAGTACACCGTGGACGGACTCGGCAACGCGGCGGTGAGGTCGGCGTGGGCGCGGCGGACGGCGTCGAGGTCGTAGACGAACGCGGGCGTGCCGTGGCGGGCCACGATCCGCTGGTGCAGCGGCGTGATCACAGGGCGGCCTCCAGGGCCCGCTTGTCGATCTTGCCGTTCACGCCGTGCGGCAGCGCGCCGACGACCTCGACGCGGTCGGGGATCTTGTGCGGCTCGAGGCGTTCGGCGAGCCCTTCGCGCAGCTGCGCGGCGTCGAGCTCGCCGGTGACCGCGAGCACGGCGGGACGGTCGCCGGCGGGCGGGAGCACCGCGGCCTCGGTGACGCCGTCGACGTCGGCCGCGGCGCCCTCCACCTCGACCGCGCTGACCCGGAACCCGTCCTGCTTGTAGAGGTCGTCGTCGCGGCCCGCGAAATACAAGTTGCCGTCTTCGTCGACCTTCCCGCGGTCGCCGGTCAGCAGGGTGGCGCGGCCGTAGGCGTCCCGCGGGAAGCGGTGCGCGGTCAGCTCGGGCGCGCGCCAGTAGCCGGCCATCACGTTCGGCCCGCGGACGGCGAACTGGCCGACCTGGCCGGGCGGGAGCTCGGCGCCGTGCTCGTCGAGGACGAGGACCTCGGTACCGGGCAGCGGCCGCCCGGCCGAGCCGGGCCGGGTCAGGTAGGCGTTCGGGTCCTCGATGGACACCCGCTTGCATTCGGTGAGGCCGTACATGGCCACGACGTCCAGGTCCGGCGAGAGCTCGCGCAACCTGGCCGACAACGCGGCCGGCAGCGCCGCGCCGGTGTTGGTGACCAGGCGCAGCGAGGCCGGGAAGCGGCCGGCCCGGGCGGCGAGCCGGGCCAGGGTGGCGCCGAGGCCGGGCACGAGCGGCAGCACGGTCACCGCCTCGCGCTCCACAGTGGACAGCAGAGCCGGCCCGGCCGCGCCCTCGTCGCCGAGCACCAGGCAGGCGCCCGCTTCGGCGGCGAGGAACGCCTGGTAGAGCCCGTAGTCGAAGGACAGCGGCAGGCAGCAGAGCACGCGGTCGCCCGCCCGGTAGCCCAGCCGTTCCGCGATGGCGGACACCGCGAACAGCACCTGCTCGTGGGTCGAGACCACGGCCTTGGGCATCGCGGTGCTGCCGGAGGTGTAGATCAGGCTGAGGATGTCGACGCCGGCCGCGCGGGACGCGGGGACCTCGGCCGTCCCGGTCGCCGGGAGTTCGCTCAGCTTGTGCACCTTCGCCGTGCTGCGGGAGACGGTCTCGGCCGCGGAGTCGGCGGCCAGCACCAGCGCGGGTTCGCTGTCGGCGAGGATGTGGTCGAGGTGGAACGGCCGGATCCGGTCGCTGACGACGACGTAGACCGCGCCGAGCCGGGACACCGCGTACAGCAGCGCGACGGTGTCGGGCGCGTGCGGTGCGGCGACGAGGACGCGGTCCCCGCGGCCGACGCCCCGGCCGGCCAGCCAGGCGGCGAGCGTGTGCGAGCGGCGGCGGAGGTCGGCGTAGGTCCAGCGCAGGTCGTCGCGGGCGAGCGCCGGGGCGTCCGGCGTGGCCGCCGTGCGCCGGTCGAGCAGTTCGTGCAGCAACCGCGGGGTCACGGGTGTGCTCCTTCCGGGTGGGCGGCGGCGAGCAGCGACCGCAGGGTGGTGAGGGTTTCGAACGACTCGGGCACGATCTGCGCGGCCGGGACCTCGACGCCGTGGTCGTCTTCGAGGCGTTCGAGGACCGAGACGATGGCGATCGAGTCGAAGCCGGGCAGGTCGAACAGGGACTCGGCCGCCAGCACGTCGGCGGCGGGCACGCCGAGCACGTCGGCGACCGTCCGGGCGATGGCGTCGGTCATCGCGGGCCTCCGGCCACACCGAGCGCCTCGGCCAGCGCTCGCTTCGCCGTCTTGCCGGTGCTCGTGGTGGGCAACGCCGTCAGGACGTGGACGCGGTTCGGCACCATGTAGTGCGGCAGCCGGGCGCGGCAGTGGCGGAGCAGGTCCGCGGGCAGCGCGTCGCCGTCGGTGCCCGGGCGCGGGACCACCGCGGCCTCCAGCCGGTGCGTCGTGGCCGGGTCCGGGATCGCCACGACCGCGACGCCGTCCACCCCCGGGTGCGCGGCGAGGTGGGCTTCGATGTCGCCCAGCTCGACGCGGTACCCGCGGGTTTTCACGAGCCCGTCGGCGCGGCCGAGCAGCTGCAGCGAGCCGTCGGCGGCACGGCGGGCGATGTCGCCGGTGCGGTAGAACCGCCGGTGTCCGGAGTGGACGATCGCGGCCGCCGTCAGGTCCGGCCGCCCCAGGTAGCCGGGCGTCACGCAGTCGCCCGCGACGACCAGTTCCCCTTCGCCTTCGCCGTCGAGGCGGATCCGGCCGCCGGGGTCGCGCAGGCCGATCACGGCGCCGGTGACCGGCCGGCCGATCGGCAGCCGCGAGTCCGGTTCCGGCGGCCCGGGCAGCCGGTGGGCGGTGACGACGTTCGTCTCGATGGGCCCGTACAGGTTGGCCGCGGCCGCGCCGGGGACGAGCGCCATCAGCTCGGCGAGCGCGGCCGTCCGGAACTCCTCGCCGGCGAACAGGATCTGCCGCAGTGCCGGGAGGTCGCCGGCGGCCAGTCCGCCGCGGCGGGCGAGCGCGGCCAGCGCCGTCGGCACCGCGTAGAGGCTCGTGATGCGGCGTTCGCGCAGCAGGCGGCCCAGCGCCGCCGGGAAGAGCGCGGTGCGCTCGGGCACCAAGTGCAGCTCGGCGCCGCCGCGCAACCCGGCGTAGAGGTCGTAGACCGGCAGGTCGAAGTGCAGCGGCGCGTGCACCGCGACCCGGTCGTCCGCGGTGAGCGGGAATTCGGCGGCGGCCCAGCCGGTGAACGCCGCCGCGTTCCGGTGGGTGATGACGACGCCCTTCGGGGTGCCGGTCGACCCGGACGTGTAGAGCACGTACGCCTCGTCGTCCGGCCGCACCGGCGCCGGTTCGCCGTCCGGTTCGTCCAGCAGCGCGCCGAGGTCGAGATCCTCGGCGTCGAGCAGCACGGAGCAGCCGGCGTCGGCGAGAACGAAGTCGTGGCGTTCCCGCGGGTGAGCGGGATCGATCGGGACGTAGGCGCGGCCGGCCCGCAGGCACGCCAGGAAGGCGGCGACCGTGCCGATCCGCTTGCGGCTCACCACGGCCACGCGGCCGGACCCGTCGCCGAGCCGCCGGGCGAGCGCGGCCGCGACGTGGCTCAGCGCGCCGTAGGTGATCGACCCGCCGTCGTCTTCGACGAGGGCCACGGCGCCGGGCGTGCGCCGGGCCTGAGCGAAGAAGTGCTGGTGGGTGAGCATCAAGCGCTTCCTTCCGGATGGTCCAGGGAGGTTCGGGCCAGCTCGGCTTCGGCGGTCAGCGCGGCTTCGAGCGCCGCGTGCACCGCCGGCGGCGCCGCGCGGCCGGCTTCGACGCGGCGGATCGCGACGTACGCGATTTCCTGCAGCTTCTGCCAGCGCGGGAGGACGGTCTCGTCGAAGGCGCGGGAGAAGCCGGGCGCCGGAGTGCCGGGCAGTTCCCGCAGCCACAGGGCGTGCAGCTGCCGGTCGCGGGTGATCAGCCAGCTCTGCAGGGCCAGCCGGTGCAGCGCCGCCGCGTCGGGGTCGCGGTACTGACCGGCGAAGGCGGCCATCGTGCCGTCGGCGTGGGAGGCGAGGACGGCTTCGCAGTTGGCCCGGACCTCGCGCTCCGGGTCCAGCGGCTCGGCCGGGCCGCACGGCTCGAGCACGCCCCAGGCGCCCCGGTCGAGCGCGTGCCCGAGGTCCCCGAGGGTGATCTTGGTCGTCGTCGGGCTCGCCTGGCCCCACCGGGTCCGGTTTTCGTAGGGATCGACGACGTGCAGCAAGGCTTCCCGGCCTCCTTCCACGCCCTCGACGACGAATCCGTGTTCCATGTGTTCTTTTCCGAAATACGGCAGCCAGGGCAGGAAATAGGCGTCCGCCGTGACGGCGACCGCATTGCCACAGCCGATCTCGTGCCGCCACGATTCGACGCATTCCGCGACCGGGCCGATCGGCGACCATTTCGGCCGGAGCCCGGCGAACCGGGCGACCGAGCGATCCCGCGCCCGCGGCGGCAGATCCGGCTCCAGCACCCCGCCGGTGCCGCCGACGACCCGGAATGCCCACTGGTAGACAAAAGGAGTGCGGACGTCGGCCACACCGGCGTGGGCCAGCAGGAGAGCCACGACGTCGGACACGCAATCCATGTAAGCGGAATCGATCCGGTCCATGAGGTGTGCACAGGAAACGAAGGCGTGACGACCCGTCACAATGCCCCCAGCAGATAGTGATGGACATTTTGTCGCAATGATTGATTCATCACCGTCGAAGCGGCGTGTAATTACTTTGTACCGCATCCAAAATCGTCGGGCAACGCAACGCGGTGATCAATGGGGCGGCCGAAACCACGGTGGTTAACCATTTCCCCGCGCCGGCAAACCCGGGCGATCGCAGCAATCAGTGCGGCGAACGGAGCAAATCGGAGCGTCCGTTCGGCCCGGCCACCCGGATCAGTTCACCCGGTCGGCGCACCGGAGTCCCGGAGCACCGTCTCAGCGGGTGGTATGGCGACGGCATCCGGCAGCCATCGCCCGCCGCCTCGACCGATACCCGCTCCGGCCGGACCTCTACTACGACCAGCCCGAGGCCCCCGGTGCACTCTTGCGCCTCGACGAGGCACCCGGCACCGCGATACCACACGCTTCGGCGAACCCCGCGGCCGCTGGTGGCACTTTTGCGCCGCGCTACCCGCCGGGGCCTGGGTACCGTGTCTCGCCGATCGAGGACCCGCAGTCCCTCCAGGTGTGCGAACGCCTGCAAGCCCCCCGGGGGCCCCACCCGCACGAACGCGCTGGCTGGTCGAACTTTTGCTGCGCAAGCGAAGGGGCTCGGTCAGGTCTCCGTTCGCTCCGCCGTGCCCGGCCGGCTCGTCGAACGTCGCTCAGGCTCGGTCGCCGTCGAGCAGGATTTCCGTCGTACGGCCGATATGCCACGCCAATGCCTCGACAGCGGCTTCGGTGTCGCGGGCGAGCGCGAGTTCCATGAGCGTGCGGTGTTCTGCGATCACATCGCGGCCGGGGTGCCTGGAGTGCTGCTGCGACCACGAGCGGTACAGCTCCGCCGAGTCGCGCAACGAGTTCGCGATGGCCAGCAGGCGGGAGTTGCGGCAGCCGGCCAGCAGCGCATGGTGGAAGTCCGCGTGCGCCCGTGACCACGCGTCGCTGACCCGATCCGGATCGTCCTGGTCGTACTGCGGAGTCCGCTCGAGCGTGTGGTGCTTCGCGACCAGATCCGATTCCCATGGCGTGTCGCCCTCGGCCAGCGACATCCGCAGCACCAGGCACTCGATCGCCACGCGGGCGGCGGTGAGGTCAGTCAGGTCGTCGGCGGACAACGGCGTCACCTGGAAACCCTGGTGCGGCTGCGACCGGACGAGGTCCTGCTCGACCAGCCGGGTCAGAGCTTCGCGGAGCACCCCCACACCGACGCCGTACCTGGCACCGAGCTCCGGGAACTTCAGCTTCTCCCCCGGGGCCAGCCGCCCGGCCAGGATGTCGGCCCGCATCGTCGCGAACGTGTCATCCGCCCGGGTGCCGTACGTGGATCGCGCCATGTTTCAACAGTAGCAGCAGAAGAGAACGTACCCTCAACTTTCTTCTTTCACTTGAACTTTAGAAAGTTAGCGCGCATGCTGAGACCCACAGCGCAGGGTGGCGCCGGCCGCCCCGGCCGAGGAGGACGACGATGAAGTTGGCGAACCTGGCAGGACGAGCGGTCCTGGTGACCGGCGACGGAGCGGCTGACATCGCCCGTGACAGCGACGGGCGCTTCGGCCCGGATCCCCTGGCGGTCCTGGAGCGGTGGGCCGAGTTCCGGGAGTGGGCGCGAAGCGCGCCGCTGGCTCCGCGGAGTTTCGACGAGGCGCTGCTCGGCCCGCCGGTGCCGCGGCCGCGGCAGATCTTCGCGATCGCGCTCAATTACCGGGCGCACGCGGCCGAGTCGGGCTTCGAAATCCCGGCCGAGGCATCGGTGTTCACCAAGTTCGCCTCGTCGCTGACCGGACCGGCCGGCGACATCGCCCTCGTCGACGGGAACGTCGACTGGGAAGCGGAACTGGTCGTCGTGATCGGCCGCGAGGCACGCGCCGTGCGTGAACAGGACGCGTGGGACCACGTCGCCGGGCTGACCAACGGCCAGGACATCTCCGAGCGCACCCGGCAGCTCGCCGGGCCGGTGCCGCAGTTCAGCCTGGCCAAGTCGCACCCCGGCTTCAGCCCGATCGGGCCGTGGGTGGTCACCCCGGACGAACTGGAGAACCCCGACGACCTGGAGATCGCCTGCGCGATCAACGGCGAAGAGGTCCAGAAGAGCCGGACCTCGGACCTGATCTTCCCGGTGCCCGTGCTGATCGCCCAGCTTTCCGAGGTCCTCACGCTCTACCCCGGCGACCTGATCTTCACCGGGACCCCGGCCGGCGTCGGCCTCGGCTCGCACCCCCAGCGCTACCTCGCCGCCGGCGACGTGCTGACCACCCGGACCGAGGGGCTGGGCCGGATGACCCACCGCCTCGTCGCACCCCGCGGCTGACCGGCAAGGAGACCGACCATGCGAGTCGTCGAAACCGATGTCCTCGTCGTGGGCGCCGGGCCCTGCGGCCTCACGGCCGCGGCGTTCCTGGCGATGTACGGCGTCGAGGCCATCACCGTCACCAAGTACCCGCGTACCGCCAACACGCCGCGGGCGCACATCACGAACCAGCGCACCATGGAGGTCATGCGGGACCTCGGCATCGAGGAACAGGTGCGCGCCGTCTCCGTCCCCAACGAGCTGATGGCCGACAACGTGTGGGCCACGAGCATGGCGGGCAAGGAGATCGCCCGGGTGAAGACCTGGGGGACGATGGTCGAGCGCAAGGCCGACTACGAGGCGGGCAGTCCGTCGGCCATGTGCAACATGCCCCAGCACCTGTTCGAGCCGCTGATCCTGCAAGGCGCGGTCGACCGCGGCGCCGACGTCCGCTTCTCCACCGAACTGACCGAAATCACCCAGGACGACGCCGGTGTCACGGCGACCGTCCGGTACCGCCACACCGGCGAGACGTATCAGATCAAAGCGCAGTACGCCATCGGCGCCGACGGCGGCCGCTCGACGGTCGCCGAACAGCTCGGGTTCTCGCTGGAGGGAGAAACCGGTCTCGGATACGCGGTCAACATCTGGCTCGAAGCCGACCTCTCGCGCTTCCGCGCACACCGGCCGGGCGTGCTGTTCTGGACCGCCCGGCCGGGCAACGACTTCTGGCTCGGCTCCGGAGTCTTCATCACCGTGCGGCCCTGGCACGAATGGGTCCTGGTGTTCATGTACGACCCGGACACCGAGGAGATCGACACCAGCGAGGAAGCGATGCTGCCTCGCATCCACAAGGCCATCGGCGACGACAGCGTCCCGGTCACGATCAAGAACGTCTCCACCTGGCAGGTCAACCACGTCCTCGCCACCGAGTACCGGCGAGGACGGGTGTTCCTGGCCGGCGACGCCGCGCACCGGCACCCGCCCGCGAACGGGCTCGGGTCCAACACCTCGGTCCAGGACGCCTACAACCTCGCCTGGAAACTGGCCGCGGTCCTCAAGGGCCAGGCCGGCGAAGCGCTGCTCGAGAGCTACCACCAGGAGCGCCACCCGGTAGGTCGCCAGGTTGTCGACCGGGCCCTGAAAAGCGCCGACATCGTGGGCCGGGTGCCGTCCATTCTCGGCATCCGGCCGGGCCAGACCGACGAGGAAGGCTGGGCGGCGATCGACGGGTTCTTCGCCGACACCGACGACGGCCGCAGGCGACGGAAAGCGCTCGAAGACTGCCTCGACGAGAACGCGTACCACTTCCACGCGCACGGCGTCGAACTCGGCCAGCGCTACACCTCGGCCGCCGTCGTCGACGACGGCACCCCGTTCCCGGACTACACCCGCGATCCCGAGCTCTACTACCAGCCCACCACCCATCCCGGCGCGTACCTCCCCCACGTCTGGATCGAACGCCACGGCAAGCAGATCTCGACGCTCGACGTCGTCGGGCACGGCAAGTTCACCCTGATCACCGGCATCGGCGGCGAAGCCTGGACCGCCGCCGCGGAGAAGATCAGCGCGGAGCTGGGCGTCGAGATCGCCGGCGCACCCATCGGCTACCGGCTCGCCTTCGACGACGTGTACGGCGACTGGGCCAGAACCCGCGAGGTGACCGACGGCGGCTGCCTGCTGGTCCGGCCCGACCGCCACATCGCCTGGCGCAGCCACGACAAGGCCGGCGACCCGGTCAGCGCGCTGCGCGAAGCGGCCAAGTCCGCCCTTTCCCGCACCTGAACCCGGCCCTTCATTCGATCAAGGAGGCTCGAAATGACGATCACGACCGGCACCATGACCGACGAACAGCGCAAGTCGGTAGCCCTGGAGTTCCTCAAGCGAGTCGATTCGGGCGGCAACGTCCTCGAACTCTTCGCCGACGACGCCCAGTTCTGCTTCCCGAAATACGGCATGGTCCGCGGCATCGACAAGATCCAGGAATTCTTCGGCCGGCTCGGCGGCATCATCTCGTCGATCGAACACCACACCGCGTACTTCAACTACGTCGTCGACGGCGACCGTGTCGTCGTCGAAGGCACCAGCCACGGCACGACCGCGACCGGCGTCGAGTGGCGTGCGGGAGTGACCTCCACCGGGCCGTGGTGCGACGTGTTCGAAATCCGCGACTTCAAGATCCAGCGTCTGTTCGTCTACCTCGACCCGGACTACGCCGACGCCGACACCGCCCGCTACCCGTGGCTCGACAAATAGCCTTTCCCTTCTGCCGCAAAGGACCCTGGCTCATGACGACCATACGACCGGACGCGACGCTGACCCGCGACGAGATCATCGCGCGCAACCTCGAAGTGGTACAGGAACACTTCCACAACGAAAACCCCGACGACGTCGACAAGGCGATCGCTCTCTACGCCCCCGAGATCTCCTGGGAAGCCCCCAACCGCGGGCTCGTCTACACCGATGCCGCCGACGTCCGCGACGCCTACCTGAAGATCTTCCGCACCCTGCAGTTCCACTCGCTGACCACATTGCGGCGCTTCGGCACGGAACAGTTCGTGTTCGACGACGCAGTCGCCGACGTGACCGTGGTCGGCGACGAGATGCCCAACCTGCCCTTCCCCGTCGGCAGCCGGATCAGCCTCCGGATCGTGCACTGCTTCGAACTCCGGGACGGCAAAATCACCAAGGAGATCGCCTACGAGATGTGGCGCGAAGATGGCGGCCCGCTCGTCAACGACGCCATCCCGCCGGGCTCGCCGGTGGAGTACTTCCCCGAACCGGACGACGCCGAAGGCTGACGACACGATGAACGTGGCAACTCTGCTGGCAGCCAGCGCGCTCCGGGTACCGACACGGGATGCCTGGCGCCACGGCGACCGGTCCGCGAGCTACGCGCTCGCCCGCGACCGGATCGCGCGCCTGGCCGGCGGGCTCCAGGCGCTCGGGCTCCGCACCGGCGACCGGGTGGCCCTCGTCCTGCCGAACGGGCCCGACCTCTTCGAACTGCTGTGGGCGACCTTCTGGGCCGGGCTGGTGACGGTGCCGGTCAACCGCCACCTGCACCCCCGCGAGGTGGCGTTCGTCCTCGCTCACTCCGGCGCGAAGCTCGTCGTCGTCGCGCCCGAAACCGACGACGCGGCGAGCAGCGACACGACCGACGCCACCGTGCTCCGCACCGGCTCACCGGCATACGAGGCGCTCACAGCCGGGCAGCCGGTGCCTGTCGCCGAGGTGCGCCCCGAGGACGCTGCGTGGATCTTCTACACCTCAGGGACCACCGGGCGGCCGAAGGGCGCCACACTCACCCACCGGAATCTGGTGAGCATGACGCTCAACTACTACGCCGACGTCGACCCGGTCCACGACGATGCCGTTTTCCTCCATGCCGCCCCGCTCACCCACGGCAGCGGGATGTACCTGCTCCCCGCGGTGGGACACGGAGCGGTCAATGTGATTTCCGCGGCCGGCAGCTTCGACCCGGCCGACTATCTCGCACTCGCCCAGGCCGACCAGGTCACCCACGGAGCGTTCCTCGCACCCACGATGCTGCGCCGGCTGACCGACGAAGTCCGAGCCGGCTCCGCCCCGGAGCTTCCACAGCTGCGCAGCCTCGTCATCGGCGGAGCCGCGCTCTATCAGGAAGATCTGCAGGAAGCGCTCGACGCGTTCGGGCCGATCATCACCCAGATGTACGGACAAGGCGAGGCGCCCATGACCATCGCAGTCATGAAACCGGACCAGGTTCCCCACGACCACGCACACCCCCGCCGCCGGTCCTGCGGCCGGCCGTTCACCGGCGTCGAGGTCCGGGTCGCCGACGCCGACGGCGCCGAGCTGCCCGCGGGGACGACCGGGGAAATCCGGGTTCGCGGCGACGTCGTGATGACCGGATACTGGTCCGATCCGGCCGCCACCGCCGGCACCATCGACCGCGGCTGGCTGCGCACCGGCGACGTCGGGCACGTCGACGAGCTCGGATTCCTGTATCTCACCGACCGGTCGAAAGACGTCATCATCAGCGGCGGCTCGAACATCTACCCCCGCGAGGTGGAAGAAGTCCTGCTCACGCATCCGGCGGTCCACGAAGCCGCGGTCGTCGGCATCCCCGATCCCGAATGGGGCGAGAACGTCGGCGCATTCGTCGTGACCGGCCCGGGCACCGACGTCACCGAAGCAGAACTCATCGCGCACAGCCGTGCGCACCTGGCGTCGTTCAAGAAGCCGAAGTCCATCACGTTTCTCAACGAGCTGCCCAAGAACGCCAACGGGAAGATCCTCAAACGCGCCCTGAGTAACCCCCGATCCGGAGAGGGTCTTTAAGCCGATCGCGCTATCCGACTCCACAGGTTGTGCTACGGGCCTCGTCCGCAAGGCGGGACCCAGTCCGAGAAGCCCGGGTGCTCGCCGGCGGCCATACAGCTCGGCGCCGAGCGACATCCCGCAGCAGTCGGGCTTGCGGCCCGAAGGCTGATGCCGGCCGAGTCAGCCGCGGTTGCGCATGGTCACAGTCAGTGACACCGGTGAAGTGACCCACTGAACGCCGCCGCGGTTTCCCGCGGTGCGCAGCCGGTCGATGATTTCGTCGGTCTCCTCGGCTGTCGCGACCCCACTGGCCACGATCCGTTCCCGGACCGCGGCGATGGTCGCCGCGTGCAGTCCGTAGCCGGTGGCCGGCTCGATGGGCTGGAAGCACCCGCCGAGCCGCACGACGTCGAAGCCCGCCCGGTCCGCCGTGGCCGGCAGGTCCTCGACCGCGGTGGGGGACGCGCCGCCGCGTTCGATCGCCTGGTGGAGGAGGTCCCAGGCGACGCGCAGTGTGTCGTCGGGCGGAAAGCTGAACGGCGGCGGGGCCGGGACGGGTTCCATCGCCACGAGCCAGCCACCCGGACGCAGCGCGTGGCGGATGCGGGTCAGCGTGTGCCGCGGGTCGCGCTGGTGCATCAGGAAGCAGCGGGTGAACGCGAGGTCGTAGGGACCACCGAGATCGGCCGCCGGGTCGTTGATGTCCGCGACGCGGACGTCGACGTTGCGCAAACCCAGTTCGGTCACGACCGAACGGGCCCGCTCCACGGTCGAGGCCGTGAAGTCCACACCCACGACGCTTCCGGACGGTCCGACCAGCTCGGCGAGCAGCGGCATCGCGCCCAGCGGCCCGCAGCCGCATTCCAGCGCTCGCCAGCCGGGCCGGACGTCGACGGTGGCCAGCGCGGTCCGCGTCGTCGGATTCAGCACCGCCGAGATGCCGAGCAGCCGTCGTAGGTCCTCGTCGCTGCCGTCGAGCACGTATCGAGCCGGTTCTGCGGTCACGTCGGGACTCCCCTCCCGGATGTCCCCGCATTCTGGCGCGTTTCCGTCCGGCGGGCCAGTGGGCTTGCGGCGTTCGGCCGGGGTCGCCGTCATCGTGGGGCGGGGGCTGGGGCCAGTTCCCCGGTGGGCAGCAACGGCGGACCGGCCGGCTCCCAGTCGTGCCGGCGGGCGATCGCGATCATCTCCGGGGGCGCCAGCGGGCGGCCGGCCTCGCTCTCGGCGGCGCGCACGTCACGGTGCATCCGCTCGAAACCGCCCGGCGTGTGGATGGTGACGAACCGAACCGGGCGGCCGGACGCCGTCGCGAAGGTGTGCGGTGTTCCGCGTGGGACGAACATCGAGCCGCCGGCCGGAACCGGGTGCGTCCGGCCGGCGGCGTGCAGCAGCAGGGTGCCCTCGAGCACGACGAACGTCTCGTCGGATCCGGGGTGCACGTGCAGCGGCGGGCCCGCCTCCGCCGCGGGTGCTTCACACAGCAGCACCGACAGCGTTCCGCTGGTCGCGGCGCTGTCGAGCAGCAACCGCATGCCCCGGCCGCCGGCGCGATCGAGGTTTTCCGCTGTCTCGGGCGAGGTGAGCGCGACAGTCATGACGCGGCCCCACTTTCAGTTGAGAACGTATCAATTGACTTGATGTGATACAACCGAACTGTGGGACCTGTCAAGCGCGGCTATCACGCACCCCTGCGTGAGCAGCAGGCCGCGCAGACCCGCCAGCGCATCGCCGAAGCCGCCGTCGAGGAGTTCTCCGAGCACGGCTGGGCGGGCACCACGGTGGCCGCGATCGCCGCCCGGGCCGGAGTGACCCCGCAGGCGGTGTACCAGGCCGTCGGAGGGAAGCCGGCGTTGCTCGTCCGCGCCGTCGAGACGGCGGTCGCCGGCTCCGCCGACGACGTCATGCTCGCCGACCGCCCGTCCTTCGCGGCAGCGTACGAACCGGGCCTGAACAAGACGCAGCGCCTGCGGGCGTTCGCGGCGGCCACCGCCGAGGCATACCACCGCGCGGCGGCACTCTTCCTCGTGCTGCAGGACGCCGCCCGCAGCGACCCCACCGCCAAGGAGCTGGCGGCCGCGGGCGCCGACCGGCGGCTCACCGAAAACCGCCGGCTGGCGAACCTGCTCCGGCCCGGCAGCGACGCACGGTCGGCCGCGGAGCTCACCGACGCCATCTGGGTCCTGACTGGACCCGCCGTCTACGCCGACCTGGTGCACCACCGGAAGTGGACCGCCGAGCAGTACCGGACATTCCTCGAAGACATGCTCGACGCCGCGATCCGCCGCACCGGCTCACGCTAGCCGGTCGAAGCCGGCGGTCGGCATGCCCGGCGCTGCTCGCCCGCCGGAGGTGTGGCCGAGACGGCGCGGGAGACGGTGACGGTGGCCTCGGCGGCGACCCGCTCGATGGCCTGCCACTGCGATGCGGCGCACTCCCCGGCGCCCCGGAGTCCACGAGCAACCACAGCGTCATGGTCGTCGGTCAGCCGGTCGCACTCGTCGAGGCCCGGTCACACTGCCGCAACGACCGCTCGCCTCGGGTTTCGGCCGTGGCGTCCAGGGAATTCGCGCCGCGGGCACGCTCACGAGGAGGTTGGCATGGCGGCGACACCCGTTCCGGCGTCATCCGCGGTCCGTACGCTGATCCCCGCGCGCATCGACCGGCTGCCCTGGTCCCGGTTCCACACCCGGATGGTCGTCGCGCTCGGGGTGGCCTGGATCCTGGACGGCCTCGAGATCACCGTGGCCAGCGCGGTCGCCGACACGCTGACCAAGCCCGAGACGCTGCACATGTCTTCGGCGGCCGTCGGGCTGCTGGCGACGATCTACCTGGCCGGCGAGGTGGTCGGGGCCCTGTTCTTCGGCAGCCTGTCCGACAAGCTGGGGCGCCGGAACCTCTTCATGCTCACCTTGGCGGTCTACCTCGTCGGCAGCGGCCTGACCGCGCTGACCCTCGGCAACGGCGCGGGCTGGGTGCTGTTCCTCTACGCCACCCGGTTCGTCGCCGGCATGGGCATCGGCGGCGAGTACGCGGCGATCAACTCCGCGATCGACGAGCTGATTCCGGCCCGCTACCGTGGCCGCGTCGACATCGCCGTCAACGGCACGTATTGGGCCGGCGCGGTGCTCGGCACGATCGGCACGTACATCCTGCTGAACCGGATGGACCTGTCCCTGGGGTGGCGGCTGGGCTTCCTGATCGGCCCGATACTGGGGCTGATCATCCTGTTCGTCCGCCGGCATCTGCCGGAGAGCCCGCGGTGGCAGATCATGCACGGCAAGGCCGACGCGGCGGAGGAGTCGATCAGCCAGATCGAGCAGGAGGTCGAGCACGCGGGCCGCAGCCTGCCCGCGGTCGACGAGAGCAAGGCGATCGAGGTGATCCCGGCCGAGCGGATCGGGTACGTGGCGCTGGCCAGGGTGCTCTTCCGCGACTACCCGTCCCGGGCGATCCTGGGCGCGTCGCTGATGATCAGCCAGTCGTTCCTGTACAACGCGATCTTCTTCACCTACACCCTCGTGCTCGGCAAGTTCTACGGGGTCCCGTCGGCGGCCACGCCGATCTACCTGATCGCGTTCGCGATCGGCAACCTGGTCGGCCCGTTCACCATCGGCCACCTCTTCGACACGCTCGGCCGCCGCACCATGCTGGCGGGTACCTACCTCGTCTCCGGCGCCCTGCTGGCCGTCACGGCGGTGCTGTTCTACACCGGCTCGCTCAACGCGATCACGCAGACCATCGCCTGGTGCGTGATTTTCTTCTTCGCATCGGCCGGCGCCAGCGCGGGCTACCTGACAGTCAGCGAAATCTTCCCGCTGGAAGTACGGGCGAAGGCGATCGCGGTGTTCTTCGCGATCGCCCAGTGCTTCGGCGCGCTGGGGCCGGTGATCTACGGCGCGCTGATCGGCGCGGGCGATCACCCGGTCCGCTTGTTCATCGGCTACCTGCTCGGCGCGGTGATCATGATCGCCGGCGGCCTGGTGGCCCGGTTCCTGGCCGTGGACGCGGAAGGCAAGTCCTTGGAGGAGATCGCGCAGCCGCTGTCCGCGGCGGGCCGCAAGGGCCGCACTCGCGCGGAGGGCGCTTCCTCGCCGTTCTCGACGTAACTCCACGGCAACGACACCGCGCCCTGCCCCGGACAGCTCACCCGTCGGACCGTCGAGCTGCACCTCGCTCTCCGGCGCCACTGCACGATGTCCGCGTGACCGGCGTGCCGGCCGCGGGCGCACTGAGCCTCGTACTCGGCCCGCACTGATGGACGCGGCTCCGAGTGCGCCGACGGGTCGACACCCCAGCGACCCACGCCGGCCTCGCTAGGACTGCACCGGCCCGGCCGCGCGGGCGACCCGCTCCAGCTTCTCGCGGTGCTCCGCCCACGAGTCCGCGTGCAGATCGGGCAGGTTCGACGCGTCGGCCCGCAGGCCGATGGCGCCGTCGACGAGTTCACGGACGATGTCGGCGTGACCGGCATGCCGGTTGATCTCGGCGATCACGTGCACCAGCACCCGATGCAGCGTCGTCTCGCGGCGCTCCGGCGGCCACCACGGGACCATGCCGGCCGCGTCCAGCGGGTTCGGCTCGATCGTCTCGTCCGCGAACGCCCAGACGCGCCGGTAGAGCCCGACGATGTCGTCCTGCGACTCGTCCTCCGACGCCCAGAAGTCGGCGCCGGGCTCGTCGTCCATGTTGTCGTACCACGGAAGCGACTCAGGGAACTTCCGGCCGAACGTGTCCCCGAAGTAGCCGAGCTCGACACCGGCCATGTGCTTGACCAGGCCGAGCAGGTTGGTCCCGGTGGGCGTCATCGGCCGGCGCATGTCGTACTCGGAAAGGCCGTCGAGCTTCCACACCAGCGCGTCGCGCGCCGCCTGCAGGTATCGCCGCAGATCGGCCTTGGGATCGGAGTCGGTCATGCGAGGAAGCTACCAATCGGCCTGCGTACTCGAAGCGGAACGCGCCACGGCGCATCCTGCTCCTTGAGCGCGCGTCGGCATCAGGAACGAAGGGCGCGCAGGCCGGTGCGGATTTCGCCGACCAGGATCTCGGGCTGTTCCAAGGCCGCGAAGTGGCCGCCTTTGCCAGCCTCGCCGTAGTGGATCAGGTTGGTGTAGGTGTCTTCGATCCAGGTTCGTGGCAGGCGGGGGATGTCCTTCGGGAACACGGTCACCGCGACCGGAAGCGTCACCTTCGGACCGGCGAAGGTGCGCGACTTGTTCTCCCAGTAGATGCGGCCGGACGACGCCGCGCTGTTGGTGAACCAGTAGAGGGATATCGCGTCGAGCATGTCGTCCACGGCGATGGCGTCCTCGGCGAGCCCGTGGTTGTCGGTCTTGGACTGGAACTTCTCGTAGATCCAGGCCGCCTGACCAGCGGGAGAGTCCGCCAGCGCGAATCCGACAGTCTCGGGCTTCGTGCCGTGGAGGTGGTTCGATCCACCGAGATCACCGGTGTAGCGCGCGAGCGTCTCCACGGCGTAGCGCTCTTCGGGCGACAAGGTCTCCGGAATCTGTGCGGGAAAAGCGTACTGGGTGTTCAGATGAATCCCGAGAAGCCCCTCGGGCCGCATGGCCCCCAGGTCGGTCGTGACGACCGCGCCCCAATCGCCGCCTTGCGCGGCCCAGCTCCGGTAGCCCAGACGCTTCATCAACTCCACCCACGCACTGGCGATGCGCGAGACAGTCCACCCGGTCTCCGTGGGCTTCTGGGAAAACCCGAACCCGGGGAGCGACGGAACGACGACGTCGAACGAATCCGCGGCGTCGCCGCCGAACGAAACCGGATCCGTCAGCGGGCCGATCAGCTTCAGGAACTCGATGATCGAGCCCGGCCACCCGTGCGTGAGAAGCAACGGCATCGCGTGCGGATTCTTGGACCTGACGTGGATGAAATGGATGTCCAGCCCGTCGATCTCGGTCAGGAACTGGGGAAAGCGATTGAGCCGGGACTCCAGGCGTCGCCAATCGTAGTCGTGCCGCCAGTAGTCGACCAGCGATCTGGCGTTCTCCACGCGAACCCCTTGCGACCAGTCGTCCACCGTTTCCGGATCCGGCCATCGAGTTCCGGCCAGCCGCTGCTGCACGTCGTCGATCTCCGAATCCGGGATCGAGACGGTGAACGGGCGGACAAGGGCCGAGGTCGGTGCGGTCATTGCCTTCTCCTGAGCCTCGAAGCACAGCACAACTCTCGTTGCACACTGGTGTGCAATCTAGCTCGTTGCACACCGGTGTGCAACACTGCTGCGGTGCCCACCGAGTCCTCCCGTGCGCGCTCGATGAACGAGACACGCGATCGCATCCTCGACGTCGCCCTCGAGGTACTGGGAGAGAACCCCGACGCCGGGATGGGCGACATCGCCTCCGCGGCCGGGGTCGTCCGTCGCACCGTGTATGGCCACTTCCCCTCACGCCTCGACCTGGTTCGGACACTCACGGAACGGGCCGTCACCGAGATGACGGCCGTCCTCACCGAAGTCACCGCCTCCGACACCGAAGCGGACGCGACGTGGGCCGGATTCGTCGCCCGCATCTGGCCGGTGGCACACCGGTACCGAGTGCTGCTGGCGCTGCGCCGTGGCGAGTACGGCGAGGCGATCCACAGCCTGCTCGGGCCACTCGACGAACTCCTCGCCCACCTCGTCAAACGCGGTCAGGACAGCGACGTGTTCGCACAGCACCTGCCGGCAGGGATTCTGAGCCAGCTCGCCTACGGCGCCGTGTTCGCCATCGCGGACAGCGACCTGCCGAACCGGATCCCCGGCGCCCGGGCAGCGACGATCACGAGCCTGCTGATGCTGGGAGTTCCCGAGCCGCGCGCACTCGCTCTCGTCGGCGACCGGCCCTGATCCCGCAGACCATCCGGCCGCGCAAGGCCATGACCGATGAGCTTCGGCCGAGGGCGGCAACGGCGGCGCCGAATCTCCCGGCAGCTTTTGCTGTCGGCTCGCACGGACCGCAGCCCATCGCCGCCGCTGGTGGGGGCAAAGCCGAGCTTCCCAGGTCCGGGTCCGTCCGGCCCGGAGTGCGGCGGCGGAAAAGCGGAGGTTACTCCGGTTATGCTACGGTCGACCTTAGCGGAGGACCCTCCGCATAAGCCGGTCTCTCACAGAAGCAGGAAGCCATGGCTCCGGAACCACGGTCCCCGTCCCGGACGCACCGGGCGGCCGCACGGTCCTCGCGGATCGGGTACGGCGCGCACCGCGAAGCAGAGCCGACTTCCGCTGGACCGCGATCACTTGGGACGAAGAGGCCCGCGCCCAACGCATGATCGGCCGCCACTCCACACGGCTGACTCGCAGGAAAACACCCGGAAAGGACCTGACGCATGGGATCACAACACACCGAAGCCGGCACTTCAGACGAGGCGAATCTGCCGACCAACTGGGGGCGGTGGGGTGAGGACGACCAACGCGGCACGCTGAACCTCATCACCGACGAGGCCAGGGCCCGGGCAGCCGCGGAGGTCCGGACGGGGAGGGCGGTGTCGCTCGCGCTGCCGATCCAGCCCACGCCGGTCATCAGCGGCCCCTTCGCCCCCGCCACCCAAGCTGCCTCCCCGGTACAGCAGCTGTTGCAATACACGGGCTGTCCGCCCTTGGCGACGGCGGAAGTCCTGATCGTCACCAACCACCATCCGCGGTCGACGCATCTCGACGCGCTCGCACACATGCCACGGGCCGGACGGGTCTACCCCGGACGGCCCCTCGACGAATGCGTAACCGTCGCGGGTGTGCGGCACGGCTCCACGGCAGCGTTCTCCGCCGGCGTGGCCACCCGGGGCGTTCTGCTCGACCTGGCGGCCGACGGCCCGCTGCCCAGTGGTTACGCGGTCACTTCGGAAGACTTCGACGCGGCGGAAGAACGCGAGAACGTCCGGCTCGAGGCCGGAGACGCCTTGGTGGTGCGTTGCGGGTGGGCCATGACCCCCGACGCCGACCGTCCGATGCCCGGAATGACCCTCGACGCGGTGCAGTGGATGCATCGGCGCGGAGTGTCGCTCTACGCCGGCGACATCGGAGACGCGCACCCGGCACTGGACCCTGCCTGTCCCGCACCACTGCACGGGGTAGCACTGCCGTTGCTGGGCCTGCCCTTGATCGACGCCGTCGAAACCGGCGAACTTTCCGCTGCCTGCGCGGAACTGGGCCGCTACGCCTTTCTGCTCACCGTGGCGCCGCCGCGCATCGACGGGCTGACCGGAGTTCCCGTCAATCCGCTTGCCCTCTTCTGAGGTACCCGATCCGGCATTTCTTCTCACACCATCGCGTGACCCAGCGAGTCGGAACCGCCGAGACGTGCCCGTGAGTCCGCAGAGTACCCCGGTGATGAACAACTCCATGGACGACGCCGGGTGCTGCCTTCTCTCCGTGGCCTGGAACCTCGCCCCGCTGACCGAAGGCAGGCCCGGCTCGCGGCGTGGTGCCCTGCGGCAGACCGTCGTCTCCGTGTGCCAGGCCGCCGGGCACGGTGCGAGGCGCTGGGCCGCGACCCACGGGCCCGGCGCCGAAGCCCAGTACCGCCCCTTCCTGCAACTCGCCGACGTCGCGCACGAAATCGCCACCCTGCTGCTCCTCGTCGAAGACTTCCTCGTCCCCGACCTCGAACGCGAGCACCGGCGCTGGGCCGAAATCGAGGAACTCGCCGCCCGCATGACCGAACTCGCCGAGTGGACGTCCGATTTTCTCCTGTCAGGCTCAGCCTTGCGTCGGTAAGTTCGCGCGAACACGGAAGTCGACATGCCCGCTCGCTCGGCGGGACCTTCTCCGGCGAGGAATGACCGGCTACGGCTTGACGCCGACCCCGGCGTACAGGCCGTCTTCCTCCGGGTCGACGACTGCCGCCAGGCGGTCCGGGCGCCAGTTCGCCGACGTCGTCAGGCCCGGCTCCACCAGCTCGAAACCCTCGAACAGCGCCAGGACCTCATCGCGCGTGCGGGGGTAGATGTGGTCCTGGGTCGACCGCATGGTCTCCGCGATCTTCGGGTCACGCAGCACCGCGAAGTCGTTGGTCAGATGCGTGAGCGCGAAGTAGCTGCCGGACGCCAGGGCGTCCCGGTAGGCCGCGAACACCGTGCGGGGCGCGGGCTCCGGCGGCAGGTAGTGGCCCAGCGTGACGGCCAGCAGCCCGACCGGCTCGTCCAGGTCGATCAGGCGCCGGACGGGCTCGGACTTCAGCACCACTTCCGTGTTCGTCGCGTCGGCCTCGATGGCCTCGGCGTTCGGGTTGTCCTTCAGCAGCAGCAGGCTGTGCGCGACGGCCACCGGTTCGTAGTCGACGTAGACGACCCGTGCGGCGGGGTCGACCGCCTGGGCCACCTCGTGCACGTTGCCGACCGTCGGGATCCCCGACCCCAGGTCGAGGAACTGCCGCACGCCCTGCTCGACCATGAACCGCACCACGCGCCGCAGGAACGCGCGGTTCCGCCGCGCCACCGTGGCCACCTGCGGCTGGATGGCCTCCAGCCGCTGCGCCACCGCCCGGTCGGCGGCGAGGTTGTGCGCGCCCCCGAGCAGGTAGTCGTAGATGCGGGCCGCGCTCGGCCGGGAGATGTCCGCGCCCGGCGGGATCCAGTCGGCGCCTTCCTGCTCGGTCATCGCTCGTTCCCCTCGAAATCGGCTCCGCCCAACCTTAGCGGGACCGGGGTGAAATGCTACTTCCGCGCGGCACCGGCCAGCATCGGCAGCGAGACGAAGTCCGCCAGCGCCTGCTGGCCCGCCGCGTTGGCGTGGATGCCGTCGCCGTTGTCGTACGCCGGCAGGATGCTGTTCGGCTTCAGCGGGTCCTTCAGCACCTGGTCGAAGTCCACGACACCCGAGCACGCGCCGCCACAGCTGTTCCACCGCGAAACGAACAGGCCGATCTCGTGCCGGGCCAGGTTGGCCTGGTCGCTGTAGCCCGGCCGGGGCGTGCTCGGCGTGACGTAGACCGCGATGCCCGCCGCCCGCAACCGCTCGAAGACCGCGCGGTAGCTCGCCAGGATCGTGGCCGCGTCGCAGCCGTAGGCCAGGTCGTTGGTGCCGTAGTAGTAGATGACCGCCGTGACGCCGTGCAGTGCCAGGACGTCCCGGTCGAGCCGGCTCATCGCGTCCAGTCCCGCCACCGACGGCGGCATGCCGGGGCACGACCGGGCGCTCGTCGTTCCCGAGACGCCCGCGTTCGCGACCGCCAGCTGCGCCGAAGGCGGCAGTTCCGCGACGATCCGCCGCGCCAGGTCGTCGGTCCACCGCCGGTCCGCGCCGGGCTGCGTGCACCCCGGGCCGCAGTTCGTGCTGCCGATCCCGTCGACGACCGAGCTGCCGAACGGCACGAGCGTGCCCTTCAGCCCGGGATTGTGCACGTCGACGGCGCTCACGACGTACGTCGAGCCGACCGTCGACGTGTAGGCGCCGCCGGACACGTCGGCCGTGTGGTCACCGGAGCCCGGCGCGCTGAGGTAGTTGTCCCGGAGCGCCGCGCCGTGCCGGCCGGGCACCACCGAGCCTTCGACGGACAGGCTGACCGCGAGGTTCGTGTCCGGCCGCGTCACCAGGCGCGTTTCGTCGCTCCAGACCTCCCCGCCCGCGGGGATGGTGACCGCCCGCCGGCCGCCGAAGGTCAGGTCGCGCACCGGCTCGACCGCCGCACCGGACGTGCTCACGGCGGCCGTCGCGTGCCCGACGGTCAGCGGCCCGGAGCCGAAGGTGTTCTGCAGCCGGACGCGGACCGCGTCGCCGCCCTGGCTGAGGTGGGAGATCATCCGCAGCGTCCGGTCCGACACCGGTGCGTCGGCGTGGCCGTCCTGCGACTGGGCCCACGAGGTGAACCAGGCGTGCCCGGCGCCGGCCGCACCCGGCGCGGAGGCGACGACGACTGCGGAAACCGCGGCCAGCAAGGCGATCCTGTGGGCTGCTCGCACGGTGCCTCCCGGTCCACAGTGGACTTCACGGCGACGGCGGCGCCGCCACTCGATCGTAGGGAGCGGGTGCGGAAAGCGGCAAGCAGGTTGTCCGATCCTGTCAGCGGCCGGACGCCGTGGCTAGCCCTTCGCCAGGGCTTGGACGCGGCTGAGTGGGCCGTTGTAGTAGTTCTGGTCCCCCGGCAGGCCGCCGTCCCTGGCGAACTGCCAGATGCTCTGCTTGTCCCAGCCCGCGGGCAGCTCGCCGATGTCCGGGGCGTACCTCGCCAGCCACAGCGGGTCGGTGTCGCCGAAGCGGCCGGTGTTGCCGGTGCAGCGCTTCCACCAGCTCGTGCTCGTGTAGATCAGCGCGCTGCGCTTCACCTTGGCCAGGTAGGTGCGCGTGAAGTCCGCGATCCACGCGGTCATGTCCGCCGGGCTCTTGCCGTAGCAGACGTCGCCGCCGTACGGGTTGTACTCGATGTCGAGCGCGCCCGGCAGCGTCGTCCCGTCCGCGCGCCAGCCGCCGCCGTTGGCGATGAAGTACTCCGCCTGCTCCGCGCCGCCCGAGACGTCCGGGCGGGCGAAGTGGTACGCGCCGCGGATGATGCCGGCCGCGTGCGCGCCGTCGTACTGGCCGGCGAACTGCGGGTTGACGAAGCCCGTGCCCTCGGTCGCCTTGACGTAGGTGAACTTCGCGCCGGCGCCGGCCGCGGCCGGCCAGTCGACCACGCCCTGGTGGCCGCTGACGTCGTGGCCGAGCGTCTGCCCCGCCTCGGCGCGGGCGGTGCCCTGCACGCCTTCGTGCAAGGCGATCTGCGTGCCCGCGTAGTTCGTCGCGGCCAGCGAGTAGTCGGGCGACGCCGCTCCGGCCGGGGTGGCGACGGCCGCCGTCGCGAGAGCCGCCAGTGCGGCCGCGGTGGCGGCTCTCCTCCGCCACCGCCGTTCGTCGTGTCCGGCAACGGTTCGGCTCATCGGTGCTCCGATCTCGGTACTGGCACGTCCGGAGCCCATGCTGCCTGCCCGGATCGCCGTCCGCGAGGCTTCTGTCACACGATGTAGTGATCTTGGCCCTCAGAGCTCGGTGGTGATGATCGCCTCGACCAGGACCTCACCGGCGGGCGTCAGCTCGATCACGCCGGCTTCCGGCCGCAGCCGGACGAGACCCCGCGCGGCCAGCGAGCGGAACTTGCCCAGCCACGGTTCCGCGAACAGCGAACGCCCCGGGAACCGCGCGGCGTGCAGGGCATCGCGCACCGGCCGCAACGTCGTCAGCGCCATCTTCACCGCCCGGGCCTCCTGCGCATCGGGGGTGAACCGCGTCGCCGATCCGAGCGGGATGCGGCCCGCCTCGACGGTTCCGGCGTACCGCTTCGGGTCGACGTCCGTGATCGCCTCCGACGCCCGGCAGCTGGAGCTGCCGCCCAGCCCGATCGCGACCTCCGGTTCCTGCTTGTCCTGGTCGACCATGATGGCCTTCCACTTCTCGGGCCCCAGACCGGCGCGGGCGAAGTACATCGTCGGGTGCTCGGTGTAGCCGGCCGCGCGCAGTCCTTCGGTGAGCAGCTCCCGCATCTGGTACTGCTCGCCGAGCGCCGGCCAGCGGTGGCCGTCGCGCACCAGCTTGTCCCGGTAGGACGGCAGCTGCCACGCGGCGGGCTTCTCGCCGGTGACGCCGGTGCGCGTATCGCGGTAGGAGGCCAGGTGCAGCTTCGTGCAGACCACGGCCGTGACCTCGTTCTCCAGCACGAGGTCCAGGTCGCGGCGCACGCTGCCGACGCTCTGGTCGAGCAGGCCGTACATCAGGTCGACGCTGATCCACTCGAACCCGGCACGCTGCGCGTTGCGCACGAAGTCCACGCACATCGCGGCCGTGTGCTCGCGGCCGCACAGCCGCAGCACGTGGTCGTCGAAGGACTGGACGCCGCTGGACAGCTTGGTGCAGCCCAGCTCCCGCAGCAGCTCGAGCTTGGCCGGGGTGAACGTGCTGGGGTCGCCCTCGAACCGGATCGTGGTCCCGGCGGTGAACCCGAAGTGCGTGCGGTAGAAGTCCAGGAGGCGGCGGATCTCCGGCTCCGGCAGCAGGGACGGCGTCCCGCCGAAGACGTTGAACTCCCCGACCTCGGCGTCGCGCAGGTTCGGCACCGCGTCGAGCCACGACCGCGCTTCGCGGATGTTGAGGTCGACCCAGCGTTTCGCCTTGTCGTACGCGACTTCCGGGTTGCCCTTGACGAGCACCACCGGGTACTGGCAGAAGCGGCAGCGGTAGGCGCACGTCGGGATGTAGGACCACAGGTGGATCGGCCCGCACGACGCCAGCTGCGCGTCCAGGTCGCGGAGGAAGTCCGCGGGCGTGCCGGGCACGTTGCCCGGGAACACGTGCGCGCCGAACGGGTCCTCCCGCACGAAGTCCAGCAGGTGCCGGTTCTCCGGGGCTTCGAGGACGTCGAGCACGGCGGGACGCGGCCACGCGGGGTCGAGCGCGTGCAGCGAGCCGATCGCCTCCTCGTAGGCGGAGGTCATCAGAACACCCCTCCGTTGCCGAAGTAGTCGTGGGCCTCGCCGGACTCGCGGTCCTCGCAGTAGTAGCGGACGAACTCGGTGAACCGCTCCGGCGGGACCTTCGCCAGGCAGGGCGGCAGCGGCGGCGGGAAGCCGATGTCCTCGCCGACGTGGCGGCGCAGGCACGCGAACAGCTCGTCGGCGAACTCGAAGTACAGCCGGTACGACGGCGTCTTGTAGGCGTGGATCGGGGTGAAGTCGAGGACGCGCATCTCGTCGCGGATCTCGGCGATCCGCCGGGCCAGCCGGGCGGCGAGGTCCGGGCCGAAGAACGCGACGACGGCGTCGTCCGCCAGCAGCGCCGGAGTCAGCAGCACCGGCAGGATCGTGTTCTTCGGTGTGAAGTCCTTGATCGAGAACTCCCACGCCTGGCGTGCCTCGGCCTCGGTGAGGTCGGTGACGGCCGCGGGCGCGGACGGCCGGATGTCCCGCATGACGATGGTGCCGCCGGAGCCGTAGGCCCGGCCCGCGATGACCTCGTCGATGGCGTGGTCGACGCGGCGGGGGTTGATCTCGACCCGCGAACGCGGGGCGTAGGTGATCGCGTCGCCGCCGCACGCGACCTTGATGCCGAAGTCCCAGTCGTCGGAGAGGTGGCTGACGAACTCGCCGTCCCGCAGCTGGTAGAAGATCTCGATACCGCCGGCGCGCTCGTAGGCGTCGCGCTCGACGGCGAAGCCCTTGCCGTCCGGGAAGCCGCCGAACAGCGAGAACGTGACGGCACGGCACCGCAGGGTCTTCCGGATGGCGTCCCACAGGCGCGGGCGCCCGGTGAAGTGTCCGGCGTCGTAGTAGTAGTCGCAGACGCCGATCGCCGCCTTGCTCGCCTCCATCGCGGCGAACAGCTCGCCCAGCCAGTGCGCGTCCACCCGGCAGTCGGCGTCGGCCGAGACGAGGTAGAACCGCTCGCCCGGGTCGGTGTCGGGCCGGTTCCGGCTGCGCGCCGCGGCGAAGTCCATGCCCGCCCGCCGCGCGCACGAGACGCCCTGCTCGGCCTCGTGGACGACGTGCAGCGCCAGATCGGGGTGGTCGGCCGCGAAGGCGTGCGCGACGGCGACGGTGTCGTCGGTGGAGTTGTTGTCCACCAGGACGACTTCGTAGCGGCTCTTGTCGAGCGGCCCGTCGCCGTCGCGCTGGTCGTGCAGCGTGCGCAGGACCTCCGGCAGGTTCGCGGCCTCGTTGTAGACCGGCAGCACGACGCTCAGCCGCGTGCCCGCCCCCATCGGCGGCGGGTAGAGCCGCTCGACCAGGTCGCCGACGACGTCGGCGCCGAAGCGCGCCCGCCCGAGTTCGGAGTTCGCCCGCACCACTTCGGCTCGTTTCCCTTCGTCGGTGATCAGCTCGGCCACTTCCCGCGCGAACGGCTCGTCCGGCAGGTCCCGGGCCCGGATGTCCAGTACCGGCGCGCGGAACCCCGCGCGGCCGTAGACGACGTCGTACAGCTCGTATCCGCTGGTGATGTACGGCGTCCCGGACGCGATCGCCTCGCTCACCGGGTTGCCGTAGCTCTCGTAGTCGTAGGAGGTCAGGAAGGACACGACGGTCGCGTGCGCGAGCAGGTCGCGCACCGAGTACCGGCCGGGCACGGTCGTGTCGTACGGGGTGAGCCAGCCGCCGAACACGACGCGGTCGCGGACGCCGAGCCGGGTCGCGAGCCGCACGAGGCGCGCGTGCTCGGCAGGCGCTTCGGCGGTGTCGCCGGCGACGAACAGCCAGACGCCGGGCAGCAGCGCGAGCAGGTGGAGGTCCCGGTCGAGGCGCTTCTGCGGGATGATCCGCGTGATCCGGGCCAGCAGCGGGACGTCGCCGGGAATTCCGTGGTCGCGCCGGAAGCCCGCGTTGCGCCCGTCGATCCGCGCCGGCGCGATGGTGAACGCGTTGGGCAGCACGTCGATGTTCCGCAGGTCCGGCACCCACCGCAGCGTCTCGGCTTTCGCGTGCTCGTGCAGCGCGAAGTAGTGGATGTGCGGCGAGTTCCGCGGCGCGGGGACGCCCGGGTACGGGAACCGGCCGTACTTGGCGATCCCCGGCTCGCTCTGCCACATCAGGTCGTGGTCGCGCCAGAAGACGAACCGGCCGAGCCGGTGGCGGCCGCCGTAGCGGTCGATCGCCCGGTAGAGCGCTTCGGTGTAGGTGACGTTCTCCGGCAGGGTCCCGTTCTCCACCATCACCATCGTGACGCCGAGACGTTCCCACGTGGCGACGATCTTCCCGGCCAGCTCGCCGGCGATCCGGTCGATCTCCGGCCACAGCCTGCCGTCCCCGCCCTGGACGAACTCCCGCAGGACCCGCTCGGCGAACGCCCGGTCGTACCCGCGGATTTCGCCGGTACCCGCGACGCGGTCGAGCGTGACCCAGCCGGGCAGCAGCCCGGCTTCGTCGCGGTAAGGGCGGAAGAACGCGCCCTTGTCGGTTTTGATGTCGTAGCCCAGATCGAGGTGCACCCGCCGCCCGGCGAGCCGGCCCGCCGTCTTGAGGAACTCGACCACGACCCCGGACAGCGCCGTCGCGTCGAAAGACACGCCCCAGAGGACTGACATCGATGTCGGACTCCCGTCTCGGCTTCGCCGCCGGTTCCACCCTACGGGCTTCGCCGGGACGTGGCCGGGCGAACGGAGAGCGCTTTCCCTTCCGCGGGAGTGGTTGACCGCGGACGCCGGAACCCCCAGAGTGACACCGTGAACCGGGCCCTCGGGGTGCTGACCTGCGGCGCCTTCCTCTCGATCGTGCTCGGGGTCCTCGGCTCCGGGGAGCCCGTGGCCGCCCTCGTGCTCGGCGCGGTCTTCGCGGCGCTGGCCATCGCCGGCTTCGGCTGGGTGCGGACCCGGGGCGGCCGGGCGTGGGCGGCCGCGTACGTCGTCGTGGCGCTGCCGCTGGCCTTCGTGACGTTCACGATCGACGCCGGGGTCGGGACGACGCTGTTCCTCGTGGTACTGGTCAGCCAGTGCGTGCTGCTGCGGCTGCCGCTGCCGGTGATCGCGCTCGTCATCGCCGTGGTGCCGCTGGTGCACCTCGGGATGTCGCTCGGCGAGGGCTTGCGGGAAGGGCTCGGCACGCTCGTTTCCGTGCTGTTCGCGGCGGTGATCACCGAACTGCTGCTGCGCGAACAGCGCTCCCGCGGCGAACTCGCCGAGGCCCACGGGAAGCTGCGCGGTTACGCCGCCCAGGCGGAACGGCTGGCGACCGCGCAGGAGCGCAACCGCGTCGCGCGCGACATCCACGACGGGCTCGGGCATGCGCTGACCGTCGTCCAGATGCAGGTCAAGGCCGCGCGGGCGGTGCTGCCGACCGATCCGGCCAAGGCCGACGAAGTCCTGGCGAAGGCGCAGGAACAGGCCGAGGCCGCCCTGGCCGAGGTGCGCCGCTCGGTCACGGCGTTGCGCGAACCGCGGTCGGCGCCGCCGCTGCCGGAAGCGCTGCAGGCACTGGTCGCCGAGACCTCCGCCGCCGGGGTGCCGGCCGGGCTGACGGTGTCCGGCGTCGAACGAGACCTGCCGGAAGAGCACCGCGAGGCGCTCTACCGGGCGGCGCAGGAAGGACTGACGAACGTCCGCAAGCACGCGTCGGCCGGACGCGCCGACGTCGTGCTGGACTACACCGGCGGCTCGGTGCGGGTCGAGGTCCGTGACGACGGCGCCGGCACGGACGGCGGCCGGACGACGGGGTTCGGCCTGCTGGGACTGCAGGAACGCGCCGCGCACCTCGGGGGCACGCTCGAATTCACCTCGGCGCCGGGCGAAGGCAGCACGCTGCGCATGGAGGTTCCGCGATGACGCCGGTCCGCGTCCTGCTCGTCGACGACCAGGCGCTGTTCCGCGAAGCCCTCGCCACGTTGCTGGCCACCAACGACGGCATCGAGGTCGTCGGCGAGGCGGGCGACGGCGACGAAGCCCTGCGCCGCGCCGCCGCGCTGGCGCCCGACGTCGTCCTGATGGACCTGCGCATGCCGGTCCTCGACGGGGTCGCGGCGACCCGGCGGCTGCGCCTGGAGCACCCCGGTGTCCGGGTCATCGCGCTGACCACGTTCGACGACGACGAGGACGTCTTCGCCGCTCTACGCGCGGGTGCGGTCGGGTACCTGCTCAAGGACGTCTCGTCGGCCAGGCTGGTCGAAGCGGTGGTCGCCGCCGCGCGCGGGGAGTCGGTGCTGCAGCCGTCCGTCGCCGCGAAGGTGGTCGCGCGGTTCGTGCAGCTGCCCGACGCGCCGGGGCCGCGTCCGCAGCCGCTGGTGGTGCCGTTGTCGGAGCGGGAGCTCGACGTGCTGCGCCTGCTCGCGGACGGCCGCAGCAACCGGGAGATCGCCGCGAAGCTGTTCTTGGCCGAGGGCACGGTGAAGAACCACGTGACGAACGTGCTCGGCAAGCTCGGCGCCCGTGACCGCACCCAGGCCGCGCTGCGCGCCCGCGACCTCGGGCTGTTCTGAACGGTCACATGACCCGGGTCGTGACTTCCGGCACGTCAAGGCACGGCAGGCACCCGGGATCCTCGTCCGGGAGCAACCCTGGAGGGACCCATGACCACCACCGCACCGCCCCGGAGCACCACCCGCAAGCTCGCCCGGTTCACCAGCCACTACGCCGAAATGGTCGCCGCCATGCTCGTCGGGATGGTGGTGCTGCAGCCGCTGTGGCCGCCGTCCTGGCTGGTCCGCCCGGACGCCGGCGCCCTCGTGATGGCCACGGACATGACCGTCGCGATGACCGCGGCGATGCTGCTGCGCCGCCACTCGTGGCCGCGGATCGCCGAGATGGCCGCCGTGATGTACCTGCCGTTCGCCGCGCTGCTGGTCCCGTACTGGTTCGGGGCGGTCGACGGCGCGACGGTGATGGGCACCGGGCACGTGGTGATGTTCCCGCTGATGCTCGCCGCCATGGTGTGGCGCCGCGCCGAATACTGGCACTGACGTGCGGACCGTCCTCAAGCGCGTCGCGCTCTGGCTCGCCGTCCTGCTCGTCCCGGCTGCCGGCGCGACGGTCTCGGCGCTGTCGGCCTTCGGAGCGCTGTACTCCCCCGGCCCGACCCGGAGGCACCGGACCTCGTCGTCGTACCCGCCCTGCCGGACGTCGGCGAGGCCGGCACCGAGCCGGTCACCACGTGGCTGCGGACGCAGGCCGCCCGCGGCGCGAAGCTGCTCGGCGTCTGTAACGGCGCCGGAGTGCTCGCGTCCGCCGGCCCGCTCGACCGACGGCCGGCCACCGCGCACTGGCTGAAGGTCGACAGCTGGGCCGCCGACTACCCCGCCGTGCACTGGCTGCGGAACCGGCGGTTCGTCGACGACGGCGACGTCGTCGACGAACCGCCGGCATCCTCTCCGGCATCGACGGCACGCTGCACTGGGTCGAACGGCCGGCCGGGCGCGAAGCCGCGGGCGCCGCGACGGCGATCGGCTGACGGCTCCGGCGTCGATGCCGGACGCGGCCGCGATCGTCAACGCCGCTTTCCGCTGGAACCCGGACGAGATCGGCGTGCTGCTCGCCGACGGCGCCGGCGAGATCGAGCTCGCGTCGATCTTCGACACGCAGGGTCAGTCGCTGTCGTCCCGCACGCTCTCGCTCAGCGCCGGCCGCGGCCCCGTCCGGTCGCGGCACGGGCTGACGTTCCCGCCCCGCGCGAGCCTGGCCGCGGCGCCGGATCTCGCCCGGCTGCTCGTGCCCGGCGCGGCGCGCGGAGTTACCCCGCCGCCCGGCGGCCCGGCGCCCGAGTACGTCCACGACCGGCCCGGGTTCCCGTACGACTCCGCGGTGAGCGCCCTTTCGCGCCGCACCGGCGTCGCGACGGCGCGCTGGACGGCGAAGGTCCTGGAGCTGCCCCCCCCCCCCCCCCCCCCCGACGGCGTCCGCTTCGAAGGCCGGGCGTGGCTGTGGCTGCCCACGGCGGTGCCCGTGGTGTGCTGATCCTGCTGGGCGCTCGGCGGTCACAGTGGCCGTCCGGCCGCGGAAACGGCACCGGGGCGCCTGACCCGGCCAGAGGGAGCAGGAGGCCCTGAACCGTTTCAGGGCCACCACTGCTGTCGAAGCGGTTCACCGACTCGGCGCCCCGGTGGAGTATTGCCAACGTGTGGGTTTGTGATTACAGTCACGTGTCACGTTTGCTTGAAACGTTTAAATCCCGCTCGTCCCCCGCCGTAAGGGAGCTCGTGATGCTGCCCTCGAAACGCTGGCGCGCGACCACCACCACCACGCTCGCCGCGATCCTGGCCCTCTCCGCCGCGGCGGTGCCGCCCGCCGGCGCCGCCCCACCGCCCGACCTCGCCGGCGCGCACTGGATCTGGTACCCGGAAGGCGACGCCCGCGTCTCCGCGCCGGCCGCGACCCGGTACTTCCGCACCACCTTCACCGTTCCCGCCGGCGCGGTCAGCGACGCCCGGTTCGTCGTCGCCGGCGACGACACCGCAGACGTCTGGCTCAACGGCAAGCCACTCGCCTCCTCGGCCCGCACCGCGGACTCGTGGCGCTCCGCGCTCGGGGTCGACCTGCGGCCCGCGCTGGTGCCGGGCGGCAACACGCTCGCCGTCGCCGTCCGCAACACCGGCGGTCCGGCGGGCCTGCTCGGGCACCTGCGGGTGACGACCGCCTCGGGCAGCACCGACGTGACCACCGGGTCCGGCTGGAAGAGCGCCACCACCGCGCCGGAAGGCTGGGAACAGCCCGGTTTCGCCGACGGCGGCTGGCCCGCGGCCGCCGACCTCGGCACGTACGGCACGGCGCCGTGGGGCACCGGCGTCACCGCGCCGGGCCCCTCGGACAAGACACCGCTGTCGGTCGCCAGTGCCACGGTCGGGAACCGGGCCGACCCCCTCGGCGTCGACCCGGCGCGGCCGCGGTTCGGCTGGAAGCTGGCGTCGGCGGCTCCGCAGCAACGGCAGTCGGCGTACCAGATCGTGGTGTCCGGCGGCGGGACCGACGTCTGGGACAGCGGCCGCGTCACCTCCGCGCAGCAGGCCGACGTCGCCTACGGCGGGCCGGCGCTCGCCTCGCTCACCGCCTACACGTGGAAGGTCCGGGTCTGGGACGGCCAGGGCCGGATGAGCGGCTGGAGCCCGGTGCAGCGCTTCGAAACCGCCCTGCGCGACCCGGCCGCCGAATGGACCGGCGCGTTCCTCGGCCGCGCCACGGCCGGGCCCGACCTCGCCGGGGCGAGCTGGATCTGGTTCCCCGAAGGCGATCCGCTCGGCGGCGTGCCGCCCTCGACCCGGTTCTTCCGGAAGACCTTCGACCTCGCCGCCGCGCCGCCGAAGGCCACGCTCGTGGTGACCGGCGACGACACCGCGACCGTCTGGGTCAACGGCACGCAGGTCAGCGACTCGCCGCGGGTCACCGACTCCTGGAAGACCGCAGCCGTCCTCGACGTCGGCGCCCTGCTGACCGCCGGTACGAACACCATCGCGGTCAGCACGGAGAACACCACGCAGAGCCCGGCGGGGGCGATCGCCAAGCTGACCGTCCAAGGTGGACAGTCCGTCGTGACGGACGGCTCGTGGAAGGCGAGCCAGACCGGGCCGGCGGGCTGGCAGCAGCGCGGCTTCGACGACACGACCTGGCCGGCCGCACGGGCGCTGACCGCGTACGGCAGCGGGCCGTGGGGTGCGGACGTCGCGGTCAGTGCCCCCGCTCCCCTGCTGCGCAAGAGCTTCACGGTGACGAAGCCGGTCGCGAGCGCCCGCCTGCTCACCACCGCGCTCGGCCTGCAGGAGACCCGCCTCAACGGCGCCAAGGTCGGCTCCGAGGTCCTCGCCCCCGGCTGGACCGACTACACGAAACGCCTGCAGTACCGCGTTTCTGACGTCACCGGGCAGATCCGCGCGGGCGAGAACGTCCTGGGCGCGCTGGTCGGCAACGGCTGGTACTCCGGGAGCATCGGCATCGCCGGCAGCCGGAAGTACGGCACCGAGCCGTGGTACTCGGCGCAGCTGCGGCTGACGTTCACCGACGGCACGAGCACCACGATCGCCACCGACGGCACCTGGAAAGCCGGGGACGGCCCGATCCGCGCCGACGACCTCTACCAGGGCGAAACCTACGACGCGCGGCTCGCGGCGGCGGGCTGGGACCGGCCCGGCTTCGACGACCGCGGCTGGGCGGCGCCCCGGATCGGCAGCGGCGCCAAGCCGAACCTGGTGTCCCAGGTGGACAACGGCGTCACGGTGCAGCAGGAGTTCAAGCCGGTCGCCTGGACCCAGCCGAAGCCGGGGGTCTGGGTGGCCGACCTCGGCCAGAACTTCAGCGGCTGGAACCGGCTGGCGGTGACCGGCCCGGCCGGCACCACGGTGACCATGCGCCACGCCGAGGTCCTCAACCCCGACGGCACGATCTACACGGCGAACCTGCGCGCGGCGCAGGCCACCGACCGGTTCACCTTGGCCGGCACCGGCGGTGCCGAGACGTACGAGCCGCGGTTCACCGTGCACGGTTACCGGTACGTCGAGCTGACCGGGCTGCCCTCGGCCCCCACCGCGGCCACCCTCACCGGGCGGGCGATGTGGACCTCCGGCGCCCGGACCGGCACCTTCACGACGTCGAACGCGCTGGTCGACCAGCTGCAGCACAACATCGTCTGGGGCGAGCGCTCGAACATGCTCGCCATCCCGAGCGACTGCCCGCAACGCGACGAGCGGCTCGGCTGGACCGGCGACATCGGGATCTTCGCCGGTACCTCGACCTTCAACCTCGACGTCGCCAACTTCCTCGGCAAGTTCAGTGACGACCTGGTCGACGCGCAGCACGACGACGGGTCGTTCACCGACGTCGCGCCCGGCGTGCTGGGCGGCTCCGGCACCGCGGGCTGGGGCGACGCCGGCGTCATCGTGCCCTACACGCTGTGGCAGCGGTACGGCGGCACCGCCGTGATCGACGAGCACTTCGCCGCGATGGTGAAGTGGGTGGAGTACCTGCGCTCGACCTCCGGTGCCGACCTGATCCGCGACCACCCGACCTACGGGGACTGGCTCAACGTCAACGACAGCACCGCGCAGGACCTGATCTCGACGGCGTTCTTCGCCTGGTCGTCCCGGCTCGTGTCACGGATGGCCGCGGCCACCGGGCACCCGGCCGAGGCGGTGCAGTACGGGACGCTCGCCGACCAGGTCGCCGCCGCCTTCACCCGCCGGTTCGTCGCGGCGGACGGCACGGTCGGCGCCGGTTCCCAGACCGCATACGTGCTGGCACTGGCGTTCGGGTTGCTGCCAGAAGACCGGGTCCAGCCGGCGGCGGACAAGCTCGCCGCCCGGGTCGCGGCGGCCGGCGGGCACCTCAGCGTCGGGTTCCTCGGCGTGGAGAACCTGCTGCCGGTGCTGGCCGCGCACGGCCACGCCGACGTCGCGTACCAGGTGCTCCTGCAGCCGGACTTCCCCGGCTGGGGCTACATGATCGGGCGCGGCGCGACGACGATCTGGGAGCGCTGGGACGGCATCAAGCCGGACGGCACGTTCAACGACCCCGGGATGAACTCGTTCAACCACTACGGTCTCGGCTCGGTGGGCGACTTCCTCTACCGCTCGGTCGGCGGCCTGTCGCCCGCGTCCCCGGGCTACGCGTCGCTGCTGGTGGCGCCGCGGCCGGGCGGCGGGCTGACGTCGGCGAAGTCGGCGTACGAAACCCCGTACGGCGCGGCGGTCAGCGACTGGTCGATCACGGGCGGGCAGCTGACGCTGCGGGTGACCGTCCCGGCCGGGACTTCGGCGACGGTGCAGGTGCCGACCTCGCAGCCGGGGTCGGTCGCCGCGCCGCCGGAAGCGGTGCCGTCCGCGCCGGGGACGTTCTTCGTGCCCGCGGGTTCGTACGTCTTCACCGCGCGGGCCTGACGATCAGCCGGTGCCGCCACCTTCGCGTGGCGGCACCGGCCGCACCGCGAACTCCAGGTGGAAGTTGTCCAAAGTGGCCGGCAGCGGCCGGTCGGGGGCCAGTACCGGCCCGGACGTCTGCTCGAAAGCGTGGCCCGACACCAGGTTCGCGAGCATCGTGCTCGCGCAGAACTGGACGAGGTCACGGCCCGGGCAGATCGCCGGTCCCGCGCTGAACGGCACCAGCGCCGGGCTGGCCGCCGCCCGGCCGTCGAGCCAGATGTCCGGCTCGAAGCGGTCGGCGTAGGGCAGCTTCGCGTCACGGTGGAAGAAGGGCGCGAAGATCAGCACCGTCGTGCCCGCCGGGCCCCACGCCGTCTCCTCCGTCGTCTCGCGCAGGATCATCGGGGTGGTCGGCCACAGCCGGACGGTGTCCAGCACGCAGGCGCGCAGGTAACCCAGCTGGTTCGGCTCGGCCAGGTCGAGGCCGGCCAGGTCCGTGCGGGCGCGCTCCAGCGCCGCCGGATGCGTGGCCAAGAGGGCCAGCGTCCGGTAGGTCGTCATGCCGGCCGCGTCGAAGGCGAACAGCCAGTGCGCCACCTGGTCGGCGGCGCTGCCGTCGTCGCCGGCCTCGGCGACCGCCGCCGCCAGGCTGCCGGGTTCGGCGCGACCGAGGTGCGCGGCCAGCCGCTCGCGGAACCGCGCGTGCACCTGCTTGCGCCGCGGGTGCAGGTACGCCCAGTTCGCGTCGATCCGCAGCCGTTCCAGCAGGTCGGTGAGCGTCTCGTCGTCCCGCGCGCCGGTCCCGAGCACGATCCGCCGCACGAGCCGCCACCACGCGACGTTGAAGGTGTCCCAGTTCAGCTCGTCCTCGCGCGTGGTTTCGCTGAGCAGCACGGCCGCTTCGTCCGCGACGGCCGCGGCGAACGGCGCCGCGAGCTCGTGCAGCGGACGGCCCGGCTCCAGCACGGCTTCGGTGAACCGCCGGCGCGCCGGGCGGTCGGCGGCGTCGGAGATCAGCACACCGTGCGGCTGGAAGTGCCCCAGCGCGGCCCGCTTCTCCTTGGTGGACGGGCTGAACGGCGTCGGCGCGCCGGCGAGCAGCGTCGCGACGTCGTCGCCGGAGAGTGCCAGCTCCACCGAGCGGCCGGGCACGCGCAGCCGCAGCGGCCGCCCGTCGTACCGGTCACGCAGGCGCGTGAGCAGCTTGACCGCGGGACGGTCGAACTGCAGCTTCCCGGCCAGCCCCATCGCCGCGGGACGGCGCTTGATCACCCCGCCCGCCAGGGCCGGCAGCACCACCTCGGCCGCGACCCGCAGGGTCTCGGCCACCGAAGCCGGGACCGGGCGTGTCACCTGAGTCGACGTCATGCCGTCCGGTTACCCGAAGGCCCCCGCCGGAAACACGCTCAGTGACGCAGGGCGAGGTTCAGCACGTCCCCGGCGTGGTCCAGGCAGTCGACGCAGATCACCGCGTCCCGCGCGGCGCAGTCGACCCGCAGCAGCGGGCGCCGCAGGCCGAGGAACGTCCGCCGTTCCCGGCGGCCGCAGAACTCGCAGACGGCGGCCAGCGGCGAGGTCACCGCCGCCAGCACGTCCCCGCTCGTCGTCTCCCGGTCCGCGCCGTCGCGCACCACCCGCAGCCCGGCGCGGACGCAGTCCACGCAGATCGGCCCGGCCTTGCCGGGGACCCGCGGGCCGCGCACCGTGCCGCAGAACCGGCAGGGCCGCCCGGCCCCGTTCGCCGCCGTCACGCCGCCTCCTCACCGGTTTCGCCGCTCGCCTGCCGGGAACCCGGGACGCGACGCACCTGGTGGCCACGCTACCCCGCATCCGGCCGCCCGGTGCGTCCGCGGACCCGGCTCCACGCTCGGCCGGCTCCGCGCGCGGACTCCCGCCCCGGCGGCACGGCACGAGCGGGCAGGAGGGGACGTTGTCGGCGTTGACGGTGCTGTTCGGAGTGGCCGGCCTGCTCGCGCTCGCCGCGGCGATCGTGCCGAAGCTCGTCGCCGACCGCCCGTTCTCGGTGCCCCTGGTGATGCTCGTCGCCGGCGTCGTCCTCGGCCTGCTGCCGCTCCCGTCGCCCTACGGCAACGGCTGGAGCGACCCCACGGCCCACCTCGACGGCGTGGAATCCTTCACCCAGCTGGGCATCCTCGTCGCGCTCGCCGGCGCGGGGCTGTCGGTCGACCGCCCGTTCGGCCTGAAACGCTGGGGCTCGACGTGGCGGCTGCTCGCGCTGACCATGCCGGTGTCGATCCTCGTGATCGCCGCGCTCGGCCACTGGTGGCTCGCGCTCGCCCCCGGCGTGGCGCTGCTGCTGGCCGCGGCGCTGGCGCCGACCGACCCGGTGCTCGCGGGCGACGTCGGCGTGCCGCACCCGGACGTCGAGCCGGAACTGGCGCGGGACAACGAAATCCGCTTCACCCTGACCACCGAGGCCGGGCTGAACGACGGGCTGACCATGCCGTTCGTCCTGCTGGGCTTGGCCATGGCGGGCAGCAGGCCCCGCCTCGAGCTGTCCTGGGTGCTGGTGGACCTGCTGCTGCCGGTCGTGACCGGCGTGCTGATCGGCCTGGTCGCCGGGCGCGGGCTCGGCTGGGCGATCTTCCACACGTCCTCCGACCGGCTGCGGCTGGCCGAGTACGGCGACGGGCTGGTCCTGCTGGCGCTGGCCTTCCTGCCCTACGCGCTGGCGGAACTGGCCCACGGCAACGGGTTCGCCGCCGTGTTCGTCGCGGCCGTCGTGGTGCGCAAGCAGGAGCGCGAGCACGAGTACCACGGCGTCCTGCACGCCTTCGGCCACCAGCTCGAACGGCTGTTCGTGCCACTGGCGCTGCTGGGGCTCGGGCTCGCCATCGGCGACGGGCTGCTGCGCGGGCTGCGTCCCGTGGAAGTGGTGCTCGCCGTCGTCGCCGTGCTGGTGGTCCGGCCGGTGATCGGCTGGGTGTCGCTGCTCGGGTCGTCGGCCGGGCGGCCCGCGACGCTGGCGATCGCCTTCTTCGGCGTCCGCGGCATCGGCACGCTCTACTACCTCGCCTACGCCCTCGACCGGCTGCCCGTCGCGCACCAGGACGTGCTGTGGCGGGTCGGCGCGCTCGCCGTCGCCGTGTCCGTGGTGGTGCACGGCGTGCTCGCCGAGCCGGCGATCCAGCGGATCGAACGGATGGGCGGCCACCTGCCGGCCCGCTGACCCGGTTGGCGGGCCCGGCCACGGGGTATCCCGCGTGGCGTGCGGGTGACATCCGAGGTGCTGCCGTGGTGGGCCGGCCTGACCGGCCTGTGGGTCTTGACGCTGTCGACGCCGTCGCTGCCCGAGATCGTGGCCGCGGGCGTCGCCGCGGTGCCGTGCGCGTTCGCCGCCCGTGCCGCGCGCCGGGCCGTCGGCGGGGCGTGGCGGCCACGGGCGCGGTGGGCACGCTGGCCGCTCGCCGTGCCCGGCACCGCCGTCCGCGAGTCGGTGCGGGCCGTGGCGGAGGTGGTGCGCCACCCGCGGGCGGGCCGGTTCGACACCGCGAGCCTGCCGGACGAGCCGGGCGCGGTGCAGGACGCCCGGGCGGCCTGCGCGGCCGTCGTCGTCGGCAGCACGCCGGGGACGATGGTCGTCGCCACCCCGCCGGGTGACCGCGAGCTGGTCGTCCACCGGCTGCTCGACGGCGGCTCCCGGGTGCTGGACGAGGTGCGCCGGTGACCGGCTGGCTGGTCGCCGCGGTGCTGCTCATGGCGGGCGGCCTCGGCCCGGCGCTGTGGCTGGCCGCGCGGGGCGACGCGGTCGGGCGGCTCGCCGGGCTGCAGCTCGCCGGCCCGGTCACCGTGCTGACCCTGCTGCTGCTCGTGCAGGCTTACGGGCCGTCCAGCGCGGTGATCCTGCCGCTCGCGCTGACCGTGCTGGCCTTCGCCGGCACCCTCGTGTTCATCCGGCTGCTGGGGACGACGGAATGACCGTGGCCGCGCAGATCCTCGTGTTCGCCGGCGTCGCCGTCGTCGTGGTCTCGGCCGGCACGATGCTGCGGGCGCGCACGCTGCTCAACCGGCTGCACCTGCTCGCGCCGGTGACCACGCTGGGCGCGCCGCTCGTCGGGCTCGGCCTGGCGCTGGCCAACGGCTGGAACCTCGGCTCCGGCGCCATCCTGCTCACCGCCGTGCTGCTCGCCGTGACCGGCCCGGTGCTGCAGTCGGCCGTCGGCCGGATCGAGGCGCGGCGGCAGGGCGTCATCGACGAGGACCTGCCGTCGTGACGACGGTCCTGCAGCTCGTCGCCCTCGCCTTCGTCGCCGTCGCGGGGTTCGCGGTGGTGGCCACGTCCGACCCGCGGCGGCAGGCCATCACGCTCTCGGTGTTCAGCCTCTGCCTGGCGCTGCTGTTCGTCACGCTGCAGGCCCCGGACGTCGCGCTGTCGGAGCTGGCCGTCGGCTCGGCCGTGGTGCCGCTGATCGTGCTGCTCACGATCCGGAAGGTGGGCGGGCGGTGACGCGGCGGGCGCGGACGTGGCTGGGCGCGGCCGGCGTGCTCGGCGTCGCCGTGCTGCTCGTCACCGCGTTCCTGCGGATGCCCGAGTTCGGCGGCGCCCTGCACGGCTACCGCGACCTCGCGCTGCCCGCCGCGATCGCGCGGGCGACGCCGAACCTGGTGTCTTCGGTCAACTTCGACCTGCGCGCGCTGGACACGCTGGGTGAGGAGACGATCGTCGCCGCGGCCGTCGTGGGCGCGCTGTCGCTGCTGCAGCCGTCCCCGGCGGAACGGAAGCGGCTGCGGCCCCAGCACGGGCACGTGCTGCCCGTGGTCAAGCTCGCCGGCTACGTCGTCCTGCCGGTGACGCTGCTGCTCGGCATCGACGTGGTGGCGCACGGCCACCTCACCCCCGGCGGCGGCTTCCAGGGCGGCGTCGTGCTGGCCACCGGCTGGCACCTGCTCTACGTCTCCGGCAGCTACCCGGCGCTCGTGCGGCTGCGCCCGATCGACTGGTGCGAGTACGCCGAGGCGGCGGCGACCGGCCTGTACGTCGTCACCGGCCTCACCGGGCTGCTCGCCGGCGGGGCGTTCCTGGCCAACGTGCTGCCGACGGGCCGGTTCGGGTCGCTGCTGTCGGCCGGGACCGTGCCGGTGCTGAGCGTCCTGATCGGCATCGAGGTGACGGCCGGGTTCGTGGTGCTGCTGTCCCGGTTCCTCGACCAGGCCCTGATCCCGGCGGAGGGCACGTGACCGGCCTCGCCTGCTACTGCGTCGCGGGCTGGCTGCTGCTGGCCGGCGCGGCGGGCATCGTGCGCAGCAGGCACCTCGTCCACACCGTCGTCTCGCTCTCGGTGGCCCAGGCCGGGACGTACGTGCTGCTGCTGGGCATCGGCTACCAGCGCGACGCCGGTGCGCCGATCGTGGCGCAGGACCAGCGGCAGCCCGTCGTCGACCCGATGGTGCAGGCGATGACGCTGACCGACATCGTCGTGTCGGCGACGATCACCGCGCTGCTGCTCGCCCTGACCATCCAGATCGCCAAGCGGCACGGGACGGTCGACCCCGACGAGCTGCGCGCGCTGCGCGGCTGAGCCGATGAACGCGCTGCCGTCCCTCGTCGTCGCCGTCCCGCTGCTGGCCGCGTGCCTGCTGCTCGGGATCGGCCCGAAGCTGCCGCGGGTGGCGGCCGACGTCGTCGCGACCGCCGCGGCGCTCGCGGTCACGGTCCTGACCGCGGTGCTGCTCGTGGCCGTGCAGCACGGCCGGGTGGTGAGCTGGCTCGGCGGGCACCGGCCGGACGGCGCGCGGTCGCTCGGCATCGTCCTGGCCGCCGACGGCCTCAACACGACCCTGGCGCTGCTGGCGTCGTTCCTCACGACGTGCGCGCTGCTGTACAGCTGGCACTACTTCGAGGCCGTCGAAGCCCGCTACCACGCGATGATGCTGCTGTTCCTCACCGGCATGCTCGGGTTCCTGCTCACCGGCGACCTGTTCACCCTCTTCGTCTTCTTCGAGCTGATGAGCGGCGTCGCCTACGCGCTCACCGGCTACCGCGTCGAGGAGGCCGACTCGGTCCAGGGCGCGCTCAACTTCGGGGTCGTGAACTCGCTCGGCGCGTACTTCTCGCTGATGGGCATCGGGCTGCTCTACGCGCGCGGCGGGCAGCTCGGCCTGGCGCAGCTCGGCGTCGCCCTCGACGGGAAGCCCGCCGACGCGCTGGTGCTCGCCGCGTTCGTGCTCGTCTGCACCGGGTTGCTGGTCAAGGCCGCGGCGGTGCCGTTCCACTTCTGGCTCGCCGACGCGCACGCGGTCGCGCCGACGCCGGTGTGCGTGCTCTTTTCCGGCGTCATGGTGGAGCTGGGCGTCTACGGCGTGCTGCGGGTGCGGCGGACGGTGTTCGGCGGCGTGCTCGACGACGGCTCGTTCGCGCGGGTGCTGGTGGTGCTCGGCGTGGCGAGCGCGCTGCTCGGCGCCGTCCTGTGCTTCACCCAGCGCCACCTGAAACGGCTGCTGGCCTACTCGACCATCGCGCACACCGGGTTGTTCCTGTGCGGCCTGGCCGCCGCCGACGGCGAAGCGACCGCGGGGTTCGTGCTGGCCGTGGCCGGGCACGCCGGGGCCAAGGCGGCGCTGTTCCTGCTCACCGGGGTGCTGAAGGACCGCTACGGCAGCGTCGACGAGGACGAGCTGTTCGGCAAGTGCGGGCATTCCCGGCTGGAGGGCGGGCTGTTCGTGCTGGCGGCGCTGGTGCTGGCCGGGCTGCCGCCGTTCGGCGTCGCGTTCGGCAGCGATGTCGCCGGCCACGCGCTCGGGCGGACCGGCCACGGCTGGCTGGTGGTGGTGTCCGTGGCCGTCACGGCGGTCACCGCGGCCGCGGTGCTGCGCGCCGGGCTGGGTGTCTACTTCGGACTGGGCCGGCCACCGCGGCGCGACGACGGCGACCGGACGCCCGGCACGAACGAGGAACCCGAGACGGGGAACCGGATCGCGCGCACGCCGGCGACGATGACGGGCGCGATCGTCGCGGTGCTGGCGGCCGCGCTCGCGGTCCCGTGGCTGCGGGACGTCGCCGTCGCGGCCGGGCGGCAGGACGCCGACCGCGGCGGCTACCTGCACGACGTCCTGCCGGCCGTGGGCGCGCCCGGGATGCTGCCCGCGGTGGACGCGGAGTGGACCGCGACCGGCCTGCTGACCGGCGGCCTCACCGTGCTGCTGGCCGTCGCGCTCGCGGCGGCGGCGCTCTGGCCGCACCGGCTGCCGTCCTGGCCGCGGCCGGTCGAAGCGGCGCTCGACGGTCTGCACCGCGGTCATTCGGGGCACGTCGGGGACTACGTCGCGTGGCTCCTGGTGGGGGTGACGGCGCTCACCGCACTCGTGTGGCTCTGATGTGTACGCCCCGGACGAGTGGGTACTCCGATGTCAAGGCCCTTTTGGCGACTGGCCGAACCGGAAATGTCGCCGCGACGAAAGGTGCACCTCATGAACGACAAGCTGGAAAACAAGGGCGAAGAGCTCAAGGGCCGGGCCAAGGAGGCCGTCGGCGACGCCACCGGCAACGAGCAGTGGCAGGCCGAAGGCAAGTCCGACCAGGCCAAGGGCTCGCTGAAGCAGGCAGGCGAGAAGGTCAAGGACGCCGTCAAGGGCGTGACGAACAAGGACTGACGCGTCCCGCCACAGCCGCACCCCGGTCCGCCGGGGTGCGGCTTCCGCCTGTGGTCTGCCGCGGCACGGGCATCAACGGCCCGGGCGGCTTTCAGCGGCCTTCCCGCTGCCTGACCCGCTCCCGCTGGGGCACCACGACGTACTTCGGGTCCCTTGTGGACTCGACCCCGGCGGCGTAGACCCCGAACCGCGTGCACAGCCCCGACGCGAGGTAGGCCGCGCCCGCCAGCATTCCGGCCGCCCGGTGGCGCCGGGCCACCAGTGACAGTCCCGCCCCCGCCGCCGTGAGCGCCTTGGCCGCCTTGAGAAGCTTGCCTGCGCGTCCCGTGCGGTACGGCTCCGAAGCCAGGCCCAGGCCGGTCTCCAGGTGCCGCGCGGCCACCAGCTCGGCGACCGCCCCGGCCACGCCCGCGCGCACCGCCGGGCCGGTCTCGCCCGCCGGAGCCGCCAGCAGGGCCGCGCCCGCGCCGCTGGTCACCGCGCTGCCCGCGAACAGCACCGGGAGCGTCCCGTGGGCTTCGTGCCACGACGGCGTCGCCGTGTCCGCCAGCAGCACCGCCGTGTACGTGCACATGGCCGGGCCCAGCACGCCCGCGCCCGCCCCGGCCAGCCGTCCGGCCAGCGGCAGCCGCCCGGTCACCTCCGACGCCGCGGCCACCGCCGCCAGGCCCGAGAACGGCGACAGGATCCACGACCCCACCGAAAGCGGCGACGTCGGCTTCAGCACCCGCAGCATGTGCAGGAACCGCAACGGCTTGCCGAGATCGTGGATCAGCGCCGCCACGCTGGCGAGCGAGCCACCCGAAGCGACGAGCCTGCCGACGCGGGCCAGGCCCGGCCGCCCGGTCACGTCGGCGAGCGCCGCCATCGTCGCCGACGCACCCGCCGCACCGCCGAGGAACAGGTAGAGCGGCACGTCCGGCTGCTTCCAGGCCGGTTCCTTGAGGATCGGCCTGCCGTAGTACGAGCGGAACTCGGCGGGCTCGACCATCGCCCGTTCGCGGCGCGGGCTCACCGGCGCCGCCCCAGGAACGACGCCGCGAGCGCCACCGCCACGCCGGCGGCCGTCACCGCCGCCCGCTTCCACATCGCCGGGAGGTCCCGGGTCGTGACCACCGGGTCCGGCGGCAGCCCGTAGACCTCGGGCTCGTCCAGCAGCAGGAAGAACGCGCCGTCGCCGCCGACCCCGTCGTCCGGGTCGCGGCCGTAGAGCCGCGCCTGCGGCACGCCGGACTCGTGCAGGTCGCGGACCCGCTCGTCGGCCCGCTCCCGCAGCTGCTCCAGCTCGCCGAACTGGATCGAGTCGGTCGGGCACGCCTTGGCGCACGCCGGTTCCAGGCCGGCGCCCAGCCGGTCGTAGCAGAGGGTGCACTTGAACGCGCGGCCGTCGCTCTCGCGCTTTTCGATGACGCCGTACGGGCACGCCGGCACGCAGTAGCCGCAGCCGTTGCAGATGTCCTGCTGCACCACGACGGTGCCGAACTCGGTGCGGAACAGCGAACCGGTCGGGCAGACGTCGAGGCAGGCGGCGTGCGTGCAGTGCTTGCAGACGTCGCTGGACATCAGCCAGCGCACGCCGGGGTCGTCCTGGCCGGGCGCGCCGACCGACGGCATCCCGAGGTCCACCGCGGGCTGCTCGACGAACGCGACGTGCCGCCAGCTGTCGGCGCCCAGCGCGCCGGTGTTGTCGTAGGACGAGCCGAGCAGGTCGAGCTCGCCCCGGTCCGGCACGCCGTTCCACTCCTTGCACGCCACTTCGCAGGCCTTGCAGCCGATGCACACCGACGTGTCGGTGAAGAACCCCATCCGGGGCTGCGTGCCGTACTCAGCCATCGGCTCGCCTCCGGTACTCCTCGACCATGGCCGGCAGCGCGGCGCCGCGCGGCCGCCGTCCCGGCCGGATGTCGCAGGTGGCCGCCTTGGCCTCCTGGATGTGCACGTTCGGGTCCATCACGATCGACAGCAGGTCGTTGGCCGCGTCGCCGCGCGACAGGCCGTTCGTGCCCCAGTGGTAGGGCAGGCCGATCTGGTGGATCGTCCGGCCGCGGACCTTCAGCGGCTTCACGCGGTCGGTCACCAGCACGCGGGCCTCGATCGCCGTGCGCGCCGAGACGATCGTCGCCCAGCCGCCGTTCTCGAGGCCGCGTTCGGCGGCCAGCGCCGGCGACACCTCGCAGAAGAACTCCGGCTGCAGCTCCGACAGGTACGGCAGCGTCCGGCTCATCCCGCCCGCGGTGTGGTGCTCGGTCAGCCGGTAGGTGGTGAACACGTACGGGTAGACCTCGCTGCGGGACGGGTTGTACGGGTTCGCCGGGCTCTCCAGCGTCTGCCGCGTCGGTGACACCTGCTGCCCGTAGAGCGCGTTGCCGACCGGGCTTTCGAACGGCTCGTAGTGCGCGGGCAGCGGGCCGTCGGCCAGCCCGGCCGGGACGTAGAGCCAGGCCTTGCCGTCGGTCTGCATGATGAACGGGTCCCGCCCGCTCAGCGCGTCCTGTGCCTTCGCGCCCTCCGGCGGCTCGTAGTCCGGTGCCTTCGCCGGCTCGAAGTCCGGCACGTCCGGGCCGACCCACTTGCCCTGTCCGGCGTCCCAGCTGAGCAGCTTCTTCCGCTCGCTCCACGGCTTGCCGTCCGGGTCGGCCGACGCGCGGTTGTAGAGGATCCGGCGGTTCGCCGGCCACGCCCAGGCCCAGCCCGCCGCGACCCAGTCCTGTTCGGGGCCGGGCTGCCGGTTCGCCGCGTGGTTCTTGCCGTCCGCGCGGACACCGCAGTAGATCCAGCAGCCGCAGGCGGTCGAGCCGTCGTCCTTCAGCTGCGTGTACGCCGAGAGCGGGCCGTCCGGGCCGTGGCCGTTGATCTCCGCGAGCACGGACTCCGCGCTGGGGTCGCCGGTCGGGCCCTCGGTCGGGTAGCTCCAGGTGAGGTCGCGGATCGGCGCGTCGCGCGGGTCGTCGCCGATCCGCTCGCGGATGAGCCGGCCAAGGTGGTAGTAGAACCAGAGCTCGCTGCGGGCGTCACCGGGCGGCTCGACGGCCTTGTGGTGCCACTGCAGGAGCCGCTGGGTGTTGGTGAAGCTGCCGTCCTTCTCGGTGTGCGCGGCGGCGGGCAGGAAGAAGACCTCGGTGCCGATCTCCTCCGGCTTCAGCTCGCCGGTTTCGATCTCCGGGCCGTCCTTCCAGAACGTCGCGCTCTCGATCAGCTGCAGGTCGCGCACGACGAGCCAGTCGAGGTTGCCCAGGCCGAGCCGCTGGAACTTGCCGTTGGCCGAGCCGACCGCCGGGTTCTCGCCGACCAGGAAGTAGCCCTTGCACTCGCCCGCGATCTGCTGCTGCACGGTCGCGTACGTGCCGTGGTCGCCGGTGAGCCGCGGCAGGTAGTCGAACCGGAAGTCGTTGTCCGGCCGGGCCGAGTCGCCCCAGTAGGACTTGAGCAGGCTGACCGTGTACGAGCGCATGTTGCCCCAGAAGCCGGTCTTGCCCGCGTCCGCGGCGACGAACTCGTCGAGGCTCTGGTGCTGGTGTGCGTGCGGCATCGGGATGTAGCCGGGCAGCAGGTTGAACAGCGTCGGGATGTCGGTGGAGCCCTGGATGCTGGCGTGGCCGCGCAGCGCGAGGATGCCGCCGCCGGGGCGGCCGATGTTGCCGAGCAGGGTCTGCAGGATCGACGCGGTGCGGATGTACTGCGCGCCGACGGTGTGCTGGGTCCAGCCCACCGAGTACACCCACGCCGTCGTCCGGTCGCGGCCCGAGTTCGCCGTGATCGCCTCGGCGATCTCGTGGAACTGCGCCACCGGCAGGCCGCAGACGTCGGCGACCAGCTCGGGCGTGTAGCGCGCGAAGTGGCGCTTCAGCACCTGGTACACGCACCGCGGGTGCTGCAGCGTCTCGTCGGTCTTCGGCTTGCCGCCGACCGCCGCCCCACCGCTGCCGTAGGTGTCGGCCCGGGCCGTGCTCTGGTGGCCCTCGCCGCCGTGGTGGTGCTCCGAGCCCGGCTCGCCCGGCTGCTCCGGGTCGGCCGACCCGGACGCGGGCACCGTCGGCGCGCCCTCGTATTCCCAGGACGCCATGTCGTACTGGCGCCGCTCGGGGTCGTAGCCGGAGAACAGCCCGTCGAGGTCTTCGGTGTCGGCGAAGTCCTCACGCAGGATCGCGGCGGCGTTCGTGTAGGCCAGCACGTACTCGCGGAAGTCCTTCTCGTTGCCCAGCACGTAGTTGATCAGGCCGCCGAGGAACGCGATGTCCGTCCCGGCCCGCAACGCCGCGTGGACGTGCGAGACCGCGCTGGTGCGGGTGAACCGCGGGTCGACGTGGATGATCTTCGCGCCGCGGGCCTTCGCCTCCATCACCCACTGGAACCCGACCGGGTGACACTCGGCCATGTTCGAGCCCTGGATGACGATGCAGTCGGCGTTGGCGAGGTCCTGCTGGAACGTCGTGGCGCCCCCACGACCGAAGGAGGTCCCCAGACCGGGAACCGTGGCGGAGTGTCAAATACGGGCCTGGTTTTCGATCTGTATCGCGCCGAGCGCGGTGTACAGCTTCTTCATCAGGTAGTTCTCTTCGTTGTCCAACGTCGCGCCGCCCAGGCTGGCGAAGCCGAGCGTGCGGTTCAGCTTGCGACCCTGGTCGTCGGCGTCCTGCCACGTCTCGGCGCGGGTCTTGAGGACCCGGTCGGCGATCATGTCCATCGCCTTGTCGAGGGGCAGGCGCTCCCAGTCGGTGCCGTACGGGCGGCGGTAGAGGACTTCGGTGACGCGGCTCGGGCTGGTCACGAGCTGCTTGCTGGCCGAGCCCTTCGGGCAGAGCCTGCCACGCGAGATCGGCGAGTCGGGGTCACCCTCGATCTGGGTGACGCGGCCGTCCTTGACGTAGACCTTCTGGCCGCAGCCGACGGCGCAGTAGGGGCACACGGACGGGACGACCTTGTCGGCGTCCTCGGTGCGCGCGTGCCATTTCTCCGACCCGTCCGATTTGACGGCGGAGGCGCGCCCTGTCCGGTCCGGACCGGTCAGCTGCCGGTACACCGGCCAGCCTTCGATCCACCGCCGTACACCCATGCTTGGCACGGTAGTACCGATACCCGCGGTTCGCAGGTCTAACCACGCGTCCGGCGCGTCCCGTCGCCGAGCGGTTCGGTGCGCCCGGCCGCGTCGAGGCGTTCCAGCAACGGGATCATCACCCGGCGGGTGCTGTCCAGCGCCCGCCGCGCGGCCGACACGGTGAACGGCTGGGGCAGCCGGCGCAGCCGCGCCACGGCCCGCTCTTCGGCGTCCGGTCCCAGTACGACACCGTCGGCGACCGCCGTGAGCCTGCCGAGGCGGACGGCCGCCGCCAGCTCGCGCCGGCCCAGTCCCAGCGCCCGCAGCTCGTCCGCCTCCGGCGCGCGGAAGGGGTGCTCGGCGAGCGCCTCTTCCACGGTCTCCAGCGCCTTCTCCACCGCCGGGGCCAGCCCGCCCGGACGGCGCACGAGACCACCCGCCACGTCCAGGCCGGTGCCCGCCAGCAGCGGCGCGACCAGCTCCGGCGCGGGCAGCCCGAGCCGCCGGCGCAGCGCTTCCACCGGCATCCCGGCGGAGACGGCGTCCCAGGACCCGACGAGCGCCACGGCCTCGGCGCGCAGCCCGGCGAGCCGGGCGGGGTCGGCCAGCCACTCCCCCACCCGCTGCCCGGTCTCCGGCAGGCCCATCGCCGCCAGGTCCGCGGCCCGCACGAACCCGGTGCGGCGCAGGAAGGTTCCGGCGAGATCGGGGCCGGCCAGCTCGGCGGCCCTGGCGCGGGCCGCCCCGCGCCGGGTCAACGGCGGCGGCCGGACGTCGAGCACGTCGAACCCCGCGGCGATCCGGTGCTCGCCGGGGTCGCGCACCAGGCCGCGGTCCCCGGCGCGCAGCGGCAGCGCGGTGGCCGTCGTGAGCCGCGCGGTGTCCGTCCCCAGTGGACGGACGCGCACCGGCAGGGCGGCGGTCCCGAAGTGCAGCACCAGGTTCCGGTGCAGGTCCGCGGCGGCCGCGCCGCGCAGCCGGACGTCGAACTCGGCCGTGGTCAGCCACCGGCCCGGCGTCAGCAGGACGTCACCGCGGCCGGTGTCGCCACGCGCGGTGCCGCGCAGGTTGACCGCCACCCGCGCCACGGCCGCGACCCGGTCGCGGGGCTCGCCGAGCGCCTGCAGGCCGCGGACCTTCACCCGCGTCCGGCCCAGCAGCAGCTCGTCGCCGACCGCGACGGTACCCGCGGCCAAGGTGCCCGTGACGACCGTGCCCGCCCCGGACACGGTGAACGCCCGGTCGATCCACAGCCGGACGTCGGCGTCCGGATCGGGTGGCGGCAGCCCGCCGGTCAGCGCCGAGATCGCCGCGCGCAGCTCGTCGAGCCCCGCGCCCGTGGCGGCGCTGACGGCCACGCTCGGCACCGCGCCCAGCGACGTGCGGGCGATCTCGTGGCGGGCGGCCTCCGTCGCGGCGCCCGGGTCGGCGCGGTCGGCCTTGGTGACGACCAGCAGGCCGCGGGAGACGCCGAACGCGTCGAGCGCGGCGAGGTGCTCGGCCGACTGCGGCATCCAGCCCTCGTCCGCGGCGACCACGAACAGCACCGCCGGGGCCGGCCCGGCGCCGGCCAGCATGTTCGGCACGAACCGTTCGTGGCCCGGCACGTCGACGAACGCGACGTCCTCGCCGCCGATCCGGGTCCAGGCGAAGCCGAGGTCGATGGTGAGGCCGCGGCGCCGTTCCTCGGCCCACCGGTCCGGTTCCATCCCGGTCAGCCGGCGCACCAGCGTCGACTTCCCGTGGTCGACGTGCCCGGCCGTGACGATCACCCGCATCGGCGCACGGCTTCCAGCAGCTTCGCGTCCTCTTCGGGGCGCACGGTCCGCAGGTCGAGCAGGCAGCGGTCCCGCTCGACGCGGCCGACGACCGCGGGCTCGCCGGTCCGCAGTGCCGCCGCGTACCGGGCGGGCAGGCTCACCGCGGCACTGGGCAGCTCGACGCCCGGTGCGCCCCCGCCGCCGACGGCCGCCACCGAGGACACCGCTTCGGCGCCGACGTCCGCCAGGCTGCGGGCGAGGGCTCGGGCCCGCTGCCGCAGGCTCTCGACGGGCGTGTCGAGAGCGGCGCGCACCGGCGGGCGGGGTCCGCGCAGCGTCGCTTCGAGTGCGGCGAGCGTGAGCTTGTCGACGCGCAGCGCGCGGGCGGCCGGGTGGCGGCGCAGCCGTTCGACGAGGTCCGCGTCGCCGAGCAGCAGGCCGGCCTGCGGGCCGCCGAGCAGCTTGTCGCCGCTGGCCGTGACGACCGTGGCACCGGCCCGCAGGGCGGTCGTGGCGTCCGGCTCGGCCGGCAGGAGCGGGTGCGGCGCCAGCAGGCCGGACCCGATGTCGGCGACCACGGGGACGCCGAGGCCGGCCAGCTCGCCGAGCGCCGCTTCCGACGTGAAGCCGGTGACCCGGTAGTTGGACGGGTGCACCTTCAGGACGAACCCGGTATCCGCGCCGAGGGCGTCGGCGTAGTCGCGGACCGACGTCCGGTTCGTGGTGCCGACTTCGCGCAGCCGGGCGCCGGTGGCCGCGAGGAGGTCGGGGATGCGGAAGCCGTCGCCGATCTCGACCAGCTCGCCGCGGCTGACGACGATCTCCCGGCCCGGCGCCAGTGCGAGCGCGCACAGCAGCAGGGCGGCCGCGTTGTTGTTGACCACGTGCACGCCGCCGGCGTCCGGGACGGCCGCGGCGAGCGCCGCCAGCGCGCCCCGCCCGCGGCGGGCCCGCTCGCCGGTCGCGAGGTCGAACTCGACGTCGGTGGCGCCGCCGGCCGCCACCAGGGCGTCCAGCGCGGCCGCGGACAGCGGCGCGCGCCCGAGGTTGGTGTGCACGACGACACCGGTCGCGTTGACGACCGGCCGCAGCGACGCCGCGCCCGCCGGCAGCCGCGCGAGGACGGCGTCGACGACGTCCCCCGGCGCGATCTCGCCGTTCCGCGCGGCCCGCTGGACGTCGGTGACCACGGCCTTGACCAGGTCACGCCCGAGCGTGCCGGCCGCTTTCGCGACCCGCGGCTCGGCCAGGACCGCGTCGGTCCGCGGGATCGCGCGGCGCGGGTCACCCATGGCGGAGGCGGACGGGAATCGAACCCGCCAGCGGCAGGACCTGCCGCTCAACGGTTTTGAAGACCGCGCCGGTCACCAGGCCGGATACGCCTCCCTGCACCATGGCTGCCATCCTGCCAAGTCCGCGGCGGACGGGCACGATGAACCCCGTGGCCCTCCGACTGACCCAGTACGCCCACGGCGGCGGCTGCGCGTGCAAGATCCCGCCCGGCGAGCTGGAGGAGGCCGTCCGCGGCCTCACCGGCGGGTCCCCCGCCGACCCGGCGGGCGAGCTGCTCGTGGGCCTCGAGACCGGCGACGACGCGGCCGCGGTCCGGATCTCCGGCTCGACCGCGCTCATCGCGACCACGGACTTCTTCACCCCGGTGGTCGACGACGCCTACGACTGGGGACGCATCGCCGCGGCCAACGCGCTGTCCGACGTCTACGCCATGGGCGGCACCCCGGTCGTGGCGGTCAACCTGCTCGGCTGGCCGCGCGAGACGCTGCCGTTCGAACTGGCCGGCGAGGTGCTGCGCGGCGGCCTCGACGTCTGCGGCAAGGCGGGCTGCCACCTGGCGGGCGGGCACAGCATCGACGACCCGGAGCCCAAGTACGGGCTCGCGGTCACCGGCGTCGCGGACCCCGCGCGGCTGCTGCGCAACGACGCGGGCCGCGCGGGCGTGCCGCTGACGTTGACCAAGCCGCTGGGCATCGGCGTGCTGAACGCGCGGCACAAGGCCACCGGCGAGCGGTTCGGGCAGGCGATCGACGTGATGACGACGTTGAACGACACCGCGGCCCGCGCCGCGCTCGCCGCCGGGGCGGTCTGCGCCACCGACGTCACCGGCTTCGGCCTGCTCGGCCACCTGCACAAGCTGGCGCGCGCCAGCGGTGTCACGGCACGGATCGATCCGGCGGCGGTGCCGTACATCGAGGGCGCGCGCGAGGCGCTGCGCGACGGCTACGTCAGCGGCGGCACGCGGCGCAATCTGGACTGGGTACGCCCGCACGTGGACCTGACCCGGATTTCGGCGGACGAGGCGCTGCTGCTGGCCGACGCGCAGACGTCGGGCGGGCTGCTGGTCGCCGGCGAGGTGCCGGGCCACCCGGTGATCGGGGAGCTCGTGCCGCGCGGGGATCACACGATCGTCGTCGGCTGAGTTTCCGGGATCGCGCCGGCGGGTACGCGGGGATCATGCCTGCACCGGACCGAACCAGCCTCGAACAGCACCTGGCGGAAACCGAGTACCCGTGCGGCCGCGACGAGCTCCTGCGCCGGGCGGCCGCGGCCGGCGGCGGCGACTCGGTGCTCGGCTCCCTCGGCGGCCTGCCGGAGGGCGACCGGTACGAGAACTTCGACGCCGTGTGGGAGGCGGTGTCGGCCAAGCACATCGGCGGAGCGCCCTGAGGGCCGGAAATTGTCGGTGCCCGCGGTTAGGGTGACGCCATGACGACGCTGACCGACCGCCCGAACACCGCCCTGCTGATCGTCGACGTCCAGAACGGCGTGATGCAGGGGTCCCACGACCGCGCGACGGTGGTCGCGAACATCGCCGAGCTGGTGGAGAAGGCCCGCGCGGCGGGGACCGACGTCGTGTGGGTGCAGCACTCGAGCGAGGAGCTGCCGCGCGGGAGCGAGCAGTGGGAGTACGTGCCGGAGCTGAGCCGCCGTGAGCCGGAACCGGTGGTGCACAAGGAGTATGCGGACTCGTTCGAGGACACGGACCTGGAGGAGGTCCTGGCGGCGCGCGGGATCGGCCGGCTGGTCGTGGCGGGAGCGCAGACGGACGAGTGCATCCGCGGGACGTTGCACGGAGCGATCGCACGGGGGTATGACGCCACGTTGGTGGCGGACGCGCACACGACCGAGGATCTGACGGCTTACGGAGCGCCGGCGCCGGAGCTGGTCATCGCGCACACGAACCTGTACTGGAAGTACCACCGGGCGCCTGGTCGTACGGCCGGGACGGTGCCGACTGCGGAGGTCGAGTTCGGGGTCAAGGCATCGGCCTGAGGCTGGTTTTGCGGCGGGGACCGGGACCGAGGGCAGGCCGTGGCCGGGCCGAAACCGAGGGCGAGGGCAGCCTGGAGCCGAGGCAGGCCGGGACCGAGGGCAGCCTAGGGATCTGCGAGGCTGCCGTGGGAGGTTGCGGTGCCGGGCACTCCGGGCCGTTGCCGGCGGGTCTGCGCGGCTGCGGCCGCCTCCGGCCGGCTCCCCGCAGCTCGCAACCTCCGCTGCTCGCCGCCCGCGGTGGTCCTGGCAGCCGCGCGATCTCACGGCCCCCGCAACCGCGCAGTTCCCGTGTCCGCCCGGCTACTTCTGCCGCCTGAAGCCGTACGCTCGCTCCACCTTCGCCACCTCGATGTGGTAATCCGCGTACCACTGCTCGCGGCCGCGGCGCTGGGCCTCCAAATGCTCCGGGTGCTGTTTCCACGCCTCGATCGACTCCGCGTCGCGGTAGTACAGCACCGTCAGCTCGCGGCCGTTCCCGTCGGTCCGCGACTCTCGGCCCAGGTAGCCCGGCTGGGCCCGGCCCAGCGTTGCCATTCGCTCGTCCATCGCCGCGTAACCGTCCAGGTCGGCCGCGTCGAGGGCGCTGCTGATGATCACCGCGTAGTACGGTGGTTCCGGTCTTGTGAACGACACCGCCGGAGCCTAGATCCGCCTCTCGCCGCCACCAACCGATTTCCGGACCCGGTCAGACCGCGACTGCCGATCAAAACCGGAAGGAAGCGCTGTGCCGTTCCTCCACGCCCGGCGGGCCGCGCTCGCCGTGCTCGCCCTCGGGTCGCTGACCGCCTGCGCCGCCCAAGCCCCGGTCCCGCCGCCTACGGCACCGACGCGAACCGTCGCGGCCCCGGACTTCGCGCCGCTGGAACACGACTTCGACGCGCGTCTGGGCCTGTACGCCGTCGACACCGGCTCCGGCCGCGAAGTCGCTCACCGCGCCGACGAGCGCTTCGGGTACGCCTCCACGCACAAGGCCTTCTCCTCCGCCGCCGTCCTCCAGCGGACCGGCCTCGACGGGCTCGCCAAAATACTGAACTACACCCGCACCGACCTGCAGCCCAACTCCCCCGTCACCGAACAGCACGTCACCACCGGGATCTCCCTGCGCGACGCCATCGACGCGGCGCTGCGCTACAGCGACAACACCGCCGCGAACCTGCTGTTCCGGGAACTGGGCGGCCCGCCGGGGCTCGCCGCCGCGCTGCGCGGGGTCGGCGACACCACCACGCACGTCGACCGGGTCGAACCCGGCCTCAACGACCTCGCCCCGGGCGACGTCCGCGATACCAGCACGCCGCGCGCGATGGCCCGCGGCCTGCGCGCGTTCACCCTCGGCGACGCGCTGCCGCCGGAGAAGCGGCAGGTGCTGACCGACACGATGCGGGCCAACACGACCGGCGCCGCCCTGATCCGCGCGGGTGCGCCGGCCGGCTGGGCCGTCGCCGACAAGACCGGCACCGGTGGCTACGCGACGCGCGACGACATCGCCGTCGTCTGGCCGCCCGGGCGCGCGCCGATCGTCCTGGTCGTCATGTCCGACCGCAAGACCCAGGACGCGCCGCACGACGACCGCCTGATCGCGGAAGCGGCGAAGCTGGCCTTCAGCGCTCTTGGGTGACGACGCGCGCTTCGAGATCGACGCCGCGGGTGCCGACGATTTCCGCCCGGACCAGCGAACCCGGCTCCGGCGCGACGCCGCGGAACGTCACGTGCCCGTCGACCTCGGGGCCCTGGTGCGCCGCCCAGCCGCGCCCGCCGGGCCCGGCCAGCACCTCGGTGCGCGTGCCGACGCGGTCCGCCGCCCGGCGGGAAACCACGGTCTCGGCGAGCACCGACAGTTCCTCGACGCGCTCGGCCAGTACCGGGGCCGGCACCTTGCCCGGCAGGCCCGCGGCCTCGGTGCCGTCCTCGTCCGAATAACCGAACACGCCGGCCGCGTCCAGCCGCGCCTGCTCCAGGAACAGCTTCAGCTCGGCGAAGTCGGCGTCGGTCTCGCCGGGGAAGCCCACGATGAAGTTGGAGCGCACGCCGGCATCCGGCGCCGCCGCCCGGATCTGCCCGAGCAGCCCCAGGAACCGGTCCCGGTCGCCGAACCGGCGCATCCGGCGCAGCACCGGGCCGCTCGCGTGCTGGAACGACAGGTCGAAGTACGGCGCGACGCCGGGCGTCCCGGCGATCACCTCGAGCAGGCCCGGACGCAGCTCGGCCGGCTGAAGGTAGGTCACCCGGACCCGGTCGGCGACGGCGGCGAGCTTCGGCAGCAGCTTCTCCAGCGCCCGCAGGTCGCCGAGGTCCTTGCCGTACGACGTCGAGTTTTCGCTCACCAGCACCAGCTCCCGGACGCCGTGGCCGGCCAGCCACTCGGCCTCGGCCAGTACCTCGGCGGGCGGGCGTGACACGAACGCGCCGCGGAAGCTCGGGATCGCGCAGAAGGAACAGCGCCGGTCGCAGCCCGATGCCAGCTTCAGCGAGGCCACCGGGCCGCCGCCGAGCCGGTGCCGCAGCACGCGCGGACCGCGCCCGGGGGTCGCGGCGGGCCGCTCGGCCGGCGTGATCGGCAGGAGCTTCCGGCGGTCGCGCGGGGTGTGCGCCGGGTGTGCGTGCCCGCGCACGACGTCCGCGACGCGCTCGCCGATCCGCGAGTAGTCGTCGAACGACAGGACCGCGTCGGCTTCCGGCAGCGCGTCGGCCAGTTCGCGGCCGTAACGCTCGGCCAGGCAGCCGACGGCGACGACCTTGGCGCCCTGGCCCGCGGCGGCGAGGACGGCGTCGATGGACTCCTTCTTCGCCGCTTCGATGAAACCGCAGGTGTTCACCACGACGACGTCGGCGCTGACCCCGGGAGCGGCGACGCGCCAGCCGGACTCGCCGAGCCGGGCGGCCAGCTCGTCGGAGTCGACTTCGTTGCGCGCGCAGCCCAGCGTCACCAGTGAGACGGTGCGCACGGCGGTCAGCGCGCCACGATCTCGCCGTGCGGCGGCGGTTCGTCGCTCACGACCACCGCGCCGCCCGGCGGCCGGTCACCGATCGCCCTGATCTGTACCAGCACCGGCGAGTCGACCGACGGCACCACCGCGTCGAGGGGCAGGTAGGCGGTGATCACCAGGCCGCTCGCGAGCAGCACCCGGGCCACCTTCCGGCGCCGATCGCCGACGTCGTGGATCCCCACGCACGTGCCCCACTGCCGGCCGGCCGGTGCCTCCGGGGTGGTTTCCCGGCGGCGGCGGCGTTCTTCGGCCATCCGCTCCAGCATGCTCACGGTTCCCCCTCGGGTCACTGCCGATGCGGCCCGAGAATCGCACGCGGCGCGAAACCGGCTCAAGGACTTCACGGGAAGTGGCCGGAACCGGTCAGTGACCACCGAACAGGCGCCGGACCTCGGCTTCGACGTCGTCGAGCCAGGCCGCCCGGCGCTCTTCGCCGGCGTCGGCGACCACGCGCAGCACGAGCCGGGCGACCTCCGGCTCGCCGAGGTAGGGCGCGAGGCAACGCCGCCAGATCGCGTCGAGCGGGTCGCCGAACAGGGTCCGCTCCCGGTCTTCGGGCGTGTCGGAGGTGTTCACGACCAGCAGCCGGCGCAGCGAAAGCAGCGACTCCGGCGCGCCGCCCGCGTCGTCGAGGCGGTAGGCGACGCCGGGCACGAGGATCCGGTCGAGCCAGCCGCTGAGGATCGCGGGTGGCTTGCCCCACCAGTTCGGGTGGATCGCGACGAGCCCGCCGGCCGCGCGCAGCTCGTCGCGGTGGCGCCGCACCAGCGGATCCGGTTCGGCGGCGAGGAACTCCTCCGCCCGGGTCCCGCTCGTGTAGGCCTCATCGGCGGTGAGCACCGGGTCGAAGCCTTCGGCGTAGAGGTCGTGGAAGCACACCGGGCGCCCGGCGCGGGTCAGCGTGTCGCGGACCCGGGCGGCCAGCGCCTGGTTGAAGCTCCCCGGCCGGGGGTGGGCCACCAGCACCACCACCGGCCGGGACGCCGGTTCGTCGGTCACCGCGTCAGCTTGCCAGGCGCGCTCCGGACGCCAGCGCCCGCACCACCCGCGCCGCGGTGTCCACACTGGACTGCGGGTTCTGGCCGGTGACGAGGTTCCCGTCCACGACGACAGTGCTCGACCAGGCCGCCCCGGGCGTCACGACGGCGCCGCGCTCGCGCAGCCGGGACTCGACGAAGAACGGCGTCTTGTCCCCGAGGCCGCCCAGCCGCTCCTCTTCGTCGCTGAACGCCGTCATCGTGCGGCCGGCGAACGGGAACGAGCCGTCGTCGCGGCGGGCGGCGAGGAGCCCGGCGACCCCGTGGCAGAGGGCGGCGACGACCTTGCCCGCGGCGTCCGCGGCGGCGAGCAGCCGTCCCAGCGCGGGGTCGTCGGTCAGGTCCGCCATCGGCCCGTGCCCGCCGGGCAGGAAGAAGGCGTCGTAGTCTTCGACGGCGACGTCCGCGAGGGTCAGCGGCGAGGCCAGCCCTTCGACCGCGTCGAGGTGGGCGCGGTACCGCGCGGCCGCTGCCGGGTCGACGCCGCCCCGCTCGTCGAGGCTGATCGGGTCGGCCGAGGGCCGCCGTCCGCCCGGCGTGGCCACGTCGACGTGGTGCCCGGCCTCGGTGAGCACGCGGTGCGGCTCGGCGGCCTCCTCGGCCCAGAAGCCGGTCGGGTGGTCGGTGCCGTCGGCGAGCCGCAGCCGATCGGCGGCCGAGACGATCAGGAGAATCCGTGCCATCACTGAGTTCCTTGTCCGCGGGACCCGCTGTCCCGCACGCTCCGGTCAACCGCGCCGGGTGTCCCCGGTAGTCCGCGCCGGCCGCTACGATCCATAACATTGCTTATGGAAGGTGGCTTGCGTGCCAAGTCTGGATCTGCTGAGCACGTTCCTCGCGGTCTACCGCCGTGGCTCCCTTTCGGCCGCGGCGGCGGAGCTGGGCCTGACCCAGCCGGCCGTCACCGGCCAGCTGTCCCGGTTGGAGAACGAGCTGGGCGAGACGCTGTTCACGCGGTCCCGCCACGGCGCGGCGCCGACCGCGCGGGCCGTGGAGCTGGCCGCGCGGATCGGCACGCGCATCGACGAGCTGCGCGGCGCGCTGGCCGGCGACGGCGATGCCGCCGTCCCGCTCGACCGGGTGGCGCTCGGCGGCGCGAGCGACGCGATGGCGGCCCGGATCCTGCCGGCGCTCACCCCGCTCACCACGCGTGGCCTGCGGCTGTCGGTGACGCTCGGCCTCGCGGACGAACTGCTGGCCGCACTCGCGGCGGCGCGGCTCGACCTGGTCGTGTCGTCGGTCCGGCCCCGCGACCGCGCGCTGATCGCCACGCCGATGATCGACGAGGAGTTCGTCCTGGTGGCGGCACCAGCGCTGGTCCGCAGCGTCGACCCGGCGCGGCTCGCGGCCGAGCCGGTCGCGGCGCTGGCCCACCTGCCGCTGGTGGCCTACGCGGACGAGCTGCCGATCATCCGCCGCTACTGGCGCAGCGAGTTCGGCCGCCGCCCGCCGAACCGGGTCGCGGTGGTGGTGCCGGACCTGCGCGCGATCCTGGCGGCGGTGGTGGCCGGGGCGGGCGCGACGGTGCTGCCGCGCTACATCGCGGCCGGCGCGCTCGAAGCCGGTTCGGTGGAACCGGTCCACGAACCCGCGGTGGCGCCGCTCAACACCTGGTACCTGGTGACGAGAACCGGCACACCACCGCGCCCGGCGGTCACCCTGGTCCGCGACCGCCTCCTCGAACGCGCCAAAGCCTGGGGCACGGTCTGAGTCAGCCCGCGTCGGCCAGCAGGCCCGGCCCCGGCGGCGCGCTCTCCATCAGGCAGGCGTGGCACGGCATCCCGCGCAGCCCGTCCAGCACCTCGGCTTCGCCGGGGAAGATCGACTCGCCGCACAGCGCGGTCAGGCGGGACGGGACCGCGCCCGCCCCGGGCACGGGGATCAGGTGGCAGACGCGTCTGCTCTCGCCGACGACACCTCGGCGAAGCCGCACCAGCGCGAGCATCCCACCGTTCTCACCCATAGCGGAAAACCTAGGCCGAACGGCCCAGCACGGCTTCGTGCCCGCGACCCAACGATCTTCGGCACCGGTGGTCCGCGGCACCAAAGTCACGCCGCGGACAGCACCGCCGCCCCGAGCCGGCGGCACAGGTTCAAGGCCAGCTCGACGTCCAGGCGGCTGTCGGTGAGCCCGCGCGGCAGCAGCTCCTGCGCTTTGCGGACGCGGTACTGCACCGAGTTCTTGTGCATCGTCAGCTCGGCCGCCGCGGCGGTGTAGCTGCCGCCGGAGGCGAGGAACACGCGCAGCGTGTCGCGCAGCCGCCCGCAGTTCTCGTCGTCCGCGCTCAGCGGCCCGAGCGTGCTCGCGACCCACAGCCGGGCCGCGTTGAGGTCGCTCGCCATCAACGCCACCGTGCCGACTTCGCGGAAGGTCAGCACCCGGTCGCAGTGCTCCCCCGCGGCCAGCGCCAGCGCGTGCACCCGGCGCGCCTGCTGGTGCGTGTCGCGGAAGCCGGCGACGCCCGTGCCGGGGTCGCCGACCGTCACGCGCACCCCGGGTTCGGCCTCCGCCAGCACCGCGTCGAGGTGCTCGCGGCGGACCGACGCGCCGGGCGCGAGCGGCAGCCACACCCACGCGCCGGCCTCGTCACGCGGGACGAACAGCGGCCGGCCGTGCCCCTGGACGCGTTCGAGCACCGCGCCCGCGACGGATTCCAGCAGCGACAGCACGTCGTCGGCGAAGGCCTCCGACGCGTGCCAGACGATCATGCCCACGTGCCGGCCGCGCAGCCGGTAGCCGATCACCGCCTCGGCCGCGTCGACGTCGGGCGGGCCGCCGTTCTCGCTCAGCAGGTCCAGCACCTTCGCCGCCCGGGCGGCGCTGCGGTTGAGCAGCCACTTGTCGCGTTCGTCCTGGTAGACGCCGACGAGCTGGCGCACCACCCGCGTGATGAACTCGTAGGCGACCTTGAGCAGCCGGCGCATCATGGCCCCCAGCAGCGCGGCGTCGTCGACCAGCCGGATGCACTCCTGGAACCCGAAGTCGAGCATCGCGGCCTGCCCGAGGTCGTACGCGCGGATCAGGTCGAACACCGGCGTGCCGCGCTGCGCCAGCCGCCGCGCGTACTCCATGGCCGCGGCCGGCGGCTCGACGGTCGCGGGGTCGATGCCGTGCTGGAAGATCTGCAGGGCCGTCTCGATGTTCTGGTAGACGCTCGCCGACAGCAGGCTGACCATGCGCTCGTCGTCGTTGACCAGCTGCGGGAGATCGGCCGCGTACAGCTGGACCAGCTCGCCGGTGAGCTCGCCCGCGCGGCCCGCGAGGGTGCCGGCGATCTGCCGGATGCGCTCCGAGACGGCTTCTTCGTCCACCATGGAGCCACCTTACGGGGTCTTCGATCAAGCCCGGCCGAGGAACTCGTCGATCAGGCGGAACGTTTCGGCCGGGGCCTGAACGTGCGGCACGTGCCCGGCGCCCGGCACGACCTCGAACCGTGCGTCGGCGAACGCCGCCGCGTAGGCCTTCCCGAACTCCGGCGGGACGACGACGTCGTCCTCGCCCCAGATCGCCAGCACCGGGATGCGCACGCGCGCCAGCCGACGCAGCAGCTTCGGGTCGGCCGGCCGCGGCCCGGCGTAGGACCGCAGGGCGGCCATGTCGGCGGGATCCGGCCCGGGCGCGCCGGGCGGTGGCTGCGGCAGGTCGACGGCGTGCCCCTCGATCTCCGGGCCGATGCCGTCGAGCACGACCAGCCTGCCGAGCCGGCGCCCGCGGTCGCGGACGGCCATTTCGGCCGCGACCCACCCGCCGAAGGAGCTGGCGACCACGACGACGTCTTCGGCGTCCTCGTCGTCCAGCAGGTCGAGGTAGGTGACGGCGAGGTCGTCGACGCCGGTGAACCAGTCCGGGCGCGGCGTGCCGGCCCAGCCCGGGTGCGTCGGCGCCAGGACGCGGGAGTCCGGCGCGAAGTGCGCGACGACCGGCTCGACCCCGCGCGGCCCGGCGCCGCCGTGCAGGACGAGCACGGTCCGGTCGCCGCCGCCGGTGTCGGCGAGGGTGATCTCCAGTCCCGGGTGTGGGCGCAGGGTGCGGGTCATGGTCGGGTCCTTTCGCTCAGGAGTGGGCCAGCATCTGCTCGACCAGCGCGGCGGGCGCGTCGGGCCGGAAGCAGGCTTCGAGGTTGCGGGCTGATTCGCGGGCCGCTTCCGCGGCTCGCGGGAACAGCGCGGCTTCGTAGGCCGAGAGGGCGCTTTCGACGTCTTCGTGACGAGCCAGGGCGAGGGCCAGCTCCGCCGCGTCGAGCATGGCGAGGTTCGCGCCCTCGCCCGCGAACGGCGACATCAGGTGCGCGGCGTCGCCGAGCAGGGTCACGCCGGGCACCCGCTCCCAGCGGTGCCCGACCGGCAGGGCGTGGATCGGGCGCGCGACGAACCTCTCGTCGCTCTCCTCGATCAGCGCGCGCAGGCCGGGGTCGAAGTCGGCGAACACCTCGAGCAGCCGGTGGTGATCGGCCAGCTCCGTGACCGCGGCGAGGTCCCCCGTCTCCACCGCGGCGTACACGCGGATGCGGCCGCCGCCGTTGCGCTGGGCGATCAGGCCCTTTCCGGCGGCCAGGGCGAACATCGTGCCGGGACCGACCAGCGCGGCGGCGGCCGGGTGTGCGCTGTCCACATCGGACAGGTTCGCTTCCACGAAGGACAGTCCGGAGTAGACCGGCACCGCGTCCGAAAGCAGCGGCCGGACCTTCGACCACGCGCCGTCGGCGCCCACGATCAGGTCGGGCTCGACGACTTCGCCGCCGTCGATGGTGATCCGCCCGGCCGACACCGCCGTCACCTTGGCACCCCACCGGACGGTACCGTCCGGCAGCGAGGCGACCAGGATCCGCTTGAGCGCCCCGCGGTCCACCTCGGGCCGGGTGCCCCCGGCCGCTTCGGCGGTCTCTTCGAAGCGGACGACGCCGTGGCGGTCCAGGATGCGCAGCGCCTCCCCTTCTTCGCGGGCGACCTCGCGGAACGCCTCGCTCAGGCCGGCTTCGGCGAGGGCACGCAGGCCGGATTCCTCGTGGAGGTCGAGCGTTCCGCCCTGGTCGCGGGCCGTCGGCGAGGCGTCCAGTTCGTAGACGGTCGAGGCGATCCCGTGGGTGTGCAGGACGCGGGCGAGGGTGAGACCGCCCAGGCCCCCGCCGACGATGCCGATGGTGGTCATCGGGTTTCCTCCGGTCCGGGGCGCGGAGTGGCGAGCGCGCCGTTCAGCAGCGCGTCGAAGGCCCACCGCAGGCGGGCCGGGCCGGGGCCGGACACCAGGTCGGCGGCCAGCGCGGCGATGTGCGGGTACTGCCGCGGCGACGCGGTCGCGAGGGAATCGACCATGGCCTCATGCTCGTGAGCGGCGCCGGGTTTCTCCCGGCGGGTGCCGTGCTCGACGGCGGTCGCCGTGGCGGTCAGCAGCAGCACGTCGACCGCCCAGGCGGCCTGTCCCGACGCCATGCCGCCTTCGTCGAGCAGCGCGAGGACGGCTTCGACGAGGGCGAGGTAGTGCGGCCCGCTCAGCCGGGTCACCAGCGCCACCCGGGCCAGGCTCGGGTGCGCGAAGAGGACGGCCCGGTAGGAGTCGAGCACGGCCCACAGGCGTTCGCGCCAGTCACCCGTGCCGCCGAAGTCCACTTCGGCCAGCAGCTCGTCGAGCACGGCGGCGTGCAGTTCCTCGGTGTCCTTGACGTAGACGTAGAGCGACGCCGGGCCGGTGTCGAGCTCCTTGGCGAGCCGGCGCATGGTGACGCGCTCGACGCCTTCGGCCCGCATGACGGCGACGGCGGTGGCCACGATGCCCTCGCGGGTCAGCGCGGGTTTCGCGGGCCGCTCCCGGCGGCTGTGGGTGCGTTCCGGTGTCATGCCCCCACGGTAACGAACATGTTCGTCACGAACATGTTCGTGGGATGTGCGTCACACCACCCGGACGGCAGCAACCGGTTCGCCAGGCCGAAAAGAATCGGAAACAAACGCGAAACACGAACCAGCTCCACCACTGGTCTGGACCACAACGGCAAGATCACCCGTCCGGCGGTTTCCCGTTCTACCACAAGGCAAACAACCTGGTCCAGACCATTGCGGCAGACGGCCGAAATTGCTCCGCCGGAAAACCGGTTAAGCGACTTTAGAAGGGTGTGTGATTTCCGCACGGGCGGTATAGCTGATCACCTCGATCCGCAGTGGCCGGCCGCCCCGCCGGCCGGGTCGAGGCCGCCCGCACCCCTCACCGGAGGCACCATGTCCCGCCTGGACCCGGCCCGCGACCACGTCATCGGGCTCTACCGCATCGTCATCGGCTTCCTGTTCGCCTGCCACGGCCTCAAGACGCTGTTCGGCCTCTTCGGGGCGAAGGCGCCCACCGCGGTCGGGACGTGGCCGGGCTGGTGGGCCGCGGTGATCCAGCTCGTCTGCGGCGCGCTCGTCTGCTTCGGGCTGGCCGCCCGGCCGGCCGCCGTGCTCGGCTCCGGTTCGATGGCCTTCGCCTACTTCACCGTGCACCAGCCGGCCGGCCTGTTCCCCATCCAGAACGGCGGCGAGGCGGCGGCCCTGTTCTGCTGGAGCCTGCTGCTCATCGCGTTCGTCGGCCCGGGCCGGTTCGCGCTCGGCAACCTGCCGGTGCGGCACCGCGACGCGGAGCCGGCGCGGGGCCGCGTCCCGGCCTAGGCGCGGGAGATCCCGACGCCGCTGCGCGCGCCGGGCCCGTACTTCGCCAGCTCGGCCGCGAGGTCGAGCCGGCCGATGGCCGCGCTCTTCGCCCGGTCCTCGTCGGTCAGCAGCTCACGCGGGATGAGCCAGACGACCTCGAACTCGAGCCCGTCCGGGTCCTTCGCGTAGAGGGACTTCGTGGTGCCGTGGTCGGACGAGCCGACGAGCGCGCCGGCCGCGGCCAGGCGGCCGGCGAGCTGTTCGAGATCACCGAGCGTGTCGACCTCCCACGCGAGGTGGTAGAGCCCGACCGAGGTCTTCCCGGCGCCCGGATCCGCGGCGCGCGCGCCGAGCTCGAAGAGGCCGAGGTCGTGGTCGTTGGCCGACCCGGGGGCGCGCAGGAAGGCCGCGCCGCGGTGCGCGTCGCCGCCCTCGATGTAGTCGAAGCCCAGCACGTCCCGGTAGAACGCGACGCTTTCGGCCAGATCCCGGACGTACAGCACGGCGTGGTTGAGGCGAAAGATCGACATCGGGACTCCCGCGCGGCACGCAATCGGTTGAAGTTTCAACTGAATGGTAGCACGAACGCGGTCGCTCACCCCGCCCTTCGGCGACCTGGTGCCACACCCTTTCTTCGGTCCTCGGTGACGGCGGGCTGTCCCGTCCCCGGACGAACCGGCCCCGGGGAAACCGTCACCGAGACCCACTCTCGGTACGTCCGGTGACCGACCGGGCGACAAACCTTCGACACCGCATCGAGGCCCTGGTCAGGCGCGACGGCGGTTCGTAGGGTGGGTCCACCGCAGGACGCCGTGTCAGCCGTCCCGCGGGCGGTGATGCCCCCGGATCCGACCTTTCCCCGAAGCCACGTCCGGGGCATCACCGCGCCGGCTCAGCCGACCGTGCCGCTCTCCCACCACCAGCTCTGCGAGCCGTACGGGTACTCGACCCGGCTGTCGACGTGCTGGTGGGCGTCGGAGAGCGTGTACCGCTCCAGGCCGGAGAAGCCACAGGCCTCGGCGAGGACGTAGACCTGCCGGGTGGTCAGGCCGCTGACGTAGATGTCCGCGGCGACACCGTAGAGGTGCATGCTGTTCGACGCCCCGCCCACCGCCTGGTTGTGCGCGATGCTGCGGAACCCCGACGAGATCGTGATCGCCCGGCCGCCCGCCTTGTGCCGCAACGCTTCCAGCTTGTACATCAGCCGCCGGACGTTCTCCTTGACCGTCGCCGCGCCGACCTTCCCGCCGCCGAACCCGGTGCCGTCGTCCGAGGTGAACTCGCTCCACTCGAAGTGCGCGGTCGAGCCGTCGGCCGACTCCAGGGCATTCAGCGCGGCGAAGTCGTCGGCGTCGGCGACACCGTCGGCGGGCAGGTGGTTCGCGGCCTGGAAGCGGGTCAGGGCGGCCGCCGTCCCCGGGCCGAACTCGCCGTCGGCGGCGACATACGTCTGCTTCGGACTGTCGGCGGCCCAGCCGGCGACGCGGATCTGCAGCTCCTTCACCGCGGCACCGGTCGAGCCGGACCGCAGCGAAGACGGCCACGAGTAGGCGTCCGCGGCCGCGGGGAACGCGGTCATCGCCGCGACGCCGCCGGCCACGACGAGACCGGACTTGAGCAGCGTGCGGCGGTCGAAACGGGACGGGCTCATCGCGTCCTCCGTGGGCGCTCGGCGACAGGGGCCCGCAGGACACACCGGACGGCCAAACATCCGCCAACACCCGCCACGCGGCCGGACGGCCGCCGCCGGCGCCTCGTGAATTCCTCACGACGTTTACATACATACACCATGTACGTATTCTCGGCGCATGACGATACGCAGCGAATCCCTCGGGCAGGAGCACCGGATCCGGCTGCCGGCCGGCGAGGTGCGGTACTTCGAACGGGGCGAAGGCGCGCCGGTGGTGTTCGTCCACGGGGTCCTGACGAACGCCGAGCTGTGGCGGAAGGTGGTGCCGGACGTCGCCGCGGCCGGGTTCCGCTGCCTCGCCCCCGACCTGCCGCTGGGCTCGCACGACATCCCGATGCGCGCCGGCGCCGACCTCTCCCCCACCGGCAACGCCGACCTGATCGCGGACTTCCTGGATGCGCTCGGCCTGCACGACGTCACGCTCGTCGCCAACGACACCGGCGGCGCGCTGACGCAGATCATGCTCAGCCGGCGCCCGGAACGGGTCGGGCGGGTCGTGCTCACGCCGTCGGACTGCTTCGAGTACTTCTTCCCGCCGATCTTCAAGCCGCTGCCGCTGCTCGCCCGGCTCCCCGGCTCGATGGCCCTGCTCGGCCGGCTGCTGCGGTTCCGGGCGCTGTACCCGCTGCCGTTCCTCTTCGGCTGGGTGGTCAAGCGGCCGCTGCCGGACGCCGTCGCGCAGGCGTACCTCTCGCCGCTGCGGAAGTCCGCCGGCGTGCGCCGCGACCTGCGGAAGCTGCTGCGGGACGTGCACCCGCGGCACACGCTGGCCGCGGCCGGGGCCCTGCGCGCGTTCGACCGGCCGGTGCTGCTCGCGTGGGCGCCGGAGGACAAGCTGTTCCCCATCAGGCTGGCGCACCGGCTGGCCGCACTGCTGCCGGACGCGAGGCTCGTGGAGATCCCGGACTCGTACACGTTCGTGTCCGAAGACCAGCCCGCGGCGCTGGCCGGGCACATCACGGAGTTCGCGGGCGTCATGGCAGATTAGGCGGGTGCGACGTACCCAGCAGGACCGTTCCGCCGGCACGAAGGCCGCCCTGGTCGCCGCCGCGCGCGAGCTGTTCGCCGCCCGCGGCTACCAGGCCGTGCCGGCGGACGAGATCACCCGCGCCGCCGGAGTCACCCGGGGCGCGCTGTACCACCACTACGCCGACAAGCAGGGCTTGTTCCGCGCCGTCGTCGAAGAGCTGGAACGCGAGCTGACCGAGGAGATCGAGGCGGCGTTCGCCGGCGGCGCGGACCCGCTGACCGGCATGACCCAGGCGCTGGGCGTGTTCCTCGACGCCTGCCTGCGCGAGGACGTCCGCCGCATCTCGCTCACGGACGCACCCGCCGTGCTCGGCTGGGACGCCTGGCGCGAGATCGAGGCCGAGCACGGCCTCGGCCTGATCGTCACCCTGCTCGAGCAGGCCAGGGCGGACGGGCTGATCGTGGAGACGCCCGTCCGCGCCCAGGCCCAGCTCGCGCTCAGCGCGGTGATGGAAGCGGCGAGGATGATCGCCGCGTCCGACGATCCCGCGCGCACGCGCGCCGAGGTCCAGCAGGTGCTGGCCGGCTGGTTCGCGAGCCTCCTGCGGACCTAGCGCGTCCGGTAGGTGCTGAGCACCCCGGCGCCCACCTGCGTGCTCGACACGAGCCGCAGGTCGGCGGGTGCCGAACCCTCGAACCACCGCCTGCCCTGGCCCACCAGGCTCGGGAACACGAGCAGGCGGTACTCGTCGACCAGGCCGTGGCCGGCCAGCTCCCGGGCGATGCCCAGCGAGCCGATGACGATCACGTCGCGTTCTTCCCGCCGCACCGCGTCGACGAGATCGCCCGACAGCAGCTCGGAGTTCTGCCACGCCGACACGTCGTGGAGGGTCCGCGAGGCGACCAGCTTCGCGGCCGCGTTCAGCCGGTCCGGGAACTCGCCGGTGCGCCCGGGCCACAGCTTCGCGAACAGCTCCCAGGTGGTCCGGCCGAGCAGCAGGACGCCCGTGTCGAGCTTGGCGCCGAGCCGGAACTTGTCCCCCGCCACCGCCTCCGGCCCGTGCCGGAACGCCCAGCCGCCGGTGGCGGTGCCGCCGGAACCGTCCGGGTCCTCCGCGACCCCGTCCAGGGTGACGAACTCGACGACGATCACGCTCATGTCTGCTCCCGGTGGTTCCGCCGCGCCCCGGTGGCGCGGTCACCGGTACCTACCGGCGGCGGCCGCCGGATTCATCGGCCGCCGCCGGATTCGCGGCTCCTACGCGGTCACGAGCGACAGGCCGTAGGTCTGCAGGATCTCGTTGACCGGCTGGAACCACGTCTCCCCGCCGGAGCTGCAGTTGCCCCAGCCGCCCGACGTCACGCCCTGGGCCTGGTCGCCGGTGATGAACGAGCCACCCGAGTCGCCGGGCTCGGCGCAGACGGTGGTGCGGGTCAGCTGGTAGACCGCGCCCTGGGCGTAGTTGACCGTCTCGTTCAGGCCTTCCACCGTGCCGCAGTGCCAGTGCGTCGTCGAGCCCGAGCGGCACACCGACGTCCCGACCGGGGCGACCCACGACCCGCGGACGAGCGCGTCGCTGACCGTGCCCCAGCCGAGCACGACCGGCGCGGTCCACCAGCCGTTGCCGATGCGGATGAACGAATAGTCGTTGCCGGGGAAGGAAGAGCCCGCGAACGTGCCCATCGCCGAGCCGTCCCAGCCGACGACCGAGCTGCCCACGCCGCCGCAGTGGCCCGCGCTGACGAAGCCGCCCTGGACGGAGAAGCCGATCGAGCAGCGCGTGTTCCCGTTGATGTAGTACGGGTCGCCGCCGACGGTGCCGGCCGAGAACGGCCGGGCGGCCGGGGCGGTGGCCACCGTGACCGGGCCGGCTTTCGCCGCACGGGCCAGGAAGGCGTCGACGTCGGCGCCGTGCGCGCCCGGCCGGACGGTGACCACGACGCTGCCGGCACGCGGGTCGGCGCGCCAGCCGCTGACGGCCGCCGGGGCGGGGTCCGCCTTGGCCGAGGCGTCGATCGCGGCCTTCGTGGCGTCCAGTTCCGCCGCGCTGACGCGGGCGGCGGCGGGCTCGGCACCGGCTTGACGCACGGCGGGGGCCGCGGCCGGGTCGGTCACGCCGACCACGAGCTTGCCCAGCGCCGGGTCGAACCAGGCGCCGCCGAACGCGGCACCGGCGGCCCGTTGCGCGGCGGGCAGCACCCGCGCGGCGGTCACCTCCTGCCCGAGCCGGGTTTCGGCCTGGGCGGCGGTCAGGCCGAAGTCCCGCTGCATGGCGGCGATCAGCCCCGGCGACGCGGCGGCCGGGCTGAGCGAGGCGGACGCGAGGCTCGCGGTGAGGACGGCGGCGCCGCCGAGGGCGAGAGCGATTCTTCGACGCATGAGGTCTCCTCCGGGGAAGGGGGAAAGAAACACACCGTGCGCCGAGTGTGCGGGCGCGCCCCGGAGCCGGTCCAGATTTGTCCGGTCTTCTGTCCGGAATTCGCGGAGGCGAACGACTGTCCACAACGGACCGATAATCTGCAACTCTTGTGCGGCAACACTTTCCGGACACGCGAACGGGCGCGAACCGGCTGATCCGGCCGCGCCACGAAGGTCTGGACCAAGTACAGCACGGGCGGGTCGGCACGGGCCGGAACCGGAGTCTGCCGGGCAGCGGACGTGCATGTCCGTACCCTCCGCCGCTCCCGCGAGTGTCGCGAGAGGACCCTCAGCGGGCGAACGCGGAGAGGAAGCGGTCGCGGAAGGAGTCCATCTTCCAGACCGGGGCCTGCGCGGCCGGGCGGAGGCCGTCCGACCAGCCCCAGCCGGCGATCCGGTCCAGCACCTTCGGGTCCTTGGCGACGAGCGTGATCGGCACGTCGTGCACCGCGCCCTGCGGCGTGACCACCGGCGGCTGGTGGTCGCCGAGGAAGACGAGGACCAGGTTGTCGTCGCCGTAGTGCTGCACGAACGAAATGAGCGTCCGCAACGAGTAGTCGGTCGCGTCGCGGTAGGCGTCGCGGATCTTCGCCGGGTCCTTCCACACCGACTCCGGCGCCTCGCCGGCGCCCGGCTGCGGCGCGAACACCGAGCCGTCGCCGACCTGGTTCCAGTCGACCAGCCAGGGCCGCGGCGACCACGGCGCGTGGCTGGAGACGAGGTCCACCTCCGCCATCACCGGCCGCTGCCCGGCTTCGGCCAGCTCGGTGTGCTGCAGCGTCGCGAGCGTGAACTGGTCCGGCATGGTCGCGTAGGCGTACCCCGGGCCGCGGTAGCCGACGTGGTGGGCGTCGTAGTAGGCGTCCGGGTGGTAGAACTTCTGCCCCTCGGGCCAGTCCTTGGTGTGCGCCGGCACGTCCCAGACGGTCTTCCAGCCGGCCCGCTGGAACGCGCCGCCGAGGGTCAGCCGGTCGCTGCCGAGCAGGTCGTCGTACCGCTGCTGGTTGTCGATCCACATCCCGGACTGCACGGTCGAGTGCGCGAGCCAGCTGCCGCCGCCGAACGTCGAGGACGACAGGAACGCGCTCTTGGCCCCGATGCCCGCCGCCCGCAGCTGCGCCGTGCCCGCGTCGAGCGTCGCGCCGATCTCCGGCCCGAACGCCGGGTCGTCGAGCGCGATGCGGCCGTAGCTCTCGACGAAGGTGAGCACGACGTTCTTGCCCCGCAGCCCGTTCAGGAGCCGGTCGCCCGGGGTGTCCCGGAACGCGTCTGCCGCGGCCACCTCGCCGAACGGGCGCTGTTCGCGCAGGTCCGCGCTCACCTGGCGCAGGTCGCCGTAGGCCAGCGCCGCGGCGCTCTGCGCGGCGACCGGCTGCCCCGGCGCGATTTCGGCGCCGGACACCGAGCAGGCGATCCAGACCACGCCGAGGACGGCCACCACGCGCGTCGCCCCGGTCCGCCGCCCGGCGGCGACCCGGGTCAGCCGCAGCATCGCCAGCACCATGAGCACGACGACGGCCACCGCCAGGAGCGCGGCCCCGGCCAGCGCGGCGACCGCGCCGGCGTCGCCGATCTGGCCGGCGAGGAACTCCACCCCGGCGCCGAAGAAGCTCCAGTCGTAAACCGGGTCGAACGGCTTCTCCAGCGTCGCGTAGAAGCCGGTGTCGAGCGCCTTGAGCACGACGAGCAGCCCGAGGACCACTCCGACGGCCACCGCGACGACCCGCCGCGGCCGCGGCGGCAAGACCAGCGCGAACGCGGCGACGATGAGCCCTTCGACCGGTACGCGCACGAGCGCCCCGCCGGAGAACGCCGTGAGGTCGTCCGGCGCGAGCAACGCGAACAGCACGAGCACCGCCGCGAGCACGGTCAGGACCCGGTCGGCGACGGCGTGCCGCCCGCCGGGCCGGGGCAGCCCGAAGTCGGGCAGGGTCGCGGCCGGTGCCGTCGGACCGGTTGTTCCACGCATGCGGGCCTCACGTCGTCGTTCGCGGCGGTGACCGGCGGCCCTGCGGCGGGCCGGCGATCCTCACCCGGTATACGGGTGAGGGCCCCGGCCGGTTCACGCGCCCTCCGCGGGTGGCCAGACGTAGAGCTTTTCGGGGACGATCCGGACGATCAGCCGCTCGGCGCCGGGTTCCGGCGGCGGCGTCTGCCCGCCCATGTACCGGTCGTACATTTCGTGCAGAAGCACCTTCTGCGGGTCTTCGGTGATCTCGACGCGGCCGCGGACTTCGACCCAGCGGCCGGGATGGCTCGACACCAGCAGGCTGACCCGCGGGTCGCGCCGCATGTTGCGGGTCTTCAGCCTGCCTTCGATGGTGCTGAACACGACGGTGTCGCCGTCGCGCTTGACGAAGATCACCGACGACTGCGGCCGCCCGTCGGCGTTGGCGGTCGCGAGCACGGCGGTGTGCGGGCCGTCGAGCACCTCGCGGGCGGCTGCGGTCAGCGTGATGTCTGTCGAAGTGGTCATGCCCGTACCGACCGGGCCGGGGCCGGAAAGGAATCGGCGCCCGTACCCGGGCTCGTGCCGTTCAAACCCGGGACGCCGGCTTTCACCCGCGAAAGCGCCCGGAATACCCACGACAGGTGAGTGCCGGCCGCCGTTCGGTTGCGGGCCCGCTACGCCGATGGTCTCCTCGAAGCGTCCGAAGATCGGATTGGCGAACGGAGGGCCGACCGATGAATCTGTTCGACAAGGCCAAGGAAACGCTCGGGAAGCACCCGGAGCAGGCCGACCAGGGAGTCGACAAGGCCGCGGAAGCCGCCAAGCAGCGCTTCGGCGACCACGCCGACAAGATCGACCAGGGCTCGGAGAAGGTGAAGGACTACCTGCACCAGCAGGGCGGCGGCCAGCAGGACGCGCCCCCGCAGTGATCCCGATCCGGTGATCGCCTCGCCGCCGGGAGGAACCACGCTTGGCTCCCCCGGCGGCTGGGTACCACCGGCTCCGTGGTCGCCACCTACCTCGTCCCCGTCCGGACCGCCCTCATCCTGTTCCCGTTCCTCGCGCTGGCCGTCATGCTGCCGGCCGCCTTCGTCAGCTACCGGCGCCGCGGCCGGGCCGGCGGGTGGCCGACGTTCGTGTTCTACGCGTTCCTGTTCTACCTGCTGGCGATCGCGACGCAGACGGTCCTGCCGCTGCCCGCCGACCCGGCCTACTGCGCGGGCCACACCTACGCGAGTTCCCCGCAGCTGCGTCCGTTCTACTTCGTCGAGGTGGTCTCGCAGCGCGCTCGCGGCCACTGGAGTCCCGGCGCGCTGCTGCACAACCCGGCGGTCTGGACCACCGCGCTGAACGTCGTGATGCTGGCGCCGCTCGGGTTCTACGTCCGCTACGCGCAGCGGATGCGCCTCCTGCCGGCGACGCTCGTCGGCTTCGGCGTCTCGCTGTTCTTCGAGCTGACGCAGCTGACCGGGCTGTGGTTCGTCTACCCGTGCCCGTACCGGCTGTTCAGCGTCGACGACTTGATCCTCAACACCGCCGGAGCCGTCGCGGGCTGGCTGCTCGCCGGACCGCTCGGCCGGCTCCTGCCCGCGCTCGAACCGGAACACGACCGCCGCCGCTACGCCGGGAAAGTGACGTTCACCCGCCGGCTGTTCGCGCTCGCGACCGACCTGCTCGGGTTCGCCGCGCTGCTCGGCTTCCTCTTCGGCCTGCTGACGCTGTTCGGCGAGGACCTGCGGCACCGTGACACCCCGGTCGTCATCCTCGCCGTCGTCTGGTTCGTGGTGCTGCCCGCGGTGACCGGCTCGACGCCCGGCAAGCGGGCCATGCTGCTGCGCGTGACGCGCCGGGGCGGACGCCGGGCCGGGCCGATCGCGCTGCTGGTCCGCAACGGCGTCCTGCTCTCCCCGCTGTGGCTGACCTGGCTGCTGCTCGAGGTGGACCACTGGGACCTCGGCCGGCACCCCGAGCAGCTGCTCCTGCCGGTCGCCCTGGCCGCGTCGGCGTTCGTCGTCGGCGTCTGGACGCCGCTGGCGGTGCTGCTCGACAACGAGCACCGGGCCCCCTACGAACGGCTGACCCGCACGGTCAACGTCGCCATCGTGCCGCCGGCTCCGGCCCCGGAGCAGGCCGGCGAGCCCGCCCGGCGCCGGGAAGTCCTCAAAGGACGGTGACGGGCCACCGCGCTGCCCGGCGGCCGCGGCGCTGGTAGATTGCGTCCGGAGCAGGTTGAGCCGTCAGCCCGCACCCCCGATCCCCAGCCTGGAGTCCCGCATGACCACCGACGCAACGCGACCCCGCGGCGACGGCTGGTCTCCCGAAACCCTCGTCGACGTGCGCGCCGTCCGGGACGAAGCGGCATGACCGCCGCCGACACCCGTCCCGGCGGGCCCGGATCCGGGCATGGGGAAGGGGATGGCACCGCCCCGGGGCCGGGCACGGCGAAGGAGACGGACGTGAAACCGCGAGGCAGCCGCCACGAGCTCGGCATCTCCGCCGAGCTCACGGAGCTGGCCAAGGTCCGGCAGTGGGTCCGCGTGGTCCTGCGGGACTTCCCGGCGAACGTCGTCACCACCGCGGTCATGGTGGTCGACGAGCTGACGTCCAACGCGCTGCGCCACGGCCGCGCGCCCTACCACCTCCGGCTGCTGACCGGTGCCGCGAAGCTGCGCATCGAGGTCGACGACGCCGGCGGCGAGCCCGCGCGCCGCCGGACCCCGTCCGACCAGGGCGGGCGCGGGCTGCTGCTGGTGGAGCGCTGCGCAGCCGCGTGGGGCCAGCTGCGCCGGGCCGGCGGCAAGACGCTGTGGGCCGAGCTGACCACCGACCCGGATCCGGCCGGAGCCCCTGGCTGACCCGGCTGTCACGGCGGGCCGGGCCCGGCCCGCGTTCATCGCTGGCGTGCTGCTGCTCGACCGCGCCGCGCGGCCGGACGCCGGGTTCCTGGCCCGGACCGCCGCGATCCTGACCGCGGCCGTCCGCCGGCTCCCACACCCGCAGGCGATCCGGCTCCCACGGGTGGTGGGCGTTGAACACCGTCACGTCCCCGCCGTCTGCACGACGTCGAGGTCTGGGTGCGGCTCGGGAACGGCGTCGAGTTCCCGGTGGTAGTAGGCGTCCCCCGCGGTGCAGGAGCCACCGCGTGTCGCCGGGCACGGCCACCCCGGCGTGGCCGGCGGTGTGCCCGCCGAGCGGCACGAGCCGGATGTCGGCGTCGACGGCGGGGCGTAGGCCTGCCACTTCGGGCCGTGCGCCAGCGCGCGGGGCGGTAGCGGAAGCCCGGTGCCTCGGCAAGGGCCGCGTCCCGGAAGCCGGGCAGGCCGCCGCAGTGGTCGACGTCGAGACGGGCAACCGGATTCACGATGCGCCTTTCCCGGCCAGCGCGGACGGCCACCAGATGCGCCGCCCGACGTCGATGGTCAGTGCCGGTACCAGCAGTGACCGCACCAGCAGCGTATCCAGCAGCACGCCGAACGCGACGATGAACGCTATCTGCGCCAGGAACAGGATCGGGATGACCGCGAGCGCGGAGAACGTCGCCGCCAGCACGACTCCCGCCGACGTGATCACCCCGCCCGTCAGGGAAAGCCCGCGCAACGTCCCTTCGCGCGTGCCCCGCTTCAGTGCCTCTTCGCGCACTCGCGTCATCAGGAAGATGTTGTAGTCGATGCCCAGCGCCACCAGGAACACGAACCCGAACAGCGGCACCACCGGGTCCGCGCCCGGGAAGTCCAGGACGTGGTTGAACACCAGCGCCGACACGCCCATCGTCGCCGCGAACGACAGCACCACCGTGGCGATCAGCAGCAGCGGGGCCAGCAGCGCCCGCAGCAGCAGGGCCAGCACCAGGAAGATCACCAGCAGCACGATCGGGATGATCAGCGCGCGGTCGCGCTTCGAGGTTTCCTGCGTGTCGAGCTGGATCGCCGTCGGGCCGCCGACCTTCGCGTTCGCGCCGGGCACCGCGTGCACCGCTTCGCGCAGCCTGCCGACGGTCGCGACCGCCGCCTCGGAGTCCGCCGGATCGGTCAGCACGGAGAGGATCTGCACCCGGCCGTTCACCACCTTCGGCGCGCCGTCCGGGCCCGGGAGCGGGAACGAGCGCGCGACGCCGTCCATTGCGACGCCTTGAGGACCGCGGGCACCGCGCCGGCGTCGGCGATCGTGACCGCGGGCGCGCCCAGGCCACCCGGGAAGTGCCTGCCGAGGGCCTCCTGCCCGGTCCCGGACTCGACCTGGGTGAGGAAGACGGCCGACTGCGCGGTGCCGGACGCCTTCAGCTGCGGCAGGAACGCGACACCGACGCCGAGCACCAGCGCCGTCACCACCCAGACCGCGCGCGGGCGGCGGCCGACCAGGCGGGCCACCCGGCCCCACAGCCCCGACGTCTCGGGGTGCGGCGAGCCGAGCGCCGGCTTGAACGGCCAGAACGCGCCACGCCCGCAGAGGGCCAGCGCCGCGGGCAGGAACGTGGTGGACGCCAGCAGTGCGGCGCCGATGCCGATCGCGGCGACCGGGCCGAGGCCCTTGTTCGAGTTCAGGTCGCTGAACAGCAGGCACAGCACGCCGAGCACGACCGTGCCCGCCGAGGCGGTGATCGGTTCGAGCGTGGCGCGCCAGGCGAGTTTCAGCGCGTCGAACCGGCTCGGCGTGTCACGCAGCTGGTCGCGGAACCGCGCCACGAGCAGGAGCGCGTAGTCGGTCGCCGCGCCGAACACGAGGATCGAGAGGATGCCCTGGCTCTGGCCGTTCAGCGCGAGGACGTCGTGGCCGGCCAGCAGGTAGACGACGAGGCTGGCGAGCCCCAGCGCGAACACCGCCGACAGCAGCACCAGCAACGGCAGCAGCGGGCTGCGGTAGACGACGAGCAGGATCAGGGCGACCACGCCGCCGGCGACCAGGAGCAGGACGCCGTCGATGCCGCCGAACGCCTTCACCAGGTCGGCGATCTGCCCGGCGGGCCCGGTGACCAGCACGGTGAGCCCGGCGGGGGCGCCGCCGAGTGTCGCGCGGACGGCCTTGACGGCGTCGGCGGGGTTGCCGTCGGCGAGGACCGGCACGGCCAGCTGCACGGCCTGGTCGTCCCGCGGTGCCTTCTCCGGGTGGCCGAGCGGGCCCGCGACGCCGGGCAGCCGGCCCAGTTCCTGCGCCTTGGCGTCGAGGAACCGGCGGTCGTCGGCGGTCAGGCCGGACTGGCGCTCGGCGACCACGGTCGCCGGCAGCACCTGACGCGGGCTGAACGCCTTCTGCTCGTCGGAGACCTCGGTGGCTTCCGCCGACCGCGGCAGGAAGGCCGCGTTGTCGTTCTTCGCGACTTCGCTCAGCTTGCCGGCGAACGGGCCACCGAACCCGCCGACCACGAGCCAGGCGATCACCAGGAGGGCGGGGATCAGCCACCGGAGGCGGCGCGGGTGGTCGGTCATGGTCGCTAAGGTCCCTTCGAGCGTGAACACGCCCAATTGTTCAGCACGCTGAACATTCTGCACGACGACTCGGAGTGACGGTGAGCACGACCCACGGATCCGACCTGAGTACCTGGCCGACAGGCCGGTTGCTCGCCGTGGCCGCCCGGCTGGTGGAGCAACGCTGGGTGGCCGTGCTCGGCGGAATGGGTCTCACCCACGCGGGGCTGATCGCGCTGCACACGCTGCGGGAGGGCCCGCTCCCCCAGCGGACGCTGGCCCGTCGCTGCCAGGTCACCGACCAGACGATGAGCCGCACACTCGACCGGCTGGTCAAGGCGGGGTTCGTCACGAGGTCACCGGACCCGGCCGACGCCCGGCGGCAGCTCACCCGGCTGACCGACGAAGGCCGGACGGCCCACGACCGGGCGGTACGCGCGGAGCCGGCACTCCTGGGCGTGCTCGGCGACGATGCCGCGTTCCGCGCGAGCCTGCTGGAACTCATCACCCAGCTGTCCACCGACGGGTGACGCCGGCGATTGAGACCTTCCCGGGCTGGGTAGGTCTTAGGACATGTGGATCGCGGTGAGCACCCCAGTGGCCCTCCTGATCGCTACCGTGCTGATGGAGCGGTTCGAGCGACGATGCGCCCCGATGCCCCTCGCCAAGGGCGAACGCCCGCCGACCGGCGGGTGACGACCGGGAGCGAGCGGGCAGCGCCGGCGAATCCGGCACGCCGACTTCCGCAGGCCGGCAGCGGGCCGTGCCGGTCACACGCCCTCCAGCCAGGCGGCGAAGCGGCTTGAAGCGGCGCGACGAAATCGGCTCACCGGCCGCGAGTGGCGACGAGCGGGCGCCGACCGGCAATTCAGCAGGTCTTCCACGCGAAGTGGTAAATGGTGTCCACGCTCGCGTGTTCGGAATCCATTCGATGTAACTCGTTCCCGATGACGTGCCCGCGTTCGCACGCAGTTCCGCATTGATGTTCAGGTTGCGATCCTCGCCGCACGGCGCGAACACCAGTTCCGCGACGTCGGTGGTGTCCCGCGCCCGCCACACGCCGTGGAACGGGCCGGGGAACGTGTGCCGCACCCGGGCCGTCGGCGCCGTTCCCGTGAAGTAGTAGTTCGCCTGCTCCACCGCACTCGCGCCGTTTTCGAGGTGCGCGAAGCCGCGGTAATCCGCCTCCGCGATCGCGTACGTGAAGCCCGGTGGCACGTGGACGAGGACGTTGATCTGGCAGTTCTTCCTGGCGTCGAGCGCCGAGGCGCCGCCACCGGCCTTGGCCGTGAAGTTCGTGTAGTGCACCGTGAAGGACGTGTTGTCGGGCGCGACGTCGGCCGATGCGGCGGCCGTACCCGCCGGGCAGCCGGACCCGTTGCCGGTCTTGATGTCGAGCGTGATCTTTTCGGCCTGGTGATCACGATGATCGCGCGCCGAGCGGGTCGTAGCGCGATCGCAACCTTTTCGACGGCCACTGAACGGAGTAACACGGCAACGCGGAGTACGGGAATCCATTTCCCGCGCATTCACCGATTATCGGCCGGAAGTGGCGGACGATCGCCGGTCACGAGTGGTCCGGACCACCGCCGTGGCGAAGCGAATACGGCGGTGTCGCACCCCCGAGCAGCGCCTCCGCGTCGAGCGTCGCCGCGCCGCTCCCCCGCTCGGCGAACCGCCGCGCCACCAGCGCGCCGGGCTCGTCGACGTGGTCGGCCCGGCCCGACAGGAAGGCCCATTCGTGCTCGTCGGAGCCGAAGTACAGCACCGTCCCGAACACCTCGCGGAACCGCCGCCACGAGGCGAGCAGTGTCTCGTTGCGCCACAGCGTCGGGCAGCCGGCCTGGCAGGTCACGACTCCGCCGGGCGCGAGCAGGCGGGCGCAGCGGCCGAGGAAGTCCTTGCCGTACAAGCGATTGTGCTGGGCCGCCGGGTCAGCGTTTTCGTCCGGCAGATCGATGACGACGACGTCGTAGGTGTCCCCACGGGTTTCGGCCGCGGCCAGGAAGGCCCAGCCGTCCTCGAAGGACACCCGGACCGGTCCTTCGCCCCGCGAAGCCCGTTCGAGGTCCTCCGGGCTGTAGCCGTACGGCAGGTGCTCGGCGCAGGCGCGCACGGCCTGCTCGTCGATGTCGACGTGGTCGACGAGGGACGCTCCGGCCGCCACCGCGAGCTGGGCGGCGACACCCTCGCTCGAGCCGACGACCAGGACCCGGCGGACCTGCTCGGCCAGCAGCAGCGCCGGGACCATCAATGCCTCGTGGTAGACGAGCTGGCTGGCCTCGGTGCTCTGGCGCTCACCGTCGCAGAAGAGCGAAATCCCCTGCGCGGTCTTGCCGATCAGTACGTCCTGGAACGGCGTGCGCGCGTGGAACCGCACGTCGCCGACCTCCCACACGCGGGTGAGGCCGGGGCCGACCGGCTCGTGGATCAAGGGCATCGGCGTTCTCCCCGGTGCAGGACGGACAGGTGGACCGCGGCGGCGTCCAGCGACTTCGCCAGCAACCGCAGCGCGTGCTCGGGGTCGGCGCGCTCGCCGCAGGTGAACACGTCGGCGAACAGCGAACCGTGCTCGGGATAGGTGTGGACCGACGCGTGCGACTCGGCCAGCAGCGCGATCACCGTGGCGCCCTGCGGCGCGAACCGCTTGGCCACGACGTCGACGACCGTCGCGCCCGCCTCCGTCACCGCCGCCCGCAGCAGCTCCCCGAGCCGGGCGGCGTCGTCGAGCAGGCCCGGGTCGACGCCGTGCAGCTCGGCGAGCACGTGCCGCCCGGCGAACCGGCCGATCTCAGGCATCGCCCCACCGCCCGACGCAGTAGGTGCGCAGCGGCTCGATCCCGTTGAAGCCCACCGACGCGTAGCTGGCGGTGTAGGCGCCGGTGCCCGGCAGGTCGAGCCGGTCGCCGGTCCGCAGGGCCAGCGGCAGCTCGTACGGTGTCCGCTGGTAGAGCACGTCGTCGCCGTCGCAGGTCGGGCCGGCGAGGACCACCGGGCCCCACGGGCCGTCGTGGCCGCCGACCGGCTCGAACCGGTAGGCGATCGCCTCGTTCTCGGCTTCGGCCAGGCCGTTGTAGCGGCCGATGTCGAGGTACACCCAGCGCCGCTCGCCACGCCACGCGACGAGCACGACCTCGGTGCGCAGGAGACCGGCGTCGGCGACGAGCACCCGGCCCGGCTCCAGCAGCAGGTCCGGCCGGCCCGCCGGGAAATGCGTGTCGAGCGCCGAGGCGATCGTCGCGGCGTACGCGGCCAGCGGCGGGACAGCGTTCCGGTGGGCGGTCGCGAAGCCGCCACCGAGGTTGAGCCGCGTCAGTTCGACGTCCTGCGCGGCGGCTTCGGCGAACAGCTTCGCCGCCGTCGCGATCCCGACCTCCCAGGCGGCGAGGTCCGGCTGCTGCGAGCCGACGTGGAAGGCGATGCCGGGCCGCAGCCCGCGCGCGGCCGCACGCAGCACCAGGTCCAGTGCCTCGGCCGGCTCGCAGCCGAACTTCCGGCCGAACGGCGTCACCGAGTCCGGCGCGTCGAGCACGACGCGGATCGAGACCGCCGAACCCGGCGCGTGCCGGGCCAGGTGGTCGACGTCGGCGGCTGCGTCGGAGGTGAACTCCCGGACCCCGCGCTCGAACGCGAAGGCGATGTCGCGCGGCTTCTTGATCGGATTGCCGTACGCCAGGCCGGCCGGGTCCGCGCCGCGTTCGAGGCACAGCGCGAGCTCGGCGGGCCCGGCGACGTCGAAGCCGATCCCGGCGGCCACCAGCGCGTCGAGCACCGGCGGCGCCGGATTGGCCTTCACCGCGTAGCGGATCAGCGCGCCGGGGAACACCGAGCGGAACTCGCGCGCCCGGGCCGCGACGGCGTCGGTGTCGACGACGAGGCACGGGGTCGGCGGGTTCCGCTCGTCGAGGAACCGGTGAAGGGGGTCGGCGCGCACGGCGCCAGTGTCGCAAACGGCGTCAGGCGAACCGCCACAGGTGGTCCGGTGTCCCGTTGTCGTCCCACTGGGTCACCTGGGCACCGTCCGCCGTGGACTGCTGGTCGACCGCCATGACCTTGCCGCTGCGGACGTTGACGATCTTCGACCAGCCGCCGCCGGCGTCGACGATGCGCCAGTTGTGGTCGGGCGTGCCGTTGTCCTGGAACTGCTGGACGTGGGCGCCGTTGTCGAGGCTCTGGTCGTGCACCGCGAGGACCTTGCCGCTGTTGCGGTTGACGATCCGGACCGTGCCGTCGCCGTTGTCGATCACCGCCCAGAGGTGGTCGGCCGTGCCGTTGTCCGACCACTGCGTGACCTCGGCGGTGTCGGCCAGTGACATGTCCGACACGGCGAGGACCTTGCCCGAGCGCTGGTTCTGCAGCTTCCGCCACACCGTCGTCGAGGCCGCCGGGCGGGTCAGCAGGGCCAGGTAGCCGCCGGCGACCGGGCGGGCCTGGAAGCCGCGCTGGGTGGCGTCGGCGACGACGTACCAGTCGCTGAACGGCACGCGCTGCGGCGTGACGTTCGCGAAGCTGTAGACGCCTTCGACGAGCGTGGTGCGGATGTCCGGCTGGTCGGCGAGCCAGGCGGCGGTCCACAGCTCCCAGTCGGCCTTCGTGTAGTTGTTGCGCGGGTCGAGCAGGACGCCGTGCGCGCCCGCCTGGCTCTGGTACCAGGCCGCCTCCTGCGCCGCCACGCCGAGCGGGACGAGGTCGAGGCCGAGCACGCGGTCGGCGAAGCCGTTGTACTTGAGGCTCCACGTGCCGGGCTGGTCGTAGGCGAGCTTGAGGTGCCGGCCGTCCTCGGCGAGGGTGACCCACTGGCTGACGTAGCCGCGGGAGATCGACCGGTAGCGCTGCGCGTCGGCGGTGTTGCCGGTCGCGGCGGCGACGATCCCCATCGCGCCGACGCCGATGATGCCCTTCAGCGCGAGGTTGGCGCTGTGGGCGATGAAGCCGGTGAAGTCGTCGGTCTGGTTCTGGAATCCCGGGTCGAGGGTGTTGCCGACGAGGTACTCGGCCCACTGCCGCAGGATCCGGTAGTGGGTGTTCGCGAAGGCGGCGGCGTCGCCCGGCGGCAGCCGTTGGACCAGGGCGGCGGCCATGATCAGCATGTTGGCCGACTCCTCGACCGGCATGCTCTCCTCGTTGCCGTCGTTGTGCCCGGTCGCGTCCGGGTAGTGGGTGCCGAGGTCGTGCTCGGCGAACTGCATCGGCCAGCCGCCGCGCTCGGCGTAGTCGAGCAGCGGCTCCAGGACCAGCCGCAGGTAGGACGGCGAAAGGTAGAGGTAGGCCGGGAACGCCGGGTAGGTGACGTCCACTGTGGACATGTTGCCGTTGGAGGAGATCTCCTTGAGGAAAGCCCACGGCGCGCCGCCCCGGTCGACCAGCTCGGTGCCGCCGAAGGCCTGGCGCAGCGCGAGCGCGCAGATCCCGGCGTAGTGCTCGCCGGTGCTGCCGCCGCCGGCCGCGGCGACGGCGTCGTCGTGCAGGCGCTGGTCGATCGCGGTGGCGGCCGGGAGCGCGGCGGCGTAGTCGTTCGCGAACCACACGGCCATGTCCGCCCAGCTGCTCCAGTAGTGCGTCCACCAGGGGTTCAGCGGCGTGCCGAGGTAGCGGACGGCCGGCGTGCGGACGTGCCCGATGGCGAGCGTGAAGGGCGCCGACGTGCCGCCGGCCGGGACGGTGCCGAGGTTCTTGTTGAAGGCCAGCACGGGCCAGCGGTCGTTGATCGCGCGCGGCTGCGCGGTGTCGCTGGTGTTGCCGAGGACGCCCTGGCCGGCGGACGCGGCGCGCACGACGGTGTCCTGCCCGATCTGCCAGGTGGTCCCGGACGCCGGGGCGGCGAGCACGAGCCGGCCCCAGCCGGCCTGGTCGCCGTACTCCTGCAGCACGGCGGGGGCGGCCGGGGTGCAGCTGAGCAGCGTGTAGCCGTTGGTCTGCTGCTGGGTCCAGGTGACCGGGGTGGCGGTGTCGCCGTGGACCCATTCGGCGGACGTGTCGAAGTGCAGGTCGACGGCGTGCGCGCGGCCGTCGGCGCTGGCGGCCTGGATGGTCACGTAGCCGAAGGGCACGCACTGGCGTTGCAGGTTGGCCGGGTCGACCGGCGAGAAGAACGTGACGGTGAGGTTCACGCCGCCGCCGGTGAGGACGTAGCTCGAGCGGGTGCCGGTGACCTGGAGGCTGACCTGGGTCATCGGGGTGAGGGCGGGCCCGGACGGCAGCGCGGGCGAGCCGGCGAAGACGTAGGCGGCGCCGTCGATGCGGGCGAGGCCGCAGAGGGCGGTGATGTGGCCGGTCCAGAAGCTCGACCAGGTGCCGGGGAGGTTGTCGGCGGCCTGCCAGGTGGACAGGTAGGGCGAGCGGACGATGAGCGGGGTGGCGGGCGGCCGGATCGGGCTGAAGCTGCCGGCGGCGGCGAGACCGGGCAACCAGAGAGCGGCGGCCACGGCGGCGGTGGTGCCGCCGGCGAGCCGAAGCAGGTCACGGCGGGTGAGGAGATCGCGTTCTCGGGAGGACATCGGTGGCCCCTTCCACGGCGTAAGGCCGGTGCGGCGAACAGCGCAGGGACACTTTTACATCGTTGGTACAACGTTGTAAATCCGCCGGTTGCCGGGTTGGTGAATCGTTGACGGACCAGTGGGGCCGCCGGTCCGGTGCGGATTCCGGGCCCGCGCCTCAGGCTGTGCGGCGTGGGCGATCCGACGCCGGCCACACGTACGGCAGGTCCGGCGGCACGTCCGGGAACTGCGCCCGGTAGTGCCCCGGGTCCTTCCGCACCAGCGCCGACTGGTGGCTGCGGTGCAGGGCGTCGTCCCCGAGCCACGGCGGCAGGTCACCCGCAGCCGCGAGTTCCGGCTGCGAGCGCACCGCCGTCCCGCCGAGCGAGCGCGTGTACTCCTCGGCCAGCTTCGCCGCACACGTGTCCGCTCCGCCCAGGCCGCACCAGACCGCGCAGACCTCCAGGCCGTAGCGCGTCAACGCTTCTTCGTAGCCCGTCCACATCTTCGCCGCCGGGTGGTGGCGCCAGCCGTAGCCCGGGACCACCAGTGCGCGCAGCACCTGCAGCGCCTCCACGCGCTGCTTGCCGAGACGGCGTCGGTCGAGCGTGCGGGCGCTCGCGGTGAAGTCGGCGCACGGCAGGAACGTCTGCATCCGGGCCGGGTACCCCCGTCGCGGCCGTCGATGCCCGGCGCCGGCTTTCGCGGCCCCGACCGGGGTTCGGGGCCGCGACTGTGTCACCGGGACTCGGTGCGCCCGCGGGCCACGACAGCCGGCTCGGGCTCCACGGTCACCCGGGGCCGCAGCGGCAGGTTCTCCAGCCCCTCGACGTCGAGCACCAGGAACCAGTGCGCGTTGGCCGGGATGTGGATCTTGAACATCGGTGCGGTGGCCACCCCGCCGTGCATCCGGTAGTACTGCCGGCGCCGGTAGGCCTGGAAGTTGACCTCCGTCAGGAGCCTGACGTTGGCCATCGCGTCCAGGCGGACGGTGACCACCGCGTCTCTTCGCACCTTCCCGAGGTCGAATACGCTCGCTTCCATTTTGTCCCTCTTCCGAGTGTGGGTTGCGGTTCTGGCGGCCACGGGCAGCGCGGAGCACGCCGCGGCACGCGACGGACGGAAGATCGGGACGGGTCTATCCAGGCCCGGTGCCCGGTTCCCGCGGCCGCCACAGCGGCACGAAGTCCCGGTTCGACCGCGGCAGGGCCCCGGTGACGCGGGATCCGTGGTCGGCGGCGAGAAAGGCTGGCGGAATGGAGGAGCCGGCGCCCGAGGCGGCATCCGCGGGGATCGGCGGCGGGGTGCCGGGCGCGGGGCCCGGTGGTTGCGGCGCCACGGGGGTGCGCAGGGCCGGGCGGGTCGTGCCGTGCGCCGGGTTGCGCGGGACGGCGGTGGGACGGGCGCTTCCTCGGGAGGCTTCGCTCACCGGCGCGAGCGGCCCGACCTCCGCCGTGAGGGCTCTGGGCAGGCCGGCGCTCCGCCACAACTGAAGTTCGGCGGCCTGGGTGGCTGGAAGCGACTCAGGCGTAGGTTGCGCCACCGCAGCGGCGGTGGTCGCAGGCGCGACGGTGCCGAGCACGGGCTCCGCGGGCGGAACCACCTGCAGGACGGGATCGATGGGCGGTTCGGCAGCGCGCAAGACATCCGAAAGCGGGTCGATCACGGGCGCGACCGACCGCACAACCCGCGAGACCGGAGCGATCGCCGCGCCGGCAACCGCGGCCACCGGCTTGACCAGCGGCGCAGCACCACGCACCACGCCCGAAACCGGCCTCACCGCCACACCGGCAACATCGGCCAGCGGCGCAGCACCACGCACCACGTCCGAAACCACCGGCGCAGCGGCCTGCACCACCGGCGCGGCCGAGCGCACGGCGTGGCCAACCGGCTCCGCGACCGGCAGAGAAGAACTCGCCACCGGCGCGACCCGCGGAACAACCGCCCCAGCCACGGCAGAACGAGCGGGCACCCCCACACCGACCGGCTCCGGGTCGCGGGACGCCGCGTCCGCGTGTCCCGACAGCAGCCACGACACCAACCAGAACCCGGCCGCCGCCGCGGCCACCACCAGTGCGCGGCGTGCGGTCGTGGGTAGGTCACCCGCGTCGTTCTCCCGGGTCACAGTCGGCGAACCTCCAGATGCGAGAAGCAGGACTGGGACGTACCCTCCAACGCCGCACGTCACACTCGTGCAACGGCCCGCCCGGCGCTACCACTCGACCGGCCTAGCGCTTTCGCGTCAGCAAGCCTGAGTCACGCCGCCGGTCGGAGCAGACCGGTACCCCGGTCGCCGGGCGCCAACTGCCTCCGTACCGAATCAGGCTTCCTGTGACCGCCGGTGCTCCGACAGTGCGCCCAGCGCCGACACGCCGTGCTGGAGTCCTTCGCGGAACGTCGCGCGCTGGCCCGGGCTCAGGTCCGCCAGCAGCGCGTGCTCCACCTCCGCCACCGCCGGCGCGCAGTCGGCCAGCAGGGCGCGCCCCGCCTCCGTGAGACCCGCCAGCAGGACCCGCTTGTTGCCCGCCTTCGGCGTCCGCGCGATCAGCCCGCGCTTCTCCAGCGCCAGCACCATCTCGTGCATCGTCTGCGGACGCAGGAACGATCGACGGGCCAGCTGCGCCGACGACAGCGCGCCGCTCGCTTCCAGCACCGTCAGCGCCGTGTACTGCAACGTCGTCAGCCCCAGCGGGCGCAGCGCGTCGTCGAGCAGCGCCCTGATCACCAGCTCGAGCCGTTTGACCAGGTACAGGGTCAACGGCGGGCCGGCGGGCTGCGGCTGGGCGGACGTGCTCACGCCGCCCATGATGACACGCGCGGGCCGCTATGCTCCGATCATGGACCTCGGGCGGCAGACCCGCGTGCGGCAGGCCTTCGACACCTTCTTCGCTGCCCCGCCCCCGCTGTCCGGGAACCACGTCCTCGAGCTGTTCCGCCGCACCGCGGAAACCGTGCCCGCGTACCGGAAGTTCCTGCGGGAACACGGGATCTCACCCGAATCCGTCGAGACGATGGCCGACTTCGGCGCGCTGCCGCTCGTCGACAAGGCCGGCTACCACCGCAAGTACCCGCTGCCCGAGCTGTGCCGCGGCGGCACGTTCGACGGGCTCGACATGATCGCCGTCTCCTCCGGCTCGAGCGGGCACCCGACCATCTGGCCGCGGTCGCTGGAAGACGAGCTGCACGTGGCCCGGCGCTTCGAAACCGTGCTCGTCGACGCCTTCGAGGCCGACCGGCGCCGCACCCTCGCCGTCGTCTGCTTCCCGCTCGGCACCTGGGTCGGCGGCCTGTTCACCACGGCGTGCGTGCGCCACCTCGCGGCCAAGGGCTGCCCGATCACCGTCGTCGCGCCGGGCAACAACAAGGCGGAGATCCTGCGCGTGCTGCCCGAGCTCGCGCCGCACTTCGACCAGGTGGTGCTGCTCGGCTATCCGCCGTTCGTCAAGGACGTCGTCGACACCGGGTCGGCCGCCGGCGTCGGCTGGCCCGCGTACGCGATCAAGCTGGTGCTCGCGGGCGAGGTGTTCAGCGAGCAGTGGCGCGAGCTGGTGGCGCACCGGGCCGGGGTGACCGACCCGGTCCGTCACATCGCGTCGCTGTACGGCACGGCCGACGCCGGCGTGCTCGGCACCGAAACCCCGGTGTCGGTGACCATCCGCCGGTTCTTCGCCGGACGCCCGGAGCTGGCCCGCGAAGTCTTCGGCGACGCCCGGCTCCCGACCCTGGTGCAGTACGACCCCGCGAGCCGCTTCTTCGAGGTGCACGAGGGCACGCTCGTCTTCACCGGCGACGGCGGGATCCCGTTGATCCGCTACCACATCGCCGACGACGGCGGGCTGCTCGCGCACGACGAGCTGCTCGCCTTCTGCGCCCGCCACGGCTGCACGCCGCCACCCGGACCGGACCTGCCGTTCGCGTACGTGTTCGGCCGGTCGCTGTTCACGGTGTCGTTCTTCGGCGCGAACGTCTACCCGGAGAACGTCACCGTCGGCCTGGAGCAGCCGGGCATCAGCGACACGGTGACCGGCAAGTTCGTCATCGAATCGGTCGAGGACGCCGACCGGGACCGGCGGCTGCGGATCACCGTCGAGACGGCGCCGGGCGCGGCCGCCGACGCGGGCCGGATCGCGGTGGCCGTGCGCGAGCAGCTGCTGCGGCTCAACAGCGAGTTCGCCCACTACGTCCCGCCGGAACGGCAGCTGCCCGACGTCGTCCTGCGCCCGGCGGGCGATCCGGAGTACTTCCCGGCCGGCGTCAAGCACCGCTACACCCGGCCGTCCTAGGCGCGGGCCAGCTTCCGGAACCGCTCGCGGCGCTCGTCGGCCGACGAGCCGTCGGCGATGTCGTCGTCGAACCAGGACGACAGCGCCGCCCACAGCCGGGCGCAGCCCGCGAAGTCTTCGACCGTGGACTGCTCGGCCAGCTCGGCGATGTCGGTGACCAGCTGGTCGAGCCGGCGGTCGCAGAGCCGGACGTATTCGCGGACGACGATGTTCGCGTCCAGCCCGGCCTTGGCGCGCGGGCCCGCCGCGCCGCGCAGCTGGGCGTGCAGGCTTTCCTCGCAGTACAACGGAAAACCCGCGATCGTCCCGGGATAGCCCCACTCGGCCGACCACGCGCGGAACGCGCGGATCGCCTGGTAGCGCGTGTACCAGTCCTGCTTGCTCCTGGCCAGCTCGGCGAGCTTGCGCCAGGCGTCGCGGTCGGCCGAGCGCCAGCGGTCGAGCGTCCGGCCGTCCGGGCGCGGCCCGTCGTCGAGGTCCCTGGCGCGCCAGAAGTGCGCCCGGCAGGCGGCGATCTCGGCGACGAGCTGCCGGACGTAGCTGACCTGCTCCCAGACGTGGGCGCGTTGCGGTCGCAGCGGCGCGGCGCGGTCCGGGGAGAAGGTGACCATCTCGAACACCCGGAACAGCTCGTGCCCGCGCAGTGCGACGAGGTCGGGGTCCTCCCCCATCACCCACGACCGGCGTTCCGGCAGCCGCCCGCTGTGGCTGATCGTCGCGGCGTGGTAGAGCTCGCGGACCGCGCGGCGGGCCACCTCGTCCCGCGCTTCGCCTTCCAGACGCGGGTTGCCGGCGTGGTCGCGGAGATCGCGTTCGCCGCGCGGGCCCACTTCGAGCATCGCGACGGCGTACACGCTCGCCGCGTTGTAGCACTCTTCCCACGACTTGCGCGGGCCCGCGGCTTCGACGGTGTCGTCGAGCGCACGCGGATCGGGCGGCCAGTGCCGGTCCGGGCAGACGTCGGCCAGCGGCACGCGGCCGGCCGGGTACGCGGGCCGCGGCACGGGGACCTCGCCGGTGACCGGATCGATGTCCGCCATCGCACGGCGCACCACCGCCCAGACCAGGGACAGGTCGAGCGCGCGGTTGGTCAGCTGGTGCCGGCTGCGGCGCCAGCGCCTGCCGAACCGGCGGTAGTCCGCGACGAGCCGCTCGATCTCGTATTGCGACAGCGCGCAGAAGTACGAGCGCATCTCGGCGGCGCGCCGGTTGTACTCGGCGAGCTGCTCCGGCGTCGCCTCGTGGACGACGAGTTCCTCGGCCGGGACGCGCAGCACGCGGCGGTGCAGCTGCAGCCGTTCCTCGCGCGGCATCGCCTCCGGCCGGATCCGCACGTCGAGGTCGACGTACCGGCGGAAGCGCAGCTCCAGCGCCGCCCGCAGCTCGGCGCGCCGCTGCGCCCGCGCGTCCCCCGGCGCGCCCGCGGTCGTGCGCCGGACCCACCAGGAGCCGGCCACGGAGTCGCCGTGCCCGAGGACGAGCGCGTGCCGGTAGCGGGCGATCAGCAGGGCGACGTCGCGGCCGCGGCCGGCGTGGCGGGGCCGGCGCGCGAAGTCCGGCCCGATCCACCAGCGGGCCAGCTCCGGGTGGCCCCGGCTGCAGACGGTGATCACGTCGTCGTACGTGGCGAGCGCGTCGAGGTGCAGGTCGAGCTGCTCCTGCAGCGCGGCGATCTCCAGTCTGATGTAGACGTTCGACGGATCGTGGCTGACCGCCCGGTAGTACTCGGCGAGGGCCTCGTCGTAGCGGCGGTGGGAGACGAAGTGGTTGGCGCGCTGGTAGGCGTCGAACAGCTCGTACGGGATCTTCGCGTCGCGCCACGCGGCCCAGTGGATGTTCGTGCGGACGTAGGCGCTGCGCGGGATGACCAGCGCGGCCACCGCGTTCGCCGCGCGGTGCAGCACGCGGGGCCAGTTCTCGTCCTCGATCACCATCGGGCCGGCGGCGAAGCGCGGGACGCGGACGAGCTCGAGGATGAGCTGGTGGCGGCCGGCCGTGTTGCCCGGCCGGACGGTGCCGGTGACGGTGAACGCGGCGGGCGGCTGCGCGAGCCGGATCAGCTTGGTGGCGGCCTTCCACCAGCCGTCCGCCGAGTCGCCGGCGTGTTCGACGATCTGGATGAAGTCGTACGAGCTGCCGACGCCGGGCACCGGCGTCGGCGTGTACAGCCGCGAGTCGTTGAGGATCCGCTTGAACGCGGCGGTCAGCTCGACGGCGGAGTCGATCTCGCGGTCGTGGCTGCTTTCCGGGCGTTCGTCGGCGAAGAGCCGGATATCGATCTGGTTGGCCCGGAAGGCGGCGGTTTCCAGGCGGGCACGGCCGACGAAGTACAGCGTCAGCACCGCGGACACGAGCACGACCGACGTCTGCAGGACCGTCCAGGTGATGACACCGGCGACCTTCGGGTCGCGGACGAACGTCCAGCTCTGGAAGAACGGCAGGTACGGCACGACGGCGAACCCGGCCGCGACGAGCCCGGCCGTGACCGCCGCGAGCCACCACCGGATCCGGTGCGCTTCCGGCAGCTCGGCCTGGTCGAAGCCGCCGTGTCGTCGCGCGGGCACCGTCGATCACCCCCTCGTGTCGCCAGGTTACTCGCGCAGGGGGTGCGGTTCGTTACGGCCCGTGATCCGCGATGTCCGCGATCACCTGGGCGTGACACGGTTCCGGCACGCACCAGCAGCCGAGCCGCTTGCCGCGCAGCTCGGGCACGAGAGCGAGCAGGTCCGGCCGCGAGAGCAGGTATTCGCGGTACTTGGCGAGGACCTCCTCGCGGCTGCCGTCCGGGCCCGGCCGGAACGGGCTGGCGAGCTTCGAACCCGCGAGGTGCCAGCCGCCGCGGTGCATGGGCCGCCCGACGTAGACCACGTCGGCGTAGTCCGGGTCGTCGCGATGGCCCTTCAGGTTGACGACGGTGGTGGGCATGCGTGCTCCTTTCCGCGACCAGCCTGGCGCGCCCGGCGGGCGTCCGCCAGGCGGCCGGGAAGGCCCAGCGGACATGCCCGGTGGTCTGGCTAGTGCAGATGCACTATGCTGAAGGCTCACGGTTGAGCCGTCAGCCGCTGCCGGACGTTCCGCGCCCGGGCCGGCACGCTGCCTCGCCGAGGCGCTTTCCGACCACGTCCGGCCCGCCCCCGCTGCCTGACGAAAGGGTGTGCCCGCGATGGTTCCTCAACCTCGCCCGGCCGACCACGCGCTCACCGTTCCCGCCTGGGTGGACGCCGGCGGTCACATGACCCTGCGGGTCCTTCGGCCCGCTCCGCACACCGTCCGCGTGCGGGTGAGCGGCGAGGTCGACCTGAGCACCGCCCGCCGGCTCGACGAGGTCCTGCGGTCCCGCATCCGCGGGAACGCCGAGGAGATCGTCATCGACCTGTCCGGTGTCACGTTCTTCTCCGTCGCCGGGCTGAATTCGCTGCTGCGCGCGCAGCTGCTCGCCGACGCCTCCGGCGCGCACCTGGTGGTCGAACCCGGGCGGTCACGCGCCGTGCGGCGGCTGTTCGCGCTGCTGCCGACGGACTTCGACCGGGTCGTGAACGCCCGGATGGCGGGCTGAGCGCTCGCTACGACGCGTGCCCCAGCCGGCGGACGGCGTCGACGATCGCCGTGTTCGGCACGCCCTTCACCAGGTACTCGGTGACACCGGCCGCGGCCAGCCCGGCCATCGAGGCCCGGTCGGCGTAGGCGGAGAAAGCCAGGATCGCGGTGCCCGGGCTGCGCCGGGCGATCTCGCGCGCGGCCCGGGCTCCTCCGCCGCCCGGCATCCGCACGTCGAGCACCGCGACCTCGGGCCGGTGCCGCTCGGCCAGCCGGATCGCCTCGTCGGCGTCGCCCGCGACGGCGACCACGGCGATGTCGGCCTCGGAATCCAGGACCTCCTTGAGGACGTCGCGGATCATCGCGTCGTCGTCGGAGATCAGCACCCGCACCTCGGTCACGGCTCGAGTCCCGTCAGGTCGGGCAGCATCGGCAGCCAGAACTCGACGACCGTGCCCTGCCCCGGCGTGCTCGTCACCGACAGCCAGCCGTGCGCCGCTTCGGCCCGCTCGTGCATTTCGACCAGCCCGAAGTGGCCCGCGCCGGCGTCGTCGGAGGCCGTGCCGACGCCGTCGTCGGTGATCCGCACCAGCGTTCCGTTGTCCACTGTGGACATCCGGACGTCGACCCTGGTGGCCCGGGCGTGCTTGTGGACGTTGCTCAGCGCCTCCTGGCAGATCCGGTACACGGTGATCGCCGCCTCCGGCGACGGCTCGGCGGTCAGCTCGTCGTGCACCGAATGCTCGAGGCCCCACCGGCCCGCGACCTCGTCGACGTAGCCCGACACCGCCTCCACCAGGCCGTGCCGGTCCAGCTCCGGCGGCCGCAGCCGGGACACCAGGCCGCGCAGCCTGCCGATGGCGGCCTGCACCGACTCGTCGAGCCCCGCGACGGCGCTCGCGTGCGGCTCCGGCAGCCGGGAGGCGAGCAGCTGCAGGCGCATGCCGACGGCCACCATGGACTGGATCGACTCGTCGTGGACGTCCCAGGCGATCCGGCGCCGTTCGACCTCCTGCGCGTCGACGAGGTGGCCGACCAGCCGCCGCCGTTCGCGCAGGGCCTGTTCGGCGTTGCGCCGCTCGGTCATGTCGCGGGTGACCTTCCCGAAGCCCTGCAGCCGGTGCCGGTCGTCGAACAACGCCGTGATCACGACGTTCGCCCAGAACCGGCTGCCGTCCTTGCGCACGCGCCAGCCTTCGTCCTCCAGGCGCCCCTGCTCGGCGGCGACCTCCAGCTCCCAGTCGGGCTTCCCCGCGGCGACGTCCTCCGGCGGGTAGAACATCGAGAAGTGCTGCCCGATGGCCTCGTCCGCGGTCCAGCCCTTGATCCGCTCGGCGCCGGCGTTCCAGCTCGAAATCCGCCCACCGGGGTCGAGCATGAAGATGCCGTAGTCCTGCACGCTGTGCACCAGCAGTCGGAACCGTTCTTCGCTCAGGCGCAGGGCCTCTTCCGCGTCACGTCGTTTGGTCATGTCCCGGGTGACCTTCCCGAACCCCAGCAGCCGCTGCTGCCCGTCGAACAACGCCGTGATCTCCACCTCGGCCCAGAACCGGCTGCCGTCCTTGCGGACCCGCCAGCCCTCGTCCGCGAACCGGCCTCGTTCGGCGGCGATCGCCAGCTCGCGGCCGGGTTTCCCGGCCGCGACGTCGTCCGGCGGGTAGAACACCGAGAAGGGGCGGCCGACGATCTCCGCCGCGGACCACCCGCCGATGCGCCCGGCCTCCGCGGTCCAGCTCGCCACGCGGCCCTGCGGGTCCAGCGTCACGATCCCGTGGTCTTCCATGCGCCAACTCTGCCGGATGAGCGGCGCTCCGGCACAGCACGGGCGCGTGGACCTCAGCCGGCGAGCTCGGCCGACGGTGCGGACAGCGCGCACCACACCACCTTCCCCACCCCGTGGCGTGCGGTGCCCCAGGCGAGGGACAGCCGCTCGACGAGCGCCAGCCCCCAGCCGCCGTCGGCGCCGGGCCGCCGCCGCACCGGCAGCGCCGGCTCGTCGTCGAACACCTCGATGCGGACGTGACCGGCCCCGACGCTCAGCCGGAGGACGGGACGGCCGCCGGCGTGCCGCAGGGCGTTGGTCGCGAGTTCGGTGACGACCAGCAGCGCGTCATCGACGTCGGCACCGCTCGCCCACGCCAGCAAGGTGACCCGGGCGAAGCGACGCACGACGGACAGGCCGCCGGCCAGGTCGGTCAGCGGGCATTCGGCGGTCAGGGGTGCCGGGATCTCCACGGCGTCCAGCGTGCCCGGCGGCGTCGCGCGCGACGAGATGCAAACCGGGGCCGCGGGGCTGGTGCAGCTGCATCAGCCGAGCAGGCCCTCCCGGCGTGCCACGGCGACGGCTTCCAGCTTCGACCGCGCGCCGAGCTTTTCCAGCACACGCTGCACGTGGTTGCGCGTGGTGTTGCGGGAAACGCCGAGGCGGCGGCCGATCTCCTCGGTGCTGGCGCCTTCCGCGAGCAGGTCGAGGGTTTCGCGCTCGCGCGCGGTCAGCTCGGCGCCACGGCCCGGCACCCGGCCGGTGAGCCGGTCGAAGATCTCGGGCAGCAGCTCGGGATCGAAGACGACACCGCCCGCGGCGACGTCGCGCACGGCCGACTCCAGCACGCCGAGGTGCGAGGACTTGAGCAGCAGACCGGCCCCGCCGGCCTTCGCGACCTGCACGGCGACCGACGGCGTCGCGTCCCCGGTCAGCACCAGCACGCGCGCGCCGCCGGAGCCGAGTTCGGCGATGACGCCGAGGGCGTCCCCGTCGGCGAGGCGCCGGTCCAGCACGACGACGTCCGGGTGGTGTTCGCGCGCGTCCGCGACGGCTTCGGCCCGCGACCGGGCACGGCCGACCACGGTGATGCCATCGGCGCGGTCGAGGGCGAGCTGCAGCGCCTCGGCCACCATGTCGTGGTCCTCCACGAGCAGGACGCGGACGGGGCTCGGTTCATCGGGGCTGCTCACGCCGGTTCCCTCGGTGGACGGATCGCTTCCGGCCCATCGTAGGCCCTCGGCGCGGTCGCTTCCCCCCGGTCCGCGACGCCGGTCACCGCGCCGGACGCACCCACGGCAACCTCGCCGTGCTGTCCTGCGCCGAGTCCGGGGAGCCGGTCACCACGTCCGCGAACTGGCGCGCAGCAGGCCCTCCAGCCCCCGCCGTCTGTCCTTCAACCGAGTCCGGACACCGGTCACCACGTCGGCGAGCTGGCGCGCAGCAGCCCCTCCGGTCCGGTGACCGGCAGCCAGTCGACCAGGTCCTCGTGCCGGCCCGCCGTCCGGAACACCGGCGGCCGGAACGAGCCGGCCGGCGGGCCGGCCACCCGCAGCACCTCCAGGAACCGCGCGACCGTCCGTGGCGGCGGCAGGACCTCGTCGCCGCCGAGGTAGGCGAGCACCTTCGTGGCGCCGCCGCCCGCCGGCTCGACCACCGCCGACCAGCCGTGGACCTCGTCCCAGATCAGCGCCAGGTCGTGCCCCGGCAGGTCCGGCAGCGCGCGGTCGAGCGCTACGTACCCCGAGGCCGGCACGTCGAGGTCGAGCGAACACGATTCGAACCCGACCCCGACGGCACACGCCACCCGGGCGAGGTAGGCCCGCAGCCCGCGGGCGAAGTGGTATTCGATGTCCCTGCCGAAGTCGATGAGGGTGTCCATGCTCGCCTCCCGCGCCGCCGCTGCGCCGGAATACCCCCTTCGGCGGAACATCACACTTCCGGGTTACTCCTCGATGGCGCCACCGACGGCCCGCAGGTGCGCACGGAAGGTCAGCGCCGGATCCGCTTCGCGCGCGGCGAGGAACTCGACGAAGCGGACCTGCGCGCGCAACGGCTCGCCGGCCCGGATGCGCTCGGCCTGGCGGCGTTCGGTGTCGCGGATGCCTTCGGCGAGGGTGAACAGCTCCTGCGCGCGGGCCAGCGGAACGAACAGGACGCCGTCGTCGTCGCCGAGGACCAGGTCCTCCGTGCCGATCCGCCACGTCCCGACGATCGCCTCGCGCAGGCCGCCGTCGACGCGCGGGCCGAGGGACAGCGGGCCGGTGGGGAGCGAGCCGAGGCTGAACACCGGCAGGCCGATCGCCCGGATGTCGGCCGTGTCGCGGTGCAGGCCCCAGATGACCACGCCGGCGAGCCCGGCGGCGCGGGCTTCGAGCACCACGAGGTCGCCGACGCAGGCTTCGTCGAGACGGCCGCCGTTGTCGACCACCAGCACCCCGCCCGGCGTGGCGTGCTCGAACGCCTCCAGGAAGACGTCGACGCTGCCGACGTGCCGGGCCGGGACCGCCGGGCCGAGCAGGCGCGAGCCGGGGACCACCGCGCGCGTCGGCGCCGGCGCGCAGCGGACCGGGAGACCGGCGCGGATGCACGCGTCGGCGAGGTGGGCCGTGGTCAGCGCTTCGAAACGGGTTCTCAGTTCGTCCATGGTGGCCAGCTAACCACCGTTCCCGCTTTCGGTGGTCACCCAGGCCAGGTATTCCGCGCTGCCGCCTTCGATCGGCGTCGCGATCACCTCGGGCAGGTCGTAGCCGTGCAGCTGCTTGATGCGCTCGGCCAGGGCGGCCACCCGGCCCGCCGTCGTCTTGACTTCGACGCGCCACTCGCGGTCGGTCCGCACCTCGCCTTCCCAGCGGTAGACGCTGGTGACCGGGCCGACGACCTGCGCGCACGCGCCCAGCCGCTCTTCGATCACCCGCGCGGCCAGCTCCCCGGCCGCGGCCTCGGAGTCCGTCGTGGACGTCACGATCACGTGCTCTGCCACCATGTCCGCGAGGTTACCGGCGGCGCATCGCGAGCGCGCCGAGCAGCGGCCCGGCGGCCAGCAGCGGCATCGCGGCCCGCCAGCCCACGGCGTCGGCGACCGGCGGCAGCAGCTGGATCGTGCCCGCGCTGAGCAGGAACCCGAACGCCGTCATCGCGGTGAGCGCCGTGCCGACGTAGCGCGGGTCCGCCGTCTCGGCGAGCGCGGCGGAGAACTGGCCGGAGTCGGCGATGACCGCGACCCCCCAGACCAGCAGCACGGGCAGCAGCAGGACGGTGCCGGCCGCCGGGTAGGACAGCACGGCGCAGCCTCCGCTGACGAGCATGGCCGCCCTCGCGACGACCCGGCGGCCGCATCGGTCCGACAGCACGCCGCCGAGCAGGCACCCGGTCGCGCCGCACACCCCGATCACGATGAAGGCCGTCGGCCCGCCGGGTACGCGGTTCGCGGCCAGGTACGCGGGCAGCCACGCCCAGAGCGCGTAGAGCTCCCACATGTGGCCGAAGTAGCCGAGGCACACCTGCCGCTGACGCGGGTCGGCCGCCATCCGCAGCAGGTACCTCGGCTGCCACGGCGGCGAAGGCGCGTGGTCCGGGCCCGGCCGGACGTAGGCGGCGGCGATGCCCGCGCCGAGCGTCGCGAGCAGGGCTGCGCACAGCAGGACCGCCCGCCACGGCAGCGGCCGCAGCAGGGTGGGCAGGGCGGACCCGACGGTCAGGGCACCGAGCAGCACGCCGAGCGCGATCCCCCGCCGCCGCGGGAACCACGACACGACGACCTTCATCCCGACCGGGTAGACCCCGGCGAGGGCGGACCCGGCGCCGAACCGCAGCGGGACGGCCAGCCAGTGCGGGCTCCACGGCAGGGCCACGGTGAACCCGGCGGCCAGCAGGGCACTGCCCGCGATCAGGGCGTGCGGCGGAAACCGGTCGGCGAGGTTGAGGGCGGCCGAAGCCACGGCGCCCGTGGCGAAGCCGATCTGGACGACGACGGTCAGCAGGATCGCGTGCTCGCGCGAAAATCCCCAGTCCGCGCGCAGGGCGGGCACGACGGCCGAGGCGGAGAACCAGACGCTCATGGCGCACACCTGCACGGCGGCGAGCACCGCGAGCTGGCGCGTCCTGGTCGCGGAGACGGTGGGGAACACGCGATCTACTAGCGGCCGCGGGAGCCGCCGGGTCAACGCCCGGAGGCCAAGCTTCACCCCTTGGGCTGGAAAACCTCTCGCATCCTGGGCGGCAGTCCGGCCGATCGCCGCCTTCTGGGCGTTCCACCCGTGTTCCCCGGTGTTCCACCCGCTGTTCGAGGCCGCGGGCCAGGATGAGGCCGTCCCGTTCCCCGACGTGAGGACCCGAGGATGACCCGCCTGCCCGTTCTCGCGGTGAGCACCGTCGCGCTCACCGCCGCCGCGCTGCTGACCGGCGCCACGGCCGGAGCCGCGAGCCCGCCGTTCACCGCGTCGGTCTTCCGCGCCACGCACAACAGCTACTCGGGCGACGTCGACGGCGCGAAGAACTCCCTCGCGTACCAGCTCGACCACGGCGTCCGGTTCCTCGAGCTGGACATCCACGACAACGGCTACGCCACCACCCACGACTACGGCGTCGGCCACGGCTCCCCCGGCGACCTCGTCGACCACGGCGGCGGCAACCCCGCGTCGGACAACCTGCGTGACTGGCTGACCACGATCGGCACCTGGTCCGCCGCGCACCCGGCCGCCGCGCCGATCGTCGTCATGCTCGACCTCAAGGACGACCTGACCGACAATCCGGACTTCGCGGCGGGCAACCTGGCCGCCGTCAACCAAGAGCTGGAGTCGGTGTTCGGTAGCCGGCTGCTGCGGGCGCAGGACTACCCGGCGGGCCAGCCGACCGTGGATGCGCTGCGCGGGCGCGTGCTGGCGCTGCTGTCCGGCAACGGCACGAGCCGCGCCGGGTACAAGCGGGACGTCGGCTACCACCCGGCCGTCGCGCTCAACGGCCACGGCCAGATCGTCGAGGTCCACGACTCGGGGGCCGGCGCCCTCTGGTACTGGACCGGGACCTACGGCGCCGACGGGCGCGTCACGTGGCTGCGGCACGGCAGGTACGACAGCGGCCAGACCCCCGCCGTCGCGCTCGACGACAACGGCGACCTCGTCGAGGTCCACCAGTCGCCGAGCGCCACGACGCTCTGGTACCACGTCGGCAAGCTCGGCGCGGACGGCGAAATCACCTGGCAGGCCAGCCACCAGTACGACAACGGTGTGCTGCCGACGGTCGCGTTCACCGACGCGACGCACCTGCGCGAGATCCACCGGAGCCAGAGCAGCAGCCAGAACTGGACGTGGACCGGCACGCTGTCGGGCACGACGGTGTCCTGGAGCGGCAACGCGAAGACGTCCGACGCGCGGTTCGCCACGGACACCGCGACCGCCGCCGGCCGGCTCGTCGACGTGTGGACCGGCGCGGACGGGCCGACCCCGTCGAACACGCTGCGCGTCGACACCGACCGCGTCGCCGGCGACCGGATCCGCTACCGCCAGGTCGCCTTCGACGAGTTCCAGCAGGGCGACAGCGCGGAGCTGCAGCAGGGCGCGTTGTTCTACGGGGCGCCGGCGACGGAGTCGTCGTTCATCACCGCGGCCCGCCAGTCCGGCAAGCTGGTCCGCGGCTGGGACTTCGACTCGTCGGGCGACGCGACCACGCCCCTGGCGAACTACCCGGCGACCAACCACCCGTACGACGCCTGGTACCAGACCCTGGTGACCCGGAACGGCGCCGTCGAGTAGCGCTGACGGCGGCCGTCAGCGCTTCGCCAGGGGCCGGTAAGCCGCTCCGGCGACGCTCGGCGGCATGAAGAACCTCACCGTCCTGATCTCCGGCGCCAGCATCGCCGGCCCCGCCCTCGCCCACTGGCTGACCCGCTACGGGTGCACCGTCACCGTCGTCGAACGCGCGCCGGCGGTGCGGCCGGGCGGGCAGGCCGTCGACTTCAAAGGCACCACCCACCGGACCGTGCTCGAGCGCATGGGCATCCTCGGCGACGTCCTGCGCCGGCAGACCGGCGGCACGGACCAGACGATCATCGACGCCTCCGGGAAGCCGCGCGCGGTGATCCCCGGCGAGTTCACCGGCGGGGAGATCGAGATCCGCCGCGGCGACCTGGCCGAGATCCTGTACGCGCACACCAGCTGCGAGTACCTCTTCGGCGACACCATCACGTCGCTGACCGAAACCCCGGACGGCGTCGACGTCACCTTCGCGTACGCCGCGCCGCGGAAGTTCGACCTCGTGGTCGGCGCCGACGGCATCCACTCGAACGTCCGGCGGCTCGCCTTCGGCCCGGAACGCGACTACGTCCGGTTCCTCGGCCACTACTACGCCTTGGCCGAGCTCGGCGAGGACGTCGCCACCGATGAGGCGGTGATGTACAACGAACCCGGCCGGATGGCCGCGGTCGGCGGGCCGAAGGCGTCGGCGTTCTTCGTGTTCGCCTCCCCCGAGCTGGAGTACGACCGCGGCGACAGCGACCGGCAGCGGCAGCTGCTGATCGACGCCTACGAGGGCGCCGGCTGGCGGGTGCCCGAGCTGCTGGCGAAGGTCCCGGCGGCGCGGGAGTTCTCCCTCGACTCGCTCGCGCGCGTCAGCATCGACCACTACTCGCGCGGCCGCGTCGTCCTGCTCGGCGACGCCGCCTACGGCAACACCCTCGGCGGCTTCGGCACCGGCCTGGCGATCGTCGGCGCCTACGTGCTCGCCGGCGAGCTGCTGGCCGCGGGCGGCGACCACCGCGTCGCCTTCGCCCGCTACGAAGCGCAGTTTCGGGACTACGCGAAGGTCGCGCAGCGCGGCAGCGCGGGCCCGTTCCTCGCGCCGCCGTCCCGGCTGCGGATCCGGCTGCGGGACTGGACGTTCAAGTCCCGCTTCCTGCTCGGCCTGGTGCTCAAGGCGACCGACAAGTTCGCCACGGACATCGAGCTGCGGGACTACGCCTCGGGGTCGTAGGCCAGGTTCGGCCGCAGCCACTGCTCGACCGCGGACCGCTCGACGCCCTTGCGGCGCGCGTAGTCCTCGATCTGGTCGCGGCCCAGCCGGCCGACGGTGAAGTAGCGGGAGTCCGGGTGCGCGAAGATCAGGCCGGACACGCTCGCCGCCGGCGTCATCGCGAACGACTCGGTCAGGCCCATGCCCAGCTCGTCGGCGCGAAGCAGGTCGAACAGCTCGCCCTTCTGGCTGTGGTCGGGGCTGGCCGGGTAGCCCAGCGCCGGGCGGATGCCGCGGAAGCGCTCCGCGTGCAGGTCCGCCAGCTCCGGCTCGGCGTCCGGCTCGAACCAGTCGCGGCGGGCGCGCAGGTGGATGTGCTCGGCGAAGGCCTCGGCGAGCCGGTCGGCCAGCGCCTTGACCATGATCGCGCGGTAGTCGTCCTGCTCGGCCTCGAACCGCGCGGCCAGGTCCTCGGCGCCGTGGATGGCGACCGCGAAACCGCCCAGGTGGTCGCCCTCCGGGGCGATGTAGTCGGCCAGGCAGCGGTTGGCGCGGTCGGCCGGCTTCGCCGTCTGCTGCCGCAGCATCGGGAACCGGACGTGGGAGTACTCGCCGTCGAGCAGGATGTCGTCGCCCTCGCTGTGGGCAGGCCAGAACGCGTACGCGCCCTTCGCGGTGAAGCCGCCCTCGGCGATGATCCGGTCGAGCAGCTCGTTCGCGTCGTCGAACAGCTCCCGGGCGACCGGCTGCTCCAGGATCGCCGGGTACTTGCCCTTGAGCTGCCAGGCCAGGAACAGGAACTGCCAGTCGATCATCTCGCGCAGCTCCGTGATCGGCGGCTCGACGACGCGGACGCCGGTGAACACCGGCGTCGGCAGGTCGGCGAACACCACGCGCTCGCGGTTGGCCCGCGCCTGCTCCAGCGTGAGCATCGGGCGGCGCTGCTTGCTCGCGTGCTGCTCGCGCAGCGTCTCCTGGTCGGCGCGGTTCTTCTCGGCGAGCGCGATCGAGCGGTCCGGGTCGAGCAGGTCGGACACGACGCCGACCACGCGGGAGGCGTCGAGGACGTGGACCGTCGCGTTGTCGTACGCGGGCGCGATCTTCACCGCGGTGTGCTGCCGGGACGTCGTGGCGCCCCCGATCAGCAGCGGGATCTTGAGGCCGCGGCGCTGCATCTCGGCGGCGACCGCGACCATCTCGTCCAGCGACGGGGTGATCAGCCCGGACAGGCCGACCGCGTCGGCGCCTTCGGTGACCGCGGTGTCGAGGATCTTGCCGGCCGGCACCATCACGCCGAGGTCGATCACCTCGTAGTTGTTGCAGCCCAGCACGACCCCGACGATGTTCTTGCCGATGTCGTGGACGTCGCCCTTCACCGTGGCCAGCACGATCTTGCCCTGGCCGCCCGTCGACGCGAGCCTGCCCTCCTGGCGCGCCTTCTCCTTCTCGGCCTCCATGAACGGCTCGAGGTAGGCGACGGACCGCTTCATCACGCGCGCGCTCTTGACCACCTGCGGCAGGAACATCTTGCCGGAGCCGAACAGGTCGCCGACGACCTTCATGCCGTCCATCAGCGGGCCCTCGATGACGTCGAGGGGTCGGGCCATCTGCTGCCGCGCCTCTTCGGTGTCTTCCTCGATGTAGTCGACGATGCCGTGCACCAGCGCGTGGGAGAGCCGCTCGCCGACCGTGCCTTCGCGCCACGAGAGGTCCACGACGCGCTTGGTCCCGCTGCCCTTGACGTTCTCGGCGAAGCTCACCAGCCGGTCGGTGGCGTCCTCACGGCGGTCGAAGAGCACGTCCTCGACCAGCTCCAGCAGGTCTTTCGGGATGTCTTCGTAGACGGCCAGCTGACCGGCGTTGACGATGCCCATGTCAAGCCCGGCCTTGACGGCGTGGAACAGGAACGCCGAGTGCATCGCCTCGCGCACCACGTCGTTGCCGCGGAAGGAGAAGGACAGGTTCGAGATGCCGCCGCTGGTCCGGGCGCCCGGGCAGCGCTGCTTGATGCGCGGCAGGGCCTCGATGAACGCCTTCGCGTAGCCGTTGTGCTCGGCGATGCCGGTGGCGACGGCGAGGACGTTCGGGTCGAAGATGATGTCTTCGCCCGCGAAGCCCGCCTTCTGCGTCAGCAGGTCGTACGCGCGGGCGCAGATCTCGACCTTGCGGTCGGCGGTGTCGGCCTGGCCCCGCTCGTCGAAGGCCATCACGACGACGCCCGCCCCGTAGTTGCGGATGGCGCGGGCCTGCGCGAGGAACGGCTCCTCGCCTTCCTTGAGGCTGATCGAGTTGACCACGCCCTTGCCCTGCAGGCAGCGCAGGCCGGCTTCGAGCACGCTCCACTTGGAGCTGTCGACCATCACCGGGATCCGGGCGACCTCGGGCTCGGTGGCGATGAGGTTGAGGAACGTCGTCATCGCCTGCTCGGACTCCAGCAGGTCGGCGTCCATGTTGACGTCGAGCAGGTTGGCGCCGCCGCGGACCTGCTCCAGCGCGACGTCGACGGCGCCCTGGTGGTCGCCGGACTCGATGAGCCGCCGGAACCGCTTGGAGCCGGTGACGTTGGTGCGCTCGCCGATCATGACGAACCCGGTGTCGGCGCCGATGCCGAACGGCTCCAGCCCGCTGAACCGGGTGTGCGTGCGCGGCGCGGGGACTTCGCGCGGGCCCACGCCCTTCGCCGCCGCCGCGATCTCCGCGATGTGGTCGGGCGTCGTGCCGCAGCAGCCGCCGACCAGGTTGACCAGCCCGTCGCGGGCGAAGCCGCCGATCAGCCCGGCGGTCTCCTCGGGGGTCTGGTCGTAGCCGCCGAACGCGTTCGGCAGGCCGGCGTTGGGGTGGCAGGCGACGTAGGCGTCGGCGATCCGCGCGAGCTCCTCGACGTGCGGGCGCATCTCTTCGGCGCCCAGCGAGCAGTTGACGCCGACGATCAGCGGCTTCGCGTGCTCGATCGAGGTCCAGAACGCCTCGACGGTCTGGCCGGAGAGCGTGCGGCCGCTCAGGTCGACGATCGTCACCGAGATCCACAGCGGCAGGTCCGGGGCGACCTCGCGCGCGGCGGCGATCGCGGCCTTGCAGTTGAGCGTGTCGAAGATCGTCTCGATGAGCAGCAGGTCGACGCCGCCTTCGGCGAGCCCGGCTATCTGCTCCGCGTACGCGGCTTTGACCTGGTCGAACGTGACGGCCCGGTACGCCGGGTCGTCGACCTTGGGCGACAGGCTGAGGGTGACGTTCAGCGGGCCGATCGACCCGGCGACGAACTTGCCGCCCGCCTCGTCGGCGGCCTGGCGGGCCAGCTGCGCGCCGCGCACGTTCATCTCGTGGACGTGGTCCTGCAGCCCGTAGTCGGCCTGGCCGATGCTGGTGGCGGTGAAGGTGTTGGTCGTGGTGATGTCCGCGCCCGCGGCCAGGTACCGGCGGTGCACGTCGAGGATGACGTCCGGGCGGGTGAGGTTGAGCAGGTCGGGGTCGCCGGTGACGTCGTGGGTGTGGTCGCCGAAGCGGTCGCCGCGGTAGTCGGCCGGGGTGAGCCCGGCGCCCTGCAGCATGGTGCCCCAGGCACCGTCGAGGACGGCGACGCGGCTGTCCAGCAGTGCACGCAGCCGGGTGGTGGGGTCTTGACTCATCAGCGCCCTCCCTCGCTCGGGAGGCGCCCTTGGTCCGGTGGTACGGGTCGAGCGTGGCGGACCCCGCGGTCCGTTGCAGCGCCTCTCGGCCCGTGGACGAGGATAGTGGAACCCACCCCCGGCTGGCCATCCCGCCCGCACCGGGTGTCCACGTTCTGGGACACGGTCCGTGACCGTCCACAGTAGAGCATCGCGCGCACCCCGCACCTCCCTCGACCGGCCGGTCCGCCCCGCCGGCTCCCCGAGTGTGTCAGCCCGGGATCGAACATCCCTCAAGGCGACGGATCGTAGCCGAGCGACCCCGCACGGCGACGACGAGGTGACCTTGAAAACTGAAACACGTTCTAATACGCTCGGCGCGTGGACTACGGAATCGTGCTGTTCACCAGCGACCGGGGCATCACCCCGGCGGCCGCGGCGCGCGCCGCGGAAGCCGCGGGGTTCGCCACGTTCTACGTCCCCGAGCACACGCACATCCCGGTGAAGCGGGTATCGCCGCACCCGCGCACCGGTGACGCGTCGCTGCCCGACGACCGGTACAGCCGGACGCTGGACCCGTGGGTGGCCCTGGCGACGGCGGCCGCGGTGACGTCGCGGATCCGGCTGTCCACGGCGGTGGCGCTGCCGGTCGAAAGCGACCCGATCACGCTGGCCAAGACGATCGCGAGCCTGGACCACCTCTCGGGCGGCCGGGTGACGCTCGGCGCGGGGTTCGGCTGGAACGTCGACGAGCTGACCGACCACGGCGTGCCGGGCCACCGCCGCCGGACGGTGCTGCGCGAGTACCTCGAGGCGATGAGTGCACTGTGGACTCAGGAAGAGGCTTCCTACGACGGGGAGTTCGTGTCGTTCGGCCCGAGCTGGGCGTGGCCGAAGCCGGTCCAGCCGCACATCCCGGTGCTGCTGGGCGCGGGCCCGGCGGAGAAGACGTTCCGCTGGATCGCCCGCCACGCCGACGGCTGGCTGACGACCCCGGCGGACAGCGACCTCGACGGGCACGTGGCGCTGCTGAAGGAGATCTGGGCGGCCGAAGGACGTCCGGGAGCGCCACGGATCTGCGCGCTCGGCGAGCGACCGGACCCCGACCGGCTGGCCCACCTGGATTCCCTCGGCGTGACCGAGACGATCTTCGGCCTCCCGGACCGTTCACCGGAGGAAGTCGAGGCGTGGATCGGCCGGCTGGCCGGCAAGCTCACCCGCGTCACCGCACACTGAAACCGGCGGAACGCGGGAAACCCGCGCCCCGCCGGTGAGCGACGCCCACGTCAGCTCTTGGCCACGACCCCCTGCCGCGCCCGCAGGTCGAGCTCGATCTGTTCCAGCGTGCGGCCCTTCGTCTCCGGGACCAGCCACTTCGTCAGCACGAACAGCACCACGTTCACGCCGGCGAACAGGAACATCGAACCGCCGATGCCGAGCGACTTCGGGTCCGAGATGATCGGGAACACCGCGCTCACGATGCCCGTCGCCGCCCAGAGGACCACGCTGCTGACGCCCATGCCCGCCGCGCGGAACTTCAGCGGGAACACCTCGGACATCATCACCCAGACCACCGCGCCCCAGCCCAGCTCGTAGCCGACCAGGTAGAGCACCATCATCACCAGCATCAGGATGCCGCGCGTGCCGGTGTCGTGGACGTTCAGCACCACCAGCCCGGCCGCGACCAGCGTGAGGACCATGATGACGTTGCCGATCAGCAGCAGCGGCTTGCGGCCCCAGCGGTCCACCACGAACACGACCCACGCGGTGAACAGGAACTTCGTCACGCCCAGCAGCACGCCGGACAGCAGCGCCGCCTGCGTGGCGAAGCCGAGCCCGATCAGCATCGTCGGGAAGTACGCGTTGATCGCGTTGACGCCGCTGAACTGCTGGCCGATCGCGAGCAGCAGCGCCACGACCAGCATCGGCCGCACGAAACCGGAGAAGAGGTCGCGCAGCCGCGGCTTCTGCTCGGTGTCGAGCCGGATGACCTCGTTGATCGTCGCGATCTCCTCGTCGAGGTTCACCGTGTTGCCGTGCGCGCTCGCCAGCACCCGCCGGGCTTCCTCCTCCCGGCCGTTCTTCACCAGCCAGCGCGGGGTTTCCGGCAGGAACACCAGCCCCACGAGCAGGACCGCCGCGGGCACGATCGCGCCGGCGAACATCCAGCGCCACGCCGAAACCGGGCCGAGCCAGTAGCTCACCAGGAACGCGATCAGGATGCCGAGCACGATGAAGATCTGGTTCAGCGCGCCCATCGCGCCCCGCAGCCGCGCCGGGGCCAGCTCGGACAGGTACGTCGGCACGGTCGAGGACGACAGCCCGATGCCGAGCCCGATGACCAGCCGCGAAATCACCAGCAGCAGGAACGTCGGCGAGAAGCTCGCCGCCAGCGTGCCCACGATGACGATCGCCGCGGCGACCATGATCGTGCGGCGGCGGCCGAGTGCTTCGTTGGTGCGGCTGGAGAACAGCGCGCCGACGATGGCACCGACCGACAGGCTCGCGGTGATCACGCCCTTGTCCCAGCTGGTCAGTGCCCACAGTTTCCCGATGAACGGGAGCACCCCGGAAATGACGCCGAGGTCGTAACCGAACAGGATGCCGCCGAGCGCACCGAAGAAGTACAACGTGGTTCGGCTGATGTGCCGCGCCGGGGCTGTCAGTGCCCGTGACGGATCGGTCATTGCCGGGTCGCCTCTTTCGTAGGTCCAGTCCAGCCAGCGGCCACCACACTCACACGCGGCAAAAAGCCGGGCAAGACAGTCGTCGATAACAATTCAGAAACCTGATCGGCATTCACATATGTGACGCGACTCGACGTCGTACACAAAGGAGCGAAGGTTTCCATTGTGGACGGTCCGCGCAGGCGAAATCGTCGAACGCGTTTGGCCTGGTCCGCGAGAGTTTACAAGGCTTCGGACGCGGGGCTACCGTTTTCTGGAAGCGCTCCCAGAACGAGTGGAGGCAGACGTGAAAACGACGCTTTCCCCGAGACGGCTGCTGGCGGGCACGCTGGCTCTCGTCTTCCCCGCGGCCATCGCGGTCACCGTCGCCGCGGCACCGGCGTCGCCGGCCGCCCCGGCGCCGTACAGTTGGCGCAACGCGGAGATCGGCGGCGGCGGGTTCGTCCCCGGCATCGTCTTCAACCAGACCGAACCCGGCCTGGTCTACGCCCGCACCGACATCGGCGGCGCCTACCGCTGGAACCCCGCCACCGGGCGCTGGATCCCGCTGCTGGACTCGGTCGGCTGGACCGACTGGGGCCACAACGGCGTCGTCAGCCTGGCCACCGACCCGGTCGACCCGAACCGGGTCTACGTCGCGGCCGGCATGTACACCAACAGCTGGGACCCGGGCACCGGCGCGATCCTGCGTTCGGCCGACCGCGGCGCCACGTGGCAGGCGGCCGCGCTGCCGTTCAAGCTCGGCGGCAACATGCCCGGCCGCGGGATGGGCGAACGGCTCGCCATCGACCCGAACCGCGACAGCGTCCTCTACCTCGGCGCGCCGAGCGGCAAAGGCCTCTGGCGCAGCACGGACTCCGGGGTGACGTGGGCCGAGGTGGCGGGCTTCCCCAACCCGGGCAACTACGCCCCCGACCCCGGCGACACGACCGGGTACTCCAGCGACAACGAAGGCGTCACCTGGGTGACCTTCGACCCTTCGACCGGCACCCGCGGCAGCACCACCCAGACCATCTACGTCGGCGTCGCGGACAAACAGGACACCGTCTACCGCAGCACCGACGGCGGCACGACGTGGGCGCGGCTGGCCGGCCAGCCCACCGGATTCCTGGCGCACAAGGGCGTGCTCGACCCGGCCGGCGGCTACCTCTACCTGGCCACCAGCGACACGGGCGGACCGTACGACGGCGCGAAGGGCGACGTCTGGAAGTACAGCACGAAGACCGGCGCGTGGACCCGGATCAGCCCCATCCCCTCCGGCAGCTCCGACGACTACTTCGGCTACAGCGGGCTGACGATCGACCGGCAGCACCCGAACACGCTGATGGTCGCGACGCAGGTGTCGTGGTGGCCGGACGTGATCTTCTTCCGCAGCACCGACGGCGGCGCCACCTGGACGCGGATCTGGGACTTCTCGAGCTACCCCGACCGGTCACTGCGCTACACGCAGGACATCTCCGCGGTGCCGTGGCTGAACTTCGGCGTCCAGGCCGCTCCCCCGGTGCCCTCGCCGAAGCTCGGCTGGATGACCGAGTCGGTGGAGATCGATCCGTTCGACTCGAACCACCTGCTCTACGGCACCGGCGCGACGATCTACGGCGCGTCCGACCTCACCAAGTGGGACAGCGGCGGCAAGATCACCATCAAGCCGGTCGTCGCGGGCCTCGAGGAGACCGCGGTGCTGGACCTGATCAGCCCGCCCTCCGGCGCGCCGCTGCTGTCCGGCCTCGGCGACATCGGCGGTTTCCGGCACGACAGCCTCGACGCCGTCCCGGCCGGCATGTACACCCAGCCGGTGTTCACGACGACGACCAGCCTCGACTACGCCGAGCTGAGCCCGGCCACGATCGTGCGCGTCGGCACGCTCGACCGGTCGGCCCGGCCCGATGACAACCGGATCGCCTTCTCCACCGACGGCGGGAAGAACTGGTTCCAGGGCGCGGAACCGGGCGGGAACGCCGCCGGCGGCACGGTCGCCGCGGCCGCCGACGGCAGCCGGTTCGTGTGGAGCCCGGACGGCACCGGCGTCAGCTATTCGGCCGGGTTCGGCTCGTCGTGGACGGCGTCGAGCGGCATCCCGGCCGGCGCGGTCGTCGAGGCCGACCGCGTCGACCCGAAGAAGTTCTACGGCTTCGCGGCCGGCCGGTTCTACGTCAGCACCGACGGCGGCGCGACGTTCACGGCCACGGCGGCCACCGGGCTGCCCAGCGGATCGGCGCACTTCAAGGCGATGCCGGGCGTGTCCGGTGACGTCTGGCTGGCCGGTGGATCCGGTGCCACGTACGGGCTCTGGCACTCCACCGACTCCGGCGCGTCCTTCACGAGACTGGCGGCGGTCACCGAAGCCGACAACATCGGGTTCGGCAAGGCCGCTCCCGGCCGGACGTATCCGGCGTTGTACACGATCGCGAAGATCGGCGGGGTGCGCGGGATCTTCCGGTCGGACGACGCGGGCGGGTCGTGGACGCGGATCAACGACGACCAGCACCAGTACGGCAACATCGGGGCGGCCCTGACCGGCGATCCGCGGGTCTACGGCCGGGTGTACGTCGGCACGAACGGGCGGGGCGTGATCGTGGGCGAGTCCGGCGGTGACCAGCCACCGCCGGAGACGACGACCACCTCGCCGGGGACGTCCACGCCGCCGGCCACCACCACGACTCCGGCGCCGTCTTCGTCGTGCACCGCGGTCTACACCGTGACGAACCAGTGGCAGGGCGGGTTCCAGGCGGGGGTGAAGGTCGGGAACACCGGGACGGCGGCGGTCACCGGCTGGACGGTGACGTGGTCGTTCGCCGACGGCCAGCGCGTGACGCAGGCGTGGAACGCGCAGGTGACGCAGACCGGCTCGGCGGTCTCGGCGGTCGACGCGGGCTGGAACCGGACCATCGCCCCGGGCGGGAGCGCGGAGTTCGGCTTCACTGGCACCTCCGGGGCCGCCAACGGGAAGCCTGCCGCGATCTCGCTCAACGGCAAGGCCTGCACCACGAGCTGAACCCCGCCGGAGGCGGGACGGCATCGTCGTCCCGCCTCCGGCGGCTCCGCGGTCAGCCCGCGGCGAGGAAGTGCGCGCGGATGCCCGCGCCGAAGGCCGTCGGGGTGCCGTCGTAGCCCGAGATCAGGGACGGGCCGGTGCTGCAGTTCCAGGTGTTCCACGTCCAGCCGAGGTAGGACGCCTGGTGCCGGTCGAGCCAGTCCATCAGGCCGGTGACGTACCCGCTCGCGCAGTCGTTCTCGCCGATCTCCCCGGCCACCAGCGGGACGGCCGCCGCGACCGGCGCCAGCTGGCTGTCCCAGCACGACGACGAGCTGCACGAGTTGAAGTTGTACGAGTGCCAGGACGCGACCAGGTTGCCTGCCGGGTCGGTGGGCTTGTACTGCAGCCAGCCGGTCAGGTCGTTGGAGTACGCGAGTCCGCCCAGCATGATCACGTTCGTGGCGCCGGTCGCGCGCACCGCGTTCACCAGGGCCTGCATCCCGGCCACCGGGTAGCCGATGCCCGGGCAGGCGGAGCCGCCGTCCCGCCAGCACGTCCACGCCTGGGCCGACCCGGACACCGCGCGGTCGAGGTAGGGCTCGTTGAACAGGTCGAAGATCGTGGCGTCGTCGCCCTTGAACGTGCCGGCGACCGACGTCCACAGGTCCACCGAGTGCTCGGCGTCGGTCATCGGCTTCTGGCAGGTGGCGTCGACGTCACTGCACGCGGAGGAGTTTCCCGTGTAGACGCCGTGGGTCCAGTGCAGGTCGAGGATCGCGACCAGGCCGTTCTGGTGCAACAGGTCCACGTAGGACTTGAGCGCCGCGCGGTAGGTCGCGCCGGCGTACTCCGGCTTGACGTCCGGCAGGCCGAGCCAGCAGTCCTCGTTGAACGGCACGCGCACGACGTTGGCGTGCCAGCTCTTGATCGCGGCCACCGAGGCGGCGTCCATCGGGCCGTCGAAGAGGCCGGTGCCCTGCACGCAGGCGAATTCGCCGCCCGAGCGGTTCACGCCGCGCAGGGTGACGGCGTTGCCCGCGGAGTCGGCCAGGCGGTTGCCGGAAACGTGCAGCGCGGGCGCGCCCGTGGGCGGCGGGGTCGTCGTCGGCGTGGTCGGGGTCGTCGGCGTGGTGGGGGTCGTGGTCGGCGGGGGCGTGCCGCCGCACGGGGCGCCGTTCACGCTGAACGACGCCGGTGCCGTGTTGGTCCCGCTGTAGGCGAAGTTCGCGCCGGCGCTGACCGACGCGTTCGGCGCGATCGTGCCGTTCCAGCCGGCGGGGGTGACCGTGACGGTGTGGCCGGACTGCGCCCACGTCGCGTTCCACCCCTGTTGGAGCTGCTGGTTCCCGGCGTAGGTGTAGCTGATCTGCCACCCGGACAGCGGCGCCGTCCCGAGGTTCTTCAAGGTGAGGTTGGCGGTGAAACCGCTTCCCCAGTCGTTGACCGTGTAGCCGACTTCGCAGGCGGTCGCCGCCGCGGCGGGCGACGGCGTGCCGAGGCTGAACGCTGTGGTCGCGGCGGCGACGGCGAACACGCCGGCGGCGCCGATCAGTGCTGATCCGGAACGCATCGATCACTCCCTTGTGCGGAACGGAACTCCGTGAGAGCGCTCCCAGCAGCGGTGGACAGTACCCCGCGCCCCCGGCGCTGTAAACCCGGCGGCGATCTTCGGCGAGGATTTCCGGAAACCACTCCAACGGGCGCATCCGCCCGCGCGGGCCGATGGCGCAGCGCAGCGCCGAGACCGGTTGCCACCCAACGGATTCGGCCGTTCAGGAGCGTTCAGTACGCGCCGCACGCGGCCAAGGCTGCGGAAAACGGACCACCGGATCGGGTCACGACCGGGTCGCGCTTTACAACAGCGACACACCGGGGTTACGTTTCCGGCGGCTGGAAGCGCTCCCATGCCAGGTCGCCTCGTCAGAACGCGGCCACCACCCAGGGGCGCCGCGGGTGACCGCGGCGCCCCTGTCCGCGCCCCGGGAGGCCCCATGAACAGGTTCGCCGGCGCTCTCGCCGCCCTCTGCCTCGCCGCCGCGGGCACGAGCGCGGTCGTCGTCGCGGGTCCGGCCGCCGCCGCGCCCGCCTGCGAAATCGGCTACCACGTCAACCAGTGGCAGACCGGCTTCACCGCCGAGATCTCGGTGACCAACGGCGCCACCGCGCTCTCCTCGTGGAGCCTCACCTGGCACTACGCCGGCACCCAGTCCGTCACGTCGGCCTGGAACGCCACCGTCCGCCAGTCCGGGACCGCCGTCACCGCGGAAAGCGTGCCCTACAACGCCGCGCTGCCCGCCGGCGGCACCGTCTCGTTCGGCCTCCAGGGCACCTACGGCGGGACCAACCCCGCCCCCACCGACTTCGCGCTCAACGGCGTCACGTGCGGCGACCCCGCTCCCCCGGTGACGATCACCCCGACCACCCCGACCACCCCGACGACGCCCACGACCCCGCCCGCGGGCTGTGCGGGCGCGACGATCTGCGACGACTTCGAGGGGCAGACCGGCACCACGCCGTCCGGGCTGTGGACCGTGGGCGCGGCGAACTGCACGGGGACGGGCACCGTCACCGTCGACGGGACGGTCGCGCACTCCGGCAGCCGCTCGGTGAAGGTCGCCGGCGGGGGCGGCTACTGCAACCACGCGTTCTTCGGCACGAGCGTGTCCGGCTCCGGCGTGCTCTACGGCCGGTTCTGGGTCCGCCACACGACGCCGCTGCCCGCCGGGCACGTCACGTTCATGGCCATGCGCGACAGCGCCGACGGCGGCCGCGACCTGCGTGCCGGCGGGCAGAACCGGGCGCTGCAGTGGAACCGCGAATCCGACGACGCGACGCTGCCGGCGCAGAGCCCGGCCGGCGTGGCCCAGAGCGTTCCGCTGCCGACCGGCACCTGGTCCTGCTTCGAATTCGCCCTCGACGGCGCCGCCGGGCACCTGCGGACCTGGCTCGGCTCCGCCGAGGTGCCCGGGCTCGTCGTCGACGGCGTGCCCACCCCCGACATCGACCAGCAGTGGCTCGCCCGCGCCTGGCACCCATCGGTGACCGACCTGCGGCTCGGCTGGGAAAGCTACGGCGGCGACGCCGACACGCTGTGGTTCGACGACGTGGCCGTCGGCGGCTCGCGGATCGGCTGCTGACGGGCTACCGGGCGGTGATCCGGTCGATCTCGGCCAGCTCGTCGTCGGTGAACTCGAGGTTCGCGGTGGCCGCGACGGTGTTTTCGAGCTGTGCGACGCTGCTGGCCCCGATCAGCGCGGACGTGACGCGGCCCCGGCGCAGCACCCAGGCGATGGCCAGCTGGGCCAGTGACTGGCCGCGCCGCTTGGCGACGTCGTTCAGCGCCCGGACGGTCGTCAGCGTCTCCTCGGTGATCCGGTCGGCGGTGAGGAACGGGCTGGCGCCCGCCGCGCGCGATCCGGCCGGGATGCCGTCGAGGTAGCGGTCGGTCAGCAGGCCTTGGCTCAGCGGCGAGTACGCGATCGAACCGACGCCGTAGTCGTCGAGGGTGTCCAGGAGGCCGTCCTCGACCCAGCGGTTCAGGATCGAGTACGACGGCTGGTGGATCAGCAGCGGCGTGCCGAGTTCCCGCAGTGCCGCGATCGCGGCCCGGGTCTGCTCCGGCGAGTAGTTCGAGATGCCCGCGTAGAGCGCCTTTCCGGAGCGGACGGCCGTGTCGAGGGCGCCCATCGTCTCTTCGATCGGCGTCTGCGGGTCCGGGCGGTGGGAGTAGAAGACGTCGAAGTGGTCCAGCCCGGTGCGGCGGAGGCTCTGGTCGAGGCTGGCCAGCAGGTTCTTGCGGGAGCCCCACTCGCCGTACGGGCCGTCCCACATCAGGTAGCCCGCCTTGGAGGACACGAGGATCTCGTCGCGGTACGGGCGGAAGTCGGCGGCGAAGTGCCGCCCGAAGTTCGCCTCGGCCGCGCCGGGGGGCGGGCCGTAGTTGTTGGCCAGGTCGAAGTGCGTCACGCCGAGGTCGAACGCGCGGCGCAGCACCGCGCGCTGGACGTCGAGGGGCTTGTCGTCCCCGAAGTTGTGCCACAGGCCCAGCGACACGGCCGGCAGCTGCAGCCCGCTGCGCCCGGCCCGCCGGTACGGCATGCCCGCGTACCGGTCATCGGCGGCGGCGAAAGGCGACATGGTTCTCCTTGTCCGGAACGGTGGCGGGCAGTCTAGCGGCGCGGGAACAGGGCACCGGCGAACGACGCCGCCGGGGGCAGGCTCGGCAGCAGCGTCGCCTGGTAGGCGTGGTAGATGTCCGGTTTGCCCGCCCAGACCGTCTTCGCGGGACGGTTCTCCGGGTCCAGCTCGTGGTGCCACGACCCGAGTTCGCGGTCGACGAAACAGGTTTCGGCGTGGGCGCACCACTCCTCGAACCGGGCGAGGTAGGCCGGGTCGCCGGTCTCCTGGTGCAGCGTCCACGCGGCGGCGATCGCCTCCGCCACCACCCAGTGCAGGCGGGTGCGCACGACCGGGACACCGGCGAAGTCGGTGGTGTAGACGAATCCCGGCTTGCCGTCGACGGCCCAGCCGTCGCGGGCCGCCGTCGCGAAGAGCGCGGCCGCGTCCGGTACCAGCCAGCCCGGCGCCTCCGCGCCGAGCGCACGCTTGAGGTGCACGGCCAGGCGTGCCCATTCGAAGAGGTGGCCGATGGTCGCGCCGAACGGCCGGAACGGGTGGGCGGGCTCGTCCCGGTTGTACTCCGGCCGCACGTGCCAGCCGGCGTCGTAGTGCTCGGGGAGCAGCCAGCCGTGCGCGCGGGCTTCGCCGTGCACCAGGTGGTCCACAATGGACAGCGCGCGGGTGGCCCACCGCCGGTCGCCGGTGACGTCGGCGGCGGCCAGGAACGCCTCCACGGTGTGCATGTTGGCGTTGGCGCCGCGGTAGTCCTCCAGGCGCGTCCAGCCGCGGTCCCAGACGTCGGCGACGCGGCCGGGGCCGGGCTCCCAGAACCGGCGTTCCACGACGTCGAGGGCCTCGGCGAGCAGGGACTCGGCCCCTTCGGCGCCCGCCGCGGCCGCGCTCGCCGCCGCCAGGACGACGAAGGCGTGCTCGTACGCGCGCTTCTCCGACAACGTTGTCGAGGCGTACCAGCCGCCGTGTTGCGCGTCGCGCAGCAAGCCCTTCAGGGCCGCGACGCCGTGGGCGACCTGCTCCCCCGCGGCCGCGCCTTGCCGGGACGCCAGCGCGAAGACGTGCGTCATGCGGCAGGTGATCCACGTTTCGACCGGCCGGTCGAGCACCGGCCGCCCGGCGTCGTCGAGCCAGGCGAAACCGCCGCCCGGGTGCGCCGCGCGGGCGGCGAAACCGAGCAGCCGGGCGGGTTCGGCGCGCACCCAGGCGGGCACCGATGACGGACTGTCCACTCTCGGCCTTTCCGGTAGATCGACGGCCCCGCCCAACGTAGGCCACGACGCACCCGCCGGTCACCGCGGGATGTTCCGGAAGTGACCCCCACCGCGTATCCTGATCGTGAGAGCGCTCCCAGTCTTCGACGCACGCTACCCGACGAAGGGACTGACGTGACCAGGAGACGAAGTACGATCCTCGCCGCCGTCACCGTGCTGCTGGCGAGCTTGACAGCCGTCCTGCTCGACACCGGCACGGCCGAGGCGCACGGCGCGATGATGAAACCGGGGAGCCGGACGTTCCTGTGCTGGGAGGACGGGCTCAGCTCGACCGGCCAGATCATCCCGCAGAACCCGGCCTGCGCGGCCGCGGTGGCCACCAGCGGCGCCAACTCGCTGTACAACTGGTTCGCCGTGCTGCGCTCCGACGGCGCCGGCCGCACCCGCGGCTTCATCCCCGACGGCAAGCTCTGCTCGGGCGGCAACGCGAACTACGCCGGGTTCGACCAGGTCGGCGACTGGCCGCTGACCCACCTCACGGCCGGGGCCACGTTCGACTTCTCCTACAACGCGTGGGCCGCCCACCCGGGCTGGTTCTACACGTACGTGACGAAGGACGGCTGGGACCCCTCGAAGCCGCTCACCTGGGACGAGCTGGAGGACCAGCCGTTCCTGACGGTGGACCACCCGCCGGTGACCGGCCAGGTGGGCACGGTCGACGGGCAGTACAAGTGGAGCGGCGCGCTGCCGTCGAACAAGTCGGGCCGGCACATCATCTATTCGGTGTGGAAGCGCTCCGACAGCACCGAAACGTTCTACGGCTGCTCGGACGTGACGTTCGACGGCGGGCACGGCGAGGTCACCGGCGTGAAGGGCTCCGGCGGCACGACGACCACGACCCCGACCACGCCCACGACGCCGACCACGCCCACCACCCCGACGACGCCGACGACCCCCGCGGGCTCGTGCATGGCGATGTACGAGGTGACCAACGCGTGGAGCGGCGGCTACCAGGCGACGGTGACGGTGATGAACCACGGCACGACGGCGTACAACGGCTGGCAGGTGGGCTGGACGCTGCCGTCGGGCCAGACGATCGGCAGCGTCTGGAACGGCACGCTGAGCCAGTCGGGTTCGGCGGTGACCGTCCGCAACGCGGACTGGAACGGCCGGATCGCGCCGGACGGGCAGACGACGTTCGGTCTGGTGGTCAACGCGCCGGGGGCCAACCCGGCCCAGCCGGCGGTGACCTGCCAGGGAACCTGACTGTCGCTTGTGGAGGCCCCGCCGCGCCGGCGGGGCCTCCACAGAGGTCAGGAGCGGGCGCGCCCGGTGCTGCCCCGCGTGATCAGCCGGGGCCGCGACGCACAGACGTCACCGACGTCTTCGCCGGCGATGAGGTCCCGCAGCATCGACGCGGCAAGCCCGCCGAGTTCGGCGAGCGGCCGCCGGACGGCGGAGAGCGCGGGCCGCACGAGACGGCAGAGATCGGAGTCGTCCCAGGAGACGACGGAGAGATCCCGCGGCACGGCAAGCCCGAGTTCCCGCGCGACGACCAGCGCGGCGACGGCGAGCGTGTCGGTGTCGCACAGGACCGCGGTGGGTGGTTGCGGGCCGGTGAGGAGCTGCCGCACCACTCCGGCGCCGGTTTCGGCCGCGTGGGTGGTGTGGCCGGAATGGACGGTGGGAGCGAGCCGCGGGGCGGCGGGCTCGCCGGGGTGAGCGGTGATCGCGGCTGCGCCGCGACCGGCTCGGTGACCGGCTGACGCCACACTGCCGCGCCGGTAACCGGTAACCTCGCCGGCACGGCCGAATCCCGCGCCGGGTTCGCCCCGGCGACCAGCCGGCCCGGCCGAGCTTCGGTGGCCCGCGCTCCCCGCATCCGCCGCCGGGCCCGAGTTTCTCCCGGTCATCCCGCCCGAGCGGCCGAACCCCGTCGCCATCTCCGCCCGGTATCCCGCCGCCGCGGCGGCGACCGTCGGGTACCTGACCACCTCTCCCCCTGGCGGGTGAACTGTCACCGCCGCCGGAAGCGGCGCCGGTCCTGTGTGGACAGTCCGGACCTCCGTCAACCCCAGCCGCGCCGCCGCCGTCCGGAACGCTTCCTCCCGCACCCGCGGGTCGGCCAGCACCGCCGGGCCCGCCAGGCGCACCACCCGGCGGTGGCCCAGTGCCGTCAGGTACCTCAGCACCTCGTCGGCCGCCGCCGTGTCGTCCATCCACACCGACGGCACTTCGCGGCACTCCGGGGGGCCGCCCAGCACCACTGCCGGGAGGCCGATCCCGGGCAGCTCGCCCGCGCACTCCGGGCCCGCCAGCAGCACGCCGTCGACCCTGCGCTCGGCCCGCCAGCGGCGGTACACGGCCAGCTCCGCCTCGGGTCCGCGGACCACCCGCAGCACCAGCTCGCGCTCCACTCCTTCGAGCAACGCCGTCAGGAACGGCTCGACCGCCAGCACGTCCGGCCTGCCGGCCACCAGGCCGATCGCCCCGGCGCGGCCGCCCGACAGGGCTCTCGCCGTGCTGCTCGGGGACCAGCCCAGCTCGCGGGCGATCTCCGTGATCCGGTGCCGGGTCGCCTCCGACACGCCCGGGCGGCCGTTCAGCGCGTACGACACCGCGCCCTTGGACACGCCGGCCTGCCGCGCGATGTCGGTGATCGTCGGACGCTTCATCGCACCCCTTCCGCCCGGGAGAGCCCGTCCGTGTCCGGCCGGGCACCCGCCGTCGCGCACCTTGACACCCGCCGCACCCGGAAACAAGACTCCCCCCGGGAGCGCTCCCATTCACGAGGGAGTGAATCGCGAACGGGGAGTGCGCTGACATGAGGCTGATCCGAAGACGGCTGGCCTTCGTCGCCGCCGCCGTCCTGCTCGTCCTGACCGGCGGCTGCGGTCCCGCCACCCCCGAGCACATCACGCTCACCCTGGCGACGTTCGGCCAGTTCGGCTACGACGACCTGATCCCCGGCTACGAGTTCACCCACCCCGGCATCACCGTCCGGCAGGTGCGGACCGAGCAGGGCGGCCCGTACCACCAGGACCTGCTGGGCAAGCTGCAGAACGGCCAGGGACTCGCCGACATCCAGGCCGTCGAGGAAGGCCACCTCGCCGACGTCCTCGCCCAGTCGGACAAGTTCGCCGACCTGGCCAAGGTCGGGCCGGCCGACGTGAAGCCCGGCCGGTGGCTGGAATGGAAGTACGAGGCGGGCCGCAGCAAGGACGGCAAGCTGGTGGGCTACGGCACCGACATCGGCCCGCTCGCCATGTGCTACCGCAAGGACCTCCTCGAGGCGGCCGGCCTGCCGACCGATCCCGGCTCGGTGAAGACGATGTTCGCCACCTGGGACAGCTACTTCGCGGCGGGCGACAAGTACGTCAAGCGCACGCACGGGAAGGCGTGGTTCGACTCCGCGGCGCAGAACTTCAACGCCATGGTCAACCAGCTTCCGGTCGGCTACCTCGACCGCCAGGACCACCCGACGCTCGAGACGAACACCGCGCTCAAGGCCGCGTGGGACCAGGTCACCACCGCCGTCAGGCAGGGGCAGTCGGCCGGGCTCACCGCCTTCGCCGACGACGGCAACAACGGGCTGCGCACCGGCGCTTTCGCGACGAAGGTCTGTCCGTCGTGGATGCTCGGCATCATCGAACAGCAGGCCGGGCCGGCCAACGCGGGCAAGTGGGCGATCACCGACGCCTTCCCCGACGGCGGCGGAAACTGGGGCGGCTCCTACCTCGCCGTGCCCGCCGCGAGCCCGCACCAGCGGGAAGCCGCCGCGCTCGCCGCCTGGCTGACCGCGCCCGAGCAGCAGCTGCACGCCTTCCGGGTGAGCGGCAACTTCCCCAGCCAGGTCGACGCCTTCACCTCCGCGGACCTGCTCAGCGAGATGAACGGCTACTTCGGCGGCGCGCTGAGCGGGCAGGTCTTCGTCGCGCAGGCCCGCAAGGTCGGGAAACCGCAGTACAAGGGCCCGGGCGACGGGAAGATCCAGGAGACGGTGATCGCGCCGGCGCTCAAGTCGGTCGAGCACGGCGCCGACCCGGGCGCCGTCTGGCAGCAGGTGCTGATCGGGGTGCACCGGGTGGTGCCGTGACCGGCGGGCGGCCGGTCCGCGGGCAAGGGGGCAGCGCACTGGGGAACTCCTGTCCGTGAGGTGACCGCGGCGGAAACCGGCTCGCGCGCCGCACCCGTGGTGCGGCACGCTGGCCCGGTGACGACTCCTGATCTGTCCCCGCTGGCGGGCCACTCCGTCCGCCATCCCGGCCCGGACGACCACCTGCCGGTCCTCGCCGTGCTCGATGCCTGGTGGGGCGGCCTCGGCGGCGAAGAAGGCTCGCGCCAGCGGGCCCTGCTGCTGCCGAAGCTGATGTTCCAGCACTTCACCGGCAGCAGCTTCCTGGTGACCGGCGACGACGACCGCGTCGTCGCGTTCCTGATCGGGTTCCTCTCGCCGTCGCGGCCGGCCGAGAGCTACATCCACTTCGTCGGCGTCGATCCCGCCGAGCGCGGCAAGGGCCTCGCCGCCGCCCTGTACGAGCGGTTCTTCGCCTACAGCCGGGCGCACGGGCGGACCACCGTCCGGGCGATCACGTCACCGGTGAACAAGGCTTCGCACGCCTTCCACACCCGGCTGGGGTTCGTCACCGAACCGGGGCCGAAGGAGTTCGGCGGACTGCCGGTCCAGCCCGACTACGACGGGCCGGGACTGGACCGGCTGTCCTTCCGCAAGGACCTCTAGGAACTTCGCGAAGAGTGGGAACCCGGGCCGGGCGGCGGCTGTGCGGCACCGCCCGGCCCGGGGGTCTTACTGCACCGGCGGGTAGGCGTTCTGGACCAGCTCCTCGAACTGGGCCTCGAACCACTTGCCCGACAGCGGGGCGTTCGGCAGCGCACCGGTCAGGTTGCCGCCGTTGGCCTGCTGGGTGCCGTGGAAGGTCGGGTCGCACATCTGGTCGAAACCCTTGCCTTCGTCGTTCGGGATCTGCTGGCTCGCGCCGTCGGACTCACCCGGCGGCTTGATCCAGACGTAGGCGTCGAAGTGCGCCGCCGGGCTGGCCGTCGGCCGCTCGCCGAGGCCCGCGCCGCTCTGGTTGCACCAGTTGCCGCGGTGCAGCCGCCGGTCGATCCGCCCCGAGTTGACGTAGGCGTCCACAGTGGACCCCGACGCGCCGGTGGGCCGGGCCGAGCCGCCCCAGCCGTTGCGCGAGGTGTCGACCAGCATGCCGATGCTGCTCGGCAGGCCGGCGGCGACGAACGCGTTGTACATCGCCGTGGCGAACGGCACCTCGGCGAAGTACGGGTTCCACTGGTAGAACGTCGCCGACTTCAGCTGCTGCCCGCCGACCGTGAGGTTCGGGTCCGGCAGGTTCGGCTCGGTGAGCGGGGTGTAGTTCGCCGTGTCGCTGATGAAGCCGTCGACGCTGTTCACCCCGGCCGTCGTGCCCTGCAGCATCTGCTTGACCAGGTTGACGAAGGGACCGAAGTTGCTGTCCCAGCCCAGCCACGCCGAGTGCGCGATGTCCAGGTAGTTGTAGACGTTGGAGATCGCGTGCAGCTTGTTCAGCGCGTACTGGATGCCCTGCACGTACGCCCCGCTGGACTGCGCCTCCGCGCACGTCGCCATCGAAGTGTTCGTGATCAGGTTCGGCAGCGAGTCCGGCTCGACGACCGCCACGATCCGCAGCGGCGCGTACTTCGGGTCGGCCAGGATCGACGCGATCGGGTCGATGTACTCGCTCTTGTACCGGGCCAGGCCGTTCTGCGAGACCTTCAGCTCACCGTTGGACGCCAGCGCCGCGCAGTCGCGGTTGGGCAGGTCGTAGACGACGATCTGGATGGTCACCGGCGTGCCGCCGCTCGCCTGCGCCAGCGCGGCGTCGAGGTGCCCGCGCAGGCCGCGCGAGTCCGTGGTGCCGGCGATCGCGGCGATCCGGTCGAGCCACACCGCGGTCGAGGTGTTCGCCACCTTGGCCATCTGCGCGCCCAGGGTGCCGCCCTTGGCCGCGGCCGCCGAGCTGACCTCGGCCGACCAGTCCGGGTTCACGTACCCCTTGGCGCCCGCGTACGGGTTGTCCACGTGCGTCCCCGGCTGGGTCGGCGTGGTCGGGGTCGTGGGCGTGGTCGGCGTGGTCGGGGTCGTGGGGGTCGTCGGCGTGGTCGGGGTCGTCGGCGTCGTGGTCGGGCCGCCCGTGGTGCCGTCGCAGTGGACACCGTTGAGCGAGAACGACGTCGGGACGGCGTTCGTGCCCGAGTACGAGCCGTTGAAGCCGAAGCTCGCCGACGCGTTCGTGCCGAGCGTGCCGCCCCAGGACGGGTTCTTCGCGCTCACGTGCTTGCCGGTCTGGGTGAACGTGGCGCTCCAGCCCTGCTGCACCTGCTGGTTGCCGGCGAAGTCCCATTCGACGTTCCACGACGACACGCTGTCGCCGAGGTTGGTCACCGCGATGTTCGCGGTGAACCCGGTGTCCCACTGGTTGACCGTGTAGGTCACCTTGCAGCCGGTGGCGGCGGTCGCCGGGCTCCCGCCGGCCACCAGGAGCCCCGAGACGACCGCGGCGGCCGTCACCGAGGAAGCCACGGCGAGCCGCGTCTTCCTCTTCGGGGACCAGAATTCACTCCTCATCGAGTGTGCTCCTTCGTGTTGTCGGGTCAGGACGTGCAGGCGGTGGCACCGACGGCGAAGCCGGTGGGGCTGCCGGAAGACGAGCCGGTCGCCTGGAAGCCGATGGACACCGAAGCGCCGCCGGCCAGGTCGGGCGCCCACGACGGCGCCTTGGCCGTCGCCTGCTGCCCGGACTGGGTCACCGTCGCGTTCCAGCCGCTGGTGATCTGCGTGCCGGACGGCTCGGTCCAGCCGAGCGCCCAGCTCTTCAGCGGCGAGGTCCCGGTGTTCTTGAGCGTCACGGAGGCGACGAACCCGCCCTGCCACGCGTTGTCGACGTGGTAGGTGACCGCGCAGCTCACCGCGGGCGGCGGGTCGGTCGTGCCGCCCCCGCCCGAGCCGACCGGCGGGATCAGGTAGGGCTGCAGGATGGCCTGCTTGGCCTGGTTGACCGTCGTCCAGTCGTCGTTGAGGATGCCGCCGGTGTCACCGGAGTTGGGGTTCCACGACCAGTACGTGAAGCTCATCCCGGTCGGCCCGGTGCCGGTGTACTTCATCAGCTCCTGCAGCCACGTCTTGTCGCGCGGGTCGGCGAGCGTGGTGCCGAACTCGCCGAGCAGCACCGGCGCGATGTTCTGCTTCTGCAGGTAGCCGAAGAAGTGGTCCCACAACGCCGGCAGGTTCGCCGGGAAGGACGGGTCGGAGAACCACGGCTGGGCGAACACCGACGTCGCGTACTCGTGCGCCGAGTACACCAGCTTTTCCGGCTTGGACAGCCGCACCGGGAACTGCTTGGCCCCGGAGAGGTTGCCGCCCCACCAGCCGCACTGCGGGTCGCCGGTGCCGCTGACGCAGTCGACGCCCTCGACGATGATCAGCCAGTCCGGGTTGGCGGCCAGGACGGCGTTGCCGCCGCGTTCGGCGGCCAGGCGCCAGTCGGTCGCGGTGTCCCCGCAGCCCCAGCACGCTCCCCCGCCACCCTGGATCGAGTGCGGCTCGTTGTGCAGGTCGGCGCCGATCACCGTCGGGTTGCCCTTGTAGTGCTGGGCGAGCATCGTCCAGTCCGACAGCCAGCGGCTTTCCGGGTACGCGCTGGTGTACCAGAGCGGGGACTGCGCGCCGGAGTCCGGCCGGTGCTGGTCGAGGATCACGCGCATGCCCTTGGTGCCGGCGTAGCCGATGATCTTGTCCAGCACCTGCAGCCCGGACAGCCCCTGCAGGTCCGGGTTCTGGACGGCGTCGATGCTCGTCGGCTTGACGCCGGGGTCGAACAGCTGGTTGGAGTAGGGCAGCCGCAGCGTGTTGTAGCCGAGGCTCGCCATCTGGTCGAGCATGTCCTTGTAGTTGCGGCTCCACAGGCCGTGCGGCGAGTAGTTGCCGGTTTCGGCGCCGAACCAGTTGACGCCGGTCATCCGGACCGGTGCCCCGGTCGCGTCGACGAGCTGGGAGCCGACCGCGTGCCAATAGCCGGTGCCGGTTCCCGTTGCGGTGGGCGAGGCCGCGGCGGCCGGGGACGCCGTGAGTACGGCGCCCCCGGCCAGTGCGGCGACCACCAGGGAAAGCAGTCGCTTCATCGGGTGCCTTTCAGCCGAACAGGGCGACGTGCGCGGCGAACGCCGTGGCGATCTCCGACTGCGCCCAGAACCGGTGGTAGGTGAACGTCGGCGCGGCGCCGCCGTTCAGGTAGGACTGCACCTTCGGCCAGTCGGGATCGTTCTTGTAGAACGACCGGATGGACAGGAACGACGAGCCGGAGTTGATCGCGTCGCCGTTCGGCATCGTGCCGGTCCAGCCCGGGGGCACGTACAGCCCCTGGTCCGTGGTGGCGTCGTAGGTGTCGTCGAACCGGTTGTAGTCCGACCGGGTCTCCGGCACCGCGATGCCCTTGCTGTCCGCGTTCGCCGACAGCGCCGTCAGCAGCTGCTCCCCGACCGTCTTCGCCTGGGCGTTGTTCGACCCCGCCGCGTAGTAGAGCAGCGTCTTGGCCAGCGAAGCCGCGACCCCGACGTCCTGGCTGTAGTTCTTCACCGTGACGTGCAGGCCGGTGTTCGCCCCGGGGCTGGTGGCGTTCCAGGTGTCCGGCGCGCCGCTCCAGGTCAGGTCGGACGGGATCCGGAACGAGCCGCCCGTGCCGACCGTGGTGCCCGCGATGGCCCACGGGACCCACTTGTCGAGGATCTTCTTCGCCCGGGCGTCGCCGGTCGCCTGGTAGTACTCGGCGATCCGTTCCATGCCCCAGGTCTGGAAGCCGAACCACTGGTTGCTCGGCGGGTCGTGCCAGACCGGCTGCCAGTCGTAGAACATCCCGTAGAACGTCGGCGTGCCGGCGGGCGGGGTGCCGTACTGGCCGTCCCAGCTGTTGGTCGCGCCACCGGCGAGACCGCCTTCGGAGGACTGCAGCCACTGCAGGAACTCCATCTGCCTGCCGAGGCTGGTGGCCCAGTCCTGGGCACCGGTCGCCGAGGTGACCTTCAGGCCCGGGTCGGTCGACAGCGCGTACGCGGCCAGGGGGTTCTGGTAGCCCTGGTGGGCCGCGCCGTCCCCGATCCGCCAGGCCCACGGGCTGGCGGAGTCCATCGACCCGCCCCACGCGTAGTACCACGAGATGAGGTAGTGCTCGCTGTCCTTGCCGGTGCCGGCCGCGCAGCTCGACGCGCCGACGCAGTTGCCGATCTTCTTGAAGTACTTGTCGAACAGCGAGTACCGGAGGTAGTCGCCCATCTTCGACGCCTTCTTCACCACGGCCGAGACGTCGGCGCTCTTGCCCTGCGCCGCCGCCCACTTCTCCGCCTGGAAGGCCACCTGCACGGCGCGGGCGTCCGCGTCGGGCGCGTCGGTGTACTTCCACTGCTTGGCGTAGGAGGAGTCGCCGGTGAACAGGTCGAGGTAGCCGTTCTTGCCGCCGAACTTCATCACGTCACAGCTCGGCTGCGTCACCGTCTCCCAGACCGATTCCTGGGAGCCGCGCTGGAAGGTGTTGATGAACGCGGGCGCGGTGTTCGTGCCGTCTTCGCAGTGCCCGAACTTGTAGATGTTGTCCACGTCGAGCAGCCAGTGCATGCCGTAGACGTCCGATGAGCCGTAGGCCGCCTTGAGCTCCGCCGCGATCGGGTCGCTGCCGACGGACACGCCCGACTGCAGCTGCGACGGGTACGACTTCGGGCTCGGGTACTCGGCCGCGTAGGTGGCGGGCTTGCTGGCGTTGTAGCCGCTGTTGCCCGGCTGGTCCGCCGCCGACGGGATCGCGTACGTCTCGATCGACGTCCACGCCTGGTTGAACGGCGACCAGTCACCGGTCACCCGCCCGTAGGCCGCTTCGAGCCAGAGGTAGTAGCTGAACGCCTCCGACGTCGTCTCGTGGCCGTAGTCCGGCGCCTCGACCATCAGCGTCTCGATCGAGTGGTAGGGCACCAGGATGTTGCCGAACTTCCGGAAGTAGCCGTTGTTCGGGTCCTTGATCTTGTTGTACTGGGTGAGGAACGCGAGCTGGTAGTCCGAAGTGGACGACGAGATCTCGCTGACCGTCACCGTGGCCGCGGTGTAGCCGCTGCTGCTCGCGGTGAAGGTCGCGCTGCCCAGGTCTCCCCCGTTGTCGGCACTGGCGACCGTGACGTTCTGCGCCACGTTCCAGTTGGCCGGGGTGAACGTCAGGCTGGCCGGCGTCGCGGTCAGGTCCGTGCTGCCCGCGGTGCGCGCGATCGCCACGGTCACCGGTGCGGACGGGGCACCGGCGAGGGTGACGCCGAACGTCGTCGTGCCGCCCTGCTTGACCTGCGCGGTCGCCGGGGAGGCGACGATCGTCGGCCCGGACAGGACCTTCACGGTGACCGGGCTGGAGGTGGTCGACGCGTTCTTGTTGTCGTAGGCCTTCGCCGTGATCGAGTAGGTCCCGGCCGGGACGTTGGCCCAGCTGCCCTCGAAGGGCGCGGACGTGTCGGTGGCCAGCAGCGTGTCACCGGCGTAGAACTCGACCTTGCTCACCGTGCCGTCGGAGTCGGCGGCCGTGGCGGCGAGCGGGATGGTGGCCGGGGCGTAGTAGGTGCCGGTCGGGCTGGGGGCGGTGAGGCTCACCGTCGGCGCCTTGTTGGCCCCGGTGCACGCGGTGCCGTTGACGGAGAAGTCCGTCGGCGGGCGGTTGGCGGTGCCCTTCGAGCCGTTGAAGCCGAAGGACGTGCTGGCACCGGTGTCGAGGTGGCCGTTCCACGGCATGTTCGACGCGGTGACCGCGGCGCCGCTCTGGGCGAAGGTGGCGCTCCAGCCCTGCTGGACCTTCTGGCCGTCGAGGAACGTCCAGCCGACCTTCCAGCTGTCGAGCGGCGCGCCGTCGTTGCGCAGCGAGACGTTGGCGGTGAACCCGGTGTCCCAGTCGTTGGTGGTGTAGGTGACGGAACAGGCGATGTCGGCGCCGAGCGCCGGCGGTGGGGCGACCAATGCGGCGGTGCCCGCCAGCACGGCCGTGGCCAGTGCGAGCGTGCGGCCGCGCAACCGGCGCATTCGGGGAGAGGAACGCATGGCTGCGGAACTCCTTTGTCCGTAGGGAGCCAGCGATCTGGGAGCGCTTCCAGGCGCAGACGGTAGCCAGCTTGAAACCTGGATGTAAAGAATCGAGTCAGAAGGACACCGCGGCTGCGGACGTCACACCGGAGCGCGTGGCGAGCGACGCCGAACTGAACGGTCCTGAACAGCCCCACCCGATCGTCGGCAGTTCACTCGAATGGTGCAGCGCCACGCTCACGATGGGTACGCAGAGAACGCCGTTTAGCGCCATTGGCGTACATCTGGGTCAAGAACGCTCGCGACGGAAAAGTCGTGTCGAGCGTCCGGGCCCGCGGGTCAGCTCGAGGCGCGGACCGCCAGCGAGACCGGCAGTATCTGCTGCCGCGGCTTCAGGCTCTGGTCCTCGAGCAGCTGCATCAGCGTCTCGACCATGGCGTGGACCTGCTCGCGCGGATCCTGGTGGACCGACGTCAGCGGCGGGTCCATGGCCGGGGCCAGCGTCGCGTTGTCGTCGAAGCTGACCACCGCGACGTCTTCGGGGATGCGGCGGCCCGCCGCGTCCAGGGTGCGCAGCGCGCCCACCGCCATCATGTCGCTGGCGACGAACACCGCGTCGAGGTCCGGGTGGCGGCTCAGCAGCGCGGACATCGCGTTCGCCCCGCCCGCCAGCGTGAAGTCGGCCTCTTCGGCCAGGCCGTCGGGGTCGAGCCCGGCGTCGAGCAGCGTCTTGCGCCACCCGGCGAGCCGGTCGATCGGGGCGCTCTGGTCCTGCGGCCCGGCGATCGTGCCGATCCGCCGCCGCCCGGCCGCGACCAGGTGCTCCACCGCCAGGCGGGCACCGCCCTCGTTGTCGAAGTCGACGACGTGCACGCCGCGGCGGATGCCGGCCGCCTGGCCGCCGAACACGACCGGGATGCGCAGCAGCCGCAGCGCCTTGGGGAGCGGGTCGGCGCGGTGCGGCGCGAACACCAGCGCGCCGTCGACGTGGCCGCCTTCGAGGAACCGGACGGTCTTGCCGAGGTCCTCGCGCGTGTCGGAGAAGATCAGCACCATCTGGCGGCCGACGTCGGCCAGCTCGCGGTAGCCGGCCCGCATGACCGCGGTCCGGTACGGGTCGTCGAGCAGCCGGGCCTCCGGCTCCGACAGCACGACGGCGACCGCGCCGGTGCGGCGGGTGACCAGCGACCGCGCCGCCTGGTTCGGGGAATAGCCCAGGTCACGGGCCGCGGCGAGGACCTTCTCGCGCGCCGCCGCGCTGACGTACGCGTCGTCGTTCAGCGCGCGCGACGCCGTCGACCGAGACACGCCGGCGAACGCCGCGACATCCTCCAGCGTCGGCCGCTCTTCATCCCCTGCTCGAGGCCCCACGGTACCGCCCTCGCTCACCACAACCACCCGGACGTCCTCAGCTTAACGGTCACCCAGTGCGAAGTCCGGGAGCGCTCCTCGCAGGAAACGCTCCGGTTACGACCCCTTGACACCGGTGGAGCCCCCAACCAGACTCTCCGACACCTGGGAGCGCTCCCAGTCGGGCTCCCAGCAGTGAGAGCGCTCATTCCCGTCAACAAGGTGGTTGAACACGTGAGAACGATCCGGAACGGCCTGGTCCTCGCACTGGGCATCACGATGACGGCGCTCGGCGCCACGGCCTGCGGAGGCGGTGACAGCAACACACCGGCCGCGGCGAACCCGAACGAGCACGTCGAGCTGACGCTGGCGACCTTCACCGAGTTCGGGTACGAGGCCCTCATCCCGGAGTACGAGCGGCTGCACCCGAACATCAAGATCACCCACCGCAAGACCGGCCAGGGCGGGCCCTACCACCAGGACCTGATCACCAAGCTGGCCGCGGGCTCGGGCCTCGCCGACGTGACGGCGGTCGAGGAGGGTCACCTCTCCGACGTCCTGGACAAGGGCTCGAAGTTCAACGACCTGAGCAAGATCGGCCCGGCCGACGCCTCCCCCGACCGCTGGCTGAGCTGGAAGTACGACGCCGCCAAGACCAAGGACGGCAAGGTCATCGGCTACGGCACCGACATCGGGCCGCTGGCCATGTGCTACCGCAAGGACATGTTCCAGGCCGCCGGCCTGCCCACCGACCCCGAAGCGGTCAAGCCGCTGTTCGCCTCCTGGGACAGCTACTTCCAGGCCGGCGCCGACTTCGCCGCCAAGACCCACAAGGCCTGGTTCGACTCGGCCGCGCAGAACTTCAACGCCATGGTCAACCAGCTCCCCCAGGGCTACCTGAACACCGACGACAAGCTCACCCTGGACAGCAACCAGGGCATCAAGGACGCCTGGACCAAGGTCACCGACGCGGTCGCCAAGGGCGAGTCGGCCAAGCTGACCGCGTTCAGCAACGAGTGGAACTCCGGTTTCAAGCAGGGCGCCTTCGCCACGAAGGTGTGCCCGTCGTGGATGCTCGGCGTGATCAAGGAGCAGGCCGGCCCGGAGAACGCGGGCAAGTGGGCGGTCACCGCGGCGTTCCCCGGCGGCGGCGGCAACTGGGGCGGCTCGTACCTGACCGTGCCGACGCAGTCGAAGCACCCGAAGGAAGCGGCCGAGCTGGCCGCCTGGCTGACCGCGCCGGAGCAGCAGATCAAGGCGTTCCAGGCGAAGGGCAACTTCCCGAGCCAGGTCAAGGCGCTGACCGACCCCGCGCTGCTGAGCCAGACCGACCCGTACTTCGGCGACGCGAAGGTCGGCGAGCTGTTCGCCGAGCAGGCCAAGAAGGTGCAGAAGCCGCAGTACAAGGGTCCCGGCGACGGCCAGATCCAGGAGAACGCGGCGAGCCCGGCCCTGCAGGCGGTCGAGCAGGGCAAGTCGGCGGCGGACGGCTGGAACCAGCTGGTCGAATCCGCGAAGAAGATCACGCGCTGACCCGATGACCGTCATCGACAAGATCGCGCCAGAAGGGAGTAAGGCCGGGGAGCGGGTGTCTCCCCGGCCCACCTTCCGGCACCGGCTGAGCCGGTGGGACGTCAAGGTGTCGCCGTACCTCTACGTCGCGCCGTTCTTCATCGTGTTCGGGATCGTCGGGCTGTTCCCGCTGCTCTACACCGCCTACGTCTCCTTGTTCAAGTGGAAGGCCGGCAGCGACGACCCCGACTTCATCGGCCTCGGCAACTACAAGGACCTGCTCGGCGACGGGCAGTTCTGGAACGCGCTGACCAACACGATCAGCATCTTCCTGCTCTCCAGCGTCCCGCAGATCATCATCGCGGTGCTGCTGGCGGCCCTGCTCGGGGCCCGGCTGCGCGGGGCGACGGGCTGGCGCGTCGGCATCCTGCTGCCGTACGCGGCCAGCCTGGTCTCGATCGGCATCATCTTCGCCAACCTGTTCGGCCCCAAGTACGGGCTGATCAACGGCCTGCTGCAGACCGTCGGGCTCGACCCGGTCGACTGGCAGGCCAGCCGCATCGGCAGCCACGTCGCGATCGCCATCATGGTCAACTGGCGCTGGACGGGCTACAACGCCCTGATCGTGCTGGCGGCCATGCAGGCCATCCCGAAGGAGCTGCACGAGGCGGCGCTCATCGACGGCGCGGGCACCTGGCGGCGGTTCTTCAACGTCACGCTGCCGCTGCTGAAGCCGACGCTGATCTTCGTCACCATCACCTCGACGATCGGCGGCCTGCAGATCTTCACCGAGCCCAAGCTGTTCGACGCGATGCCGGGGTCGAACAACGGCGGCTCGACCAACCAGTTCCAGACCGTGACGCTGTACCTGTACCAGTCGGCGTTCGAGAACTACAACCTCGGCTACGCCTCGGCGATCGCCTGGGTCCTGTTCGTGATCATCGTGCTCATCGCGCTGGTGAACTTCTTCCTCACCGGCCGGATCGCCCGTACCCCGGCGGTGAAGAAGAAATGACCACACTCCACGGCGGGCTCCGCCGCAGCGTCGCCAACCTCGGCAAGCCGCGCAAGGCCACCTACGTGGTGCTGGCGATCTTCGTGCTCGGCTCGCTGTTCCCGTTCTACTGGTCGTTCCTGGTGGCCAGCCGTGACAACGGGATGCTCACCGAGCGCGTCCCGCCGTTCCTGCCCGGCGGGAACTTCTTCGCGAACGCCTCGCGCGTGTTCGACAGCGTGCCGTTCTGGAAGGCGCTGGCCAACAGCGTCATCGTGTCCGGCACGGTCACGCTGACCACGGTGCTGTTCTCGTCGCTGGCCGGGTTCGCCTTCGCCAAGCTGCGCTTCCGCGGCCGCAACGGGTTGTTCGTGTTCATCGTCGTGACGCTCGCGGTGCCCACCCAGCTCGGCATCATCCCGCTGTTCATCGCGATGTCGGAGCTGGGCTGGGCCGGGCACCTGCAGGCGGTGATCGTGCCCAACCTGGTCACCGCGTTCGGCGTGTTCTGGATGCGTCAGTACACAGTGGACGCTCTGCCGTACGAGCTCATCGAGGCCGCGCGCGTCGACGGCTGCAGCATGATCCGGATCTTCTGGAACGTCTGCCTGCCCGCCGTGCGCCCGGCCGCGGCGATCCTGGCGATGTTCACGTTCATGATGTCGTGGAACGACTTCCTCTGGCCGCTGGTGGTGCTGGACGCGGGGAACCCGACCGTCCAGGTGGCGCTGGAGAAGCTGCAGAGCGGCTACTACGTCGACTACTCGCTGGTGCTGGCCGGCACGACCCTGGCCACCATCCCGATCCTCATCGTCTTCGTCCTCCTCGGCCGCCAGATCGTGGCCGGGATCATGCAAGGTGCCGTGAAAGGGTGAACATGTCCGTACATCCCGACAGCGTTCGGGCGGAGACCGCGTTGATGTTCCCGCCTGGCTTCGTCTGGGGCGCCGCCACCGCGGCGTTCCAGGTGGAAGGAGCCACGACGGCCGACGGGCGCACCGACTCGGTCTGGGACGTCTTCGCCCGCCGCCCGGGCGCGGTCCGGGGCGGCGACAACGGCGAGCCGGCGGCCGACCACTACCGCCGGTACTCCGAGGACGTCGGCCTCATGCGCCGGCTCGGGCTCGGCGCCTACCGGTTCTCGCTGGCCTGGCCCCGGGTGCGGCCGGACGGCGGCGCGCCGAACGCCGCCGGGCTCGCGTTCTACGACCGGCTGGTCGACTGCCTGCTCGAGGCCGGGGTCCAGCCGTGGGCGACGCTCTACCACTGGGACCTGCCCCAGGCGCTGGAGGAGCGGGGCGGCTGGACCAGCCGGGACACCGCCTACCGGTTCGCCGAGTACACCGAGACGGTGCTGGCCCGCCTCGGCGACCGCGTCGCCAGCTGGTCGACGCTCAACGAGCCGTGGTGCGCGGCGATGCTCGGCTACGCGGGCGGCATCCATGCGCCCGGCCGCACCGACCACCCGGCCGCCGTCGCCGCGACGCACCACCTGCTGCTCGGCCACGGGCTGGCGATGGACATCATCCGGCGGCACGCACCGGACACCCCGGCGGGCATCACGCTGAACCTGTACCCGGTCGCCCCGCACGACCCGGCGAACGTCTCCGACGTCTCGGCGGCCCGGCGGATCGACGGCCTGCAGAACCGGCTGTTCCTCGACCCGGTGCTGCGCGGCGGGTACCCGGACGACCTGGTGGCCGACCTGGCGCCGTTCGGGCTCGGCGACGTGGTCCGCGACGAGGACGCGGCGGTCATCGCCGCGCACGTCGACTGGCTGGGCGTGAACTACTACCGCGACTACCGCGTCGCGGGGCGCCCGGTGCCGGGCAGCGAGCCGGCGGGCCCGGAGTGGGTCGGCGCGGGCGACGTCCACTTCGTCCCGGACCCGGCGGCGCCCCGCACGGACTCCGGCTGGGAGGTCCAGCCGGCCGGGCTGACGGAGTCGCTCCTGCAGGTGCACCGCGGCTACCGGTCGGTGCCGCTGTACATCACGGAGAACGGCGCGGCGTACCCGGACGTGGTGGGTGAAGGCGGCGACATCGTCGACACCGACCGCGTGGCGTTCCTGGACTCGCACTTGCGGGCAGCGCACGACGCGCTGGCGGCCGGGGTCGACCTGCGCGGGTACTTCTACTGGTCGCTGCTCGACAACTTCGAGTGGGCCGAGGGGTACGCGAAGCGGTTCGGCCTGATCCACGTCGACTACGCGACCCAGCGCCGGACGCCCAAGCAGAGCGCCCACTGGTACTCCCGCGTGATCGGCCTCAACGGCCTCGGCTGACGTCCGTGGCGGCCGCCGGCGCGGGTGGCCGCCACGAACCTCCCGAGCCGGGGCGTGCATTCCGGCGCCGGCGTTGACAGACTGGCCGGTATGGGACTGCGCAGCGAAGCCTGGTTCAACAACCCCGCCGACCCCGGGATGACCGCGCTCTACCTCGAGCGGTACCTGAACTGGGGCCTGACGCGGGAGGAGCTGCAGTCCGGCAGGCCGGTCATTGGCATCGCGCAGACCGGCTCCGACCTCTCCCCGTGCAACCGCCACCACCTGCAGCTGGCCGAGCGCACCCGGGAAGGCATCCGGGAGGCAGGCGGGATCGCCGTCGAGTTCCCCGTCCACCCGATCCAGGAGACCGGCAAGCGCCCGACCGCCGCCCTCGACCGGAACCTCGCCTACCTCGGCCTCGTCGAGACGCTCTACGGCTACCCCATCGACGGCGTCGTCCTCACCACCGGCTGTGACAAGACGACCCCCGCCTGCCTGATGGCCGCCGCCACCGTCGACATCCCCGCCATCGTGCTGTCCGGCGGCCCGATGCTCAACGGCTGGTTCAACGGCGAGCGCACCGGGTCCGGGACCATCGTCTGGAAGGCGCGCGAGCTGCTCGCGGCCGGGGAGATCGACGCCGCCGGGTTCATGGACCTCGTCGCGTCCTCGGCGCCGTCACCCGGGCACTGCAACACCATGGGCACCGCCTCGACGATGAACGCGCTCGCCGAGGCGCTCGGCATGAGCCTGCCCGGCTGCGCGGCGATCCCCGCGCCGCACCGCGACCGGGCCCGGATGGCCTACCGCACCGGCCTGCGGATCGTCGACATGGTCCGCGAAGACCTCAAGCCGTCCGACATCCTGACCCGCGAAGCCTTCGAGAACGCCATCGTCGTGAGCTCGGCGATCGGCGGCTCCACCAACGCGCCCATCCACATCGGCGCCATCGCCCGCCACGTCGGTGTCGAGCTGCCCCTGGCGGACTGGCAGCGGCTCGGGTACGCCGTCCCGCTGCTGGTCGACCTCCAGCCGGCCGGGAAGTACCTCGGCGAGGAGTTCCACCGCGCGGGCGGCGTCCCGGCCGTCGTGCACGAGCTGATGCGGCACGGGCTCGTCCACGAGGACGCGCGGACGGTCAACGGGCGCACGCTCGGCGAGAACTGCCGCGACGCCGAAGCCACCGACCGGGACGTCATCCGGACCTTCGGCACCGCCCTCGTCGAGGACGCCGGGTTCCTCGTGTTCAAGGGCAACCTGTTCGACGCCGCGATCATGAAGTCCAGCGTGATCTCGCCCGAGTTCCGCCGCCGCTACCTGGCCGGTGGCGTGTTCGAGGGCACCGCCGTCGTGTTCGACGGCCCGGAGGACTACCATGCCCGCATCGACGACCCGGACCTCGGCGTCGACGAGGATTCGCTGCTCGTCATGCGCGGCACCGGCCCGCTCGGCTACCCGGGCGCGGCGGAGGTGGTGAACATGCGCCCGCCCGCGGCGCTGATCAAGCGGGGCATCCGCGAGCTGCCGTGCCTGGGCGACGGCCGCCAGTCCGGCACGTCCGGGTCGCCGTCGATCCTCAACGCCTCCCCCGAGGCCGCGGCCGGCGGCGGGCTCGCGCTGCTGCGCACCGGCGACCGGGTGCGGATCGACCTCCGCGCCGGCACCGCGGACGTGCTCGTGCCGGACGAAGAGCTCGCGCTGCGCCGCAAGGAGCTCGCCGAAGCCGGCGGTTACCCGGTGCCGGCGGCGCAGACGCCGTGGCAGGAGATCCAGCGGTCGATGGTCGACCAGCTCTGCGACGGCATGGTGCTGCGCCCGGCGGTGGCGTACCAGCGGATCGCGCGGACGAAGGGCATTCCGCGCGACAACCACTGATTCCGACGCCCGGCAGCCGGGGAAACGGCCGCTTCGAACGGCCGCGGAGCGGGTATCCCTGCGGTAGCCCGAGGCGAGGAGGCCATCATGCTGCCGGAGCGCGAACGCCACGCCCTGCGCGAAATCGAAGCCGAGCTGGAGGCGAGCGACCCCGCGTTCGCCGCCGCCCTCAGCGGCCGCACGCTGCGCGAGGCCCGCCGCTGGAAACTGCTGCTCGTGCTGTGCGACATCACGGCGCTGACCATGCTCATCGTCGGGCTCTTCGCCCGGGACGCGGGACTGGTGCTCTGGGGCACGGTCGCCGGCGGCGCGCTCGTGGCGTGGCACATCGCCCGCGCCGAGGCGGGCCGCAAGTCCACTCAGGACAGCTGAGCGCAGATCGCCGGACGCGCCGCGGCCCGCGTCACCCGGGCCGGGCGACGCGGGCCGCGTCCGCGAAGTCAGTCGTAGGACAGGGCCTCGACCAGCTCGCCCGCCGTCGGGTTGGACAGCGCGCGGGCGACGTCCGCCTGCGCGACGATGCCGACCAGGTCGTGCCCGTCGATCACCGGCAGCCGGCGCACGCGGTGCTCGGACATGGTGCGCAGGATCTCCTGCGCGTCGTCGTCGGCGCCGATCGTCACGACCTCGCCCTGGGCCAGCTCGCCGACGTGGACCGCGCGCGGGTCCTTGCCCTCGGCCAGGACCTTCACCACGATGTCGCGGTCGGTGATCATGCCCTTCAGCCGGTTGTCCTCGCCGCAGATCGGCAGCGCACCGACCCCCTTCTGCGCCATCGTGACCGCGGCGTCGTGCACGGTGTCCGACTCCCGGGCGCAGGTCGCGTCCGACGTCATGATCTCGCGTGCGGTGGTCATCGTGAACTCCTTTCGTTCCGGGCGGTTGCAGTTCGGCTACCCCCGCGTCGCGGGTTTACTCGGCCCCGGCACGGGGAATTTCCCGGCACATGCCGGATACCCGCGGTGCCGAGCCGCCGGACACCACCGACCTCGCCCGGTTGCGGTCGGCGGCGTCCGGCTGCCGAGGGTGCCCGCTCTACCAGGACGCGACGCAGACCGTCTTCGGCGAAGGCAGCGCCGGGGCGCGGATCCTGGTCGTCGGCGAGCAGCCCGGTGACAAGGAGGACCTGGCGGGCGAGCCGTTCGTCGGCCCCGCCGGGAAGCTCCTGGACCGCGCGTTCGAGGAAGCCGGCTTCGACCGGACGGCCCTGTACGTCACCAACGCGGTCAAGCACTTCAAGTTCAAGCGTGACGAACGCGGCAAACGCCGCATCCACCAGAAGCCCGGCCGCACCGAGGTGGTCGCCTGCCGGCCGTGGTTGCTGGCGGAGCTGCGCGCGGTGCGCCCGGAACTGGTGCTGTTGCTGGGGGCCACGGCCGCGCAGTCGCTGCTGGGCCCCAAGTTCCGCCTGACGGCCCACCGCGGCGAGCCGCTGGACGCGCCGGAAGACGTGGCGGACCTGGTGCCGTCGGCGGTCGCGACCGTCCACCCGTCGGCGATCCTGCGCGCCCCGGACCGCGACGAGGCGTACGCGGCGTTCGTCGCCGACCTGAAGGCCGCCGGCAAGATGCTGGCCTGAGCGGCCTCAGCGCAGCTTTCGCAGGGCGGCTTCCGCCGAGGCGGCGTGCGCGCCGAGATCCCGCCACGGGTCCTCCTTGCGTGCCAGCCGCTGCTTCTCCTTCGCCAGGCTCCAGCCGTCCGGCTCGGCCTTGCCCAGCTCGCGCCAGTCGAGCGGGGTCGCGGCGGCCGCGCCCGGGCGGGCCCGCAGCGAGTACGGCGCGACGAACGTCTGCGCGTAGCCGTTGCGGTTGGCGTCGAGGAAGATCCGGTCGCCGCGCTTGTCCTTGCGCTGCGCCGTCGTCAGGCGGTCCGGGTCGTCGGCGGCCACGCGGCCGGCCAGCGCGCGGGACAGTTCCAGGACCACCTCGGTGCCGGATTTCGCGTCCAGCGGCGCCAGCACGTGGAAGCCGCGCCCGCCGGTCGCCTGGACGAACGGGGTCAGCCCGGCGCGCTCGCAGTGGTCGCGGATCCGCCGCGCGACCGCCCGCAGCTCGGCGACCGGCGTGCCGGCCGGCGGGTCGAGGTCCAGCACCAGCCGGTCCGGCCGCTCCGGTGCGTCCACTGTGGACAGCCAGACGTGGAACTCGAGCGTTCCCTGTCCCGCCAGGTATTCCAGCGTCGCGGCGTCGTCGCAGACCACGTACTCGTCGGTGCCGCCACCACGCCGGGGCACGCGCTCGACGCGGACCGAGTCCGGGAAGTGCTCGCCCGGGTGCTTCTGGAACCAGCCCTGGCCCTCGATGCCGTCGGGAAACCGGCGCAGCGTCAGCGGGCGGCCGCGCAGGTGCGGCACCATGACGCCGGCGACCGCGCGGTAGTACTCGACCACGTCGCCCTTCGTCAGCCCGTCTGCCGGGTAGTACAGCTTGTCCGCATGGGAGATCTCCGTCATGCCCGCTCCCGCACGACGTCCGCCGCCTTCTTGTCCTCGCGCAGGCCGGCGAACCGCGGATGCCGCAGCCGCCCGTCGCGCGTCCATTCGGAAAAGCCGATCTGCGCCACCAGGTCCGGCCGGACCCAGTGCGCGCCGCGTTCCCGGACCGGCCCGGCGAACGGCGACCGCGACGTCTCGCGCTCCCGCAGCCGCGCGTGCAGCGACGACAGCAGCTTCTCGTCGAACCCGGTGCCGACCTTGCCGGCGTACTTCAGGCCGCCGTCTTCGTGGTAGCCCAGCAGCAACGCGCCGAAGCCGTGCCGCGCGCCCTGCGGGTCGGTGAAGCCGCCGATGACGAGTTCCTGACCCTGCGCGCACTTGAACTTCAGCCAGTCGGGTGACCGTCCATGGTGATAGGGCGCGTCCGCCCGCTTCGCGATGACGCCTTCCCAGCCGCGCCGGCAGGCTTCGTCGTAGAACTTCTCGCCTTCGGTGTTGCGGTGCGCCGACAGCCGCAGCGGGTCTTCGAAGTCGAAGGCGTCCCGCAGCAGTGCCTTCCGCTGGCGCAGCGGCAACGCGGTCGTGTCCTGGTCGTCGTAGTACAGCAGGTCGAACAGGTAGTAGTAGACGCGCACGCCGGTGGCCCGGGCGCGGTCCGGGTCGCTGACGTGGATGCGCGGCTGGAGGGCGGCGAAGCTGGTGTTGCCGCCGTCGAACGCGACGATCTCGCCGTCGGCGACGAACCGCGGGCCGCCCTGGGCGGCCAGCGCTTCGACGAGCTCCGGGTAGGCGGTGTCCATCACCTTGTGGTTGCGCGAATAGAGCGTCGGCGTGCCGCCGTCCCGCACGCAGATCGCCCGGACGCCGTCCAGCTTGCGCTCGTAGAGCCAGTTCTCGTCGGAGAAGCGGCGGTCGGTGAGCGTGGCCAAGGTCGGCTCGCGCCAGCCTGGCCCGCTCACGACGCCTTCAGCGCCTTCTCCAGCTCGGCGCGCGTCATCTTCGACCGCCCCTTGACGCCCTGCTCGCGGGCGAGCTTGTCCAGATCGGACTTGGACAGCTCGGCGAGGTCGGGCTTCTTCCGCTGCTTCGGCTTCTTCGGCGCGGCCGCGCGTTCCTTGCCGCCGCTCTTGCGGTTCTTCACGCTGCGCGAGAGCGCCTCGAAGAGGTCGACGACGTCGGCCGAGGGCTCCGGTTCCTCCTCGTGCGCGATCTCCTTGCCCTGCTCCTTGGCCTTGATCAGCTCTTCGACGCGCTCGGAGTATTCGTCGCGGTAGTCCTCGGGCTGCCACGGCGCGGTCATCTCGTCGACGAGCGCGAGGGCCATGTCGAGCTCCTTCGGCCGCGGCTTCGGCAGGCTCGGCAGGCCGCCCATGACGTCCTTCGGCTTCCGCAGGTCCGCGGCGAAGTGCAGGGTGTTGAGCACCATGACGCCTTCGCCGGCGCGGATCGCCGCGAGGTACTCCTTGCCGCGCAGCACGAACTTCGCGATGCCGGCCTTCTCGCTGCGGTCCATCGCCTGCAGCAGCAGGCCGTACGCCTTGGCGAAGTCCTCCTTCGCCGGCTTGAGCCAGTACGTCTTGTCGAAGAACCACGGGTCGATCTCGTCGAGCTCGACGAACTGCTCGATGTCGATCCGCCGCGAGCGCTCGGGCGCGATCTCCTCCAGCTCGTCCGGCTCGACGAGCACGTGGTCGCCGCCGCCGAGGTCGTAGCCCTTGACGATCTCGTCCTGGCTCACCTCGTCGCCGGTCCGCTCGTTGACCCGGCGGTTGCGGATCCGGTCCGACGTCCCGCGTTCGAACTGGTGGAAGTGGATCGTGTGGTCCGCCACCGCGGGGTACAGCTCCACCGGCACGGTGACCAACCCCAGGCTCAGCGCGCCGCTCCACACCGGTCTGGCCATGTCGACCTCCTCACCGGCAGCGATACCCGCATGATCGCTTCCCGAAACCCGGCGCCGTCGCGGTGCGTGACGGCCGGAGCCCGCCGGACCGGGTGGCCTCGGCGGGCTCCGCGCGCACGCGCGTCAGGCGACTTCGCTGCTGCGGGTGCCGATCCGGTGCAGGCCCAGCATGTCGAGCAGCCGCGCGCAGTCCTCGGGATCCTTCGCCCGCGCCGCGACGGCGAGTGCCGCCTTGCGCCGGGTGGCCGCCTGGGTCGGCGTGTCCCCGCCCTCGAGGAGCAGGTCCGCCACCGGCCGCAGGTCGTTCCGCTTGTCTCGCATGTTCGCTCCCCTCCGGTATCCCCCGGTGATCCTTGCGCCGGCGGATTACCCCGTCTCATCCCACGAAACACTGGAGCAGCCGATCGGGTTCCCGGAGACGGCTTTCGCTAGGCCGAACGAGTGAATTCGGTGGGCCCCGCGGCCGAAACCGGCAGAGTAGTGAGACCCACGTCACACCAGGAGGCCGGATGGGCACGCAGATCCGCATCAGCCGCGAGGAGGGGTCGCTGCCCTGCGAAGTCTGCGGCTTCCCGACGATGCACGTGGCCCAGGTGGTCGCGGACGACGGCACGGTGCTCGGCCGCACCCTGGTCTGCACGACCTGCCAGCGCAGCCGGCACCGCGGTGACCCGGTGGCCGAGACCCCGCCGGACGAAGTTCCCACGAGCTAGCGACCGGCCGGCGGTCAGGTGGTCGTCGCGACCGCGGCCACGAACTCCGCGGCCACTTCGTGCAGCTTGCGGTTGCCGTCCTGGGAACGCTTCACCAGCCGCTGGAAGGCGTCCTCCGCGGTGATCCGGTGCGCGGCCATCAGGATCCCCTTGGCCTGGTCGATCACCGCGCGGGTCTCGAGGGCGCGGTTCAGCTGGTCGACCAGCTCACGCGCGGCGAAGTAGCGGCGCGCGCTGCGGAGGCCGAACACGACCGTCGCCGTGTACAGCTCGAGGATCTTCGTGCCCAGTTCGCTGAAGCCGTGCTCGCCGAAGCCGAACAGGTTGACCGCGCCGGACATGTCGTCGTCCACGGTCAGCGGCGCGGCGAGGAAGCTCGCGACGCCCAGCTGCTCGGCCGACGAGACGAACTGCGGCCACAGGTCCCCGACCGCCCCGATGCCCACCCGGACCGGCTGCCCCGTCTCGGCGGCGCGCAGGCACGGGCCGTCGCCGATCCGGTACTGCTCGCGGTCGAAGTTGACCGCCCGCTCGTCGGTGCTGGCGACCGTCTCCGGCACGCCGTCGCGCACCAGGGTGATGCTCGCCATGTCGGCACCCGGCACGACCTGGACCGCGTGGTCGCACACCGCCTGCAGCATCTGGCCGAGGTCGAGCTCGGTGTCCAGCATCGCGGTCAGCGACTCCATGGCGACCGTGACTTCGTCGAGCCGCGCGGTGAGCTCCTCGTGCCCGCCCGTCATCCTTGCTGACGCCCTCATTCCGTGAGTCAGGGCGCTGAAGACCAGGGAGGACCCGGGCGCGCGCCACTAGTGGGCCGCTAGCGCTTTAACGGGTCCAGCGCGAGATTACTGCATCCCGGTCGGCGCGGGCACAAGCGGTCACCGCGGTGGCGTGCGGCTCTCCCCCGTTCGGAGCAACGACGGTTGCGAGTCCCCCGGAGGTGGCTAGGCTCGGTGGACGGTTCAATCAGCAGCCGGCCCCGCATCATTCGAGCGCGGCGGCGCCCTCGGCCCCGCGCGGCACCAGGACGGCGGCGAACCGGCATGAAGATCTCCCGGCAACCACACCCGGCACTGCGGCTGCGCACTGCGTGGCCCGCCCCGCACGCGGTGCTGATCACGGCCCGCGGCGACCTCGACACGGCAACGGCGGCGGACCTGGCGACCCTGCTGTCGGACCGCCTCTGGGCGGCACCGGAGCGGCTGGTGGTGGATCTGTCCGAAGTGGACTTCCTGGGCGTGGCGGGGGTGCGGGTGCTGCTGCACGCGGCACTGCAGGCGGAGCAGAAGGGAACGGCGCTGCTGGTGGTGACCGGCCGGAGCCCGTTCGTCCGCCGGGCCCTGCGGGTCACCGGCGCGGACCAGCGCGTGACGGTCGCCGACCGGCGCCCCGAACCCGCGACCGCCTGACGGCGGCGGTCGAAGCCCGCGGGCAGTGGCGACGGCCAAGAAAGCCCGCCGGCCTCCGCGTTCCGGCCACCCGGCCGCCTGTGAGCGCCCCTCGGCCGGCAGCCGGGCGAGGAACCGCACCGACCGGTGCCCCACGCCGCCTGGCGCCGCCGGATCGCCGAGCCGCGGAATCCGGCGCGATGGGCGAGTACCGCGGCCGAAGCCGCACTCGCCCAGCACCACCGGTTCCGGCGACCCACGCAAAACCCCAGGCAGATCCCGGCAGCCCGCTGCCCGGGCGTCAGCGCGAGGAACCCGCCGTTCCCGCGTGGCCCTCACGCGACTGGGGTGGTTCGGTCCCCTTGTCCGCCGCCTTGGCCTGGGCGCGCTTCGACCGGATGTACCGCTCCTCCTTCATCCGCTCCACCGCCTCCGGGTGGTGCAGCTCGAACGCCGGCCGCTCGGAGCGGATCCGCGGCAGGTCCAGGAAGTTGTGCCGGGGCGGCGGGCACGTCGTCGCCCACTCGAGGGAGTTGCCGTAGCCCCACGGGTCGTCGACCAGGACCTGCTCGCCGTAGCGGTAGCTCTTCACGACGTTCCAGATGAACGGCAGCGTCGACGCGCCCAGGATGAACGCGCCGATCGTCGAGATCGTGTTCAGCGTCGTGAAGCCGTCCGTCGACAGGTAGTCCGCGTACCGGCGCGGCATGCCCATGTCACCCAGCCAGTGCTGGACCAGGAACGTCGTGTGGAAGCCGATGAACGTCGTCCAGAAGTGCCACCGGCCGAGCCGCTCGTCGAGCATCCGGCCGGTCATCTTCGGGAACCAGAAGTAGATGCCCGCGAACGTCGCGAACACGATCGTGCCGAACAGCACGTAGTGGAAGTGCGCCACCACGAAGTAGCTGTCGTGCACGTGGAAGTCCAGCGGCGGCGACGCCAGGATGACCCCCGTCAGCCCGCCGAACAGGAACGTCACCATGAACCCGACCGACCACAGCATCGGCGTCTCGAAGCTCAGGTGCCCCTTCCACATCGTGCCGATCCAGTTGAAGAACTTGATCCCGGTCGGCACCGCGATGAAGAACGTCATGATCGAGAAGAACGGCAGCAGCACCGAACCCGTCGCGAACATGTGGTGCGCCCACACCGTCGCCGACAGGCCGGTGATCCCGATCGTGGCGAACACCATCAGCCGGTAGCCGTAGAGCGGTTTGCGGCTGAACACCGGGATGATCTCCGTGACGATCCCGAAGTAGGGCAGCGCCACGATGTAGACCTCGGGGTGGCCGAAGAACCAGAACAGGTGCTGGAACATGATCGCCCCGCCGTTCTCGGGGTCGAACACGTGCGCACCCAGGTGGCGGTCGGCGGCCAGGCCGAACAGCGCCGCGGTGAGGATCGGGAACGCCAGCAGGATCAGGATCGCGGTGAACAGGATGTTCCAGGTGAACAGCGGCATCCGCCACATCGTCATCCCGGGCGCGCGCAGGCACACGATCGTGGTGACCATGTTGACGGCGCCGAGGATGGTGCCGAGCCCGGACACGATCAGGCCCATGATCCACAGGTCGCCGCCGATGCCCGGCGAGTGGATGGTGTTGGACAGCGGCGTGTAGGCCGTCCAGCCGAAGTCCGGCGCGCCGCCGGGGGTCAGGAACGAGCTGAGCACGATCAGCCCGCCGAACAGGTACAGCCAGTAGGAGAACGCGTTGAGCCGCGGGAACGCGACGTCCGGCGCGCCGATCTGCAGCGGCAGGATGTAGTTGGCGAACCCGAACAGGTTCGGCGTCGCGTACAGCAGCAGCATCACCGTGCCGTGCATGGTGAACAACTGGTTGTACTGCTCCGGCGACAGGAACTGCAGGCCGGGCCGGGCCAGCTCGCCGCGCATCAGCAGCGCCATCGCGCCGCCCGCCATGAAGAACCCGAACGAGGAGACCAGGTACAGGATCCCGATCTGCTTCGGGTCGGTGGTGCGCATGAGCCGGAGCAGCACGCTGCCTTTCGGCCCGCGCCGCGCGACTGCCAGTGGCACCGCCCGCAGGCTCGGTGCCGGCTTCACGTCGGTCATCCGCAACTCCTGTCGCCGGACTGCCCCGTACTCCGCGTACTACTCCTGACGGCCGCGATCCGCGTTCCCCCGAACGGGTGGACCTACCCGCGCAGGGCGGGGAGCAGCTCCTTCTCGGCGAAGTCGAGGAAGCCGTTCTGCTGGTCGCCGCCGATCTGCACCAGGGCGACGTCGGTGAAGCCGGCTTTCTCGAACTCGCGCACGCCTTCGACGATCGGCTCGAGGTCCGGGCCGCACGGGATCGAGCCCGCGACGTCGTCTTCGCGGACGAACTGCGTGGCCCCGGCGAAACCGGACGGACCCGGCAGCTCGGCGTTGACCTTCCAGCCGCCGGCGAACCACCGGAACTGCTCGTGCGCGCGCTGCACCGCCGCGTCGCGGTCGGTCCCCCACGACACGGGCATCTGGCCGATCTTGCGGGTCGGCGGGCCGAGCTTCGTCGCGTCCCACTCCTGCGACAGCTCCCTCTTGGGCTCGACGGCGATCATCGCGTCGGCCACCGGGGCGAACCGCTTGATCGACTGCGAACCGGACACCGCGACCCCGATCGGCGTCCGCTTCTCCGGCAGGTCCCACAGCTTCGCCGAGTCGACGCGGAAGTGCTTGCCCTCGTAGTCGAAGTACCCGCCGTCGAACAGGCCGCCGATGATCTGCACGGCCTCGGCGAGCATGTCGTGCCGGACGTTCGCCGGTGGCCAGCCGCGGCCCACGACGTGCTCGTTGAGGTTCTCGCCCGCGCCGAGGCCGAGGGTGAACCGGCCACCCGAGAGCGCCTGCACGGTCGCCGCCTTCTGCGCGACCACCGCCGGGTGGTAGCGCATGGTCGGGCAGGTGACGTAGGTCATCAGCTCAACGCGCTCGGTCGCCTGGGTCACCGCGCCCAGCACACTCCAGGCGTAGGGCGCGTGGCCCTGCTCGTCCAGCCACGGCGAGTAGTGGTCGCTCATCACCTCGAAGTCGAAGCCGGCCTGCTCGGCCCCGGCGGCGAACCGGACCAGGTCGTTCGGCCCCGCCTGCTCGGTCATCAGGGTGTAGCCGATCCGCATCGGCGCCTCCTCTCGCATCAGCCCCCCGCGTACCCGCCCGGAGCACTGGGTAACCGGCGGGCCGGAAGATCGACCGGACGCGCACCCACGGCGTCCCCGGCACCCTGGTCGTGCAGGAACTCCCGGTGCGTCCCGCGGGCCGCCCTGGCCGGGGGTTTACCCGGTGATCGACCGGGTACTCACCCCGCGAGAGGAAGGAGCGGGCATGCCTCAGTCGTGGAGCGACAAGCGCGAGCGGCAGTACGAGCACATCAAAGACTCGGCCGAGGACCGCGGCGCGAGCACGAAACGGGCCAAGGAGATCGCCGCGCGCACGGTAAACAAGAACCGGGCGCAGTCCGGCGAGTCCCGGCAGGCCAGCCGGACGTCGGTCAAGGACAAGTCCCCGCAGCAGCGCGGCGGCGAGCGGTCCGGCAACCGCAAGGGCCCCGGCGGGCCGACGAAGGCCCAGCTCTACAACGAGGCGAAGAAGCGGAACATCGACGGCCGCTCGACGATGACCAAGAAAGAACTCGAACGGGCGCTGGGCCGGTGACGCAGATCCCTGATCACGAAGTGTCGGCTGTCCCCCGGATGGGTAGTACCTCACGCATGGAAGAAACACGAAGCGGCAGCTCGCACGGCCGGAGGCCGACGCTGGACGAGCTGCTCGAGGAGCCGGTGGAGCTGCGCCTGCCGGCCATGGCCGAGCAGATTCCCCTGGTCCGGATGCTCACGCACGGCGTGGTCTCGCGCGCGGACTTCGGCCTCGACGCCATCGCCGACGCGAAAATGGCCGTCGACGAGGCGTGCGCTCAGCTGGTCCAGCTGGCCGAGCTCGGCAGCCAGCTGCACTGCCGGTTCCTGCAGGCCGCCGACGGCCTGCACGTCGTCGTCTCGGTCCGCTCGAGCGACCCGCGGCCACCGAGCGACCGCACCTTCGGCTGGCACGTCCTCACCACGCTGAGCCGGTCGGTGACCGCGCACTGCGACGTCCTTCCCGGTGGAGGCGCGGGCATCGTCACGATCGAGCTGGTGCTGAACCCGGGAACGAGCGCGTGAGCAGCGAGCGCAAAACCCTCCTCCACCGCCCGGACGAATACGCCCACTGCGAGCCGCTGTTCGAGGAGCTGGGGACGCTCGGACCGGACGACCCCCGCCGCGAAGTCGTCCGGAGCAAGCTGGTGACCGAGCTCCTGCCGCTCGCCGAGCACATCGCGACCCGGTTCTCCGGCCGCGGCGAACCCCGGGAGGACCTGGTCCAGGTGGCCCGGATCGGGCTGATCAACGCCGTGGACCGGTTTGACCCCGCCCGGGGGCACGACTTCCTGTCCTTCGCCGTGCCGACGATCATGGGCGAGGTACGGCGGCACTTCCGGGACACCGGCTGGTCGGTGCGGGTGCCGCGGCGGCTCAAGGAGCTGCACCTGTCCCTGAGCCAGGGCTCGGCGGTGCTCTCGCAGCGCCTGGGGCGGGCACCGACGCCGACCGAGTTGGCCGAGCACCTGAACCTGGACGTCGACGAAGTCCGCGAAGGGCTCCTGGCCGGCAACGCCTACCAGGCCCTGTCCGTCGACAAGCCGGTGCACGACGACGCCGAGGCGCTGTCGCTGGCGGACACCATGGGGGAACCCGACCACGAGATGGCCATGGTCGAAAACCACGAGGCCCTCCAGCCGCTGCTGCAGGAGCTGCCCAAGCGGGAGCGCGCGATCCTGGTGATGCGGTTCTTCGGCGGGCTCACCCAGACCCAGATCGCCGACCGCGTCGGCATCTCCCAGATGCACGTCTCGCGCCTGCTGTCGCAGACCCTGGAACAGCTGCGCGGCAAGCTCACCGGCGAGGGCTAGGGCCGGCCGCGGCGGCCGGCCCGGGCCCGCCGCTCAGCGGAGCCAGCCGGGGCGGCCGCCCTTCTCCAGCCGCCGCCACCGCCGTGCGAACGTCTCGCGCAGCCGCTCGGCCCGGGCGGCGTCGCCGGCGTAGAGCATCCCGAACGTGAACGTGTTCTGGCCTTCCCCGTGCCCGGCGATGGTCAGGTGGTGCAGGACGTCCCGGCCGACCACGGTGTCCTGGTGCTCGCCCAGCGTCTGCTGCACGGCCTTGACGTTCTTGCGCCACTTCCGCAGCTTCTTGCCGTAGACGGGCTTCACGGTGTCGGCGGCGTAGCGGGCACGCTTCGCCTTCTTGCGGACCTCGTGCAACGCCTTCTCGAGTTCGCGGTCCTCCAGTCCTTCCGTCGCCCCTTCGGCGTGACGCAGCCTCTTGGCGGCCTTGCGCAGCGGCTTGCGCAACGCAGACTTCGCCGGCTTGCCCGCCCTGGCCGTCAGCGGCGGTTCCTCGACCACGGTGTCCAGCGCCCGCAGCAGGTTCAGGTACCGCTTGCCGGTCAGCGCCGCCATGACGCGGGCCCGGCCTTCTTCGGCCTCACGGGCGAACTGGCGGGTCAGGTACTGGCGCAGCGGCCCGAACACCAGCTCCGACGGGACGTCGCCGAGCTGCTCGCGCAGCCGTCGCTCGCCGACTTCGACGTCCCGGGCCGGCGACAGCTGCCGCCCGAGCCACTTCAGCTCGGCCGCGAGCGGCGCGGTCGCGTCTTTGTCCACAATGGACCCGAACGTGCGCAGCGAGCTGCGCAGCTTCCGCGTCGCCACGCGCATCCGGTGCACGGAGTCCGCGGCGTCCAGCCGGACCCCGACGTCCGCGCGGCGCAGGTCGCCGTAGTGCTCGCGCAGCGACGCCAGCACGACGTCGCCCGCGGTCGGCTTCCTGCGGGCGCGCGGCGGCGACGGCACGCGGTCGCCGATCAGCCGGCGCAGCTTCGACGGCCACGGCGAGGCCGTCGCGCCGGCTTCGGCCAGCGCCCGGTCGAACTCGCCGAGCCGCCCGGGTTCGGTGGCCGGGTCCAGCTCCAGCTCGAGTTCGCGCCACTCGTCGAGCCGCGCGGTCTCCCCGCCCGCCTCCCCGGTCAGGTGGTCGTCGGTCAGCGTCGCGACCGTCCGGCCGCCGGCGTCGGCGAGCCGGTGGGCGAACCGGTCGGTGCGCAGGTGCGCGATCGGCACCAGCTTCTCCCCCAGCGTGTACGCGCGCACCAGGCGGCGCAGCCGTCCGGGGACCTTGTGGGGGTCGCCGCCCAGCGGCAGCCGGATCTCCTGCCGTTCGTCAGCCGAGACCGGCAGCTTGAGGTGCCAGCCGGCGTCGTGGCCGCCGACGCGGCGCCGCAGCGTGATGCCGCCGCGGGCGAGCCGGAACGTTTCGGTGTCGTAGTAGGACGCGTCGAGGATCTCCTCGACCGGGTCGTCCTGGGTCGCGACGCCCGCGACGCCGACGAGCCGCGGCACTCCGCTGCCCGCGGCGACTTCGTACTTGCGCTCGCGTTCGGTCACCGACGAGGGCGCTGCCATGATCATCCTCCTTGGGGGCCGGTTCTCCCGGTGGGTACCCGGCAGGCGGCGGGCCGACGCGCGATTCGGTGTGCGGGCAGCGGGTACCCGATCGGGCGAAAAACCGAGTCCGGACCAGGAGCGTGCATGAACGGCAGCCAGCCCGCAACCGACCTGACCACCGTGCTCGCCGGCGACCACCGCGAGCTGGACCGGCTGTGCACCGAGCTGGAGCTCGGCCAGGGCAGCCCCGAGAACCGGCGGGATCTGGCCGACCACCTGATCGCGGTGCTGGTCCGCCACGCCGTCGCGGAAGAGCGGTTCCTCGACGGCGACGGCGACCTGGCGGAAGCCGAGGACCTGATGCGGCGGCTGGAGGGCACCGGGCCGCAGGAGCCCCGGTTCGAGCGGGTGCTGGGCGGGCTGATCCGGGCGGTGCGCCGGCACGTCCGCGACGAAGGCGCGCGGGCGGTACGCGAGGTCCGCGCGAGCTGCCCGCCCGAGCGGCGCGCCGAGCTGGGCCGGGAGGTCCTGGAGGTCCGGCACAGCGCGGCGACGCTGCCGCATCCGGACCTGGCCGACCGGATGCCGCAGGCGGACCAGCTGTGGCCGGGACCGGGCTTCGTCGACCGCGCCCGGGCGGCGCTGCGCCGGGCGGCCGGCTCTCCCGGCTGAGCATCGGCAACTCGCTTCCGCGCGGCTGACTCACCGCTGGTGGCCGACCGGCTACCCCACCGCACCGGGTGTGGCCCGCACCGCACGTCGCCGACCGCGCCCGGGCCGCTCCGCGCCGCACGTCGCCGACCGCGCCCGGGCCGCCCCGCGCCGCAGGCTCTCCCGGCCTGGCGTCGGCACAGCCCGCTCCCGCACAGGCGCGCGCCACACTGCGCCGCGTCGCCGGTCACCCGGCTGAACACCGGCTCGCCGCTCCCCCACCGGCATCGGGTTGAATAGGACTTCCACCCGGACGTGAGGACGACGAGACGCATGAGCATCGGCGAAGACGAGTGGGCCCGGGAACGGGCCCGGTTCGGCCAGGACGGCCACGGGCAGGCCGGCCTGCTCGCGGGGCAGTTCGCCGATCTCACGCGGACCCTGCTCGAGGCGACGCCGACCGTCGGCGGGGTGCTGCGGCTCGTCGTCGGTGCCGCCAAGGCGATCATCCCCGGTGCCGACCTCGTCAGCGTCACGCTCCGGGAACCCGGCGGCACCTACCGCACTCCCGTCGAGACCGACGCGATCGCGGTCCGGCTCGACCAGCTGCAGTACGACCACGGCGAAGGCCCGTGCGTGGAGTCGGCGCGGCCCGACGGCCCGGCCATCGGCTGGTCGCAGGACCTCGCCCACGAACCCCGCTGGCCGAAGTTCGGCCCGGGCGCGGCGGCGCTGGGCTACCACTCGGTGCTGGCCACCGCCCTGATCCCGGACACCGACCGGACCTCCGGCGCGCTCAACGTTTACTCGAGCCGGCCCGACGCGTTCGACAACCGGGCGGTGGACCTCGCCCTCCTGCTCGCGACGCACGCGTCACTCGCACTGGCCCACACCCAGGCCGTCGAGGCGGCCGAGCTGGAGGCGGCGCACCTGCGCCGTGCGATCGAGAGCCGGGACGTCATCGGCCAGGCGAAAGGCATTCTCATGCAGCGCCGCGGCATCACCGCCGACGAAGCGTTCGACGTGCTGCGCCGCGCGTCCCAGGACCTCAACGTCAAGCTGGCCGATGTCGCCAAGGCGCTCACCGACCAGCCCGCCGACCGCTGACCCGCCGAACTCACTGCGCCGAATACGGGGACCGGTTCTCCAGCGACGGGCTCGCCGCCGGGTAACGGCCGTCCTGGCCCGGGACCGGCGTCACGGTCGCCTGCTGCTCCGGCTCCACCCGCTGCCGCCGGTTGCCGCGCTGGACGACCGCCTCCACCTCCTGCTCGCCGCGGATGCGGGCGAGCGCCGCGAGCGTGATCGCGTGGGCCAGCGCCAGGATCAGCAGGAGCACGCCGAGCCGTCCGACGACGCCCGGCAGGTCGCTGCCGCCCATGTCGATCGTCGAGACGAGCGCCAGCACCCCCAGTGTCGCCAGGTGGAACAGCACCGTGACCAGCCGGGTCATCGACGCGCCTGCCGCCGGGTCGCCGTAGGAGTTCTCCAGGTACCGGCGGCCGCTGCGGTAGATGATCTGCCCGTCTATGAAGACCAGCGCGATGCCGATCGCGAGGAACGACAGATACGCGTTCGTGGTCATGCCGGACGCTCCTTCCTGGGGGACCTACCCGGAAGAGGTACCCGGTAGGTCGCACAGGGAAACGCCGCGGTCACCCCGTGAAAGTGTCCGGGTCCGGCCCGGTGCGCCTGCCGGCGTCGAGCTTGCCGATCGCCGTCATGTCCTCGTCGTCGAGCTGGAAGCCGAACACGTCGATGTTCTGCCGGATCCGCTCCGGCGACGACGACTTCGGGAACACGATGTTCCCCAGCTGGACGTGCCAGCGCAGCACGACCTGCGCGGGTGTCCGGTCGTGCTTCTCCGCCAGGTCCGCGAGCACCGGGTCGTCGAGGACTTCCCCCTGCGCCAACGGGCTCCACGCTTCGGTGGCGATGCCGTGTGCCTGGTGGTAGGCGCGCAATGGCGGCTGCTGCAGGGCCGGGTGCAGCTCGATCTGGTTCACCGCGGGCACCATGCCGGTCTCTTCGGCGAGCCGGTCGAGGTGCGCGGGCTGGAAGTTCGACACGCCGATCGCGCGGGCCTTGCCGGCGCGCAGGATGTCTTCGAAACCGCGCCACGTCCGGACGTAGTTGTCCTTGTGCGGCAACGGCCAGTGGATCAGGTACAGGTCGACGTGGTCGAACCCGAGCCGCCGCAGGCTGCCCTCGAGTGCGGTGATGGCGTTGTCGTAGCCGTGCGCGTCGTTCGCCAGCTTCGTCGTGACGAACACCTCGTCGCGCGCCAGGCCGGACTCCGCGATGCCCGCCGCGACACCCGCCTCGTTCCGGTACATCTGCGCGGTGTCGATGTGGCGGTAGCCGGCTTCCAGCGCGGTCCGCACCGCCCGCGCGGTCTCCTCCGGCGGGATCTGGAACACGCCGAACCCGAACTGCGGGATGCGCACGCCGTTGTTCAGCTCGACGGTCGGGACGTGGGCAGCGGTGGTCGTCATGCCAGCGGCCTACCCGAGGCCCCCGGACGCGAAACACGGCGGGACGGTGGCCGTCCCGCCGTGTCACCCGGTCGAGTTACGTGCCCGGGCGGTCCACGTCACCACGCCACGCGCCGGTCTCGCCGCCGCGCCGCTCGATGAACTCCTTGAACCGCTTGAGGTCGCCCTTCACCCGGCGGTCGAGCACGCCGAGCTTGTCGGCGACGTTCTCGGCGAACCCCTCCGGGTCGATGTCCATCTGCGCGGTCACCCGCGTGTGCGAGTCGTCGAGCCGGTGGAAGGTGATCACGCCGGCGTGGTCCGGACCGGAGTCGGACGTCCACGCCACCCGCTCGTCCGGGTGCTGCTCGGTGATCGTCGCGTCGAACTCGCGTGTCACCCCGCCGAACCGCGTCACCCAGTGGGTGTGGGTGGCGTCCAGCTGGCGGATCTGTTCGACGCCTTCCATGAACTGCGGGAACTCCTCGAACTGCGTCCACTGGTTGTACGCGGTCGAGACGGGCACCTCGACGTCCACGGTTTCGGTGATCGTGCTCATGCACTCCTCCTCGTCGGTGTCGAGCCATCCGGCTACCCGGTGCGGCAACGGTCAAACCCGGCGCGGTTGACACCGGGCGGCGCCGGGTACACGGCGGCCAGGCAAGGAGGTGTGTCCGGTGATCGAAGAGGCCAACAAGAAGCCCGCCGCCGACCGGTCGGTCGGCGAGCTGGTGACCGACCTGACCGACGAGGTCAAGCGGCTCGTCCGCGACGAGATGCGGCTCGCCGTCTTCGAGCTGCAGCGCAAGGGGAAGAAGATGGGGCTGGGCGCCGGCCTGTTCGGCGCGGCGGGCGTGTTCGCGTTGCTCGGCGCGGGCACGCTGGTCGCGGCCGCGGTGCTGGCACTGGCGCTCGTCGTGCCCGGCTGGCTGGCCGCGCTGATCGTGGCGGCGGCGCTGTTCGTCGTCGCCGGGATCGCGGCGCTGGTCGGCAAGAAGGAAGTCACGCAGGGCGTGCCGCCGGTTCCGGAAGAGGCGATCACCGGCGTGCGGGCCGACGTGGACACCGTGAAACAGGGAGTGCGCACATGAGCGGGGACTTCCCGAAGAACGCCGAAGAGGCCCGGCTCGACCGGGACACCACCCGCGAGGAGCTGGCCGAGACGCTGGAGGCGCTCGGGCAGAAGCTCGACGTGAAGGCCCGGGTGAAGGAGAGCGTCGACGAGAAGCTCGACCAGGCGACCGCCAAGGTCGCCGACGTGACGAACGCGCCGACCGCGATCAGGTTCCGGCAGGGTGCCGACGCCGTCCGGAGCAACCCGCTGCCGGTCTTCGCCGGCCTGCTGGGGCTGCTGATCGTGATCCGGCTCATCCTGCGACGGAGGAACGACTCGTGAACAAGGTGCTGTACAAGCCGCTGAGCTGGGTGATCGGCGCCCTCGGCGGTGTCCTCGCCGGCCAGGCGTTCAAGCAGGTCTGGAAGCGCGTGGCCGGCGAAGAGGACGCGCCCGGCGCCACCGACCGCGACTACACCTGGCAGCAGGTGATCATCGCGGCGGCGGTGCAGGGCGCGATCTTCGCCGCCGTCAAGGCCGCCACCGAGCGGGCGGGGGCCATCGGCTACCGCAAGGCGACCGGCGAGTGGCCCGGCGACGACTGACCCCGGCGGTCACCGGCCACAGTGGACGGTGGGAGCGGGTGGCGTGGTCACGCCTCCCGGCCGGGTTCCGGGACCGGGGTCAGCGCGGCGACGGCGGCACCGGTCCCGCGGTGGACCGCCAGGAGCCGGTCGGCTCCGGTGGCTTCCAGCGAGCGCGTCACGGCGTGACCGCCGACGGCGACGGCGAGCTCCGTGCGGGTGTTCGCCTCCAGCAGCGACCGGACACCGGCGCAGCTGAGGAACGAGACCCGGGTGAGGTCGGCGACCAGCCGCTCCCCCGCGGCGAGGGCTTCGTCCAGGGTGTGGACCGTGGCCGCGTCGACGTCACCCACCAGGGTGATGACCCGGATTCCGCCCGGTCGCTGCGTGGTGGTGAAAGTCAGGCCGGACGGTTCTTCGATCGTGCGAAAGCAGTTCATGGCGCTCCCTAACGCGGTGTGCAGGGGCGCTGACCGGAGCACGTGTCTGAACAACAGCCAACTCCTATGACCGTACGCCCCTGTGTCCCCAGGTCAACCCCGCGGGGGCCCACCGGCCGGGTTTCCCCGGCCCGGCCTCGGGTAACCGCCCGGGACGGACATCCGGCCCGGAAGGAGATCCATGCGTGTCGTGATCGTCGGCGGGGGTTTCGCCGGTTACCACGCGGCAAAGAGCCTTCGCAGGGAAGCCGGTGAGGACGTCGAAGTCGTCGTGCTCAACCCCACGGACTACTTCCTGTACCTGCCGCTGCTGCCCGAAGTGGCCGCGGGGATCCTGGATCCCCGGCGGGTGGCGGTCTCGATCCCGGAGACGCTGCGCGGCGTCCGGCTCGTGCTCGGCACCGCGACCGGGATCGACTTCGACGCCCGGCACGTCACCTACACCGACCCCGAGGACCGGGAGCACCGGATCGGGTACGACCGGCTGGTGCTCGCCGCCGGCAGCGTCAACAAGCTGTTGCCGGTCCCGGGCGTGCCGGAGTACGCGCACGGCTTCCGCGGCGTGCCGGAGGCGCTGTACCTGCGCGACCACGTCACGCGCCAGATCGAGCTGGCCGCCGCGGCCGAGGACCCCGCCGAACGGGACGCGCGCTGCACGTTCGTGGTCGTCGGCGCCGGGTACACCGGCACCGAGGTCGCCGCGCAGGGTCCTGCGTTCACCGAAGCCCTCGCCGCGCGCCACCCGGAGCTGGCCGGCCAGCGGATCCGGTGGCTGCTGCTCGACGTGGCCGAGCGGGTGCTGCCCGAGCTGGACCGGCGGCTCGGCCGGACCGCGGACCAGGTCCTGCGCTCGCGCGGGGTCGAGGTGCTGATGAACACCTCGGTCGACCACGCCGACGCCAAGGGCGTGACGCTGACCAACGGCGATCCGGTGCCGACCCGCACGCTGGTGTGGTGCGTCGGCGTGCGGCCCGACCCGCTGGTCGCCGGCCTGGGCCTGGAGACGGCCAAGGGGCGCCTGGTCGTCACCGAGCAGCTCACCGTGCCGGGCCGCGACGACGTCTTCGCCTGCGGTGACGCGGCCGCCGTGCCCGACCTCACCCGGCCCGGGCAGTACACCGCGATGACGGCGCAGCACGCCGAGCGGCAAGGCAAGCTCGCCGGGCGCAACGTCGCCGCGTCGCTCGGGTACGGCCGTCCCGGCACCTACCGCCACCACGACCTGGGCTTCGTCGTCGACCTGGGCGCCGGCGCGGCCGCCGCGAACCCGCTGCGCATCCCGTTGTCCGGGCTGCCCGCCAAGGCCGTGACCCGCGGCTACCACCTGATGGCGATGCCCGGGAACCGGGTGCGCACCGCGGCCGACTGGGTCCTGGAGCGGCTGACCGGCCGCCAGACCGTCCAATTGGGACTCGTCCGGTCCGGGTCGGTGCCACTCGACACCGACTCGCCGGAGCTTCCCCGGCACTGAAAGGAACCGCCATGCCCGCCGAACCCGAACCCGCCCGTTCCGAGGGCCCGTCCGTCGTGACCGCCGGCGATCCGTCCGGGCCCAAGGTGATCGTCCTCGACCCGGCCGGCGCCGCGCGGCACGACGAGCTGCCCGCGACCTGGCGTCCGCTGGCCGAGCGGCGCGGGATCTTCTGGTGCCGGGTGCCCGCCGGCGGCGCCCTCACCGAGGCCGACGACCTCCTCGGGGACGCCGGCCCCGGCGACCCCGACATCGCCGTCGTGGCCGGCGGTCCCTTCGCGGCGGAGGCCCTGCAGCTGGTCGAGCGCCACCCGGGCGCCGCGCGGCAGCTGCTGCTGGTCGACCCGGCGTCCGACGCGTTCCTGCCCTCGGGCGACGCCGCGAAGGCCAACGAAGCCTGGCTGGCCGAGCACGACGACGTCGTGGCCAAGCTGCGCGAGGCGGGCACCGAAGTCCGGCTGGCCGCTTCGAGCACCGAGAGCGCGGACGACCGCGTGCCGCCGCCGTTGCCGCTCGGCCACCCGGACGTGGTGGCGGCGGTCCGCGCCGCGCTCGGCGACGTTTGACGCGTCGCACGGGCGGTAACCGCCGCGCACGAGCAGCAGAAAGGAGTCTATTGTGGACACTTCCGCGTTGCGCGGACTCACGACCGCGGACGGCCCGTTCGCGTCCGTGCACTTCGACTTCTCGCACGACACCGAGGACGCGGCCAAGCAGCTCGAACTCCGGCTCAAGGAAATCGAAGCGGCGCTGAGCGACCAGGGAGCCGATCCGGCGACGACCGAGGCCGTCCTGCGGGCCGTGCGCGGCAGCGAGCCGCCCGCCGGCAAGGCGGGCCGCAGCATCATCGCCGCGCACGGGAAGGTGCTGCTGGACCGGCGGCTGGACGCCCCGCCGCCGTCGCAGGTGGTGCGCTTCTCGCCGCTGCCGTACCTGCTGCCGCTGGCGACGCACAGCGAAGAGATCCCGCGGTACGTCCTCGTCGTCGTCGACCGCGTCGGGGCCGAAATCACCGAATACGGCGACGGCGAACCGCACACCCGGACAATCGACGGCGAAAACCACCCGGTGCACAAGGTCCGCGGCGGCGGCACGGCACACCACAACCTCCAGAACGCCGCCGAGGAGACCGCCCGGCGCAACGTCGTGGCGGTGGCGGACCACGTGGCGAAGGCGGTGCAGCGCTGCGGCGCACGGCTGGTCGTCCTGGCCGGCGAGAAGCAGGCGCGGACCGCCTTGCACGAGAGCCTGCCCGAGCCGGTCCGCCGGATCGCGCACGAGGTCGACGCGGGCAGCCGCGCCGCGGGCTCGTCCCGCGACGAGCTGGACCGGCGGGTGCACGAGCTGCTGACCGGCCGTCACCTCGCGGAGCTCGACGACGTGGCCGAGCGGTTCCGCGCCGAATCCGGCCGTGGAGCCGGGCTGGCGGTGAGCGGCCTGGAGGCGGTGACGAACGCGCTGGCCGAGGCGAACGTCGAAACGCTGCTGGTGGGCTCGCCGGGCGACACGTCGGTGTTCGGCGGCCCGGATCCGGCGCAGGTGGCCGTGGGCAAGGCCGGGCTGCAGGCGCTCGGCGTCACCGCGCCCGAGCCGCGCCGGGCGGACGAGGCGATCCCGTTCGCCGCGGTGGCCACCGGTGCCGAGGTCGTGGTGCTCGACGAGCGCGTCGACCTCTGGGAAGGCTTCGGCGCCCTCCTGCGGCACGCCTGAGCTACTGCGCGGCGAGCTCCGACGGGTGCGTGGCCAGCGGCGTGATTTCGATCCGCATGAACGGGTACAGCGGCAGGGCCGACAGGATCCCGTGCAGCTCGTCGTTGGAAGCGACGTCGAAGACGCTGAAGTTGCTGTAGCGCCCGACGATCCGCCACAGGTGCACCCACACGCCCGCGCGCTGGAGCTCCAGCGCGCGGGCCTTTTCCGCCGCCACCCGGTCGGTGACGTCGAGGCCGGGCGGGATCGTCACGTCCATCCGTACGTGGAACAGCATCTCAGCGCCTTTCCAGCCGGCGCACGGCCGTCCGGTCCGGCTCGACGCCCAAGCCCGGCCCGTCCGGCAGGTGCAGCTCGCCACCCTCGTAGCGCAACGGCGTCGTCACCAGCTCTTCGCTCATCAGCAGCGGCCCGAACAGCTCGCTGCCCCACGTCACCGACGGCGCCGCGCAGGCCAGCTGCAGCGACGCCGCCGTCCCGACCGGGCTCTCGATCGACGTCCCGGCGTGGCACGGGATCCCGGCCGCGGCGGCGATCTCGGCGATCGCCCGGGTGGCCCGCAGGCCGCCGGACTTCGTCGTCTTGAGGGAGAACACGTCCGCGGCGCGCAGGCGCGCCAGCCGCAGCGCGTCGGCGGGCGTGCGGAGGCTTTCGTCCGCCATCACCGGGATCGGCAGCGCGCGGTTGATCTCGGCCAGCGCTTCGGCCTCCGCGCCCGGTACCGGCTGCTCGACCAGCTCCACGCCCGCGCCCGCCAGCCGGGGCAGGTACTTCAGCGACGTGAGCAGGTCCCACCGCGCGTTGAGATCGACCCGCACGCTCGCCACCCCGACCAGCTTCTCCGCCACGGCGCACACCCGTGCCACGTCGTCAGCCGGGTCCAGGGCCCCCATCTTCAGCTTGAAGCTGCGGTGCCCCGCGTCGAGCATGGCGAGGGCCTCGTCGGCCACGACGGGCGCCGGTTCGGTGCCCAGCGCCCAGGTCACCGGCACCGACCGCCGGGCGAGGCCGCCCAACAGCGTGTGCAGCGGGACGCCGAGGGCGCGGGCCCACGCGTCGTGCAGGGCCACCTCGACCGCCACCTTGGCGTAGAGGTTGGCCGCGACGACGTCGCCGAGGTCGCGCAGGATCCCGGCGATGTCGTCGACCGGCCGTCCCAGCAGCACCGGCGTGAAGTACCGCTCGACGACCAGCGCCATCGTCTCCACCGACTCGCCGCCCCACCACGGCCCGCCGGGCACCACGCCTTCGCCGGTGCCGACGGCGCCGCCACGCGTGTGGACGAACACCAGCAGCACCGGCTGCGCGGCCATCCCGGTGCGGGCGAACCGGTGCGCGCGGCGCAGCGGCACGTCGAGCAGCACCGTCTCGACGCGGTCGATCGCCAGGTCTGTCATGTCTCCTCGTTCCCGGGGACGGGCCTGCCGGGCCGCGAGGGCCCGGCCGGCGGGGTTCTTCAGGCGCGTTCCAGCACGAAGTCGTAGGCGGCCCGCAGCCTGCCGTCCTCCTGGGGCCGCGGGTCCAGCACGAGCTCCGGCTTGGTGGCATCGGCGACGTCGCTGTCGAGCCACTCCCCGCCCTGGAAGTACAGCTGCGTGGTGATCGTGCGGTACCCCGGCGCGCGCACCATGAGGTGCAGGTGGGCCGGGCGCCACGCGTGCCAGCCCGCCGCGGCGATCAGCCTGCCGGTCGGGCCGTCGGTCGGGATCCGGTACGGCGCCGGCCGCACGGTGGTGATCTCGAACCGGCCCTGGCCGTCGCTCACCACGACGCCGCGCAGGTTGCCGTCCGGGATGCCCGGGGCGAAGCCGGAGTAGTAGCCCTCGTCGTCGGCGTGCCAGATGTCCAGCTCCGCCGCCGGGACCGGGTGGCCACCGACGTCGCGGACCTGCCCGGCGAGCACGAGTGGCGTGCCCTGCTCGCCCGGGCGCATCGGCAGCGCCGCCTGCCACGGCAGCTTCTGCTGGCCGGGCAGGTAGTACGGGCCCTGGATGCTGCCCTTCGTCCCGTCCTGCGTCCAGGCGGCGACCTCCTCGACGACGTGCTCGACGAACACGTCCAGGAACAGCGGCCATTCGCCGCACTCGCCCACGTCCATCAGTCACTGCTTCGCGGCCTGGAACTCCGGGTAGGTGACGTCGTGCTCGCGGATCGCGGCGTGCACGCCGCGCAGGACGGCGCGGGCGACCTCGCCGACCCGCTCGGGCGGCACGTCCTGCGTGGTCCGGGCGGCCGCGCGGAAGGCCGCGCTGGCGGAGCTGCCGGCGGCCGCCGCGGTCGGCGCCTGGGGTTCGGTGGTGGTCATGACGGCTCCTTCGTCAGCGGGAAAGGGTGGTGGCGCCGGGGTTGTAGAGGTCGGGGACGGTCCAGCCGTCCAGGTCGTACTCGGCCATGCACTGCTCGGCGAAACCCTTCATCGCCTCGGCCGCGCCGGACTGCTGGGCGGCGAACAGCAGCTCGGCGCGCACGCCTTCGTGGTTGCCGGAGTAGTTCCGCTCGTAGAGCTCGTGCCGCCCGCCGAACTCGCTGCCGATCGAGTCCCAGATCAGCTTCATCAGCTTCACGCGCTCGACGGCGTCGTAGCCGTTGGAGCCGCGGACGTACTGGTCGAGGTACGGGCGGATCTCCGGCGAGGAGAAGTCCTTCGCCGACGAGGGCAGGTAGATCAGCGCGGAGCCGAGGTCCTGCATGATGATCTCGCGGACGCGCGGGTAGCCGAGCGTCATGAACCAGCGGTAGGCCAGGCCGTAGTCCAGGTGCGGCAGGACCGCGCCGTTGCGCCACTCGTCCGGGTTGGCGGCCATCGCGTCCGAGAGCGCCCAGAACAGGTTGCGCCAGCCGATCACCTCGCCGACGCGAGTCTGGATGCCGCGGAAGTCCTTGGTGCCGGTGACTTCCACGCCCTTCATCAGCAGGCCGGCGATGAAGTCGAGCTTGACGGCGAGCCGCGCGACGCCGTGGAAGGTGAAGCGGTGCAGGAAGCCCGAGCCGGGGAAGAACGTGCTCGCCTTCTCGGCGTCGCCGTAGATGAAGACGTTCTCCCACGGGATCTTCACCTTGTCGAGGATGAAGATCGTGTCGTTCTCGTCGAACCGGCTCGAGAGCGGGTAGTCGAACGGGCTCGACGTCGCGTCCGCGACGTTCGAGTAGGAGTTGCGGCAGATCAGCTTCATGCCGGGCGCGCCCATCGGCACCGTGCAGACCAGCGCGAACTCGCGCTTCTTGATCGGCAGGCCGTAGTGGGCGATGAAGTTGTAGTTCGTGATCGCCGAGCCGGTCGCGACGACCTTGGCGCCGGAGACGACGAGGCCGTCGTCGCGTTCCTGCTCGACGTGGATGAACAGGTCCTTGACGTCGTCGGGGTTGCGGTCGCGGTCCACCGGCGGGTTGATGATCGCGTGGTTCCAGTAGAGGACCTTCTCCTGCGACTCGGTGTACCAGCGCCGGGCGTTGCCGGCGAACGGTTCGTAGAAGTCGGAGTTCGCGCCGAGGGTGCCGAGGAAAGCGGCCTTGTAATCCGGGCTGCGGCCCATCCAGCCGTAGGTCATGCGCGCCCAGGCGACGATCGCGTCCCGGTCGGCGAACAGGTCCTCTTCGGACCTGGGCGTGCGGAAGAACGGGTGGGTGAAGCCGCTGCCGCCGGTGTCGGTCGGCGCGGTCAGCACGTCCTGGCGGTCCGGGTCGTGCAGGGCGTCGTAGAGGCGGGCGGTCATCCGCACGGAGTTGCGGAACGCCGGGTGCGTCGTGACGTCGTCGACCTTGTCGCCGTAGATGAACACCTCCCGGCCGTCGCGGATCGACTCGACGTACTCGTCGCCGGTCATCGGCCGGGTCGTGCGCACCTTCGACGGCGCGTCCTGCTCTTGGATGGTCATCGGGGCAAACCCTTCGTCGTTACCGAGCGGCTGCGGTGAGCGGGGCGAATTCGGCGGCCGAGCCGAACCAGCCGAGGTCGGGGCAGTCGAGCGAGGCCGACCAGTGGGCGTGGCCGCGCGGGGCGAGTTCGCGGAACCCGCCGGCGAAGAACAGCAACGGGTCGGCGTCGCTGGTCTCGAGGTGCTCGACCTCGCCGATGACGATGAGGTGGTCACCGCCGTCGTAGCTCCGCCACGGTTGGCAGGAGATGGTGGCCGCGGTGCCGGTCAGCACCGGGGCGAGGACCCCTTCGGCCCACGCCGGCGCCCGGTCCCGGGGGCGGCCGGCGAAGTGCCACGCCGTGTCGAGCTGGTCCGCGGCCAGGACGTTCACCGCGAACGGCGCGCCGTCGAGGTAGCGGCAGGCCTTGGACCTGCGGGTGAGCGTCACCTGGCACAGCGCCGGCTCGAGCGAGACGGCGGTGAACGCGTTCACGGTCGCCCCGTGCGGCTCGCCCCGGTCGTTGCGGCAGGTCACCACCGTGACCCCGGTGGCGAAGCGGCCGAAGGCGTTGCGGACTTCGCGCTGGTCGAGCGTCATCGCTCCCACCTCATGTACGCTTTGCGTACAATTTGAACGCTATGCGGACGCATGAGGAGAGTCCCCCGGCGCGTCCGCGTTGTCATGACGGGCCGTACGGGAGGATGTGCGGATGGAGACCGACCGCGACTTCATCCAGAGCATCGAGCGGGGTTTCGCCGTGCTGATGGCGTTCGACGCCGACCGCGCGAATCCGACGCTCGCCGAGCTGGCGGCGGCGACCGGCCTGTCCCGCCCGGCCGTGCGGCGGATCCTCCTCACGCTGCAGCGGCTCGGTTACGTCCGCGGCGACGGGCCGCGCTGGACGCTGACCCCGCGCGTGCTGAGCATCGGCCAGCACTACTCGGCTTCGCACGGCATGATCGAGATCGCCCAGCCGCGGCTGCTGAGCCTCGCCGAGGAGACCGGCGAATCGGCGTCACTGGCCGCGCTGGACGGCGCCGAGGTCGTCTACGTCGCGCGCGTGCCGGTGCGGCGGATCATGAGCATCAACGTCTCGATCGGCACGCGCGTGCCCGCCCACGCGACGTCGATGGGCCGCGTGCTGCTGGCCTGGGCACCGCCGTCGCTGGTCGACGAGGTGGTCGCGGCTGGGCTGCCGCGGTTCACCGAGCGGACGATCACCGACGAAGCGGCGTTCCGCCGCGCGTTGCGGACGGTGCAGGACCAGGGCTGGTCGCTGGTCGAGGAGGAGCTGGAGGAAGGGCTGCTGTCGGTGTCCGCGCCGGTGCGCGACGCGAGCGGCGCGGTGGTGGCGGCACTGGCGTCGTCGACGTCGAGCGGCCGGTCGGACGTGGAGAAGCTGCGCCAGGAGGTGGTGCCGCTGGTGGTGCGCACGGCGGCGCGGATCAGCGCCGACCTCGGCCACCGGGTCACGCCCGGCAGCGGGCGCGAAGGGTTCTTCTGAGCGTCAGCCGCCGTCTCGGTCGTCGTCGAAGACGGACAGGGCCTGGCGGCGGTGGAGCAGGTCGACGGCCGCGTCGAGCTGGCGTTCGAGGTCCTTGAGCCGGAGCCGCTCCCCGGGGGTGAGCCCGCCGTGGTGCAGCGCGCCCGTGCGCAGCCGGTGCTCCTCGTCGATCAAGTCGGCGATGCGGTCGGTGATTTCGCGGGCCGCCATGGGAAATCCCCTCCTGTCCGCCCGCGAGCATACGCCGCGCCGGCGCGGGCCGGCTCCACGAACGCTCGGACCACCGGCGCCACCGGCCCCGCCCGCCAGGCCAGGCCCAGGTCGATCACCGGGGCCGGCTCCTCCAGCCGGCGCAGCACGACACCGCGACGGCGGAGCGCGCGGGCCCGGTGTTCCGGCACCGCCGCGATGCCCGCGCCCTCCGCCACCGCGCGCATCAGCTGCTCGTCCTCCGGTTCCTCGCGCACGATCGGCGGCACCCCGCCCGGCCAGACCTGCTCGCTGATCGCGTCGTACTGGCCCGGACCGTTCTCGCGCGGCCAGAACACGACCGGCTCGCCCGCGATCCACGCCCGCCGCAGGCTGCGGCGGCGGGCCAGCGCGTGACCCGACGGCACCGCGATCAGCACCTCTTCCGAGCCGACCACCGCCACCTCGATGCCGGGCGCGCGCACCGGTGGCCGGACGAAGCCCACGTCGATCTCGCCCGCCGCCAGCCGGGCCAGGTTCAGGCTCGTCCAGCCCGTCTCCAGCGCCAGCTCGACGTCCGGGTGGCGCGCGCGGAACGCCGCGACCAGGTCACCGGCCAGCGGGCCGGGTGCCGAACGCGTGTAAGCGATCCGGAGGCGGCCCGCGTCGCCCCGGCCGGCCGCCGCGATCACGCCGCGGGCCCGGTCCAGGCGGTCGAGCAGCTCCCGCGCCTCCGCCGCGGCGACCCGGCCCGCTTCCGTCAAGGCGAAGCGCGGGCCCGACCGGTCGAGCAGCGCCACGCCCAGCTCCGCCTCGAACGCGCGGATCTGCTGGCTCAGCGACGGCTGCGACACGAACAGCCGCGCGGCCGCGCGGGTGAAGTGCATCTCCTCGGCCAGCACGGCGAAGTAGTGCCAACGACGCAGGTCCACCCAGCCACTATAGGCCGGTCCTATGACCTCAGAAGAACGAAGTCTTGGACCCGCGCCCGGCGGGCGCGCTGTCCTGGAGGCGTGAACCGCACCGAACGCAAGCGCCACGCCCTCGCCGCCGCGGCCGCCCACGGCCTCGCCGCCCCGCTCGCCGGGTTCGTCGACCTCGCCGGCATCCGCGAAGCCGTCGAGGACCTGACCAAGGCCTTCGCCCCGCTCGGGCAGGTCCAGCACACGGTCGCCGTCAAGGCGTGCGGCCTGGCCCCCGTCCTGCGCTTCCTCGGCGACCTCGGGGTCGACGCCGAGGTCGCGAGCCCGGGCGAGACGGCGGTCGCCGAAGCCGCCGGCCTGCGCGGCCCGCGGCTGGTCCTCGACTCCCCCGCCAAGACCACCGCCGAGCTCGCGCACGCCCTCGCCGAGGGCACGGCCGTCAACGCGGACAGCTTCCAGGAGCTGGCGCGGCTGGACCGGCTGGTCACCACGACCCCGCGTTCGGTGCTCGGCGTGCGCATCAACCCACAGGTCGGGGCGGGCCGGATCGGCGACACCAGCACCGCCACCGCGATGTCGAAATTCGGGATCCCGTTGCGGGACGACGGAAACCGGGCCCGGCTCAAGGACGCCTTCGCGCGCCGCCCGTGGCTCACCCGGCTGCACGTCCACGTCGGCTCGCAGGGCTGCCCGCCGCAGCTGATGGCCGACGGCGTCGCCGCCGTGCACGAACTCGCCGAGGCGATCAACGCCGACGCCGGACACCGGCAGGTCACCAGCATCGACCTGGGCGGCGGGCTCCCGGTGGACTTCGCGTCCGAGGACCAGGGCCCGACCTACGCCGAGTACGTCGCGACGCTGCTGGCTCGCGTCCCGGCCCTCGCCGGCGGCCGGTACGGCTTCGTCACCGAGTTCGGGCGGTCCCTGCTGGCGAAGAACGGGTTCCTGGTCAGCACGGTCGAATACACGAAGGTCGCGGGCGGCAGGCCCGTCGCCGTGACGCACGCGGGCGCCCAGGTCGCGGCCCGCACGGTGCTGCAGCCGGAGCACTGGCCGCTGCGGCTCACCGCGCTCGACCCCTCGGGCGCGCCGAAAGCCGGGCCCGCCGTGCCGCAGGACATCGCGGGGCCGTTGTGCTTCGCCGGCGACCTGCTCGCCCGCGAACGGCCGCTGCCGCTGCTGGAACCCGGCGATCTCGTCGTCGCCCACGACACCGGCGCGTACTACTTCGGCGCGCACTACGCGTACAACACGCTGCCGCGCCCGGCCGTCCACGGGTTCACGGTGTCCGGACGCGGCGAGGTCCGGTTCACGCCGATCCGCCGCGCGCAGACGCTGAGCGAACTCGTCGCGGACGCGGGAGCCGAATACGCCGGAGCGCTCCCGCGGGCATGATCCCCGGCGTACGATCCGGGCACGCCGAGGGGAGACTGCCATGGGGGCCGGCCCGGAGCTGCCGCGGTTCGCCGCGCTGCCGGTGGGGATCGTCGTCGCCGTCCAGGCCGCGGTGCTGACCGCGCTGTCCGGCCGCTACGGGTTCCACCGCGACGAGCTGTACTTCGTCGCGGCGGGGCACCGGCCGGACTGGGGGTACGTCGACCAGCCGCCGATCACGCCGTGGCTCGCGCGCGCGTCGACCGCCCTGTTCGGCGAGACGCCCGCGGGGTTGCGGGTGGTCGCGACCCTGCTCGGCATGGCGACCGTCGTGGTCGTCGCGCTCATCGCGCGCGAGGCGGGCGGCGGACGCGGCGTGCAGCTGTTCACCGCGGTCTCGACGGCGCTGTCGGGGTACGTGCTGGTCGTCTCGCACATGCTGGCCACCAACTCCGCCGACGTGCTGCTGTGGTCGCTGATCGCCCTGTCCGGCCTGCGGCTGCTGCGCACGGGAGACGGCCGGTGGTGGCTCGCGGTCGGCGCCTTCGCCGGGCTCGGCCTGGCGAACAAGTGGCTCGTCCTGCTCCTGCTGTCCGGGCTGGCGGCCGGGGTGGCCGTCGCGGGCCCGCGCCGGGTGCTGCGGACGTGGTGGCTCGCGGCCGGGATCGGGCTCGCCGTCCTGCTCGCCGCGCCCGTGGTGGCCTGGCAGGCGGCGCACGGCTGGCCGATGCTCACCGTCGCCGGCGGGATCAGCGAGGACGACGGCGCGGAGAACCGCCTGCTGTTCGTGCCGATGCAGCTGGTCTACCTGTCGCCCGTGCTGGTGCCGGTGTGGCTCGCCGGGCTGGTGCGGCCGTGGCGCGACCCCGGCGTCCGCTGGGCGCGCGCCCTGGCCATCGCGTACCCGGTCGTGTGCGCCGAACTGCTGGTCCTGGGCGGCAAGCCGTACTACTCGGTGCCGTTGCTGCTGCCGCTGACGGCCTTCGGCGCCGAGCCGGCGCTGCGGTGGCTCGCCCGTGGCCGCGCGACGCGGCGGGTGCTCACCGGCGCGGCGGCCGCGGTGTGCGCGGTGGTGTCCGTCCTCGTCGGACTGCCGGTGGTGCCCGCGTCCGCGCTGAACGGCGTGCTGCTGGCGTTGAACAAGGAGCCGGCCGAGCAGGTCGGCTGGCCGGGGTTCGCGGACACGGTCGCGGCCGCGTGGGCGCGGATCCCGGCCACCGAGCGCGACACCGCGGTGATCCTGGCGGGCAACTACGGCGAGGCGGGCGCGCTCGAGCACTACGGGCCCGAGCGCGGGCTGCCCCGGCCGTACTCGCCGCACATGTCGTACTACGACTGGGGTCCGCCACCGGACCGGCAGGCGGGTCCGGTCCTGCTGATCGGCCGCGTCCGGCGTGACTCCCCCGCCGCCCGCGTGCTGACGGGGTGCCGGCCGGTGGCCCTGCACCGCGACGCCGACGGGGTCGACAACGACGAGAACGGCGTGCCGCTGTCGCTGTGCACGCTGGCCCAGCCGTGGTCGACGGCGTGGCCGATCCTGCGCACGTACTACTGAGCGGCGTCCCTGGTGGACAGACCGGCCCGCGGCTCTTCCGACTCCCGCCGCGTCAGCACCAGGGGCTCGCCGTCGGTGATCGCGACCGTGTGCTCGGAGTGAGCCGTGCGGGAGCCGTCCGCCGACCGGATCGTCCAGCCGTCCGGGTCGTAGACGATGCGGTCGGTCGTGCGGGCGAACCACGGCTCCAGCGCGAGCGTCAGGCCCGGGCGCAGCTTCATGCCCCGGCCGGGCTGGCCCTTGTTGGGCACGTGCAGGTCCTCGTGCATGGTGCGGCCGATGCCGTGGCCACCGAACTCGGTGTTGACCGGATAGCCGTAGGCACGGGCCACGGCACCGATCGCCGCGGAGATGTCGCCGAGGCGGTTGCCCGGACGCGCCGCGTCGATGGCCGCCTCCAGCGCTTCCTCGGTGGCGCGGACGATCCGCAGGTCCGCTTCGGCGGGGGTGCCGACGATGACCGTGCGCGCCGAGTCGGCCGCCCAGCCGTCGACGCTGACCGCGATGTCCGCGGTGAGCACGTCACCGTCGCGCAGGGTGTAGTCGTGGGGCAGGCCGTGCAGGACGGCGTCGTTGACCGACAGGCAGATGACGTTCCGGAACGGCCCCTTGCCGAAGGACGGCGCGTAGTCCCAGTAGCACGACTCCGCCCCGCGCCGCTTGATCATGCCGCGCACGTGGTGCTCCAGGTCCATGAGGTTGACCCCCACGTCGGCCAGCCGGCCGACCTCGGTGAGCACCTCGGCGACGAAACGCCCCGCCACGTGCATGCGCTCCACCTCGGCGGGCGTCTTCAGTTCGATCACGGAAACCTCACGTCCCCAAGTTCGGTATAGTTATACCGGCAGCTTAGCACCGACCGGTATACCTATCCCAGTAGGCCCGGCGAGCCGCGCCCGAAGGCCACATTGGTTGCGTCTCACGCACCGAAGGCCGCCTTGGGTGCGTCAGACGCAACCAAGGCCGCCTTGGGGCGCTTGCGCGGACGCGGACCGGCGGGCACCCCGGTCGGCCTGGACCCGGCCCATGGCGGCAACGCGCACCGCCGTGGTCGGCGCGGACCGGGGCGACCCTCCTCCGCGCGGGAATCGGCGGCGTGCAGCTGGAACGGGAAAGCCGGGGGGTGCGTTCGCGGAGCTGTACATCGGCAAGAACGCCGACTTCCGATCAGCTCCAGGCGATCTTGAACACCCACGCGTAACGGCCGGCGTCACGGGCCGCGGGCGGGACGTCGATCACCAGCGCGCCGTTCTCGACCGTCCACTGCAGACTGCCGCGGTACCCCAGCAGGGTCACCCGGTCGCCGGCGCGGATCGGAACCGGGGCGTCCACGACCACGCGGCTGCCCGGCGCCGTCAGCGAGTGGACGTAGAACGCTTCGTTCTGCTTCACCGTGAACCGCAGGTCGCCCAGCTGAGCCATTCGCGACCAGTACGTCGTGCCGTAGATCGCCTCGCCGTTGACCTTCAGCCACGCGCCGGCGTCACGCAGGTGCCGCTGCATCACGTCCGGGATGGTGCCGTCGAAGTCCGGGCCGATGTCGAGCAGGAAGTTGCCGTTCTTCGACACGATGTCGACGAGCGTGCGGACGACCTCCTCCGCCGTCATGTAGCGGTCGTCCGGGGTTGCCCGGTTGTAGCCGTAGGAGAACGGGTCGAGGCCGCGGCTCGCCTCCCACTTCGCCACCACGGTGTTCGGGTACGTCGTGTACTCCGGCGTGGTGAAGTCGTGGTCGGGGATGCCGCCGCGGTCGTTGTAGGTGACGTCCTTGGGGCGCTTGCGGTTCTTCGCGCGGTTGAAGTACTCCGTGAGCACGGCCCGGCTGTCGTTGACGCCGCCGATGTCGAACCACAGCACGTCCGGGTCGAACTCCGAAATCAGCTCGAGCACCTGCGGCGCCTGGTAGTCGCGGACGAAGTCCTTCCCGGCCGTGTACCCGGTGTAGGGCAGCGGCGCGCCGGTGTACGGGTTGCGTGGCGCGTGGCCCATCCACGGGTTGTCCGGGTTGAACCATTCGGGCAGCGAGAAGTACAGGCCGTTGCGCAGCTGCGGCGTGTGCTTCCGGGACGCGGCGAACAGCTCGGCGATGATGTTCCGCCGCGGTCCGAGCTTGACCGCGTTGCGGTCGCTGACCTCGGTGTCCCACAACGCGAACCCGTCGTGGTGCTTGGACGTCAGGACGTAGTACTCGGCGCCCGCGTCCGCGATCAGGTCCAGCCAGGTGCGCGGGTCGAACTTCGCCGCGGTGAACATCGGGATGAAGTCGTCGTAGACGAAGTTCTCGCCGTACTTCTCCCGGTGGTAGGCGTAGGTCGCGCCGTTCGGGTCCTGCTGGTTCTGCCAGTACCACTCCGCGTACTGCTGCCCGACCGGCGCCCACGCCGGCACGGCGTACACGCCCCAGTGGATGAAGATGCCGAACTTCGCGTCGGTGAACCAGTAGGGCGCGCGGTGCGTCGAGAGCGACGCGTCGGTCGGGCGGAAGTCCGGGATGCCGAGGGTGATCGGCACCTGCTGCGTGGCGAGCGTGCCGCGGCCGGCGGTGACGCGGAGGCGCCCGTTCGCCGTGGTACCGGGCGGAACGGACGCGTCCGGCGCGAGACCGAGCCGGACCGTCGCCTGCTCCCCCGGCGCGAGCGCGCGGATGGTCGCGGGCACGGTCGTCCGGCCACCGGGGACGTCGACGGTGACCGTGACCCGGTCGCGGGCCCCGAGCCAGACCGTGCCGGCGTTGACCACGGTCGCTTCCGCGGCCTGCGGGCCGCCGTCGGTCAGCAGGTTCGCCGTCGACCGGCCGTCGAGGATCAGCGCCGCGCGGCCCACCGCGACCGGCTGGAGGGTGAGCGCGAAGACGTGCAGGCTGGCGACGTTCGGGGCGGGGTTCGCGGTCGTGGGCAGGGTCAGCGCGACGGCTTCGCGGGCCGGGTCGATCCAGACCTGGCCGGTGGCCAGCGAAACCGGGTTGCCGTCGACGACCCCGCCGGGCGCGTAGCGGAACGGCGAAACGAGGGCGCCGGTGCCGGTGTACCAGTCCGGCCCCGAGAGCGACCCGGTGCTGGTGCTGCCGTCGGCGTAGTGCACGGTCGCCGTGCCGCCGGCGGTGCCGTAACTGGCCGCGACGAGGAAGTACGCGACGAAGTAGCGGCCCTTGGGCAGGTCGATCGTCTGGCCGGTGGCGGCGATGTTGTTCTTCGCGCCGGCGGCCGCCGAGCCGAGCCGGAACGGGACGCCGCCCACGGTCGCCGTCCGGCCGACCGGCAGCTGCTCGGCCGGGAACGTGTAGCCGGACCCGTCGAAGTCGCCGCCGGTGGCGGACGCGCTGTCGATGCCGTCGTTGGTGAACCACGTGTCGAGCGCGACCGGAACGGGTGGCGGGGGCGGGACGATCGGGGTGCCGGGGCTGTCGGCGTCCCCGAACTCGGCCGCGCCGGCCGGGGTGCGGCCGGCCACGGTCAGCGCGAGGGCGGCGCCGGCGGCCATGCCGAGGGCTTGTCGGCGGGGGAAGGTCGTCACTGAACCTCCAGGGATCGGATGACTACGGCGGAATGACGGCAGATGGCGCCTCTAGGACGTCTATCTGTCGTTGGCGGAGCTGATTCATCCGATGAATGAGCCTGCTGGCTGGCTCATTCCCTGTCAAGGGCCAACCGAGCTGAACCGTGCGCCCGGGTGCGCCGTACTACTGGGTAACGAGCTGCAGCACTCGTCGCCAGAACGACGCCGGACCGAGAGGCAAGCCGATGCCCACCCACCCGGACGCGCTGAGCCGCCGCGCGATCGCCATGCTCAAGGCGATCGGCGACGGACGCGCCGAACTCCGCTGCAGCTGCGAACCCGATCTCCGGGTGGACGGCCTGCCCTGCTGCGACCAGAGCACCGCCCACGACCTGGCCCGCGCCGGCCTGGTCCGCGCCGCCACGGTCGTCGCTCCCGGCCAATGGGCACCCGCCGAACTGACCCCGGCCGGCCGGCTCGCCCTCACCGGCCTCACCGCCGCCGCCTGAGCCGGGCCTTTCCGCGCCGGGGCGAGAATTCCCGCGGGTGCGCTGAACCGGGACGGGCCGGTGGCCGTGCTCTGGGTGAGGGCGTCTCGCACACGCCCTCCGGAGTCGCCACGACGCAACGATCCGGGCCAGCCTCCGCCCGATCGGGACCGGGCACTCCGGCGAGCGGCCGTCGCGGCAACGGCCACCTCGCGCGGGCCCGTCCGGCATCCCCAGAATCCCGGGCGGGCCCGCCCCTCGCTGTCCGGGATCTTGTCCGCCTGCCTCACCTGATCAGCGGTCCCCCGGTCACGCGTCGCGCGTCACCGTAAGGAAATGCGACGCTTCCTGGCCGTGAGCGCGGCCGTACTGGCGGGGTTCGGCATTTTCACCGCGCCCGGCAGCGCGAATCCGGAAAGCGCTGTCCCGGCCGTCGCGGACCACGCGGTCGGCGGCTGGGTCGGCACGTGGGCCGCCGCGCCCGCGGCCGGTGTCCCGAACACGCCGGACGGCTACCCCGGCTACTCGATCCGCAACGTCGTGCACACCAGTGCCGGCGGCGGCCGGGCGCGCGTTCACCTGTCGAACGCCTTCGGCGCCACTCCCCTGACTTTCGGGCACGTCACCGTGGCGGTGCAGGGCTCCGGTCCGGACGCCGTGCCCGGCACCCTGCGATCGCTGACGTTCGGCAGCGCGCCGGGCGTCGTCGTGCCCGCCGGCGCCGAGGCGCTCAGCGACCCGGTGAACCTGCGCGTGCCCGCCGACGCCAACCTGCTCGTCACGACGTACGTGCCGACGAAATCCGGGCCGGTCACCTACCACCCGGCCGCGTCGCAGACGTCGTACTTCACCCGCGCCGGCGACTTCACCGCCAGCGAGTCGGGTGCCCCGTACACCGAGCAGACTTCCGTCTGGCACTACGTTTCCGGCGTCGACGTCCAGGGTGGCGCGGAGGCGGCGATCGTCGCGCTCGGCGATTCGATCACCGACGGCGTCGGGTCCGCCGCCGGCGCCAACCACCGCTGGCCGGACTACCTCGCCGATCGCCTGCACGGCCGGTTCGGCGTGCTCAACGCGGGCATCAGCGCCAACCGGCTGCTGCTCGACGTGCCCGGCTCCGGCGCGGGCCAGAACGCGTTGTCCCGCTTCGACCGCGACGTGCTGAGCGTCGGCGGCGTGCGGACGCTGATCGTGCTGGAAGGCATCAACGACATCCAGCAGAACCCGCACCAGACCGACCCGGCCGCGATCACGTCGGCCTACCGCCAGCTGGTGGCGCAGGCGCACGCCCGCGGCATCCGGGTCCTCGGTGGCACGCTGACGCCGTTCAAGGGCTGGCGGGTCTACGACGAAACCCTGGAAGCGACCCGCACGGCCGTCAACGCGTTCATCCGCACCGGCGGCGTGTTCGACGGCGTCGTCGACTTCGACGCCGCCGTCCGCGACCCGGCCGACCCGCTCCGGATGCTGCCGGCCTACGACTCCGGCGACCACCTGCACCCCGGCGACGCGGGTTACGAGCGGATGGCCGCCGCGGTCCGGCTCGACCGGCTCTGACCGCGCGGGACGAACACCACGGCGACCAGGCTGACCACGGCCACCGCCACCAGGTAGAGCGACACCGAAAGCGAAGTCCCGGTGGAGCTCTGCAACGCCGTCGCGATCAGCGGCGCGAACCCGCCGCCCAGCACGGCACCCACGGCGTAGGAGAACGACGCGCCGCTGTAGCGGTAGCGCGGCTCGAACAGCTCCGCGAACAACGCCGACTGCGGCCCGTACGTCGCGCCCAGGCCGATGTTGAGCACGACCACGGCCACGATCAGCCAGGCCGCCGCGCGCGTGTCGACCAGCAGGAAGAACGGGATCGGCCAGGCGACCAGCAGCACCGAGCCGGCCAGGTACACGGGTTTGCGGCCGACCCGGTCCGACCACGCCGCCGCGACCAGGATGCTCGCCAGCCAGGTCACGCTGCCCACGATCACGACCACCAGCAGCGTGGTGCGGTCGATCTTCAGCACCGAAGTGCCGTACGAGAGCAGGTAGGCCAGGAAGATGTACCCGATGGCGGTGTTCGCGACGAAGCTGCCCGACGCCACCAGCAGGGCTCGCGGCCGCTCACGCAGGACGTCGAGCATCGGACGGCTGCTGCGCGCCTCCTCCCGCCGCAGCCGCGCGAACACCGGGCTCTCCTCGATCCGCAGCCGGATCACCAGGCCGACGCCGACGAGCACGATGCTCCCCAGGAACGGCGCCCGCCAGCCCCACGCCGAGAACTGCGCGTCGGTCAGGGTCCGGCCCAGCACGAAGAACACCAGCTGGGCCAGGATGAGCCCGGCCGGAACGCCGATCTGCGAGAACGCGCCGTACCGCCCGCGGCGGCCCTCGGGTGCGTGCTCGACGGCCATCAGTGCCGCGCCACCCCATTCGCCGCCCGCGCTCAGGCCCTGGAGGAGACGCAGCACGAGCAGCAGGACCGGCGCCCAGACGCCGATCGCGGAGTACGTCGGCAGCAGGCCAACGCCCACCGTGGCCACGCCCATCAGGACCAGCGACAGCACCAGCATCGCCTTGCGTCCCGCGCGGTCGCCGAAGTGCCCCCACAGGATCCCGCCGACCGGGCGGGCCAGGAACCCGACGCCGAGCGTCGCGAACGCGGCGAGCGTGCCGGACGCCGGCGAAAGCGACGTGAAGAAGAGCTTGCCGAAGACGAGCGCCGTCGCGGTGCTGTAGATGAAGTAGTCGTACCACTCGATCGTGGTACCGATCGCGCTCGCCACGGCGACCCGCCGCAGCTGCCGGGCCGCGACGGGCGCGCTCACGGGCTGCCCGCTCTCAAGAACCACTCAGGGCCGCCACGGGCACGAGGTCCTCGGCGAGCAGGTCCATCAGCAGGCCGTCGTGCCAGCTGCCGTCCGGCCCGCGCTCGTAGGCGCGCATCGTGCCGACCGGCCGGAAGCCCAGCGACCGGTACAGCCGGATCGCGGCCTCGTTGTCGGCCGCCGGGTCGATGACCACGCGATGGTGGCCGCGCACGGTGAACAGGTGCTCGGCCAGCGTCCGGATGGCGTCGGAGCCGAGGCCGCGGCCCTGCCAGTCCGGGTGCACCGCGATGTCGATCCCGGCGTGCCGGTACTGCGGGTCGGCCTCCTCGAAGGCCAGCTCGATGCCGACGACCACGCCGTCGTGCTCGACGGCGTAGGTCGTGGTGCCCTCATCCGGCTCCAGCAGGTAGGACACCTGCGCGGCCACCGGTTCCTCGGCGTCGGCCCACCAGCGGGCGATGTCCGGGTGCGACAGGATCTCCTCGAACCGGGCGGCGTCCGCGGCCGCGGCGGGGCGCAGCCGGACACGGCGTCCGGTGATCAGGCCGGTCATCGGCCCAGTGTCGACCCCGGGACACCGATCTGTCGAGGCGTACTACCCGATCACCTGGTCCGGGTTCAGCGGGCTGCCCGGCTTGACCGGGGGCGGCTGCGGCGGGTCGAAGCCGCCCCGTCCTTGCGGTTTGCTCGACCGAAAGCCTTCCTGCCGGCCCGCTCGGTCCGGGTCACCACGGGTTGTTGTCCTGCTCGTCCGGGTCGACGCTCCCGCGCCGCGGCGGGGACGCCGCGGCGCCACCGGACGGCGCCGGCGGCGTGGGCGGCTCGGGGGCCAGGGGCGCGTCGTCCGGCTCGTCCGGGTCCGGGAAGCGGCCGCGCAGGTTGTCCAGCAGCAGGGTCCGCGTCTCGCGGTCCTCGTCACCGAGCTGCTCGGCCATCACGCCGGCCACCCGGTCGGCGATGCCCGCCTGCGCCCGGCGCATCGTGGTCAAGATCGTCCGCGACAGCTCGTCGAGCGGGAACGACTTCACCTTGCTGCCGAACGTCAGGTCGGTGACCGTGCCGTCCGCGCCGACCGTGACGCTGACCGCGCCGTCACCGCTGGTCGCCGTCAGCCGCAGCCGCTCGGTCTGCTCCTGCGCCGCCTGGTACCGCTGTGCCTTCGCCGCGAACCCGGCCGCCCAGTCGTCCATCCGGCGGATCGTCTCGTCCGGGTCCCGCATCAGGTCGCCGAGACCGCCGTCCGGGCCCGTCACGCGCGCACCCGCGCTTCGGTCCGCGGCTGCGCCGTCAGCTGCTTCTCGAACGGCTGGGCGTTGGCCTCTTCACCGTCGCGATAGGACTGTGCGGCGGTCCGGACGTTGTCGGCCAGCCCGCGCACGCCTTCGATCGACGCGCTCAGCGTGTCCTTCGCCTGTTCACCCGTCGGCCGGATGATCGGCGGCAGGAACGCGCACAGCAGCCCGTAGGCGTGGTCCGACATCGCCGTGCCAGCCGCCGCCACCGCCGTGTCGAGCCGGTCCACCAGGCTCTCCACGTGGCTGGCGTGCGCGACCAGCTCGTCCGGCTCGACCTCGAAACCCGCGGCCGTCATGCGTTCACTTCCAATCCTGGTTCTTCCAGTCGCCGATCACCGGCGGCGCCACCACCTGCTCGCCGGCGAAGAAGTTCGGGTCGTCGCTTTCGAGGTAGTCGGCCGACTTGTGTTCCTTGTCGTCTTCCTTCTTGCCGCCGCGGGCACCGGCACCCATGGCCCCCATACCGGGGGCACCCGCCGCGCCGGCCGCGCCGCGCCCGGACATCGCGTTGCGCGCCGCCGCCGCTTCGGCTTCCGCGGCCGCCCCGGACGCGGCTCCGCCGCCGAGGTTGCCGACGCCGCGGGTACTCGCGCCACCGGCCGCGGTCCCGCCGCCGATCCCGCCGAGCGACCCGCCGCCGCCGATCCCGCCGAGCCGGCTCGCGATGCTCTCGCCGTTGATGCCGCCGCCGCGGCCGATGGTCGGCAGCTTGCCGCTGCCGGGACCGGTGCCGATGCCGGTGCCGGTGGGCAGGCCGGTGATCGGGTCGATCCCGGGCGGGGTGAAGCCGGGGATCGGGCTGCCGCCGCGAGTACCGCCGCTGCCGCCCGGGATGTCCGGGATGGCAGGGATCGGCGGCGGGGTGTACCCGCTGCCGCTCCCGCCGGGGATGCCGGACGGCGCGAAGCCGGACGTGTTCGTCGAGTCGTCGATGTGCGGCAGCGACGAGCCGGGGATGCCCGCCCCCGTGAAGTTCCCGCCGGACGGCGTGTCGGGGACGTCGAACTTCGGCGGCGTGAAGCCGGAACCGCCCGCACCGCCACCGGACGCGGCGGGGATGCCGGCGCCGGAAAACCCGGAACCGCCGGCACCCGGGCCGCCGCCGGGGATGCCGCTGCCGGAGAAACCGGAACCGCCGCTGCCCGAACCGTCACCGGGGATGCCCGCGCCACCGTAAGCGCCGCTCCCGCCCGGGATGCCCGCGCCGCCGTAGGCGCCGCTCCCGCCCGGGATGCCCGCGCCGCCGTAGGCGCCGCTCCCGCCCGCTCCGCCCGAGCCGTCGAGCGCCGCGGCGTCGAGGCCGGCCGGGGTCCGTCCGGCCGCGGCCGGGTCCACGTCGCGGTTCCGCAGCGTGCGGTCCATCAAGGCCTGGCTGCCGCCCGCGCCGGCGACGGGGGTGCCGAGCCGCTGCGCCGTGGCGGTGGCCGTGGGCAGCTTCGGCGGGGGCGGGAACCGCGGCGTGGCGACCGCCGCGCCGATGGTCTCGTCGTACTGGGTCATGATCTGCGCGGCGTGCTCCCGCGCGGCCTGCTGCGCCCGGTAGGTCTGCATCGCTTCGCCCGCCGCGGCCGCGTACTGCACCGGGTCGGTCATCGACATCAGGCGCTGGTTGGTGGCCTGCAGGTCGAACTCGACCGGCGGGTTCCCCTCCATCTGCCGCTGGGTCTGCCACAGCGCCTGGGAGTGGATCTCCTGCTGGCGGCCGGCGAGCGTCGCGCCCTGCGCGGTCGCGCCCAGCCACTTGCCGACGCCCGCGAGGTGCTCGCGGACGGCGTCACCCGCGTCGCCCTGCCAGTTGCCGGTGCTCGCGTTGATCGCGTCGGCCAGCGCCTTCTGGTGCGTGCCCAGTTCGTTGCCGACGCTCACCCACTCTTCCGAGGTCTCCGCGACGGCCGCCGAGTCGGCGTCCTGCGTGATCGCCTCGTTCATCTGCTGGTGGGTGGCGTTCTCCCACAGCGTGCGCGGCGCGCCGCCGTTTTCGCGGATGGTCAGGCCCTCGTCGAGGCCCCGCTTGGCGTCGGCGAGGTGCTGCTCGTAGAGCTCCTGGATCTTCCGGTCGCGCAGGACCGGGTCGACGACCGGGCCGAGCCAGCCGCGCCGGATCTCGTCGTCGACCTGGCGGGTGGCCATCTCGCGGATCTCGTCGCCGGACGGTGCCTTGTCCGCGGTCAGCGGCCCGACGTAGTACTTGGACGACGGATCGGCCGTCACGTCGTAGAGCGGGCTGCGCGGGTCGTAGTCCGGGGACGACGGGTCCGACACGGACTGGGCGGTGGGTGCCACGATCTCCCTCAGCTCTGGTCGGCGGACGGGAGCGAGACGAGCCTGACCCGCGTCTCTTCTTCCCGGGACCGGTAGTTCTTCTTCGCCTGCTTGATCGCCTCGATGTAGGTCGGGAACTCCCGCCGCGCGGACTCCAGCTGGGTGAGCAGGCCGTGGTCGTCGGCGGCGGTGTTGGCCATGTGCGCGGAAACCCACTGGCCGGTCGCCGTCCGGCTCATCGCCGGCGCGTCACGCAGCCGCTGCAGCGCCGCCCAGCGCTTCTCCAGTGACTCCAGCACGCCTTCGAGGGCCTCGATCAGCTGGTTGCCCGTGCTGTCGTCGACCGCGAACCCGCCGGACTGCGCGAGCCGCTTCAGCTCGGTGCCGAGCAGGCCGGTCTTGACCGCGTCCACCACCTTCGCGTCGGCGGCCGGCGCCGACGCCGACTCCGCCCGCATCGCCATGGGAGCGGCGTCATCCGTCATCAGGAGTTTTCCTTTCCCGGTCAGTAGACCGCGGCGATCGCGTCGCGGATCGCGCGGGCGAGATCGGCCCGGCCGGCCGGGACGTACTCGGCCATCAGCTCACCGGCGTCACCGGTCTTCGTGTGCACGAGGTAGCGGCCGTCGGCGGTGTCGAGCCAGCTCAGCGGGTCACCCGCGAGCCGCTCGCCGTGCCGGCCCAGCGCGGTGACGGCGATGTGGCCGCCGCCGAGACGCGGTTCGGCCAGCACGCGTTCGAGCACCGCGACGTCCGAGGGCTTCGGCGCCGGCGGACGGCGACCCGGCCGCACCACGGCCTTGACCTCGATCATGCCGAAGGCGTCGGTCTCTTCTTCGTCGAACTCGGCGTCGGCGATCCGCTTCGCCGTCATGGCCGAGACTTCGCGCCCGGCCGCGCGGTGCACGACGTGCCGTCCGGTGGTCGCGGCCGGGGCCGGCGGCAGCACGCCGGTGACCACCTCGACCAGCTCCTCGTCGGCGAACAGCGAAAACAGCAGCTCGTCGGTGTCCGGGGCCTGGGTGATGCCGAGCGCCTGGGCGCCGTCGGTGACCACGAGCACCGCGACGTCGGCGCCGAGACCGTCGATCCCGCTGACCGCAACCGAAACGCGGGGCTCGGCCAGCAGCTCGAACGCGGTGCGCACGCCGGGGTGCAGCTCGCCGGATACCGACAGGCGCCGCTCTTCGAGCGCGTCGTAGACCTGGCGCGCGACGCTGACGAACCGCACCGGGTCGGCGGGCAGGTGCCCGGCCCGCAGCGGGTAGCGCCGGATGTCCCCGCCGGTCGCCTGACCGACGACGAGGGCTTCGACGACCTCCAGGACGAACTCGAACCTGTCCGCCATTTCCCCTCGCCGCTTCTTTCGTCAAACCCTCAAGCACCTTTCGTGCCGAAGGTTAGCAGTGCCCGGGGACCCCGGGACGGCGCCGCCACGCGGGTGCCCGAAAGACCACGATCCCCGGGCCCGCACGGGCAAAGGCCGCCGGCGACCGTGTCACCCGATGCGGTGCTGGTACACCCGCAGCTGCAGGGTGACGAGATCGAGCAGCGGCACGGCGACGCCCAGTGCACGGGCCCGCGCGGTGAGATCGCCGAAGATCTGCTCCCCTTCCACCGGGTGACCGCCGAGCAGGTCGCGGTACAGCGAAGAACCACCCGTCCCGGGGTCGGTCACCGCCCGCCGCGTCGCCGCGAGATCCGCGGCCGGCACCGGGTACCCGGCGGCTTCGGCGACGGCGGCCGCTTCGGCCACGACCGCTTCGGCGAACTCGGCACCGCCGGGCACGGCCACGACGTCCCCGATCGTGGCCCGCATCAGGCTGTTGACCGCCCCGACGGCCGCGATGAACACCCACTTCGCCCACATCGACCCGGTGATCCGCGCGTCGAGCGCGGCGGCGAACCCGGCGTCGCGCAGGGCCGCGTCGACGTCGGCCAGCCGCGCCGGGGCGGGTTCGGTGCGGGCGCCGTAGGCCAGGCTCTGCAGCGGGCCGAGCCGCCGGACGGCGCCTTCGTCGTCGACGGTGGTCTGCACCTTGGCGACGCCGCCGAGCACCGCGGCCCGGCCGAACCGGGCGTCGAGCGTGCCGAGGTGGGCCAGCCCGTTGAGGACAGGCAGGATCAGCGTGCCGGGGCCGGCGGCGGGGCGAAATCGTCGATCGCCGAGGCCAGGCCGGTCGCCTTGACCGCGAGCAGCACGAGGTCGTACGTCCGCTTCAGCGTGCCGGTTTCCACGAGCGGCGGCTCGAGGACCGTGTCTTCGCCGAGCCCGGTGATCCGCAGCCCGCGTTCCCGCAGCAGCTTCGCCCGGCCGGGCCGCACCAGGAAGGTGACGTCCCGGCCGGCCTGCAGCAGCCGCCCGCCGAAGTACCCGCCGGTCGCGCCGGCGCCCACCACCAGAATCTTCACGTCGCTCACGATGCGACGCTACGCCCGCGTCACGGCCGTCCCGGCCTTCGGACCGCCGGCCGTCCCGGCCACCGACCGGGCCCGTTCGATGTCCGGCCCGCGGTACAGGCGCTCCGGGATCCGCGCCAAAGTGGACGGATGGACCTGCGGGCCCAGGCCGTACAGCTTCTGGAAGCTCATGATCAGCGGCCGCCACGCGTCCGGGTCGATGTGGTCGTCCGTGCCCGGCACCCGGATCGAGTCGTGCACGAAGACCCGCTGCACCCGCACCTCGATCGCCACGATCCCGCCGCGCTGCTCGGGGTCGTCGTCGGCGACCGGGTGCACGGCCTCGACCACCGCCTCCATGGCCACCGGGCACTCGGCGACCCGGGGCGGTGCCACGGTTTCCGACGGCACCGGCGTCAGCCCGGCCCGCTCGAACTTGCCGGCGACGTGGAAGTACCCGCGCCGGGCCTTCCCCGGCGGCACCGGGTCCGAGCCCGTGGTCAGGGCGAGCCGGTCGACGGCCGCGGCGAGGGCGTCCGACGGCAGGTTGAGCACGCACTCGCGGGTGCGCAGCAGGTTCTGCGCGGTCTTGGACCGGGCGCCGAGCCCGAGCATGGCGCGCCAGCCCAGCCAGAACGCCGACGACATCGGGGCGAGGTTGGCCGAGCCGTCCTCGTTGGTGCTGGAGATCAGGACCACCGGCGTGCCGAAGTAGAGGATGCCGGGCTCGATGGCCGTGTGCGCAACAGTTTCCGTGTTCACGCAGCCGATCCTGCCGCCCGCGGCGGCCGGCGCGCTGGCGGGAATCGGCCGTCGCGATCACCGGCGCGCCGGTGATCGCGACGGCTCCTCACGCGGCTTGCGTCAGCGCCCTCCGGGTGAGCACCCGTGCCAGATGACGCCGGTACTCCGCGGTGGCGTGCGGCTCGTCCGGCGGGTTCGTCCCCTCCGCCGCCAGCGCGGCGGCGTCGGCGATCGACGCGCCCGAGGCCAGCGCCGCCTCCGTGGCCGAAGCCCGCAGCGGGACGCCGCCCATGTTGACCAGCCCGACCCGGCCGCCGGCCACCGCGACGCCGACCATCGCCCAGTCGATCGCGCGGCGGGTGAACTTCCGGAAGCCCCAGCCCTGGCCGGTCTGCGCGGGCAGCCGGATCTCGGTGAGCAGCTCGTCCGGCTCCAGCGGCGTCGTGAACGGGCCGAGGAAGAATTCCGCGGCGGGGATCCGCCGCTCCCCCGCCGGGCCGCGCGCGACCAGCACGGCGTCCGACGCGAGGATCGCCGCGGGCAGATCCGCGGCGGAGTCGGCGTGCACGAGCGAACCGCCGATCGTGCCGCGGTGGCGGACCTGGCGGTCGCCGACCTCGCCGGACACGTGCGCCAGCAGCGGCGCGTGCTCGCGCAGCACCGGGTCGCGCTCCAGGTCGTGGTAGCGGGACAGCGCGCCGATCACGACGTCGCCGCCGTCGAGCCGGACGTACCGGAGCTCCTCGACCGGTCCGATGTCCACCAGGTACTCCGGCGCGGCCAGCCGCAGCTTCATCAGCGGCAGCAGCGAGTGCCCGCCGGCCAGCACCTTCGCCTCGTCGCCGAGCGCGGCCAGCCGGGCCAGTGCCTCGTCCACAGTGGACACCCGCTCGTAGCGGAACTCGGCGGGGATCACCGGTCCACCTCCTGTCCCGAAGCGTCGATGACGGCGCTCACGATGTTGTGGTAGCCGGTGCAGCGGCACAGGTTCCCCTCGAGCCCGGCCCGCACCTCGTCGCGGGTCGGCTTCGGGTTGTCGGCCAGCAGCGACACCGACGCCATGATCATGCCCGGAGTGCAGAACCCGCACTGCAGCCCGTGCTGCTCGCGGAAGGCCCGCTGCACGGGGTGCAGCTCGCCGTCCGGACCGGACAGTCCCTCGACGGTGGTCACGGCGTGGCCGTCGGCCTGCGCGGCCAGCACCGTGCAGGACTTGACCGACTCGCCGTCGAGCAGCACCGTGCAGGCACCGCAGGAGGTCGTGTCGCAGCCGATGTTGGTGCCGGTCAGCCCGGCGGTGTCGCGCAGGAAGTGCACCAGCAGCGTCCGGTCCGGCACCTGTTCGGCCACCGGGCGCCCGTTGACCTCGATCGAGACCTTCACTGCCCGTTCTCCTTCTTCGCGGCTTCCAGTGCGGCCCAGACGCGGATGGGCGTCGTGGGCATGTCCAGGTGCTTGACACCGCGGGCCGAGAGCGCGTCCACCACGGCGTTGTGCACCGCCGGCGTCGACCCGATGGTCGCCGCCTCGCCGATCCCCTTGACGCCGAGCAGGTTCCGGTCGGTCGGGGTGGTCATGTCGACCAGCTCGAAGTCCGGCAGCTCGGCGGCGGTGACGAACGAGTAGTCCGCCAGCGTCGCGGTCGTCGGGTTGGCGTCCTCGTCGTAGGTGACGACCTCCATCAGCGCCTGCGCCGCGCCCTGGCCGAGCCCGCCGTGACGCTGCCCGCGGAAGGTCAGCGGGTTGACGATCGGGCCGGCGTCGTCGACGGCGATGATCCGGCGCAGCTCGACCTTGCCCGTCTCGGTGTCGACCTCGACCACGGCCAGGTGTGCGCCGAACGGGAACGTCGGCGTGCCGCCGCCGAACCAGACGTCCGCGGTGAGCTTGCCGCCCTCGGCCCGCCCGGCCACCTCCGCCCAGCTGAGCACGGTGCTCGACGGCGCGCCGCGGACCTGCCAGACACCGCGCCCGGCGTCCAGCTCCAGGTCGTCGGGAGACGCTTCGAGCAGGTTCGCCGCCAGCTCCCTGGCCTGCGCGATCACCTCGTCGGCGGCCTGGCGGATCGCCGAGCCGCCCAGCTGCAGCGACCGGGACCCGAACGTGCCGATGGCCTTCGGCACCTCGTCGGTGTCGCCGTGGCGGACGGTGATCTTCCCCAGCGGGACGCCGAGCCGGTCGGCCAGCAGCATCGCCAGCGACGTCCCGAGCCCCTGCCCGTGCGGCGAGCTGCCGGTCCAGGCGACGACCGAGCCGTCCGGGTGGATGTCGACGCGGCCGCTCTCGCCGCCGGCGTCGCCGCCGGTGATCTCGACGTACGAGGCGATCCCGAGACCCAGTTCGACCGGGTCGCCCGCCTCGCGCCGCCGCCGCTGTTCGGCGCGCAGCTCGGCGTAGCCGCCCGCTTCGAGGACCTTGTCCAGCGCCGCCGCGTACTCGCCCGTGTCGTAGGACGCCCCGGTCGGCGTCCGGTACGGGAACTCATCCGGCCGGATGAAGTTGACGCGGCGGACCTCGGCCGGGTCCAGCCCGATCTCCGCGGCGAACCGGTCCATCGCCCGCTCGACCGCGGCCGTGGCCTCCGGGCGGCCCGCGCCGCGGTAGGCCGCGATGGGCGTGGTGTTGGTGACGACCGCGCGGCTGCGCGTCTGCACCTTCGGGAACCGGTAGACGCCGACGGCCATGAGCTCGGTCAGCGTCGGCAGGAACAGCGTCCGCGGGTACGCGCCGGCGTCCTGGACGACGTCGAGGCGGTAGGCGAGGACGGTACCGTCGCGCTTGCCGCCGATGGTCACGGTGTTCTGCTGCGCCCGCCCGTGCGTCATCGCGGTGAGGTTTTCGCTGCGCGACTCGACCCAGCGCACCGGGCGCCCGATCTCCCGGGCGGCCCAGCCGAGGACGGTCGCTTCGGGGTCGGCGCCGATCTTCGCGCCGAAGCCGCCGCCGACGTCGGGGGCGATGACCCGGACCTTGTCCTCGCCGACGCCGAGGCCGCCGGCCACCTGCGACCGGGCGATCTGGGCGTTCTGCGTCGACAGCCAGAGCGTCAGCCTGCCGTCTTCGCCCCACGCGCACGACGCGCCGCGGACTTCGAGCGGCGCGGGCGCGACGCGCTGGTTGAGGATGGTGGTCGTGACGACGACTTCGCACCCGGCGAAGATCTCGTCGTCGAACTCCGCCGCGCCGTGGACCTGCACGACGTTGCTGCCCGTTTCGGGGTGCACGAGCGTTTCGTCCACCAGCGCCGCGTCGATGCTCGCGACGGCGTCGAGCGGGTCGTAGTCGACGTCGACCAGCTCGGCCGCGTCGGCCAGCTGGTAGCGCTCTTCGGTGAGGACCAGCGCGACGGGCTCGCCGACGTACCGGACGACGCCGTCGGCCAGCCACGGCTCCCGCACCGGCCCCGCGGCGTGCGGGGCAAGGCCGAGGTCGGCGGCGGTGAACACGCCGAGCACCCCCGGCGCCGCCTTCGCCTCGCTGACGTCGATGCCGCTGATCCGCGCGTGCGCGACGGGACTGCGCACGAACACCGCGTGCGCGGCGCCGGAAAGCGCTTCCTCCCGCAAATCGTCCACGTAGGTGCCGCCCCTGGTGATCAGGTTCCGATCCTCCTGGCGGACCACCCGGGTCCCGACAATGCTCATCTGGTCTCCTGCTCGCCGTTGCCCCGCCGATCATGCCCTGTCGTTTCAGGAGAACGCCAGCACCACGGCGAGGGCGAGCCCCGCGATGCCGATCCCGATGCGCAGCGGCGTCGCGGGCAGGTGCCGGACGAGGATCGAGCCGAGCCACGAGCCGCCGAGTGAGCCGAGGCAGACGGCGAGCGCGGCCGGCCAGACGACCTTGCCCGTGACGGCGAAGACGATCGCGGCCAGCAGGTTCGCCGAGCCTGTGACCAGGTTCTTCGCCGCGTTGGTCCGGGCGAGCGGCTGGCTCCAGACCGAGACGAGCAGCGCGAGCATGAGCACCCCGGCGGCCGCGCCGAAGTACCCGGCGTAGATCCCGATGAGGAACGCGGTGACGCCGGTGGCGGGGCTGAGCCCGTGGTGCTCGGCGCCTTCGGCCAGCCGGCGCAGCCGCGGGCCCGCCATGAGGACGAGCGAAGCCCCGCCGATCAGCCACGGCACGATCGCGGTGAAGGCGCCGGACGGCGTGAGCAGGAGGACGAGCCCGCCGCACGCCCCGCCGACGGTGGTGATGAGGCACAGCGGCACGAGCCGGCGCCGCTGGCCGGCGAGTTCGGGCCGCGCCCCGGCGGCGGCCCCGGCGGTGGTCCCGAGCATCGCGACGGTGTTGGTGACGTTGGCGGTGACCGGCGGCAGCCCGGCGGCGAGCAGGGCGGGGTAGGACACGAGCGACGCGAGCCCGGCGGTGGCTCCGGTGAGACCGGCGCCGACACCGGCGAGGACGAGCAGGAGGAGGACGCCGGGATCGCTGATCACGTTGTCATCTCAGCACGGCGGCGTCGTCCGGCCGCGGTGACGTTGCTCCCATCGGCAGAGGCGCCGGCACCGGATCGAGCGACGCGGTATAGGTCGTTATACAGGGCATGCCGGGTTGTCCGAAACCGGACGAGTTCGGGCGGCGGGCTTGCCCGTGACGGCCGGGCCGTCCCAGAATCGCCGCGCTGACAAGGTTGTCAACCTGGAGGAGGCCCGGATGGTCGGCCTGGACCGCCGGCAGGCGCTGGGCCTGCTCGGGGCCGGGGGCGCGGCGATCGTCGCCGCCGGCCTGCTCCCGTCGCCGGCCCGGGCCGCCGAAGCCCGGCCGCCCGATCCGGTCGCCGCCACCTACCTGCGCGTGCTGCTGCGCCACACGCGCTGGGCCGAGCAGCAGTTCGACCGCGCCGCCGGGATCTACCCCGCCCGCGACTTCACCTTCGCCGTCGTGCTCGGCAACGCACTCCTGCTCACCCGCGACGGCTACGACGCCGCGGCCGCGGGAGTCGGCCGGGACACCCTCAGGGAGCACACGCTCGCCACCATCCGCCACTTCGCCGCGTCGAACGTGCTGGCCGGCGGCACCGAGTGGGGCCGGAAGCTGTTCTTCGACACGACTTTCCAGTCGTACTTCCTGCTCGCCGCCCGTCTCCTGTGGACAGAGCTGGACGACACGACGCGGGGCCACGTCGAGCGGATCACCACCGGGCAGGCCGCCTACACCACGGCGCTCGGCGAGCGGGACGATCCGGCTTCCGGCGGCTGGACGCCCAACGGCCTGCGCGGCGGGTACGTCGGGGACACCAAGCTGGAGGAGATGGGCGTCTACGCCCAGTCGCTCGCCCCCGCGCTCGCGTGGGCGCCCGGCGACCCGGCCGCGCCGGCCTGGCATGCCGCCTTCGGCGCGTGGAGCCGCAACGAAGCCGGGCTGCCGGCCGCCGACCTCGCCAACCCGCGGCTCGTCGACGGCCGTCCCGTCTCGGCCAACACCGCGACCAACCTCCACGACACCTTCCTCGTCGAGAACCACGGCTCCTTCGGCCCGCACTACCAGGAAGAGCTCTGGCGCACGTCCGGCCGCAACGCGGCGCACTTCCTCCTGGCCGGCACCCCGCTGCCCGAAGTGCTGACCGCGCAGCCGAACGGCGAGCTGCTCTGGCGCACCATGCTGCTGATGACCAGCGACGCCGGCGAGCCGCTGATGCCGATGGTCGCCGACCGCGAGCACCTCTACGGCCGCGACGTCATCCCGCTCGCCTTCCGCGCCCAGGTGCTCGGCGACCGCTACGCCGCGTACGCCGAGGCCCAGCTGGCGGCCCGGCTCGAGCCGTACCAGGCCTACGCGCCCGCCGACCGGATCACGAAGTTCTCCGGCGAGCCGAAGTACGAACCGGAGGCGCGCGCGGAGCTGGCGATCAGCTACCTGCTGCACGAGTGGCGCGCGGACCACGGCGGCCCGGTGACACCGGCGAGCAAGGCCGAATTCGACCGCCACGCCGCCGGGACCGCCGACTTCGGCGCCGGGCCCGGCCTGCTCGCCCACCGCTCCCCCGCCGCCTGGGCGGGCACGGTGTCGAAGCCCGGCTTCGTCAAGTTCGCCTGGCAGCCGCACCACGACGACTGGCTTTTCGTGCTCGGCGGCGCGAACCCGGTGCTGCTGCCCGCCACGAACATCGCGGTGCGGGAACGCCACGCCACGACCTACGCGAAGGTCCGCGACGGCTTCGACGGCACCGTCGGCGTCCTCCGCTTCGACACCGGGTACGCCGCGTTCGCCACCCTTCCCACCGGCGCCGCGGTGTACGCCAGCACTGGCGTCGCCGGGGGCGAAGGCGTCCTCGACGTCTACAACCTCGCCATGCCGGGTGTGCCGGGGCTCGACGGCGACCGCACCTACACCGCCGCCGAAGGCGCGGTGACGGTCAAGGCGCAGGCCGCGCCCGCCGGCGCCCGGACCGACGAGCTGACCTTCGCGCCGGTCACCGCGCGGCACGTCCGGATGCTCGGCGTCCAGCCCGACCCGCAGTACGGCTACTCGCTCTGGTCGTTCGAGGTCCGCGACGGCGACGGCCCGGACCTCGCGCGGGCCGGAACGGCCTCGGCTTCGTCGGCTTCGCCGGGCAAGGAGGCGAAGTACGCCGTCGACGGCGACCCGGCCACCCGCTGGGCGGTGTCCACAGCGGACCGGCCGCGGGCCGGCAGCTGGCTCGCGGTCGACCTCGGCGCGCCGGAGAGCTTCGACCGCGTGCGGCTGAGCTGGGAGGCGGCCGCGGGGCGCAAGTACCGGATCGAGACGTCCCCGGACGGCACGACATGGACGCCGGTGGCCACGTACCCGGTGCCCGCGCTGCGCAGCACCGGCGGCCGGCTCGACATCGACGGCCGGGCCGGGGTGTCCGTCGCGGGCCCGAACCCGATCACCGTCACCGGCGACCGCGTCACGCTCTCCGACGGGCCGCCCGCGCCGTTCGTCGCCGAGCTGTACCCCGGCCCGGCGAAGGCGTCCGGACGGGTCGCGACCGGCACCGCCGCGGTCGAAGGCACCGTCACCGACGGCTTCCTCGTGCTGCTCAACCTCTCCGGCGCCGCGGTGAGCGGCACGACGACCGTCCCGCCGGACAGCGGCGTATACCGGCTTTACCGCGGCGAGCAGACCCTCACCGGGACCGGCACGGAAATCGCCTACGCGCTGGGTGCCGCAGAAGGCCGTGTCGAACCTCCGCGGTTCACCGTGCGGGGCCCGGCGGGGCTGACGGCGGTCGTCCGCGACGCGAGCCGCGTCGAGCTCACGGCGCCGCGCACGGTGGCCGTCACGGTGACCCCGGACGGCGGCCCGCCGCGCCGGGTGGTGCTGCCGCCGGGCCGCACGGTGCCGGTCGAGTTCCGTGACGTCCGCCCCTACCCGCTGGACGACCTCGCGCTCGGCAGGACGACCTTCCCCGCGCAACCGCTGCCGCCCGGGATGTCGAGCCCGGCGGCCGCCGTCGACGACGACCCGGCGACGGCGTGGCGGCCCGGACCGGACGGCCGGATGGTCGTCGATCTCGGCGCGGTGGCGACGATTTCCGCCGTCGAACTGGCCTGGACACCCGGGCGCGTGCCCGCCACCACGATCGAGACCAGCGTCGACGGCCTGACCTACCGCGCCGGATCCACCGGGCCGGCCCGGTACGTGGCCGTCCGCACGCGCGGCTGGCGGACGACCGACGCGAGCCTCACCCGGTTGTCCGTGCGGACTTGATCGATCTCGCACCGGTCGCACCGGGGCCGGGGGCGAGTACCTTGGCAGCACAAGGGCTCGGCTCCCCGGGAGGACGGATGCGCGTCACGATCGCCGAGGTCGCCCGCCGCGCACGGGTGAGCAAGACGACCGTGTCGCGGGTGCTCAACAACAAGGCCGACGTGGACGCGGCGACCGCGATCCGGGTGCGCGAGGTGATCGCGGCGACCGGGTACATCCCCAGTGCCGGCGCGGTCGGGCTGGCCCGCGGCGTGACCCGCACGGTCGGGATGCTGGTGCCGGGCCTGACCTGGCCGTGGATGGGCGAAGTGCTGCAGGGCGTCGCCGACGTCGTGGAGGCGAAGGGTTACGGCCTGCTGCTGTCCACCGCCAACCGCGGTGCCGAGTCCCTCGAAGAGTTCTCCCGGCAGGTCTCGGCGAAGGCGTTCGACGGGCTGCTGCTCGTCGAGCCGCCGGACGCGGTGCGGCACCTGCGGGTGCTGCACGACTCCGGGCTGCCGGTGGTGGTGATCGACGACCGCGGCCGCCGTCCCGCGTTCCCGTCCGTGGGCACGAGCAACCGCGAAGGCGGCGCGGCCGCGGCCCGGCACCTGCTCGGCACCGGCCGCACGCGGCTCGCCACCGTCACCGGGCCCCGCGACTTCGGCTGCACGACCGACCGGCTCACCGGCTTCCGCGACGTCGTGCGCGAAGCCGGTCTGACGCTGGACCCGCGGCTGATCATCGAAGGCGACTTCACGAGCGAAAGCGGCGAAGCGGCGATCCGTCAGCTGCTGGACTCGGGCCCGGAGTTCGACGCGGTCTTCGCCCACAACGACCTCACGGCGGCGGGCGTGCTGGCCGGCCTCCGGAAGGCGGGCCGGACGGTGCCGGACGACGTCGCCGTGGTCGGCTTCGACGACATCCCGCTGGCCGCGCACACCCAGCCGCCGCTGACGACGATCCGCCAGCCGCTGCGGGAGATGGGCGAGACGGCGGCCCGGCAGCTGCTCGCCCAGCTGGGCGGCGCACCCCGGCCGGACGAGCCGCTGATCGTGCCGACCTCCCTCGTGGTCCGGGAATCGACTCAGGACACCGTCAGCGCCCCCGACAGCGGGACGTCGCGCGAGGAGTCACCGAGGTAGACGCGGTACTGCCCGGCGTTCGTCGTCCACGACCCGCTCCAGTGCGCCAGGTCCCGCGGCGTGAGCGGGAACGTCACCTGAGTGCTCTGCCCTGGGTTCAGCTGCACCTTCTTGAACCCCTTCAGCTGCTTCGGCGGCTCACCGTTCCCCGCCGGCTGCCCCAGGTAGAGCTGGACGACGTCCGCGCCCGCCCGCGTGCCGGCGTTGGTGACCGTCGCCGTGACGGTCACGGTGCCGTTCGTGCCCTGCGGCGTGACGAGCAGATCCGAGAACCGGAACGTCGTGTACGACAGGCCGAAGCCGAACGGGAACAGCGGTTCGAGGTCGCGGCTGTCGTACCACCGGTAGCCGACGTTCAGTCCCTCGGAGTACTCGATCCGGTCGTCGGCCCCCGGGAACTGCCGGACGCTCGCCGTCGGCAGGTCGGCGACCTGCTTCGGGAAGCTGACCGGGAGCTTGCCGGACGGGTCGACGTCGCCGTAGAGCAGCGACGCCAGCGCGTTGCCGTTCTCCTGGCCCGGGTACCAGCCTTCGAGCACCGCCGCGACCTTGCCCAGCCACGGCATCGTGACCGCCGACCCCGTGTTGAGGACGACGACCGTGCGCGGGTTGGCCGAGGCGACCGCGTCGATCAGCTCGTTCTGCTGGAACTGCAGGTCGATGCCGTCGAGATCCTGGGTCTCCGACTCGCCGTAACTGGCGAACACGATCGCGACGTCGGCGGTGCGCGCCCGCGCCACCGCCGCCGGGATGTCCGGTGTCCGCACGTGCTCCCCCGCGCCGTCCACATAGGACACCGCGACACCGGCCCCGGCCCGCGCCCTGATGCCGTCGATCGGGTTCACCGACGCCGGCGACGGGTCGACCTTCGCGCTCCCGCCGCCGATGTTCTGCGGGTCGATGGCGTCGCCGCCGGACAGCGCGATCGACTTGACACCCGGGCCGAGCGGCAGCACGCCGTCGTTCTTCAGCAGCACGGTCCCGGCCGCGGCGACGTCGCGCGCGGTGGCGACATCGGCCGCGTTGGTCACGACCGACTGCGGTGTCCCCCGGCGCGGCCGGTCGAACAGCCCGAAGCGGAACATCTGGGTCAGCACCCGCCGGACCATGTCGTCGACCCGGGCCTGCGTGACCTCGCCGCGCGAGACGGCGTCGAGCAGTCCCTGGCCGAAGAACGCGCCGCCGGGCATCTCCATGTCGAGCCCGCCGTCGGCCAGCTGCCGGGCGCCGCCGGTGGCCGAGCCCCAGTCGGAGCCGACGAACCCGCCCCAGTTCGCGTCCTGCTTGATCGCGCTCGTGAGCACCCCGGCGCTCTGGCACGCGGGGACGCCGTTGATCTCGTTGTAGGCGCACATCATCGACGCGACCTGGCCCTGGCTCGCCACCTGCTGGAACGCGGGCAGGTACAGCTCGTGCAGGGTCCGGTCGTCGACGATGACGTTGTCCGACGGCGTCCCGCGGGACGCGCCGGCCTCGACGTTGTAGGCGGCCGCGTGCTTGGCCTGCGCCATGACGCCCTGGCTCTGGATGCCCTGGACCATCGCGGTCCCGGCCGCCCCGGCGAGGTAGGGGTCCTCGCTGTAGGTCTCGAAGTCGCGGCCCCAGCGCGGGTCGCGGACCAGGTTGATCGTCGGGCCGAGGGCGATGTCGACGCCCTTGCCCGCGAACTCCGCGCCCATGGCGCTGCCGTACCGGCTGATCAGCGCGGTGTCCCAGGTCGCGGCGGCCGAGACCGGCGCCGGGAACTGGGTGACGCCGTCGAGGCCGTCGCCGACCCCGGCCGGGCCGTCCTGCAGGCCGAGCGCCGGGACGCACAGTTCGGGCACGGCGTCGGTGTTGCCGATGTACGGCCCGGTCGCGCCGTTGCCGTGCAGCACCTTCACCTTCTGCTGCGGGGTCATGACGGCCATGAGCTGGTCGACGCGGTCCGCGACCGGAGCCGTGGACCCCACCCACGGGCAGCCACCCGGGTTGGTGGGCGTGCTCGGCGGCGGCGCGCTGTCGGAGGTGTGCACGGCGAACTCCCACAGCGAGACACCCCACTGGGTGGCCCGGGCGGTGACGGTCAGCCGGACGTACCGGGCGGTCCCGGACGCGGCCGGGTGCTCGGTGCCGCCCGCGCCGTTCGGCACGGTCGCCGCCGTGGTCCATGCCGAGCCGTCGGTGGACAGCTGGATCGTGTACGCGCTCGCGTAGGCCGTCTCCCAGGTCAGGTCGACGCCGCAGACCGGACGCGGGCTGCCCAGGTCGACCTGGATCGACTGCGGATCGGCGGCCAGGCTGGACCAGCGCGTGCCGAGGTCGCCGTCGAAGGCCGCCGACGCCGGGAAAGCGCCGGACTGGACGCTGGACGCCGTCGCCGTAGACCTGGAACTCCCAGAGCGAGACACCCCACTGGGTCGCGCGCTGGGTGGTGGTCAGCCGGACGCACCGGCCGCTGCCCGGCACCGGCAGCGTCTGCGTGCCGCCGGTGCCGGTGCTCGTCTAGTACACGGTGGACCATTGGCTGCCGTCGGCGGAGGCCTGGATCGTGAACGCCTTCGCGTAGGCCGTCTCCCACTGGAGCACGATCTGGTTCAGCGTGTGCGACGCGCCGAGGTCGACCTGCAAGGTCTGCGGGTCGGCGGCCAAGCTCGACCAGCGGGTGCCCGGGTCGCCGTCGACGGCCGCGCTCGCCGGGAACGCGGCGTTCTCGGTAGAGGACGCGGTCACGGCGTGCCCTTGCGAAAGCAGCGTCGGAGCGGCCTGGGCGGTGAACAGCGGCGCCGTGAGCAGGCTGGCCGCCACCGTCGCCCCCGCGATCAGCGCGAGCCGCCGCCTCACTGGTAGACCCGCACGTAGTCGACGACCATGTCCTGCGGCAGCACGGTGCCCGCGCCCGGCGGGCCGGGGAAGTCACCGCCGATGGCGTTGTTGAGGATCAGGAAGAACGGGTGGTCGTACACCCACGGCCCGCGCGTGCTCTCCACGGTGTCCCGGTTGATCGTCTCGAAGGCGTTGCCGTCCACGGAGAAGGTCATGTGGTTCGCGTCCCAGTCCAGCCCGAACTTGTGGAAGCCGGCCGAGACGTCCTGGCCGAGGTCGTAGGGCTGGCCGATGCCGCCGGCGCCGTTGTAGGCCGGGGCGTGGATGGTCGAGTAGGCGAGGTTCGGCGACTTCCCGACGTGCTCCATGATGTCGATCTCGCCGCAGTTCGGCCACGGCGTGCCGCTGAAGAAGTTCGCGCCCAGCAGCCAGAACGCGGGCCAGAGGCCCTGCGTGCCGGAGACCTTGATGTTGGCCTCGACGTGCCCGTAGGTGAAGCTGAACTTGCCGGCGGTGTTGATCCGGCCCGAGGTGTACTGGCAGGTGGTGCTGCCGCTGACCGGGTCCGGCGGGCAGGCGCTGCCCGGCGTGGCCTCGCGGCGGACCTGGATGACGAGGTTGCCGTGGCCGTCCTGTTTGGCGTTGTTGTTGTTCGTGTAGTACTCGAGCTCGTTGTTGACGCCCGGGCCGGTTTCGGCGGTCCACTTGCCGGCGTCCGGGGGCGTGCCGGCGGCGCCGTTGAACTCGTCGCTCCACACGAGGGTGCCGGGGAAATGCGGGGCGGGCGGCGCGGGCGGCGGCGGGGTGGGGTTGCCGCCGGTGCCGTAGACGTCGAAGCCCCACAGCGAATAGCCGTAGCCGTTCGAGCGGGCGGTGCCGTACATCCGGACGTAGCGGCCGGAACCGTTCACGGTGAGGGTTTCCTTGAAGCCTTTGCCCGTGGTGGTCGAGTAGATCGGCGTCCAGTTCGCGTTGTCGTCGGAGACCTGGATCTGGTAGGCGACGGCGTAGGCCGGATCCCACTGGAGCACGACCTGGTGGACGGTGGCGCGCGCGCCGAGGTCGACGGAGATCCAGCCGGGGTCGACCCAGCCGGTGGTGGCGCTGGTCGCCCACCGTGTGGCGGGATCGTGGTCGAAGGCCTTGGCGGGGACGCAGCCGGGGCAGGCGCCGTCGTCCTGGTAGGACGAGGCGGCGCCGGGCTTGCCGTAGGAGAGCAGGACGTCGCCGGGCTGGGTGGTGCCGCCTCCGCCGTAGACCTGGAACTCCCAGAGGGAGTAGCCGTACTGCGTGGCCCGCTGGGTGCCGGTCAGCCGGACGTACCGGCCGCTGCCGGTGACGTTCAGGGTCTGGGTGCCACCGGTGCCGGTGGTGGTCGAGTAGGCGGTGGTCCAGCTGTTCGCGTCGGCCGAGAACTGGACGGTGAAGGCCTTGGCGTAGGCGGCTTCCCAGCTGAGCACGACCTGGGTCAGCTGCTGGGTGGAGCCGAGGTCGACCTGAAGCCACTGCGGATCGCTGAACGCGCTGGACCACCGGGTCCCGGAGTCACCGTCGACGGCGGCGGAGGCCGGGAAGGCGGCGGACTCGGTGGAGGAGGCGGTGACGGGACGGCCTTGCGAGAGCAGAACGGGCGCGGCGTGCGCGACGGGCGCGGTGAGGAGCGCGGCGAGGGTGAGGACGAGAACGGCGAGAACGCTCCTGCGGCGAGCACCGGCCCGGCGTCCGGAGCGCCCGGCGCCCCCGCCATCCGGGAACCGGCGGCCGAATCCGGCCTTCCCGGCAGCCACCGGATCACGGAACCGGCGACCCCAGCCCGATTCCCCGGCAGCCACCGGATCACGGGATCCGCGGGTGGATCCGGTCGGGCTGGTTCTCGGCATGCGGCGTTGCATGGGCACCTCCACGGCGAACCGGCGCCGGGGCGGCCTTGCCCCGGCGCGGATCGGCTCACGTGGTCCTCGGTGCGGGTGTGGGTCCCGCTCGTCGGCACGCTCTTAGTTCAGGATATAAATAAAGAGCCGTAAAATGTCAACGTTCCTGCGCCCGGCGGTCGCCGAACACCCCGGGGACTGGTCCGGGAGAACGAATCCGCGCCGGAGCCTTGACTCCGCCGAACCGGCGCTGTTAACTGCGTCGCACCGACGGAACCGGTTCCGTGACCGCCACCGGGACGGCTCCGCCGCGACACACACCTTTCGGGCTGACCGGTTCGCGCTCCCCGCACCCCAACCCGGCACCGCTCCACCGGCTCACGGCGCCGGGCGGGCGCCCGGACGCGAACCCGCCGCACCACCCGACGCCGGCGCGAGCTGTGGGGCTCGCCCGGTCCCGCTGTCCTTCGCCCGTCCTCCCTCGATCAGCAGGCAGGCCCATGAGATCCCCCGTTCACCGCCTTCTCGTCCTCGCCACTTCCCTCGTCACGGCCCTCGCCACCGCCACCGTGGTCGGCTCCGCACCGGCGCAGGCCGCCGCGTGCGGCACGGCCGACCTGGCGCAGGGTCACGCCGCGACCGCGTCGTCCACCGAAAACGGCGGGACGCCCGCGTCCGCCGCGGTCGACGGCGACCTCGGCACGCGGTGGTCCAGCGCGTTCAGCGACCCGCAGTGGCTGCAGGTCGACCTCGGCTCCGCGCAGCAGCTCTGCGACGTGGTCCTCAGCTGGGAAACGGCGTACGCGAAAGCGTTCTCCGTCCAGCTCTCGGCCGACGCGAGCAACTGGACCACCGCGTACTCGACCACCACCGGTACCGGCGGCACGCAGACCGTGCCCGTCACCGGCACCGCGCGCTACCTCCGGATCACCGGCACCCAGCGGGCCACGCAGTACGGCTACTCCCTCTGGGAGGTCGCCGTGCACGGCACCGGCGGCTCGGCCGTCCCGCCGACCGATCCGCGCAACCCGGACTTCGGGCCCAACGTGTCGGTGTTCGACCCCTCGACGCCGGCGGCCACGATCCAGGACCGGCTGACACAGATCGCGAACCAGCAGCACACCAACCAGTTCGGCAGCGAGCGCTACGCCGTGCTCTTCAAACCGGGCACGTACACCGCCGACGTCAACCTCGGTTTCTACGAACAGGTCGCCGGCCTGGGTCTTTCGCCCGACGACGTCAACCTCAACGGCCACGTCCGCGTCGAGGCCGACTGGCTGCAGCAGGGCGACAACCCGGCCAACAAGGGCAACGCGACGCAGAACTTCTGGCGGTCGGCCGAAAACCTCTCGGTGACCCTCCCGGCCGGCCAGGTCGAACGGTGGGCCGTCGCGCAGGCCGCGCCCTACCGCCGGATGCACCTGCGGGGCAGCCAGATCCAGCTGTGGAACGGCGGCGACGGCTGGGCCAGCGGCGGCCTGATCGCCGACAGCAAGATCGACGGCGTCGCCGTTTCCGGCTCGCAGCAGCAGTTCCTCACCCGCAACAGCGAGCTCGGCGGCTGGCAGGGCGGCGTGTGGAACATGGTGTTCGTCGGCTCGACCGGCACCCCGCCGCAGTCGTTCCCGGACCCGCCCGAGACGGTCGTCGGCCAGACGCCGGTGATCCGCGAGAAGCCGTTCCTCTACGTCGACGGCTCCGGCAGCTACAACGTGTTCGTCCCGGGCCTGCGGCAGAACTCCACGGGCACCAGCTGGGGCCACGGCGCCCCGGCCGGCTCGTCGATTTCGCTGAGCGAGTTCTACGTCGCGCACCCGTCCGACTCGGCCGCGACGATCAACGCCGCGCTGGCCGCCGGGAAGAACCTCCTGGTGACCCCGGGCGTCTACCACCTCGACCAGGCGCTGAACGTCACCCGCCCGGACACCGTGGTGCTCGGCCTCGGCCTGGCGACCCTCATGCCCACCAACGGCACCGCGGCGATCACGACGTCCGATGTGGACGGCGTGAAGATCGCCGGGCTGCTGATCGACGCGGGCGCGGTCAACTCGCCGGTGCTGGTGCAGATCGGGCAGCCGGGCTCGAACGCGAACCACGCGGCCGACCCGGCGTCGCTGCACGACGTGTTCTTCCGGATCGGCGGCGCGGCCGTCGGCAAGGCCACGCAGACGCTGGTGGTGAACTCGAACAACGTCATCGGCGACCACATGTGGCTCTGGCGCGCCGACCACTCCTACGGCGTCGGCTGGACCGTCAACACCGCGGCCAACGGCCTGGTCGTCAACGGCGCGAACGTGACGATGTACGGCCTGTTCGTCGAGCACTACCAGCAGTACGAGGTGCTGTGGAACGGCAACGGCGGCCGGACGTACTTCTTCCAGAACGAGATGCCGTACGACCCGCCGGACCAGGCGTCGTGGTCCAGCGGCGGCGGACGGCAGGGCTGGGCGGCCTACAAGGTGGCCGACTCGGTCACCAGCCACGAAGGCTGGGGCCTCGGCAGCTATTGCTTCTTCAACACCAATCCGTCCATTGTGGCCAGTCACTCGTTCGAGGTACCGAACACGGCCGGTGTCCGGTTCCACGACCTGGTTTCGGTGTCACTCGGGGGCGTCGGCACGATCGCCCACGTCGTCGACGACACGGGTGACGCCGCGAACACCGGGCACCAGGTGAGCCCGCTGGTCGCCTACCCGTAACACCGCGGCGACGTACGCGTCCGGGCGGACCAGCCAGGCTTCGCCCGGACGCGCGCCCAGCACCCCGCCCACCGGAATCTCCGCCGACCGCACCCCGGTGACCGTGAGCCCCGGCGTGGTCAGCGCCAGGAACCCTTGCCGGGCCAGGTCGCGCAACCGTCCACTCGCGACGGTGACGTCCGGCAGCAGGATTCCCGGGCCGGGCGGCGGCAGCGTGCCGCGCGCGGGGCGTCCGGCGCACGGGCGCGCCGGGTCCGGCGTGGTCAACGGCGAATCGGCGTACCAGAACGGCTCGGCGAGCCGCCCCGAATCGACCTGTTCGTGCACCGCGGGGTCGGCGGCGGCGCGGGTGAGGACGTCGAGGCGGCGAGCGCGCCGCTCGTCGTCCTGCGGGACGAGGAAGTCCATGGTCGCCGTCGTGACCGCCGCGTTCTCCACGGCCGCCGCGTGCCGCTCGGCGTGGTAGCTCTCCAGCAGGTCCTCGCCGGCCTCGCCGCGCAGGACCCAGGCGAGCTTCCAGGCCGCGTTCTCCGCGTCGGCGACGCCCGAGTTGAGCCCGCGGGCCCCGAACGGCGCGACCAGGTGCGCGCAGTCCCCCGCCAGCAGCACCCGGCCGACACGCATCCGGCGCACCAGGCGCGTGTGGAAGCGGTACACCGACCGCCAGACGACCTCGTACGGCCGGTCGCCGGTGATCGCGCGGATCCGCCGGTCGAGCGCGCCGCCGGTCTCCTCGGCCGCGAGGTCGTAGTCGTCGGGCACCTGCCAGTCGATCCGGAACTGCGAGCCGGGGCACGGGTGGATGAGCACCTGGCGGCCCGGGTTCCACGGCGGGTCGAAGTGGAAGCGCCGCTCGGCCGCCCAGCCCGGCAGGTCGGCGCGGATGTCGCAGATCAGGAACAGGTCGCGGAAGGACACGCCTTCCAGGTGCTGCCCGACGGCCCGGCGCACCGCGTCCCCGTGGGCGCCGGTGCAGGCGATCGCGTAGTCCGCTTCGATCCGGCGCGGGCCGCCGGCGGTCTCGCACTCGACCACCACGCCGCCGGGCTGGGTCAGGCCGGTGATGCGGTGGCCGCGGCGGACGTCGATCAGCGGCTGCCGCGCGATCAGCTCGTCGAGCACCGCTTCGACCCGGGCCTGCGAGAGGTTGACGAACGGCGGGAGCGCGGAACCCGCGTCCGGCAGCTCCAGCGCGAACAGCTCCCGGGCACGGTGGAACGTCCGCGCGATCGTCCAGGTGAGCCCTTCCTCGGCGAGGCAGCCCGCGCCGAGCGAGGCCCAGACGTCCAACGTGTCCCGCTGCTGGCAGATGGCCTTGGACCCCACGGGGTCGCGCGCCTCGTGCTCGTCGACGAGCACCACCGGCACGCCCCAGCGCGCGAGCAGCAGCGCGGCCGTCTGGCCGACCGGGCCGCTGCCGAGGACCGCGACCGTCATCCCTGCAGCTGGTCCCAGACTTCGCGGTCGCGTTCGGCCGTCCAGATCACCGGCCGCTCGATCCCGGACAGCTCGTCCCACAGCCGCGAGACGTCGAAGGGCAGGCAGTGCTCGAAGATCGGCCAGTGCCCGTACTGCCCTTCGAGCGCCGTGTGCGTGCGCTCGAAGGCCTCCTTCAGCGTGCCGCCGGCGTCGTGGACGGCACCGACCTCGCGGATCATCGTGCCGAGGAAGTGCCGGGTCTGCGCGATCGCGGCTTCGACGGCCTCCGCGCCGCGGCTCACCCCGCCGCGGCCGCCGATCAGCGTCTCGGCCCCGAACGCCGCGACACGGTCCAAAGTGGACGATGACCACTCGCGGTGGAACGCGTCGCCGGTGTACAGCGCGGCCTCGGCTTCCACCAGGTCGCCGGCGTAGAGGATCTTGTGCCGGGGCAGCCAGGCCACGATGTCGCCTTCGGTGTGGCCGCGCCCGCAGTACTGCAGCACGAGGTCACCGCGGTCGCCGCCGAGGTCGATGGTCAGCCGGTCGGAGAAGGTGAGTGTGGGCCAGGTCAGGCCGGGGACGGACTCGGCGCCTTTCGCCAGCCGCGGCATCCGGCCGAACTCGCTCTCCCAGTCCTCCTTGCCGCGCTCGGCGACCAGGGCCCGGGTGTTCTCGTGCGCGACGATCACGTCCGCGCCGAACGCCGACGCGCCGAGCACGCGCACCGCGTGGTAGTGGCTCAGCACCAGGTAGCGCACCGGCTTACCGGTGTGCTCACGCAGCTTCGCGAGCCATTCGCGCGCCGCGACCGGCGTGGCCAGCGCCTCGAAGCAGACGAGGAAGTCCTCGCCTTCGATCGCGCCGATGTTGGGGTCGCCCTCGGCGGTGAGCGCCCAGACGCCGTCCGCGAGGTTCTCCAGGGTCTGCGCTTTCTCCGCCAGGTCGGCCGAAGAGGCGAAGGCTTTCTTCGTCACGGCGAGCGCTCCTTCGGATCGTCAAAGGTTTGACTATCGTGCGGATCACAGTAGCCCGCCGGGACGCCGCGGGGAACCCCTTCGCCTAACCTGGGCCGCATGACCGACCGACCGGCCGAAGACCTCGACTACCTCTCGTTCGTCGACTACGCGATCGGGAAGACGAAGGCGGAGCTGCCGGACACCGACCCGGTCGCGATGCGCCTCGGCCTCACCCTGCACCGGCTGGCGGGCGCGCTGGTCTACGACTGGGAGTCGACGGTGCACCGGCCGCGCGGCCTGAGCTGGGGCGGGTTCCGGGTGCTGTTCGTGCTGTGGCTGGCCGGCCCGCTCGAGTCCCGCCACGCGGCACGCCTGGCCGGGATGAGCCGCGCGGCGGTGTCGGCGCTGGTCAAGACCCTGGAACGGGACGGGCTGGTGACGCGCGCGCAGGTCCCCCACGACCGCCGCGCGGTCCGCCTGGCGCTGACGGAAGCGGGCCACACGGCGGTGACGGACGCCTACCAGGCGCACAACACGCGCGAGCGGGCCTGGGCCGCATCGCTGACGCCGTCGGAACAGACCGTCCTGATCGGACTGCTGGAGAAGCTCACGACGGGCCCCGCCGCGGCGGGCGCCCAGCGCCTCGCCTAGCTGGCCAGGCCGGGCAGCGTGTGTCCGGTCTGCTCGGCCTTCGCCCGCAGGTACCGGACGTTGGTCTCGGTGGCGAACACGCCGGTCGGCACCTGCGCGCGGACGACGATCCCCGCCGCCTTCAGCTGCGCCGCCTTGTCCGGGTTGTTCGACAGCAGGTCGACCTCCGGCACGCCCAGCGCCGCCAGCATCTGGGCGGCGACGGTGTAGTCGCGCGCGTCTTCGGGCAGGCCGAGCGCCGCGTTCGCCGCGTACGTGTCGAGGCCGCCGTCTTGCAAGGCGTACGCGTCGAGCTTGTTGTACAGGCCGATGCCCCGGCCCTCCTGGCGCAGGTAGAGCAGGTAGCCACCGGTTTCGGAGATGCGCCGGACGGCCTCGGCCAGTTGCGGCCCGCAGTCGCAGCGCGCGGACCCGAAGACGTCGCCGGTGAGGCACTCGGAGTGCGGCCGCACGAGCGGCACGTCGCCGGGCGTGCCGAGGACGAACGCGAGGTGCTCGCCGCCGTCGGCGAGACCGCGGAACGTGACGGCCTCGGCGTCGACCGCGGCACCGCCGTCGAGCCGCAGCGGGATCCGCACCCGCGTCCGCACCTCAGCCGTCATGCTCGCTCCCCTGGATCGCCTGCGAGATCGACCCTACCGGAAGTTCGAATTCGAACATCACGGCCGGGACGTCGCTTGATCGAACACGAACGGGTGCCCGGTTCTTCCCGCCGGCGCGTGGCCGTGGCCACACCCGCGGCCGGAAATCCGTGGCGCGCGGGCCGTATCCTCGGATCGTGCTCCCGGCTGCCACCGCCGCTGCGTTCCTGCTCGTCGTCATCCTCGGCGCGATGTCGCCCGGGCCGGACTTCGTCGTGGTCACGCGCTCGTCGCTCACCGGCGGGCGGCGGGCCGGGATCGCCGCCGGCGCCGGGATCGCGCTGGGCGTCTTCGCCTGGGTCGTCGCCATCGCGTTCGGGGTGGCGGCCGTGCTGACGGCCTCCGCCGTCGCCTTCAGCGTCGTCAAGCTCGTCGGCGGCGCCTACCTCGTCTTCCTCGGTGTCAAGGCGTGGCTGGCCGTGCGCCGCGGGGAGTACCGGGACCTCGGCGAGGCGACGAGCGCCCGGCCGCTCACGGCCGCCGCCGCCTTCCGGCAGGGATTGTTCACCAACCTGCTCAACCCCAAGGTCGCCGTGTACTTCCTCGCGCTGCTCCCCCAGTTCCTCCCCGCCGGCGGCGCCACCCTGCAGACCCTCGAACTGGCCGCCATCGCCACCGCCGGCACCGTGCTGTGGTTCGTCACCCTCGCGCTCGTCGTCGGCGCGCTGCGCCGGTTCTTCGGCTCCGCCCGCGTGCGCCGGGGCCTCGACGCTGTGCTCGGCAGCGTGCTCGTCGCACTCGGCCTGAAGGTCGCCGCCGAAACGGCGTGAGGCCCCGCCGCCTCACAGCTGCTCGGCCGCCAGCCGGGTGCCCTCGACGCGTGCCCGGATCTTCGCGAACGCGATGTCACGCGAGGTGGACGTGTCGTCGGCGAACGGCGAGAACCCGCAGTCGTCGCACGTGCCGAGCCGGTCGGCGGGCAGGAACTTCGCCGCGGCCAGCACCCGGTCGCGGACCTCCTCCGGCGTCTCCACCCGCGGATCGATCGGGTCGGTCACCCCGACGAAGATCCGCTGGCCTGCCTTCAGGTGGTCGCGGATCACCGCCAGCGCGGCTTCGGGGTCGGCCTCGCTGGCGAGCTGGACGTAGAAGGCGCCTGCCTTGAGCGAGAACAACGCGGGCAGCAAGCCCGCGTAGGAGACGTCGAGGCTGTGCACCGAGTCCTGGTCGCCGCCCGGGCACGTGTGGACGCCGATCTTCGCGCGTTCCTGCGCCGTGAACCGCTCCAGGACCGCGTTGTTGAGGTCGACGAACTGCCGCAGCAGCCCACCCGACGGGTCGAGCTTCAGGGAGAGCCGTCCTTCGGTGAAGTCGATCTGCACCGAGTGCGCTCCCGCGTCGAGGCTGCGGCGGATGTCCGCCTCGGCCACGTCCACCAGGTCGGCGAGGAACCGCTCCCGCGGATAGCCGTCGATGCCGTCGCCCGGGTAGATCAGCGACAGGGCCGACGCGGCGATCACGGCCTGCTTGACCGGCTTGGTGGTGAGCGCCTTCGCCCGGGTCAGGTAGGAGTCGGCGTGGGTCGCGTAGCGGAACGGCCCGGCGGTCAGCCGCGGCAGCTGCCGGGTGTGGCCGTCGGCGAACGGGATGACGACACCGTCGGGCGCCAGCGCGGTCAGCCCGGCCAGCGGGTAGGTCGCGAAGCTCGGTTTGCCCTGTTCGCCGTCGGTCAGCACCGGTGAGCCGGTCTCCTCGAACCGGCGGACCGTGTCGGCCAGCGCCCGGTCCTCCAGCTCGGCGAGCGCGGCGGCGTCGATCCGCCCGGCGGCGAACGCGCCGAGCCCCTCGACGAGGTAGCCCGGGCGCGGGATGCTGCCGATCGGTTCGGTGGGCAGGGTCATCGGGTCCTCCGGCTGTTTGAAGGTCTGACCGGCCACGAACCGGCGCGAAGCCGGCCTCACCGGCCTCGTGCCGGGCGAACGTAGCGCGCGGCGGACCCGTCACGGAGCGAGGATCACCCGGTCGGAGCAGGGAAAAGCATCAAACAAGAAGTCGAACGGCGGTTCGCCGGGAGGACGATTGGGTATTCGCTCTGGCGATACGGCGGGTCCGGCGCCGAAGGAGTACCCCGATGCTCAGCCACCACGACCGCACGGAGCTCGAAAAGATCGAGCGCAGCCTCGAACTCAGTGACCCCGACCTGGCCGCCGCCCTGCGCGACGGCAAGCGCCCGAAGTCGCGGGCGCTGCGGAGCGCCTTCCTGATCGTCGTCGACGTCCTCGCGGTGATGCTGCTGGTCCTGGGGCTGGTCCTGCCCGATCCCGGGATCACGCTCTGCGGGATCCTCGCGCTCACCGGCACCGTCTGGACCCACGTGGCGCGCCACCGGATCTGAGGCAGACTGGGCCGGGTGAAGTGGGTCCTGCACGTCGACCTCGACCAGTTCATCGCCGCGGTCGAGATCGCCCGTCACCCGGAGCTGCGCGGCAAGCCCGTCGTGGTCGGCGGCAACGGCGACCCCGCCGAGCGTGCCGTGGTCGCGACCGCGTCGTACGAGGCGCGCGAGTTCGGGATCCGGTCCGGCATGCCGCTGCGGATCGCCGCGAAGCGCTGCCCGGACGCCGTTTTCCTGCCCAGCGACCCGGACGCCTACCTCGAGGTCTCGGCGCGCGTGATGGCGGTCGTGCGGGAGTTCCCGGTGGTCGTGGAGGTGCTCGGCTGGGATGAGGCGTTCGTCGGCGCGGAGGCCGACGACCCCGAGGCGCTGGCGGCCGCGATCAAGGCGGCGATCGCGCGGGAGACCGGGTTGTCGTGCGCGGTCGGGATCGGCGACAACAAGCTGCGGGCCAAGCTCGCCACCGGGTTCGGCAAGCCGGGCGGGATCTACCGGCTGACGCGGGAGAACTGGTGGGACGTGATGGCCGCCCGGCCGACCGACGCGCTGTGGGGCATCGGCGGCAAGACGGCGAAGAAACTCGCCGAGCTGGGCGTCCACACGGTCCTCGACCTGGCGGGCGCCGATCCGGCCGAGCTCGCCGCGCGGTTCGGCCCGAAGACCGGCCCGTGGCTGCGGCTGCTCGGCGGCGGCATCAGCGACGCGGAGGTGAGCGCGACACCGTGGGTGGCCCGCTCCCGCAGCCGCGAGACGACGTTCCAGCGCGACCTCACGGACCCGGCGGAGATGGCGGCGGAGGTGGCGGCGCTGGCGAAGCGGGTCGCCCGGGATGTCCTCGACGAAGGCCGCCCGGCGGCGCGGATCGCGGTGAAGGTGCGGTTCGTGCCGTTCCTGACGCACACGCACAGCGTCACCCTGCCGGAACCGACGTCGGACGCCGCGGAGATCGACCGGGCCGCACAGGAGGTGCTGGGCATGTTCGAGCTGACCCGCCCGGTGCGGCTGCTCGGCGTCCGCGCGGAGTTCCCGCGCGAAGAGAGCGCCTCCGGCAGCGGCGACCCGTGATCGGCGCACGGCCGCGCCGCCGGTGGGCGCCACAGTTCCGAATGTGCCGTCCAGGGACGTTGGCAGCAGGGTGATGGGTGGCTGGCCTTCGATGGATGAGCGGGGCTGGTGGCCGCTCGCGGCCAGCGTGCGGTGGAACCGTTCGATCTCGCCGTTGGTTTGCGGCCGGTAGGGGCGGGTTCGTTTCGGGGTGCTGCGCAGCACGGCGGTGCCGGTGCGGGGCTTGTAGTCGAAGCTGCGGGCGCGCCGGCACCGCGTGCACCGTCGAGGCGGGGAGGGCGGGCCGGCCGCCGACCTGAACCGGGCCCAGCCGGCGCCGCCACCGCAGCCGCACGACCGCCCGCACCGCCGGCTCGGGCTGCGGCGTGGACGTGAGCTTCGACCAGCCGTCCCGGCTTCGCCCTCGGCGCGGCAACGCTGTGCCCACTTCCGGGCAGTCTCGCCCGCGACCATGAACATCTTCACTGCCTCGGCGCAGCTCCAGCCCTGCTCGACGACCAGCCGCGCGAGCCGCAGCCGGGCGCGTGGGACCGGGCCGCCACCGGTCACCTCAACTCGGGGCAACGTCCCTGGGTGCCAGAGTTCTGGAGCCCCTCCGGCAGCGGCAGCGGCCGGTCCGGGTCCAGCCGCACCCCGCCCGCCCGCAGCGTGTGGTCCAGCATCGCCCAGATCGTGCCCGTCAGCTGGTCGGTCAGCTGGGTCCGGGTGAGCGTGCCGGGGTGGTCGAGCCAGCGGGTCGTCGCCGACTCGACGTAGCCGACCAGGCCGAACGCGATCGTGTCGGCCGGGGCCGGGTCCAGGCCGAACGCCGTCAGGTAGCCGGTGAACAGGTGGCTGAGGTGGCGGGCGATCGTGCCGCGGACGTCCGTCGGCCCCGGTGCCGCGCGGGTCAGGTAGCGGTGCAGGTGGGCGTGCTCGGTCAGCCAGCGCAGGTGCGTCGAGATCACCGTCGAGATCATCTCGTTGGGTGACCCCGAGGGGTGCCACAACGGCTCGAGCTCGGCCGTGACCAGCTCGGCCGCCCGTTCGGCGATCGCCCGCTGCAGGTCGGCCGCGCCGTCGAAGTGCTTGTACAGCCGCGTGCGGGCGACGCCGGCGCGTTCGGCGATCTGCTCGGTCGAGACGTCCGGGCCGTGCTCGGCGATGGCCGCCAGGGCGGCGTCGACGAACTCGGCCCGCCGCCGCTGCTGCTGGCCCGCCCAGCGCGCCGCCCGCCCGTCGACCTTGGTCACCCCGGAAGCCTACTCACCGTGCGTGCGCGGGTGTACAGTGCCAAAGTAGATAGTACAGCGTGTACCCCCTACTTTCGGAGGTCGCCATGGGCGTCGAGGCCCAGCACCGGGACGTCACCGCGGCTCGCCTGCTCAAAAGCTCCGCGAAGAACTCCTACGACCCGTACGTCGACGTCGACTGGGACGCGCCGCTGGCCGAAGGCAAGGCGTACATGCCGCTGGAGCGCGTCTCCCTCTACGGCACGGACCTGTGGGCGAAGCTCACCCCCGAACAGCGGATCGAGCTGTCCAAGCACGAGATCGCCAGCATCATGAGCGTCGGGCTGTGGTTCGAGATCGTCCTCATGCACCTGCTCGCGCGGTACGTCTTCGACCTCGACGCCCGCACCGAGCACGCCCAGTACGCGCTGACCGAGATCGGCGACGAGACCCGGCACTCGGTGATGTTCGCGCGGACCGCCGAACGGCTCGGCGTGCCCCGCTACGGCGTCCCGAAGGTCGTGCACCGCGCCGCGAAGGTGTTCGGCGCGACGGCCGCGGGCCCGTCGATGTTCGCCAGCGTGCTGGTCGCCGAGGAGACCACCGACCGGCTGCAGCGCTCCATGATGGACGACGACGGCATCCAGCCGCTGATCCGCTCGGTCAACCGCATCCACGTCGTCGAGGAGGCCCGGCACGTCCGCTTCGCCAAGGAGGAAGTGCTGCGCGAGACGCCGAAGCTGTCGAAGGCGGCGCTGCGGCGGCACCGGGTGCGGACCGCGCTCGTCGCCTACGGCGTGATCGACAGCATGGTCGACCCGCGGATCTACCGCAGCGTCGGGATCGACCCGCGCGCGGGCCGCGCGGCGGCGCTGGCGAACCCGCACTTCCACGAGACCCGCCGCTGGATGGCCGAGAAGATCGTGCCGTTCCTGCGCGAGGCGGACTTGATCGGCGGCCGGTCGGAAGCGATCTGGCGGCGCGCGCACCTGCTCTGAACCGTTCGCGCCCGGCGCGGGATTCCGGCAGGATGCTCCGGTGATCAGCACCAGGGCGGCCCGCGCCGACGACGAAGCCGCGCTCGCGAAGCTCGACGAGCGCACGTGGACCCCCGCCGTCTCCCCCGCACCCGCGCCACCGCCCGGGACGCCGTTCTTCGACGACGGCACCCGTCCCGGAGACGTCCTCGTCGCCGAGCACGACGGTGCCGTCGCCGGGTACGTGCGCCTCGGCGCGGGGTTCGGCATCCCCGCCCACCGGCACGTGGTGGTGATCGACGGGCTCGCCGTCGACCCGGACCGGCGCCGGCTCGGCATCGCGCGGCAGCTCGTCGAGGCCGCCGTGGCGGAGGCGCGGCGGCGGGGTGCCCGCAAGGTGACGCTGCGCGTGCTCGGGCCCAACACCGGCGCCCGGCGCGTCTACGAGCGGTGCGGGTTCGTCGTGGAAGGCGTGCTGCGCGGCGAATTCCGCATCGACGGCGAAGACGTCGATGACGTGCTCATGGCCCGCTTCCTCGCTTGACAGCCTCGCCGCGGCTTTGCCATCCTGGCTCCGGGCCGAGAGGCGCTGCGACGGATTTTCTTCCGCCACGCTCGGCCTGCACCACGATTCCAAGGGCGCCTCCCGCGAGGGAGGTGCCTTTCCGTTGTCACACCGCGGTTCCTCCCGAGCGTTTCCCGACGAACTCCGGAGTGCACCGAACCATGAGTGACAAGCTGCAGACCCGCAATGGCCTCGACTTCGCCGTCGCCGACCTCTCCCTCGCCGACGCCGGCCGCACCCAGGTGCGCCTGGCCGAGCACGAAATGCCCGGCCTGATGGCGATCCGCCGCGAGTACGCCGCCGCGCAGCCGCTGAAGGGGGCCCGCATCGCCGGGTCGCTGCACATGACCGTCCAGACCGCCGTGCTCATCGAGACGCTGGTCGCGCTCGGCGCGCAGGTGCGCTGGGTGTCCTGCAACATCTTCTCCACCCAGGACGAGGCCGCCGCCGCGGTGGTCGTCGGCCCCGAGGGCACGCCCGACGCCCCGGCGGGCACCTCGGTGTTCGCCTGGAAGGGCGAGACGCTCGAAGAGTACTGGTGGTGCACCGACCGGCTCTTCGCCTTTCCGGGCGGGCAGGCCCCGAACATGATCCTCGACGACGGCGGCGACGCCACCCTGCTCGTCCACAAGGGAGCCGAGTCCGAAGCCGCCGGCGCCGTCCCGCAGCCGTCCGAAGAGGACTCCGAGGAGTACCGGATCGTCCTGGAGACGCTGCGCGCGAGCCTGGCCGCCGACGGCAGCCGGTTCACCCGCATGGCCAAGGAGATCCGTGGCGTCACGGAGGAGACGACCAACGGCGTCAAGCGGCTTTACAAGCTGGCCCGCGACGGCGAGCTGCTCTTCCCGGCGATGAACGTCAACGACTCCGTCACGAAGTCCAAGTTCGACAACAAGTACGGCATCCGGCACTCCCTTGTGGACGGGCTCAACCGGGCCACCGACGTGATGATCGGCGGCAAGCGCGCGGTCGTCTGCGGCTACGGCGACGTCGGCAAGGGCGCGGTCGAGGCGCTGCGCGGCCAGGGCGCCCGGGTGGCCGTCACCGAGATCGACCCCATCTGCGCGCTCCAGGCGGCCATGGACGGGCTGGACGTGGTGGAGCTGGACGACGTCGTCGGCCAGGCCGACATCTTCATCACGACCACCGGCAACTTCGGCATCATCTCCGCCGGGCAGATGAGCCGGATGAAGCACAACGCGATCGTCGCGAACGTCGGCCACTTCGACAACGAGATCGACATGGCGGGACTGGCGAAGTGGCCGGGCATCACCAAGAACGAGATCAAGCCGCAGGTGCACGAGTGGACGTTCCCCGGCGGCCACGCGGTCATCGTGCTCTCCGAAGGCCGCCTGATGAACCTGGGCAACGCGACCGGCCACCCGTCGTTCGTGATGTCGACCTCGTTCACCAACCAGGTCATCGCGCAGATCGAGCTGTTCACCAAGCCCGGCGAGTACGCGACCGGCGTCCACCGGCTGCCGAAGCACCTCGACGAGAAGGTGGCCCGCCTGCACCTGGACGCCCTCGGTGTGAAACTCACCAAGCTCACGAAAACCCAGGCGGAATACATCGGCGTCGACGTCGCCGGTCCGTACAAGCTCGATCACTACCGGTACTGATCCAGGGTTGCTCCATTTGACGCAGTTTGGCGCACCGGGAAAATGGCCATCCTCCCCGTGACAGCGCATCCGCCCGGCCGGCACGCCGGACGGGTCCCGTGCGAAGGAGTGTGTGTCAAAGTGATCATTCTCGGTGTAATTCTTCTCGTCATCGGGTTCATCGTGGGTATCCCGGTGCTTTACACCATCGGCATCATTCTCGCGGTGGCCGGTATCGCGCTGGCCATCCTGGGCGGCACCGGCCGTCGGATCGGTGGGCGTGCGCACTGGTACTGATCCATCACCGCGAACGGCCCGGCGCGTCGGCAGCAATGCTCGCCGCGCCGGGCCGTTCGGCCTTTCCCGGACCACCACCGCGAGGACCCCGGCGAGCGCGTTTCCGGTGCCGCCGCGGTGAAGAACGTCCACGCGACCGGCCGCAGGGTCGCGCGGGGGCTTTCCGGTCACGGCCGGAAAACCACCACGCGACGGCAGCCGCCGACGCGTTTCCCCAGTACGCCCGCGGCCGGACAGTAAAGGGTCCTCCGGCTCCGAGGGGGAGGGAGAGCCGAAGGACCCCGTTAGTGTTAGCACATCGCCAAGCCCGTGTACACAGCTGCATACACGATCGGGTAATCTTCCGGCCGCGCGGCCATCGGCAGCGGTTGCCGTCCTCTCGTGCGGCTCGGCAACGGCCGTGCGGACCCACCCGGCCGGCCGTGCAGCCGGGCGGAAGGGCCCGCACGGATCCTGGCGGGAGGCTCAGGAAGCCCGGCGCAGCAGGGGTTTTCCCGGCGCGGCGGCGCAGCCGCACCCGGTGCCGAGTGCCTGGCAGTCGACGATCAGTCCGTGCCGGACCCGGTCGCCGTCCGCGCAGGCCGGATCCGTGCACTCGGCGAATCCGCCTTCCGGGTGGACCACCAGGGTGCCGTGGCAGTGGTCGATTCCGGCGTCACAAGAGGCGCACTCCATGACCGGTCCGCCTTTCCGCGCTCTGTCCGGTGTGCTCGCTCCTTGGTACCACCGGCCAGCGGCAGGAGGCGGCACCGGGACCGCGGCGTGTCGCGGCACCACCCGTCCGGGCCGGTCGAGCAGAGTCAGGCGGACTTGGGGGCCCGCTTCCGGGGCGCCGGCTTCTTCTTCGCCGCCGGCTTCGCGTCCTCGCCGGATTCGGAACCGGCCGAGTCCGAAGAGGACTGCCGGGACTTCTTCGCCGCGTCCACGCTGGCCTGCAGCGCCGCCATCAGGTCGACCACGTCGGCCTTGGCCGTGACGGCCGCGGGCTTGGTCGTCTCGTCCCCCGCCACCTTGGCCTCGATCATCTGCTCGAGGGCCTCGCGGTAGTGGTCCTTGTACTTCTCCGGCTCGAACACCGGCTCGGCCAGCGAGTCGATCAGCGAGCCGGCCATCGACAGCTCCTGCGGCCGGATCTGCGGCGGGTCGTCGCGCAGGAACGGGAAGTCGGGCTCGCGGACCTCGTCCGGCCACAGCATCGTCGTCATCACGAGCACGTCGGCGTGCACCCGCAGCACCGCCATGCTCTCCCGCTGGCGCACGGCGACCTTGGCGATCGCCACCTGGCTCGACTTGTGCAGGGCGTCCCGGAGCACGATGTAGGGCTTCACCGCGTTCTTCTGCGGCTCCAGGTAGTACGTCCGGTCGTACTGGATCGGGTCGATCGACTCGAGCGGCACGAACTCCAGCACGTCGATCGTGCGCTGCGTCGACAGCGGCAGCTCGGCCATCTCGGCGTCGGTGATCACGACCATCTCGCCGTCGGGCAGCTCGTAGCCCTTGGCGATCTCGGCGTACGGCACCTCCTGGCCGTCGATCGTGCAGAACCGCTTGTACTGGATGCGGCCGCCGTCGGCCTCGTGCACCTGGCGCAGGGAGACGTTCTTGTTCTCGGTGGCCGCGTAGAGCTGGATCGGGATGCTGACCAGCCCGAACGACACCGAGCCCTTCCACATCGCCCGCATGCCACGTCCCTCCGAGGTCGCCTTCACGCTACGTAGTTACCGTAGCCCGAATCGTCCCTCCGCGACAGTGCGACAGCGCTTCGCCTACACCTCTGCCAGGTATTTCTCCCAGCGTGCCGGATCCAGGAACCAGTGCTGGAAGTCCGTCGGATCGGTGAATCCGTTCGCGAACCGCCGGGCGACCGCGGGATTCTGCCCCGCCACGCCGAGGATCTGGAGCACGTGCGGGGGCGGCGGCAGGAGCAGCGCGTTCGTCCATTCGGTGACGTGCCGGGCGTACGCCCAGTAGCGCTCGAACGTGTCGTGCATCCACTCCGCGTCGAACGGGCGGTCGCCGCGCTCCACGATCGCGTCGAGGTAGGTCGCCGCGCAGTGGCTGGCGTTGTTCGACCCCTGCCCGGTGATCGGGTCGTTGGCCACGACGACGTCGGCCATGCCCAGCACGACCGCCCCGCCCGGCAGGGTGCCGACCGGGTCGCGCACCACCGGCGGGTAGCCGCCGGCCAGCGTCGCCTTGGCGTCGGTCAGCTCGGCGTCGCGGCAGCGGTCGTACTCCCACGGCACGAACTGCCGCATGAGGTCGAGAATGCGCCGGAAGTGCTCGTCCGGGCCCGGGTGGTCGCCGAAGCAGTCCAGCGGGCCGCCCGGGATGCCCTCGAAGAACAGGATGTCGCAGTTCCCGCTCAGCGTGTACGCGGGGATCATGAACAGCTCGCCGACGCCGGGCACGATGTTGAAGCGCACCGCCATCTTGTCCGGGTGCTCCGGCCGCGGCCGGACGCCGTGGGCGTAGGCCAGCGAGAGCGCGCGCATCGGCTTGGTGAACGGCGACCGCTCCGGCACGCGGTCGAACAGCTGCACCAGCTCGCCCTTGCCCGCCGAGATGACCACCAGGTCGTAGAGCCGGGACAGGGCGTCCAGCTCCGAGGTCATCACGCCGTGGATGACGAGCTTGCCACCGCGGTCTTCGAACAGCTCCAGCCAGCCCGCCATCTTGACCCGCTGGTCGACCGACTGCGCGATGTGGTCCAGCTCGGCGAACCAGTCGAGCGCGCGGCCGCCGTCCGGCGCGGCCACGGACACGCCGAGGCCCTCGACGTTCACCGTGTCGGCTTCCCAGAGGTTGATCCCGAGGTCCCGCTCGTGCTGCAGCGCGTCGTGGAACATGCACTGCGTCGACATCACGCGCCCGTTCCGGATCTCCTCCGGCGTCCGCGCGGACATCACCGTGACGTCGTAGCCCTTCGCCTGCAGCCCGAGGGCCAGCTGCAGGCCGGACTGCCCGGCGCCGACGATCAGGACCTTGCGCATGGAGCAGTTTCTCCTTCTCAGGCGTGCGGGATGGTGCCGGCCAGCTCACGCGGGCCGGAGAGCACCGCCAGCGACAGCGTGTGGCCGACCAGCTCGGTCAGGGTGGCGATCGTCGAAGCGCGGTCCCGGGCGTCGCAGGTCACCAGCGGGACGCTGGGGTCGAGCGCCAGCGCGTCGCGGACCTCGTCGAGGTCGTGCACCGGCTTGCCCTCGAACTGGTTGACCGCCACGACGAACGGCAGGTCCGAGTCGTTCTCGAAGTAGTTGATCGCCGCGAACGACTCGTCGATCCGGCTGGTGTCGACCAGCACGACCGCGCCCAGCGCGCCGCGGCTGAGGTCGTCCCAGAGGAACCAGAACCGCGCCTGCCCCGGCGTGCCGAACAGGTACAGCAGCAGGTCCGGCCGCAGGGTGATGCGGCCGAAGTCCATCGCCACGGTCGTGGTCGACTTGCCGCCGGGCGGGATTTCGTCGATGCCTTCCCCGGCCTCGGTCATCCACGCCTCGTTGCTCATCGGCGGCACCTCCGACACCGCGCCGACGAACGTGGTCTTGCCGACACCGAAGCCCCCGGCGACGACGATCTTCGCGGAGATCGTCAGCAGATCGCCCTCAGGCGGGGAGCCGCTTGAGCCCATCAAGGATCCTCTCGAGCACGGTGGTGTCGTGGTGGTAGGCGTGCGCGGTGGGGTGGACGAAGACCGCGCCCTGGGTGGCGAGGTCGCCGATCAGCACCCGCACCACGCCCAGCGGCAGGTCGAGCCCGACCGACAGCTCGGCGATCGAGCACCGGACCCGGGCGCGTTCGTACAGCGAGCGCGACTCGGGCATGAGCGCGTCGCTCAGCGCCGGGTCGTACTGCGGGACCGAGATCAGCGTCTCCACCAGCAGCTGGTGGCGGGTGGTGGTCCGGCCGCCGGTGAGCGCGTACGCGCGGATGCGGCGGCTGCGCCGCGGCACGGGAGCGTCCTTCGCGGGCACGGGGATGGCTTCGTCGTCCGGCATGCCGATCACACCCTCGGGCGGCGCGCAGTGAGCACCTGACGCAGCTCGGCGCGCACCTCGGGGGTGAGCGCGTGGCCGGCGTTGGTGATGAACTGGGTCATCTCGTAGGCGACCACTTTCATGTCGGCCTCACCGGAGGTCAGCACGGCGAGCCCGGCACCGGACCCGATGCCCATGAACAGGAAGTAGCCGTGGGTGAGCCGGATGATGATCTGCTCGCAGGCACCCTTCCCGAACAGCGCCGCGCTGTTGCCCGCCAGCGAGAGCAGGCCGCTGGCGATCGCCGCGAGCTGCTCGGCCTCGGCCTCGCCGACGGAGTCGGACGCGGTGAGCGGGAAGCCGTCCACGCTCATGATCAGCGCGTGGCTGACGCCGTGGACCTTGCGCACGAAGTCGTCGAGCAGCCAGGCGAAGTTCGCCGGGGCCGGCTGGGGGGCGCTCACGAGGCGGTTCCTCCGGGCGTCTCGTCCTGCGGGGAGCGGTTTTCGGCGAGCGCGGCCGCCTCGCCGTCGGCGAACGCGCCGAGGTCGGCGAGCAGCTGCTCGTGGCCGTCCGACGGCGGCCCGGGCGCCGGTGGCGGCGGTGGCGGTTCCGGCGCGGCGCCGCGGATGCTGCCGGGCACCCGGCGCGGCAGGCCGTTGGCGGTGGTGCCGCCGGCCTGCTCGGCCGGCCGCGGGCGTGGGCTGGGTTTGCGCGGCGCCGGCGTGACCGGCTCCTCGCGCGGGAAGGCGCCCGGACGGCGGCGCGGGAGGGCGCCGGCGCCCGCCGGTGCGCCCGCCGGCGCCTTGACCGGCTCGACGGTCACGGTGCGGGTGCCCGACCACGCGTGCTCGGCCAGCTCGGTCACGATGCCCGTGGGCAGCAGGACGGTGGCCACCGTGCCGTGCGGGCTGCGCCGGTCGAGCCGCACGGTGACGCCGTGGCGGGCGGCCAGGCGCGAGACGACCGCGAGCCCCATGTGCCGCGCCGCGGCGTCGTCGAGGTCACCGCCGGCGGCCAGCCGCGCGTTGAGGCCCTCGATGCGGTCGGCGGGGATGCCGATGCCCTCGTCCTCGATCCGGACGAGCACGCTGCCCTGCTCGGTCAGGTGCGCGCTGACGTTCACCGGCGAGCTGGGCGACGACTGGTTGGCCGCGTTGTCGAACAGCTCCGCCAGCACCCGGCCCAGGTCCTCCGCGGCGAAGCCGACGACGCCGAGGTTCACGACGCGGCCGATGGTGATCCGGGCGTAGTGGTCGATCGAGGACATCGCCGCGCGCATGACGTCGAGCACCGAGATCGCGCGGGCCGTGTCGTCGGCGGTCTCCTGGCCGGCCAGCACGCGCAGGTTCTCGGCGTTGCGCCGCAGCCGGGTCGCGAGGTGGTCGAGCTGGTAGAGCTCGGCGAGGCGGTGGTGGTCCTCCTCGCCCGCCTCCAGCTCCTCGAGCCGGGCGAGCAGCTGGTCGAGGAGGTTGAGGTCGCGCAGGGCCACGCTGGCGCAGATCTCGGCCAGCACGGTGTCGTCCGCCCGGGCCGGCGCGGGTTCCGCCGGCGGCGGCAGCTCCGCGACGGCCGGGCCGGCCGCGGGCTCGTGACCGGGGTGCCTGGGCGGCGCGGTGAGGAACTGCGCCGCGGCGACCCGCGAGCGGTCCAGCAGGACGCGTGATCGATCCAGGAGTTCCCGGGCCCGGCTCGCCATGTGGTCCCACTTCTTCCTTGTCGGTTCGGACATGCTCAGGTTCGGACTCGGTCCGTGCCGACCCCCGGCGGCGACGCCGGACATGCAAGCAGAAGACTTCGCCGGATGTCCACAGCCGGTCCCCGCGCGATCGCGGTCCGTGAGCGGTTTTTGGCGGCGTCGCTCCTGGTGAGCGCAGTGTGTTAGGCCATTCGGTTTATTTTTGCAATTTGCGGCTCGCAACGGAGCGCACACGGCCGCCGATACCGCAGGCAGGCGCGGTTCACGCGGTGGAATCCCCCCGCTGTCCGGTTCGTCACAATTTTGCGCGTCACGCAATTTTTTGCGTGGCACGCAAGTTTTTCGCTACACTCCGTTCATGCCGCCGGGGGAACCACCGAAGCTGACACTGCGGGAACGCAAGAAGCGCGAAGCCCGTCGTGCCCTCGCGCAGGCCGCGTTGCGCCTCGCGCTGGATCGGGGGATCGAGAACGTCCGGGTCGAGGACATCGCCACCGAGGTGGGCGTCTCGCCACGGACGTTCAACAACTACTTTTCCAGCAAGGAGCAGGCGGTCTGCGCGATGGTCGCCGACCGCCACGAGGGCATGCGCGAAGCCCTGCTCGCCCGGCCCGAAGGCGAGCCGCTCTGGGAGTCGGTCAAGCAGGCCGTGCTCGAGCAATATTCGCGTGAGGGCGAGCCGGATCGCGCGTATGTTGCGCGTATCCGGGAGCTGATGGGCCAGCTCATGCTGCGTGGTGAGTTCCTCAACGCCCACGCGGCGGTCGAGCGGGTCCTCGCCGAGACGATCGCGAAACGGGTGGGCGGTGTGGACCACCTGCTGTGCCGGCTCATGGCCGCGGCCGTGGAAAGCGCGGTCCGGGTCGCCTTCGTCAACTGGTTCACCACCGAAGGCGAGCCGTTCCTGCCGATCCTGGAACGCCTGCTCGACGAGCTGGCGGCCGGGATGCCCACGCTGACCGGCGGCGCACCGAAATCCGAACCGAACACCACTCCACTGGGGGAACCGTTGTGCTAGTCAAGCTCCTGCGCAGTCATCTGCGCCCCTACCGGAGCACGTTGTGGGTGATCGTGCTGCTGCAGCTGGTGCAGACGATCGCCATGCTCTACCTCCCGACGCTCAACGCCGACATCGTCGACAACGGCCTGATCAAGGGCGACATGGGCTACATCGTCCGGGTCGGCGCCGTGATGCTCGCGGTGACGCTGGCCCAGATCGCCGGCTCGATCGGCGCGGTGTACTACGGCGCACGCACCGCGATGGCGGTCGGCCGCGACATCCGCGCCGGCGTCTTCCACCGGGTGCAGGACTTCTCGGCCCGCGAAGTCGGCCAGTTCGGCACGCCGTCGCTGATCACCCGCACCACCAACGACGTCCAGCAGATCCAGATGCTGGTCGTGATGACGCTGACGCTGATGGTGTCGGCGCCGATCATGTGCGTCGGCGGGATCATCCTGGCGCTGAACCTCGACGTGCCGCTCTCCTCGCTGCTGCTGGTCATCGTGCCGGTGCTGGCGGTCGCCGTCGGGTCGATCATCGCGAAGATGCGCCCCGCGTTCCGGCTGATGCAGGAGCGGCTCGACCGGATCAACCAGGTGCTGCGCGAGCAGATCATGGGTATCCGGGTCATCCGCGCGTTCGTGCGGGACAAGCACGAGCGCGAGCGCTTCGACGTCGCCAACGACCAGCTGCTCACCGTTTCGCTGCGGGTCGGGCGGCTGATGGCGCTGATGTTCCCGATCGTCATGCTGGTGATGAACGCCTCCAGCGTCGCGGTGCTGTGGTTCGGCGGGCAGCGCATCGACTCCGGCAGCATGCAGATCGGCGCCATGACGGCGTTCCTGTCCTACCTGCTGCAGATCCTGATGGCCGTCATGATGGCCACGTTCATGTTCATGATGGTGCCGCGCGCGGAGGTCAGCGCGGAGCGGATCAGCGAGGTGCTCGACACGGAGTCGAGCGTGCGGCCGCCGGTGTCGCCGATCCGGCCCGGCGCGGTGCACGGCCACCTCGAGCTCTCCGGCGTGGAGTTCCGCTACCCCGGCGCGGAAAAGCCGGTGCTGCAGGACATCTCGCTGATCGGGCGGCCGGGTGAGACGACCGCGGTGATCGGGTCGACCGGCACGGGGAAGACCACGCTGCTGAACCTCATCCCGCGGCTGATGGACGCCACCCGCGGCACGGTGAAGGTCGACGGCGTCGACGTGCGCGACCTCGACCCGGCGGTGCTCGCCCGCGCGGTCGGGCTCGTGCCGCAGAAGCCGTACCTGTTCGCCGGGACGGTGGCGAGCAACCTGCGTTACGGCAACCCCGACGCGACCGACGAACAGCTGTGGCACGCGCTGGAAGTGGCGCAGGCCAAGGACTTCGTCGAAGCGATGCCGGAGGGCCTGAACTCGCCGATCGCCCAGGGCGGCACCAACGTCTCGGGCGGCCAGCGGCAGCGGCTCGCGATCGCGCGGATGCTCGTGCACAAGCCGGAGATCTACCTGTTCGACGACTCCTTCTCGGCGCTGGACTACGCGACCGACGCGGCCCTGCGCCGCGCGCTCGTGCCGGAAACCGCCGACGCGACGGTGGTCATCGTCGCCCAGCGGGTCAGCACCATCCGCAACGCCGACCGGATCATCGTCCTCGACGAGGGCCGCGTCGTCGGCACCGGCACCCACCACGAGCTGTTCGAGGGCAACGAAACCTACCGGGAGATCGTGCTTTCGCAGCTGACCGAGCAGGAGGCGGCGTGAGCACCACGGAATCGCCCAAGGCCGCCGTCACCGACGCCGGGGAACGGCCGACCGCGCAGCGGCACAAGAACACCGGCGCCGCGACCGTCGGTCCCGGCCGGTGGATGGGCGCCGGCGCGCCGCCCGAGAAGGCCCTCGACTTCAAGGGCTCGCTCAAACGGCTGCTGCGCCTGCTGCGGCCGCAGCAGGCGGCGCTGATCGGCGTGCTCGTGCTCGGCGCGGCGAGCGTCGCGCTGACGGTGATCGGGCCGAAGATCCTCGGCCAGGCCACCGACGCGATCCTCGCCGGCGTCCTCGGCAAGCAGGTGCCGCCGGGGGTCACGAAGGAGCAGATCGTCGCCGGGCTGCGCGCCCGCGGCGACGGCACGCTGGCCGACATCTACAGCCGCGTGGACCTGGTGCCCGGCGTCGGGATCGACTTCACGAAGGTCGGGCAGATCCTGCTGACCGTGCTGGCCCTGTTCGTGATCGCGTCGTTCTTCGGGCTGATCCAGGCCCGGCTGACGACGACGCTGGTGCAGAACGCGGTGTACCGGCTGCGCCAGGACGTCGAGGACAAGTTCGCCCGGCTGCCGCTGAAGTACTTCGACCGCCAGCCCCGCGGCGAGGTCCTCTCCCGCGTCACCAACGACATCGACAACCTGGCGCAGTCGCTGCAGCAGACGCTGTCGCAGATCGTGTCGTCGCTGCTGACGGTGGTCGGCGTGCTCATCATGATGTTCCTGATCTCGCCGCTGCTGGCGGTGATCGCGCTGCTCACGGTACCGCTGTCGGCGGTCGTGGCGGCGAAGATCGGGAAGCGGGCGCAGCCGAACTTCATCAAGCAGTGGTCGACGACCGGCAAGCTCAACGCGCACGTCGAGGAGATGTACACCGGGCACTCGCTGGTCAAGGTGTTCGGCCGCCGCGAGGAGTCCGCGGCGATCTTCGACAAGCAGAACGAAACGCTGTACGAGGCGAGCTTCCGGGCACAGTTCATCTCCGGGATGATCCAGCCGGCGATGATGTTCATCGGCAACCTGAGCTACGTGCTCGTGGCGGTGATCGGCGCGCTGCGGGTCGCGTCGGGCAGCCTGACGCTGGGCGAGGTGCAGGCGTTCATCCAGTACTCGCGCCAGTTCAGCCAGCCGGTCACGCAGATCGCCAGCATGGCGAACCTGCTGCAGTCCGGCGTCGCCTCGGCCGAGCGGGTCTTCGCGCTGCTGGACGCCGAAGAGCAGGCGCCGGAGCCGCAGCGCCCGGCGCGGCCCGAGGTGGTCCGCGGGCGCGTGGAGTTCCAGGACGTCTCGTTCCGCTACCTGCCGGACAAGCCGCTGATCGAAGACCTGTCGCTGACCGTGGAACCCGGCCAGACGGTGGCGATCGTCGGCCCGACCGGCGCCGGCAAGACGACGCTGGTCAACCTGCTGATGCGGTTCTACGAGCTGGACAGCGGCCGGATCACCCTCGACGGCGTCGACATCGCGAAGATGAACCGCGAAGAGCTGCGCGACCAGACCGGCATGGTGCTGCAGGACGCGTGGCTGTTCGGCGGCACCATCGCCGAGAACATCGCCTACGGCGCGGACAACCCGACCCGCGAGGAGATCGTCGAAGCGGCACAGGCGACGTACGTGGACCGCTTCGTCCGCACGCTGCCGGACGGGTACGACACGGTGCTCGACGACGAGGGCGGCACGGTCAGCGCGGGCGAGAAGCAGCTGATCACGGTGGCGCGGGCGTTCCTGGCCAAGCCGGTCATCCTCATCCTCGACGAGGCGACCAGCTCGGTGGACACCCGCACCGAGGTGCTCATCCAGCGGGCGATGAACTCGCTGCGCAGCGGCCGCACCAGCTTCGTCATCGCGCACCGCCTTTCGACGATCCGCGACGCGGACGTGATCCTGGTGATGGAGCACGGGCGGATCGTCGAGCAGGGCGACCACGAAACGCTCCTGCACAGCGGCGGCGCCTACGCGCGGCTGTACGCGGCGCAGTTCGCCGAAGCCATGGCGGAGACGGACTGAGGTCCCCGCCCCGGTACCCTGGACGCTCCCGAGCGGAAGGGGGACCGGGGCGGTCATGGCCGACAAGCTCGAGGCGTACCGCGGCAAGCGCAGCCGCGACCGCACGTCCGAACCGTGGCCGGATGGCCCGCCGACGCCCGGGGACAACGACCTGTTCGTCATCCAGGAGCACCACGCCAGCCGGCTGCACTGGGACTTCCGGCTGGAGCGCGACGGCGTGCTCGTGTCGTGGGCCGTGCCGAGGGGCCTGCCGCGCGCGCCGGGGGTGAACCGGCTCGCGGTGCACACCGAGGACCACCCAATGGAGTACCTCACGTTCGAGGGCGAGATCCCGGCGGGCGAGTACGGCGGTGGCCGGATGACGGTGTGGGACACCGGGAAGTACGAGACGCTGCACTGGAACGACCACAAGGTCGAAGTCGTCTTCCACGGCGCGCGGGCGCGGGGCAAGTACCTCTTCCTCAACCGGCACAACCCGGACGACGAGAACGACTGGATGCTGCGCCGCCTCGACCCGGCCGACGACGGCCACGAGGACTCCCCCGAGTTCCTCGAGCCGATGACGGCCACGCCGGGCGAGCTGCCCGCCGACGACGACGCCTGGGCCTACGAATTCGCCTGGGGCGGCGCGCGAACGATGCTCTGCGTCTCCGGCGGCCGCGTCACCGCGCACGACGGCACCGGCGCCGACGTCACCGGCCGCTACCCGGAGCTGCACAAGCTCGGCGAGGCCCTCGGCTCGACGGAAGTGCTGCTGGACGGCGAAGTGGTGGTGATCCGCGAAGGCCGTCCCGATCCGGCCGGGCTCGAGGAGCGCGGCCGGGCGGACGGCAACGCCGCCAAGCGGATGACGAAGCACTGCCCGGCGTTCTTCTTCGCCTACGACGTGCTCCACCACGAAGGCCGTTCGACGGTGGCGTTGCCGTACGTCGAGCGGCGCGCCCTGCTGGCCGGTCTCGGCCTGACGGGCGGATGGCAGGCACCGCAGTACTTCCGGGGCAACGGCGAGGCCGTCCTCGCCGCGGCGCGGCAACACGGCCTCCGCGGGATCTACGCGAAGCGTGCCGACAGCGCGTACCACCCCGGCGACGCGGCCGGGGACTGGCTGGAGATCCCGGTCTGAGGCCCGCTCAGTCGCCGCGGGCGAGCGTGGCGGCGCCGGCGACGGCGACCACCGCGCCGGCCACCACGTTCCCGACGAGCGCGGCCGTCGACGGCTGCGTCCCCCAGGTGTGGCGCAGCAGCCACGGCGAAACCGCGGCCCACACGCCCAGGACCGGGACGACCCAGCCGAGCACGCGCAGCCGCCGCGTGGCGGTCCGGGCGATGGCCAGCGCGACCAGGACCAGGCCGACGAGCGTGTTGCTCAATGCGAGCACGCCCGCCCCGCCGAAGCCGGCGACCCAGGGGGCGAGCACGAGGTAGAGACCGGCGAGCAGGACGAGGCCCGCGGCCACGCCGATCACGGCGGTGCGCTGCCCGCCGGCCCGGGTGCTGTGCGAAGTCATGCTCCTCACCTCCACCCGGAGGGGTACCCGGCGGTCGCGGGCGGTAACCGGGGCCTGCCCGCAGCCCTCGGAACGGGCAGGCCCCGCCGCACTCAGCAGCCGCAGGTGTAGTAGGTGATGTCCCAATGGCTGCCTTCGTCGCAGTAGAGGTTGCCGGACGCGGCCTTCCACTGCGGGTAGCCGTCGCCGCGCAGGCCGAGGTAGCCGAAGTTGTTCTTGATGTAGGCGTCGATGCAGCTGTTGTGCGAGATGTCGACCTTGTAGCCGTTCCAGTGGCTGTAGGTGCCGGACGCGTGCCCGGTCTCGGTGCCGCCGGTGATGTTGATCGCGCAGCCGCTGGCCCGCTTGAGCGTGATCACGCCGCTGACCGTGCTCTGGTTGATCTGCTCGTAGGACGTGCACGTCGAGTTGTAGCGGTCCGTGCAGCCGCCGCTCGACGAGTGCGTGACGCCGGCGGCCGACAGCTGCGACGCGGCCTGCGACTGGGTCAGCTTGGTGACCTCGACGCTCGCCGACGCGGTGCCGATGGTCGCGAACACCACCGTCGCGGCCGATGCCGTCAGACCCACGGCCATCTGCGCGAGCATCCGTTGTCCCCGCATTCGTTGCCTCCTGCCCATGCGACGATCGAACGGCGGCAGCCAAAACGGGACGGCCATAACTTCGCCAAACACGCCGGCCGCCGACGGCGGTGACGGCGGGTCAGGTCTTGATCTTCGTCAAGACTTCACGAGTCCGGTCCCGCGCCGGGCACTGGCTGCTGACCGCGTTGAGCTCCCGCAGCGCGCGCAGCTCCCACAGCGGGAACCCCAGCTCGCGGAAGAGGTCGGCCGACGTCCGCAGCAGCCGCTCGGCCTCGGCTCCGGCGCCCTCGTCCGCTTGCGTGCGGCCGAGGCTGAGCAGGGCGTACCCGGCGCCGCGGCGGTCGCCGAGCTCCCGGAACACGCCCATGGCGACCCGCAGGTGCCATCGCGCGCCGGCGGGGTCGCCCGCGCGGCGGCGGGCCTCGGCGAGGCTGCGGTGGGTGTAGGCGGCGGCGTGCCGGTGCCCGATCCGCTCGAACAGCCTCAGCGACCGCGTCAGGCAGCGTTCGCCGTCGCCGAGCTCGCCGGCTTCGGTGTGCAGGTCGCCGAGGCTGCGCAGGACGTGCGCCTCCCAGTGCCGTTCCCGGGTGCGGACGGCGCCCCCGAGCGCACCGGTCAGCAGGTCGGCGGCCTGGTCGCAGCCGCCGTGCCGGCGCAGGACGTCGGCGTAGCGCTTGGCGGCCTGGTCGTGCCGGCGGCCGTCGTCGCATTCGCCGGCGAGCAGCATGCTGACCTCGAAGCTTTCGACGGCGCGCCGCACGTCACCGACGTCCTCGGCAAGGGAGCCCAGCTGAGCGGCGGCGGCCGCCTGCCCCCGGCGGTCCCCGCAGTCGCGGAGCAGGTCGAGGGCCTCCCGCAGCTCGGCCTCGGCGGCACGCGGATCCCCGCCGTCGAGGTGGACGTCGGCGAGCGCGGCCAGCACGGCCCCGGTGCCCTGCGGGTCGTCCAGCAGCCGGAAGCGGTTCTCGGCCATGACGAAGTAGTTGCGCGCCTGCCGCGCGTGGCCGTGCTGCCAGTGCACGGACCCGAGGTTGTAGAGCTTCTCGGCTTCGGCACGCGGATCCCGCCGCCGCCGAGCCGCGGCGAGCCCGAGCACGGAGACGGCCCGGGCGGCGTGCCCGAGCCACGGCGTGCCGGCCAGCGCGGTACAGGCATCGGCGAGAGGTTCGGTCAGCTCGTGCCACCCACGCGCACCGGCAACCCGCACGGCGGCGGCGAGATGCCCGGTCTCCTCGGCGGCCCAGGCGAGAGGGTCGGCGGAGACCCGCCGCAGCACGGCGGGGTCGGGTTTCGCGAGGTGCGAGAGGGTGCGGCCCCGCGCGTGTTCGGCGAGGACGAGGGCGGTCTCGCAGGCCCGCCGAAGCGCGACGGCGTCGGGTTCCGGGCTTTCGGCCAGCACGAGCCGCACGAACGGGGGCACCAGCCAGCGGGTGCTCGCCGGGTCGGTGCGCTCGATCCGGTCGGCGGGCTCTCCCCCGGCCCGGTCGGCCTGCTCGGCGGCGAATCGCGGGTGGCCGCAAGGATTCCCTTGGGCCGCGCCGCGCGGCTGCGCGCGGCCGCCGAGCCGGTCGGGAGTGCTTTCCCCGCGCCGGTCCGGCCGGTCGGCGGCAGCTTCTCCCCACCCGCCCGGCCAGTCGGCGGCAGCGGCGCGCCGAGCGCGCGCAGCTTCCCCGCGCCCATCCGGCCGGTCGGCGGCAGCTTCTCCCCACCCGCCCGGCGCGTCGGCGGCAGCGGCGCGCCGAGCGCGAGCAGCTTCCCCGCGCCGGTCCGGCCGGTCGATGGCCGTGCCCGGCCGACCCGCCGCATCTTCTCCCGCCGCGTCAGGCAGGTGCCCGTCCGGCCGGTCGGCGGCCCCGAGCGGCTCCAGCACGTGCGCCGCCGCCAACGCCTCCAGGCGGTCGCGCGCCTCCGCCACCGAACAGTCCAGCAGGGCCGCCGCGCTCCAGTCCGGGATCGGGCCCGCGAACGCCGCCAGCAGCCGCAGCAGCCGGCGGTCCGCCGCCGGGCGCTCGCGCAGTGCCGATGTCACCGCCGTCCGGACCGCCAGGTCTCCCGTCGCCAGCTCGTCGAGGCGGCGGCGGTCGTCGGCCAGGCGCGCCGCCAGTTCGGCCACTCGCTGGTGCGGGCGCGCCGCCAGCTTCGCACCCACGATGCGGACCGCCAGCGCCAACCCTGCGCAGTGCCCGAGCAACCGTTGTGTCGCTTCGGGTTCCGCGCGCAGCCGCCGCTCCCCCACGATCGCCGCCAGCAGCGCCCAGGCGTCCTCTGTGGACAGTCCGCGCACCGGGACGGGCCGCCCGCCGCAGAGGCCGGGCAGCTCGCGGCGCGTCGTCACGAGCGTGGCGCAGCCCGGCCCGCTCGGCAGCAGTGCCCGCACCTGCGCCTCGGCCGTCGCGTCCTCCAGCAGCACCAGCAGCCTCCGGTCCGCGGTGTAGCTGTGCCATAGCCCGGTCAGGCCGGCGCGGTCCGCCAGCTCCGCCGGCGTCGCGCCGAGCAGCCGCAGGAACCCCGTCAGCACGGTCGCCGGGTCGGCCGGGGTGCCGTCGGGGCCGCGCAGGGACGCGCTCAGCTGGCCGTCGGGGAACCGGCGGCGGGCCCGCCAGGCCGCCTGGACGGCCAGCGCCGACTTCCCGGCCCCGGCGGCCCCGTGCAGCACCACCGGCGCCGGGCCACGCAGCGCGCGGCCGACGTCGGCCAGCTCGGCCGCGCGGCCGGTGAAGTCGGGGACGGCCGGCGGGAGCTGGGCGGGCGGTCCCGGCGTCGTCCACTCGGTGCCGGCGATCCGGCGGTACACCGCGAGCAGGTCTTCGCCCGGCCACACACCGGCCTCCTCCCACAGCGCCCGGCGCGTCCGGCGCAGCACCTCCAGCGCCGACTCGCGGTGGCCGACGGCGCCGAGCGCGGACGCGAGCCGGGCGGCGAAGCGCTCGTCGGCCGGCCGGGCCGCGACGACCGGGTCCAGCCGCTCGACCACCGCCCGGCCGTCCCCGTCGGCCAGTTCCAGCTCGACCAGCTGCAGCAGCGCCGCCGAGCGCCGGTCCTCCAGCCACAGCTTGTGCGCCTCCAGCAGCGGCCCGCCCGCGACGTCGGCGAACGCGTCACCCCGCCAGCACGCCAACGCCCGTTCGAGCGCGCGCCGGCGCTGCGCCCGGTCGTCGGCGCCGGACGACAGCAGCGTCAGGAAGTCGTCCGCGTCCAGCTCCCCCTGCTCGACGGCCAGCGCGTAGCCACGCGGCCCGGAGCGCAGGCGCTGCCCGGCCTCGGCCGCCCCGAGGCCGGGCGAGAGCGTCTTGCGCAGCTTCGACACCGTCACCTGGACGATCGCCGCGGCGCTCGACGGCGCGCCGTCCGGCCACAGTTCGTCGACCAGCGTGTTCCGCCCGACGAACTGGCCGGCGCGGGCGAGCAGGACGGCGAGCAGCCGCCGCGGCTGGGCCGCCGACGGCAGCGGGACGGAGGCCGTCAACGGGCCGAGGACCTGGAACCGCACGGCTACACCCCACCCGCGAGATCACCTGATCGAGCGAGCTGAATCTAGCCGTCCGGCGCCTGGCATTTCCCTCGATCACCCGGATGGACGACGACGTTGGTTCAGGTGTGCGCGAGCAGCCTGCCCAGCAGCTCCGGGTTCGCGGCCAGCGCCTCGCGCAGCGTGTGCTCCCGCAGCGGCTTGAGGTCGCCGTACGGCTGGTTCGCCCAGTCCAGGCCGCCCTGCGGCGGCTGCGGGTCGTACTCGATCGCGAACTGGATGTTCGTCGCGACCTGCCTGCCGGCGAGCCGTTCCACCAGGTGCAGCGCCAGGTCGATCCCGGCCGAGACGCCGGCGGCGGTGATCACCGGGCCGTCTTCCACCCAGCGCCGGGCGACGGGCGTCGCGCCCAGCCCGGTCAGCAGGTCCCGGAACATCCAGTGCGTCGTCGCCTGCCTGCCTTCGAGCAGTCCCGCCGCGCCGAGGATCAGCGAGCCGGTGCAGACCGACGTCACCAGCTCGGCGCCCCCGGCGGCGGCACGCAGCCAGGCGAGGAGGCGCTCGTCCGACATCGCGTGCAGCGTCGGCGCGGTCCCGCCGGGCACCAGCACCGCGAACGGCGACGGCACCTCGTCGAACGTGTGGCTCGGCGCGACGCGCAACGGCGTGTCGGTACCGACGGTGTCCTTCGTGGCGCCGACGACGACGGTCCGGTAACTCCGGTCCATCTGGGCGAGGGCGCTCAGGACCTGCAGCGGCCCGACGAGGTCGAGCGGCGTCAAGCCCGGGTAGACGACGAAGGCGAGGGTCTTCTGCTCAGCGGTCATGACCCTCACCCTGGCGACGCCCGCCGCCGCGGAGGACGCGGATGTCCGAAATCCTGCGAACCGCGTCCGACTGCCGGTCCGGCTGCTAGCGTTCGATCATGCCAGGGTCACCCAGACGGGTCGCGATCGTCGGTTACGCCGACGCCGAGCTGCTGGACATCGCCTGCCCCGCCGACGTGTTCGACGCCGCCAACCGGCTCGGCGCGCGGCCGCCGTACGAGCTGCAGCTGGCGTCGGTCGACGGCCACGGCATCCGCACCGGCTCCGGGCTCACCCTGCAGCCGCACCTGCGGCTCGACCAGGTCGCCGGGGATCTCGACACGCTCGTCGTGGCGGGCGGCTGGGGAAGCACGGCCGCCGCGGCCGACGAGCGCGTCCTGGGCCACGTCCGGCGGCTCGCCCGCAGCAGCCGCCGGATCGCGTCGGTGTGCACCGGCGCCGAGGTGCTGGCCGCGGCCGGGCTGCTCAACGGGCGCCGGGCGACGACGCACTGGCGGTACGCGGCCCGGCTGGCCCGCGACTACCCGGCGGTGACGGTGGACCCGGTGCCGCTGTACGTCCGGCACGGCAACGTCTACACGGCGGCGGGCGTGACGAGCGGGCTCGACCTGACGCTGTCGCTGGTGGAGGCCGACCACGGCCCGTCCCTGGCCCGCGAGGCGGCCCGGGCGCTGGTCACCTACCTGCAGCGGCCCGGCAACCAGGCGCAGGTCAGCCTGTTCCTGGCCGGCCCGCCGCCGGAGCACCGCGAGGTCCGGGACCTGACCGCGTACATCGCCGAGCACCTCGACGCGGACCTGGGCACGCCGGCGCTGGCGGCCCGCGCGGGCCTCAGCACGCGCCAGCTGACCCGCCTGTTCGACGCGCACCTGGGCACGACACCGGGCCGGTACGTCCGGACGGTCCGCACCGAGCACGCGGCGCGCCTGCTGTCGGGCACGGACCTCCCGCTGGCGACGATCGCCCGCCGCTGCGGCTTCGGCTCGACGGAGACGCTGCGGCAGGCGTTCCTCGACCACTTCGACACGCCGCCGTCGGCGTACCGGCGGGTCCACGTCCGGCAGGCCCACGGCTGACCCGCATCCGGACGAACCGGGCCGCCACCGGCCCCTCGCGCGGCCGGGCGGAACCCGCTGTCAGGATGTGCGCGTGGACCGCCCCGACCTGGACGACGACCCCACCGGCCCGATTCGCCGGATCACGGACGAGGTGTCCCCTTCGGCAGGCGGCGGAAGGTCCGGAACGCCGGGTACGCCCCGGAAACCCGCCCGCAGGCAGCCGGCGGACGCCGGGCGCCGCCGCACCGACACCGGCGCCCAGCGGGTCCCGCCGGAGCGCGGCCGCACCGACACCGGTTCCCAGCGCACGCCGGTCATCGGCCAACCCGCCGACACCCACACCTCCGCCGAACGCGGCCGCACCGACACCGGACCCCAACGCACGCCGGCAACCGGCCACCCCGGCGACACCGGCACCCACCGCACCCCGGCCGAACGCAGCCGCACCGACACCGGACCCCAACGCGCCGCGAGGCGAGCCGACACCGGGCCGCAGCGCGGCGCAAGGCGCGGCGACACCGGACCACAGCGCGTCCCGGCGAGTACCCCGACGGCAGAACCCGCCCGCGCGGCCCGGAAACCCGCCGAAACCGGCCACGGGCACGGCCACGGTCACGGCCCCGCCGCCCCGGCGTCACGGCGGGTCAAGCTGCTCCTGATCTGGCTGCTCGCCCCGCTGGCGCTCGCCACCGTCGTCGGCATGATCGTCCTCTACCCCTGGGGCAAGCCGGACCCGAAGAGCGTCGTGCCGCAGGGCACGCCCGTCGCCGCCGACATCTCGGCCACCGCCACCGGTCCCTGCCTCGCCCAGGGCCAGGTGCAGGTCGGCGACCAGGCCGACCCGAACGCCAAGCCGTGCCTGACCGTCGACCTCACCATGACCGACGGGCCGGCGAGCGGGAAGGCGCTCAAGCTGACCGTCCCGATCGAGCCCAGCACGCCGCGGTTCGCCGCCGGGGACGCCGTCGTGCTGTCCTACAACGGCGGGAACGCCGCCGACCCGGCCAGCTTCCAGCTCGTCGACTTTCAGCGCGGCACCCCGCTGCTCGTGCTCGCCGCGCTGTTCGCCGTCGCCGTGCTCGTGCTCGGGCGCTGGCAGGGCGTCGCCGCGCTCGTCGCGCTCGGGCTGTCCTTCGTCGTGATCGCGCTGTTCATCCTCCCGGCCATCCTCGCCGGGGAGAACCCGCTGGTCGTGGCGATCGCCGGGTCGGGGGCGATCATGTTCATCGCGCTGTACCTGACCCACGGGCTGTCCGCGAGAACGTCCGCGGCCGTCCTCGGCACGCTCGTCAGTCTCGCCCTCATCGGCGTCCTGTCGGCCATCTTCTCCGCCGCGGCTTCGCTGACCGGCCTCGACGACAGCACGTCCACCCTGATCGGCTCGCTGGGCCACGGCATCGACTCGCGCGGCCTGCTGCTGGCCGGGGTCGTGATCGGCGCGCTCGGCGTGCTCGACGACGTCACCGTCACCCAGACCAGCGCGGTGTGGGAGCTGCGGCGCGCCAACCCGGACCTGAGCTGGCGCGAGCTGTACCGCTCCGGCCTGCGGATCGGCCGCGACCACGTCGGTTCGGCGGTCAACACGCTCGTGATGGCCTACGCCGGTGCCGCGCTGCCGGTGCTGCTGTACTCGTCGATCTCCGGCGTCGGGCTCGGTTCGCTGCTCGGCAGCGAGGAGATCGCCCAGGAGATCGTCCGCACGCTCGCCGGCAGCGTCGGCATCGTCGCGGCCGTCCCGGTGACGACGATCCTGGCCGCGCTGATCGCGTCCCGGGAGCCGGCCGCGCAGCTCAGTCCAGCGTTGCCACGAACCGGCTGACGGCTTCCATCGTGAACCGCTGGACGTACTTGCCCGACGGCGCCACCGAAGCCAGCCGGTAGAGCGGGCGTTCCGCCACCGCGGCGCCCCGGGCCTCGGCCTTCAGTTCGGCGACGAGCAGCTCGCCGAACACCAGGCCGTTCGCCTCGACGTTGTTCATCAGCGCGTTCGCCAGCTTCCGCAGCTGCAGGACGCCCAGCTCGCGGCCGCCGGTGCCGGAGAACACCGCGAGGTCGACTTTCGCGACCTTGCCGCGCTGCCCGGCGTTGACGAGCAGGCTCACCGTCCGGTTGCCGCGGACGTCGCCGATCACGAGGTCGAGCCGCGTCGCGGCGACCAGGTCGACGCGGCGCAGCCCCCAGGTGCGGACGATCAGCGTCGAGCCCTCCAGCCAGACGCGCCGCCGGATGCTGACCGCCATGACGTACAGCAGCGGCGCCGCGACGGCCACGGCGACGACCAGGCCGGCAACGGTGCCGCCGATCAGGCCGGCGATCCCGCCGAACGCCGCGGCGACGATCACCACGCCGATCAGGCCCGAGATCCCGCGCCGCCGCCGTCCGCGCGGGTCCTCCTCGAACAGCGCCAGCCGCTCGGTCGTCTCTCCGGCCATGCTCACGCCCCCGTTCCGGCGAGGAACGGGTTGCCCGCGCGTTCCCGGCCGATCGTCGTCGCCGGGCCGTGTCCCGGCAGCACCACCGTGTCGTCCGGGAGGCTCGCCAGCAGGCGGCGCAGCGACTCCGTGACGTCGCCGCGCCCGACCGAGCCCGCGAACAGCGTGTCGCCGGTCAGGGCGAGCCTGCCGCCCTCGGCCGTCTCCAGGTCCAGCACCACCGACCCCGGTGTGTGCCCCGGCGCGTGCCGGACGCCGACGTCCAGGCCGGCGAAGGTGCCTGGTTCGAGCGGGACGCTGTCGCCGTCGTACAGCGGCGCGTCGGCCGGGTGCAGGTGCAGGGGGACGCCGTGTTCGGCCGACAGCGCCGCGGCCGAAGCGACGTGGTCCGGGTGGCCGTGGGTGGCGAGGAGGGCCGCCGGGACGAGCCGGTGCCCGGCCAGCGCGGCGGCCAGCGGACCGGCCACCTCCTGCCCCGGGTCCACGACCACGCACGGCCCGCCGGCGGCCTCCGCCAGCAGGTAGCAGTTGGCCTGCAGCGGGCCGCAGCCGAACCCGACGACGAGCACCGAACGCCTCCCGGACATCCGCGCCGGATGGCGCCGATCACGATCGGGTTGAGACTAGCGGGCCCTGTACATGGTCCTCACAGGCTGTGCCCATACACTGCCGCTACCTCAGACGTGTGACACGAGCGGAAACCTGGAGGGTACGGGGTGGCGACCAACCAGCAGCGCCGCGAAGCTGCGAAGCGCAAGCTCGAGCGGCAGCTCGAGCGCCGATTGGAGCAGCAGAAGCGACGCCGGAGGATCGGCGCTGGTGTGGTCGGTGTGGCCGTCCTCGTCGTCGCCGGCGTTGTGGTGTGGATCGTGAGCGCCAACAGCGGCAACGGCACCGACACGGCGGCGTCGTCGTCCTCGGCCGCCCCGCCGCCGACGGACCTCCAGATCCCGACGCAGCGGACGCCGCTGCCGAAGCGGTCGACGCCGCTGCCGAACCCGACGACGTGCGACTTCAAGGCCGACACGACGGGCAAGGCGCCGAAGAAGGTGAACCTGCCCGACGGCAAGAACGTCCCGTCGACCGGCACGGTGAACGTGACGCTCAAGAGCACCGCGGGCGACATCCCCCTGACGCTCGACCGGTCGCTCGCGCCGTGCGCGGTGCAGAGTTTCGTCAGCCTGGCCAAGCAGAACTTCTACAACGACACGATGTGCCACCGGCTGGGCACCGAGGGCCTGCAGATGCTGCAGTGCGGTGACCCGACGGCCACCGGCGACCCGACGACCGACGGCCAGGGCGGCCCCGGCTACACGATGCCGGACGAGGCGTTCCCGGAGATCAAGTACGGCCGCGGCATCCTGGCGATGGCCAAGACGCAGGCCCCGAACTCCGGCGGCAGCCAGTTCTTCATGGTCTACGGCAACGCCGACGGCCTGCCGGCGGACTACTCGGTGTTCGGCAGCATCAGCGACGAGGGCCTGAAGGTGCTCGACGCGGTCGCCAAGGCGGGCATCGCGAACCCGAACCCGCAGGACGGCACCGGGGCACCGACGAAGCAGGTGAAGTTCACCGGCGTCACCGTCCAGTGACGGCGGCGCGCGTCGAGCTGAACGGGGAGCCGCTCGGCCCGGGTGCCTTCGTCGCGGGAATGACCGCCTACGGCCATTTCACCGCGATGCAGGTCCGGGACGGGCGGGTCCGCGGGCTCGCGTACCACCTCGAACGGCTCGCCACGAGCACCCGGCTGCTGTTCGGCACCGACCTCGACCCGGACCGGGTGCGGTCGTACGTCCGGAAGGCGATCGCGGACGAGCCGGCGCTGTCGGTGCGGGTCGTGGTCGTCACGCGGTCGTTCGACGAGCCGATGACCCCGGAGATCCTGGTCCGCACGCACCCGCCGCGCCCGCCCGACCCGGCGCCGCTGCGCCTGCGGACCGTGCGCTACCAGCGGGAACTGCCGCAGGTGAAGCACCTCGGCACGTTCGGCCTGATCCACCAGAGCCGCCAGGCCCGGCTGGCCGGCTTCGACGACGCGCTGTTCGTCGACGCCGGAGGCCGGATCAGCGAGGCGTCGATCTGGAACGCGGGGTTCCTGGCGGGCGACACGATCGTGTGGCCGGAAGCCGCGGTGCTGCCGGGCATCACGATGCTGGTGCAGAAGGAAGCCCTGCGCCGGCTCGGCGTCCCGCAGCAGACGCGCCCGGTCCGGCCGGCGGACCTCCGCGAGTTCGACGCGATGTTCCTGACGAACTCGGAGACCCCGGGCCGTCCGGTCGCCGCGGTCGACGACCTGGTGCTGCCACCGGCGGACCGCGCGGTGAAGCTGCTGGCGGAGGCGTACGAGACGGTGCCCTGGGACGAGATCTGATCTGCGGCCTCTGATGCCCGCGGGTGCAGCCGGCCGCGCGAGTCGCGCGCTCGATCTCGCACCCCGGGCAATCCGCCGCTCGCGGTCGCGTCCGGCAAGGTCCGAACTTCGCCCGCAAACCACCGCGCACCGTGCCGTCCGGCAAGGTCCGAACCCGGCCCGCAAGCCGCCGATCGCGGTCGCGTCCGGCAAGACCCGAACTTCGCCCGCAAACCACCGCGCACCGTGCCCTGCGGCGAGATCTGAACCTCGCCCGCTCCGCCCCCGTGTACCCGGGCAACACCGGAGACCCGCCGGGGTCGCCGGGGAGAGGTGGGCGGCCATGGGCGAAAACCGGGTTCCCGCGGTGCGCCGCGTCCTCGGGCGGGCCGGGCAGGCCGGTGCCGCCGGCATCCTCTTCGCCGTGTTCGCCGGTGGGCCCGCGCTCGCGCAGAGCGCGCCGCCTCCGCCGCCGGTGAAGTACTACATCGTCCCGCACGCCGGCAACCCCGACGACATCACGCTCTTCAAGATCGCCGAACGCGCTCTCGGCGACGGCCGCCGCTTCCCCGAGATCTTCCGGCTCAACCAGGGCCGGGCGCGTCCGGACGGCACGCCGTTCACCGATCCCACCGCGATCGAGCCCGGCCAGGTCCTGCAGCTGCCCGACGACGCCCGCGACCCCGGCGTGCGGTTCGGGCCGCTGCCGACGGCCCCGCCGGTCGCGCAACCGGCGAAACCCGCCGCGGCACCGGAGTCCTCCGGGCTCGGCGCCGGGCTCGCTTCCGCCGTCAGCGGCACCGGTGGCCTGCTGACCGGCCTGCTCGCCGGCCTCTGGTGGCGCCGCCGCCCGCGGCTGGTCCCGCCGCCGCCGTTCGAGCCTGCCGCCGGCGAGAACGAGCACGACGACGGCTCCGGCTCGGTCAGCGGCACGCTGCCCATCCCGGTCGTGCCCCCGGAGATCCCGCGCCCTGAGCCGATCACCGCCGAGCACGCGATCATCGTGCTCGACACGGCCGACACGCAGGTGATCGCCGCCGTCCGGCCGGGCTCGCGGTTCCACTTCCGGGTCGGCGGCCGGCCGGGCTGCGCCGGCGGCTCCACCGTGCTCGTCGCCGAGGACGAGGGCGAGCGGCCCTGAGCTGAACGGATCAACCGGCGCCCGAACACTGGCCTTCGGCCCGCCGGTGCCGCGATAGTCGGAAGATGACCTCGGATCCGTTCGGGACCCTGCGGAAGGCGCTGTGGATCGGCGGCGCGCCGTGGAGCGGCAAGTCGACCGTCGCCCGGCTGCTGGCCGCGCGCCACGGGCTCACGACCTACCACCACGACGACCGGATCCGGCCCGCGAGCCCGCCCGACGACGTCCCGGCAGGCGACCAGCTGACCGCCGTGCTCGCCGAGTTCCGGCAGCGGTTCGAGTGGGCGCTGGACGACCTGCGCGCGCTGACGTCACCGCGGCCCATCGTCGCCGAGGGCCGCGGGCTGCGGCCGGAGCTGGTCGCGCCGCTCGTGGACTCGCCGAGCCGGATGGTCGTGCTGGTCCCGACCGAGCTGTTCCGCCAGCACCAGCTGCGGCACCGGGCGGACGAGCCCGCGATCCCGCGCCAGCGGACCCGGCTGACCCGCGACCGGATGCTCGCCGCGCAGGCCGTGCGCTCGGCGCGGGAGCTCGGCATCCGCGTCATCGAGGTCGACGGCAAGCTCGGCCCGGCCGCCGTCACCGACGTGGTCGCCGACCACTTCCGCCCCTACCTCGACGCCTGAGCGGGCCCGGATCAGCGGTAGGCGAACCGCGGCGGGCGGCGCTCGAGGAAGGCGGCGACGCCCTCCGCGTAGTCCACTCCGTGCAGGGCGTCGGACCGGATCTGCTCGACCTCCGCGTCCGGCGTCTCCTGCCCCGCGACGATCTTCTCGATGATCCGGTTCATCCCGCGGATCGAAGCCTGCGAGCGGACGCACAGCGTGGCCGCGAACGCCCGCGTCGACGCTTCCAGCTCGGCGGCCGGGAAGACGTCGTTGAGCAGTCCGATCTCGCGTGCCCGGGCCGCCGTGATCAGCTCGCCGGACAGCAGGAAGTACTTCGCGTGCGCCGGGCCGACCAGGGACACCAGCTGGCGCGTCGAGTCGAAGTGGTAGACGATGCCGAGCTTCGCCGGGGTGATGCCGAAGCGGGAACCCTCGGCCGCGAACCGGAAGTCGCACGCCACCGACACCTGGCAGCCGCCGCCGATGCAGTTGCCCCGGATCATCGCCACCGACGGCTTGCGCATCGCGGTCAGCGCCGCCACCGCGCCCTCGACCGCCTTGTCGTAGCTCGCCGCCCCTTCGGCGGTCGTCCGCAGGTCCCGGAACTCGCTGATGTCCGCGCCCGCCGAGAAGTGCTCGCCCTCGCCGGTGAGCAGCAGCACCTTGAGCGCCGGATCGGCCTCCACCTCGGCGACGACGTCCGGGATCGCCGCCCACATGCCGTAGGTGATGGCGTTCATCTTCGCCGGCCGCGTGAACGTCAGGCGCGCGACCTCGCCGTCGCGCGTCAGGTCGAATCCGTCGGTCATGCCCGGCACCCTAGCCGCTCGCCCTCAGCGAAACCCCGCGTCTGTGACGCGTTCGCGGCGGTAGCTTGGGGCCATGGCGACGATCGAGGTGGGCGGGACGGCGTTCGGCTACGACGAAGCGGGTGAGGGGCCCGCCGTCGTGCTGCTGCACTCCGCGATCGGCGACCGCCGGATGTGGGACGCCCAGTTCACCGCGCTCGCCGCCACGCACCGGGTGATCCGCTACGACCGCCGCGGTTTCGGGGAGACCGGCGGCCGCACCGGCGAGCACGCCCACTACGAGGACCTGCTGGCCCTGCTCGATGCCCGGGGGATCGAGCGGGCCGCGCTGGTCGGGGCGTCGATGGGCGGGGCGTGCGCGCTGGACGCTGCCCTCGCCGCGCCGGAGCGGATCACCCGGCTCGCGCTGCTCGGCTCGGGCCTGACCGGGCACACGTGGCCGGACCACATGCAGCGGGACATCGCGCGGCTGACGGCGGAGATCGTCCCCGCCGAGCGCCTGGCCCGCTACGCCGCCCGCGAAGGCGACGTCGACCCGGCGGACGTGCGGGCCATGGCGGAGGCCAACATCCGCTACCTGGTCGCCGGTCCGGACCGGGACGTGTCCGTGCTGCCCGCGGAAATGCTCGCGCTGGTCCGGGAAATGTGCGAGGAAGTCTACCGGCGCGAGTGGACGGCTCCACAGTGGACGGAGCGGATCACGGACACCCGGCACCGGCTGGCCGAGATCGGGACGCCCGCGTTGGTGGTGATCGGCACGGCGGACGCACCGGGGCTGGTGGAGCTGTCCCGGCACCTGGCGGAGTCGTTGCCGGCGGCGGAACTCGTCGAACTGCCCGACACCGGCCACCTTCCGGCGATGGAACGGCCCGGGGAAGTCAACGCGCTGCTGCGCAAGTTCCTTTAGGACAGCAGCTTCGCCGTCAGCTCGCCGCGGCTGCGGACGTCGACCTTGCCGAACACGGCCTTCAGATGGTCCTGCACCGTGTGCGCGGAGATCCCGAGCCGGCCCGCGATGTCCGATGTGGACCGCCCGGCCAGTACCTCGCGGCAGACGTCGCGTTCCCGGGCGGTCAGGCCGTAGGCCGCCAGCAGCACGCCCAGCAGATCGGCTCCCGACGCGCGGGCGACCGTCACCACCGTCTCGTCGTCCTCCGCCCCCACCAGCCGGCTGGCCTGGAGCACCAGCCAGCCACCGCGGGCGTCGCGCACCCGGGCGCGGAACGAGCCCGTCGCCGCGGCCCGCGCTCCCGCCACCACCGCGCGCACCAGCACCGCGAACCGGCCGGGCGCGACTTCGTCCAGTTCGGACCGCCACTGCGCGGCCGCCGCGGTCGCCGCCCGCTGCCTGCCGTCCGGGCCGACCACCACGATCGCCGGCTCGGCCCGCTCCCCCGTGTCCCGCGTGCGCGCGGCCACCCGCGTCGCCGCGGCCAGCGCCGGCGCGACCGCCGTCAGGAACTCGACTTCGCGGTCGCTGAACTCGCCGCGCCGCACGAGGCCGGCCGCGCCCCAGTTCGTCCCGTCGACCCGGAACACCGCGCGCAGCTCGTGGCCCAGCCCCAGCGGCCGCCAGACCTCGGTGAGCCGCCCGCTGCGCTCGACGTCGCGGCGGGGCAGGTCCGACAGCCGGGCCACCGGCACCGGCCGCCGGGCCAGCTCGGCGAAGGTGTGGGGCTGGGCGCCGTCGTACTCGTAGGTCGCCAGCAGCGGCTCGTACTCGCCGGGGATCCGGGCCCGCCCGCTGGTCATCGAGCTGATCACCGCGGTGTCCGGGTCCAGCGACGCCCAGCAGGTGAGCTCCGCGGGCACCACGCGGTCGACCAGCTCGATGGCGGCGGCGTGCAGCTCGGCGACGCCGAGGCCCGCCGTCGCCAGCGCGGCGACGTCCCGCCGTACTCCCTGCGCCCGGCCCTCCCACATGGTCGCAGTATGCGCCGCGCCGCGGCCGGCCGGTATCCCACTTTTCCGGGATGGTCACCCGGCCGGGCCCTTCCTAGCGTCGGCGGCATGACCCACTTCAGCGCGCCGGGCGAAGGCCCGGAACTCGACTCCAAGGACGCGATGATCACCGTCAAGGTCGGCGCCGAGCACACCGGCGACGCCTACGAGGTGTTCGAAGTCGACGCGCCGCGCGGCCCGTCGGTCCCGCCGCACGCCGATCCCTGGGCGAAGAGCTTCTACGTCCTGCACGGCCGCATCACCGTCTACGCCGGCGGCGAGCTGCACGACCTCGGCCCCGGCGCGTCGATCAGCATCCCGGCGGGCACGCCGAACACGTTCACCGTGCACACGCCGTCGGCGAAGTTCCTGGCGGTGTGCCTGTCCGGCGGGATGGGCCGCTTCTTCCGCGACGTGGACCAGGCCACCCCGGACCGGATCCCGGAGATCGCCGGGCGGCACGGCATCGAGCTGACGTCGTGAACGCCGTCGCGCAGGTCTTCGCCGCGGTGGCGGTGCTGGTGCACCTGCTGGCGTTCGCCTGGGAGGTGCTGCTGTTCGAACGGCCGGGCGTGCACGAAGGCATCTTCCGGATCCCCACGGCGAATCTGCCCGCCACCCGGCTGTGGTCGTTCAACGTCGGGTTCTACAACCTGTTCCTGGCCGCCGGGCCGGTCGTCGGGCTGGTCCTGCTGCACACCGGCCACGCCGACGCGGGACGCGCGCTGGTGCTCTACTGCTGCGGGTTCATGGCGCTGGCCGGGGTCGCCCTCGGCGTGTCGGATCTGCTGGCGCTCAGCCGGCCACGGGGTGCCGGGCGCGGCGGCGCGCTCGCCCAGCTCGTCCCCGCCCTCGCCGCCTTGGTCGCGGCGGCCTTCTAGCCGTCGAGACGGCGGACGACCTGCTCGCTCCAGCCGCGGATGGCCGCGGCCTGCTCGGGCGTCAGCCGGTCGAGGACGAGCCGGCGGATGTTGCCGCCGTGCGCGCGGATCGCGCGCTCCGCGGTGCGCCGGCCGTCGGCGGTCGGGCCGACGCCGGTGCGGCGGCCACTGGCGCCGTCTTCGGTCCGCTCGACCAGGCCGCGGTGCTCCATCCGCGTCAGCAGGTGCGAGACGCGGCTCTTCTCCCAGCCGAGCGCGTCGGCCAGCGCGCCGACGCGCATCGGCTGCCGCAACGTCATCAGCACGCTGAACTCGGCCTTCGAGATGCCGCAGTCGCGCTGCAGGGCCCGGTCCAGTTCGGCGACGAGCAGCCGGTGCGCCCGCATCCAGGTGTCCCAGAACTGCCAGTCTTCGGGGCTCATGCCCGCAGCTTAGTTGACGCGTCAACTCCGCCGGACCTAGAGTTGACGCGTCAACTAACGAAGGGACGCCGATGAGAACTCTCGTGCGCGGCGGCATGGTGGTCAGCATGGACCCGGCCGTCGGCCATCTCCCCCGCGGCGACGTGCTGATCGAGAACGGCCGGATCGCCGCGATCGCGCCGACCGTGGACGGGAACGGCGCCGAGGTCGTGGACGCGACGGGCAAGATCGTCATGCCCGGGTTCGTGGACAGCCACCGGCACACCTGGCAGACCGCGTTCCGCGGCCTCGGCGCGGACTGGACGTTCGACCAGTACCGCGCCGCCATGCATGGCACGCTGCGGCGCCACTACCGGCCCGAGGACGTGTACGTGGGCAACCTGCTCGGCCGGCTCGAAGCGCTCAGCTCCGGCGTGACGACCCTGCTGGACTGGTTCCACTGCGCAGACCACCCGGAGAACGCCGACGCCGCGATCCAGGCCCTGCGCGACGCGCCCGGCCACTCGATCTTCTGCTACGGCGCCGCGGGCCCGGACATCGCCCCGGAGCTCCGGCGGGTGCGGGCGGTGCTGCCGGACGACGACCTGGCGCTGGGCCTGCGCGGACCGGTGATGTCCACAATGGAGGAGACGGCGGCGGACGTCGCACTGGCGCGGGAACTCGGGCTGCGCGTGAGCACGCACGTCCACGGCACCGGCGGCTGGCCGCACGGCGACCGGCCGATCGCCGACATGCGGGAGCGCGGCCTGCTCGACGAGCGGACCACGATCGTGCACGGCAACGGGCTTTCCGGCGACCAGCTGGCGATGCTGGCCGACGCGGGCAGCTCGGTGTCGGTCAGCCCGGACGTCGAGCTGAAGATGGGCTTCGCACCGCTCGTCACCGGCCGGGCGCTGGCCGCCGGAATCCGTCCGTCGTTGTCGGTCGACGACTGCCTGTCGGCCGGCGGCGACATGTTCGGCGCCATGCGCACGGCGACCGCGGTGGAGCGTGCCGTCACGGCGCGGGACGTCCTCGCGTTCGCCACGATCGACGGCGCCCGGGCCTGCGGCCGCGACGACCGGACCGGCAGCCTCACCGTCGGCAAGGACGCCGACCTCGTCCTGCTCGACGCCGAAGACCTCTCGGTGTTCCCGGTCGGCGACCCCGTGGGCACGATCGTGACAGCCGGCCACCCCGGCCTGGTCGACAGCGTCTTCGTCGCCGGGAAAGCGGTCAAACGGGACGGCAGGCTCCTCGACGTCGACCTGCCGGCGCTGCGTGCCCGGCTGCTGGAGTCCCGTGACCGCATCGCCGCGGCCGCCGGCGTCGCCGTCGACGGCTCGTGGCAGCCTCAGGACGCCGACGTCACGCGGTAGACGTCGTAGACGCCTTCCACGCCGCGGACCACCTTGAGGACGTGGCCGAGGTGCTTCGGGTCGCCCATCTCGAAGGAGAACCGGCTGACCGCGACCCGGTCGCGGGAGGTCGTCACCGAGGCCGAGAGGATGTTGACCTTCTCGTCGGCCAGCACCTTGGTCACGTCCGACAGCAGCCGGTGCCGGTCGAGCGCCTCGACCTGGATCGCCACCAGGAACACCGACGACGCCGACGGCGCCCACTCGACCTCGACGAGCCGCTCGGGCTGGGACTTCAGGTCACCGGCGTTCGTGCAGTCCGTGCGGTGCACCGAGACACCGCCGCCGCGGGTCACGAACCCGAGGATCTCGTCGCCCGGCACCGGGGTGCAGCAGCGGGCGAGCTTCGCCCACACGTCGCTGGCGCCCTTGACGACCACGCCGACGTCGTTGGAGCCGCGGCGGCGGGTGACCGTGGACGGCGTCGCGCGCTCGGCCAGCTCCTCCTCGGCCGCGTCGACCCCGCCGATCAGGGCCACCAGCCGCTGCACGACGTGCTTCGCGCTGGTGTGGCCTTCGCCGACCGCCGCGTACAGCGACGAGATGTCCGCGTGGCGCAGCTCGGTGGCCACCGCGCCCATCGACTCCGCGGAGACCAGCCGCTGGATCGGCAGGCCGACCTTGCGGATCTCCTTGGTGATGGCTTCCTTGCCGCCTTCGATCGCCTCGTCGCGGCGCTCCTTGGCGAACCACTGCCGGATCTTGGCGCGCGCCTTCGGCGAACCGGCGAACTGCAGCCAGTCGCGCGACGGGCCGGCGTTCTCCGCCTTCGACGTGAAGATCTCGACGACTTCGCCGTTTTCCAGCTTGCGTTCGAGCGCGACCAGGCGGCCGTTGACGCGGGCGCCGATGCAGCGGTGGCCGACCTCGGTGTGCACGGCGTAGGCGAAGTCCACCGGCGTCGAGTCCACCGGCAGCGTGATGACGTCGCCCTTCGGCGTGAAGACGAAGATCTCGCGCGCGGCCAGCTCGTAGCGCAGCGACTCGAGGAAGTCGCCCGGGTCCGCCGCCTCGCGCTGCCAGTCGAGGAGCTGGCGCATCCACGCCATCTCGTCGACGTCCATGGCGTTGCCGGTGTGCGTGCCCTTGGTTTCCTTGTAGCGCCAGTGCGCGGCGATGCCGTACTCGGCGGTGCGGTGCATCTCGTAGGTGCGGATCTGCACCTCGAGCGGCTTGCCGTCCGGGCCGATCACCGTGGTGTGCAGCGACTGGTAGACGCCGAAGCGCGGCTGCGCGATGTAGTCCTTGAACCGGCCGGGCACCGGCTGCCACAGCGCGTGCACCACGCCCATCGCCGCGTAGCAGTCGCGGACGTCCTCGACCAGGATCCGGACGCCGACCAGGTCGTGGATGTCGTCGAGATCGCGGCCGCGGACGATCATCTTCTGGTGGATCGAGTAGTAGTGCTTCGGCCGGCCCTCGACCTTCGCGGTGATCCGCGACGACACGAGGTTGCTGGTCAGGTCGGTGATGACCGACCGCAGGTAGATGTCGCGCGAGGGCGCGCGGTCGGCGACCAGGCGCACGATCTCGTCGTACTTCTTCGGCTGCAGGATCGCGAACGCGAGGTCTTCCAGCTCCCACTTGACCGTGGCCATGCCGAGGCGGTGGGCCAGCGGGGCGAGCACTTCGAGCGTTTCGCGGGCCTTGCGGGCCTGCTTCTCCGGCGGCAGGAAGCGCATCGTGCGCATGTTGTGCAGCCGGTCGGCGAGTTTGATGACCAGGACGCGCGGGTCCTTCGCCATCGCGATGACCATCTTGCGGATGGTCTCGGCTTCGGCGGACGTGCCGAGCTTGACCTTGTCCAGCTTCGTGACGCCGTCGACGAGTTCGGCGACCTTCTCGCCGAAGTCGGCCTTCAGGCTCTCGACGGCGTAGCCGGTGTCCTCGACCGTGTCGTGCAGCAGCGCCGCGACCAGGGTCGTGGTGTCCATGCCCAGCTCAGCGAGGATGGTCGCGACGGCGAGCGGGTGGGTGATGTAGGGGTCACCGGACTTGCGCCGCTGGTTGCGGTGCAGCTCCTCGGCGACGTCGTAGGCGCGCTGGAGCAGCCCGAGGTCGGCGTTCGGGTGGAGCTCGCGGTGGATGACGGCCAGTGGCTCGAGGACCTGCTTGACCGGGGCGGCGCGCTGCGCGGTGATCCGCCGGGCGAGGCGCGCCCGGACCCGCCGGGTCGCGGACGGGCTCGGCGCCGCGCCGTTCGGCTTCGGCGGTGCGGGCTGTGCCGCCGCCTGCCCGTTCTGCTGGGCGCCCTGCTTCGCGGGCACCGCGGCGTCGAGCTCCTGGCTCACCCGCACCTCCTGCTGCTCGTGCGGCCTTCGGAACACCAGGGTAGCCGCTGCTCCTCGCGGCCCTCCCGGGTGCGCCCGTTCAGGGGGATGCGACGACGCCGACCAGCGGCTTCACCAGCCGCGGCGGACCGCTAACAGGAGCGGAGGGCGTGCACCTTCCGGTCCCCCAGCACCTCGCGGCCGCCCAGCGCCGCCAGCTCCAGGACCACCGACACGCCGTCGACCACGGCGCCGGCGTCCTCGAGGAGCTTGGCCGTCGCCGCCACCGTGCCGCCCGTGGCCAGGACGTCGTCCAGGATCGCGACGCGCTGACCGCGACGGACCACGCCCGCGGGCAGCTCGACCGTCGCCGTGCCGTACTCCAGGGCGTAGTCGACGCGGCCCGCCACCTGCGGCAGCTTGCCCGGCTTGCGGATCAGGACCACGCCGAGGCCGCGGGCGTACCCGACGGCCGCGGCGAGGAGGAACCCGCGGGCCTCCACGCCGGCGAGCGCCTCGACCCCCGGGCCGAGGGTGCCCGCCAGCGCGTCGGCCACCGCCTTGAACGCGCCCGCGTCCGCGAACAGCGGGCTCAGGTCGCGGAACAGCACGCCGGGCTCAGGGAAGTCCGGCACCTCGGCGATCAGGCCGAGGGCGTCGTCCAGCTGCACGTCAGCGCTTCCGCTTGCCCGCGGGCTTGCCGGACGGGCGCTGCTTCTGGATCCGGGCGGGGACGCTGGCCGCGGCCGCGTACGCCTTCTCCTTGCGCAGCTCCTTCGCCAGTGCGTCGTCGTCCGAAGCGTCGAAATCCTCCGCGCCGGCCGCCTTGCGCTCCTGGCTGAGGCGGCGCTGGCGGACCCGCTCGGCCTGCTGCCGGTACTTCGGGTCGCGCATCTTGAAGTCGACCAGCAGCGGCGTCGCCAGCGCGACCGACGACAGGACGCCGACGAGCGTACCGGTGAGCTGCACCAGCGCCAGGTCCTGCAGCGTGCCGGAGCCGAGCAGGACGTACCCGACGATCAGCAGGCCGAGGATCGGCAGCAGCGCGATGAACGCCGTGTTGAACGACCGCATCAGCGTCTGGTTCAGCGCCAGGTTCGCCGCCTCGGCGTACGTGCGGCGGGTCAGCCCGAGCAGGCCGCGCGTGTTCTCGCGGACCTTGTCGAACACCACCACCGTGTCGTACAGCGAGAACCCGAGGATCGTCAGCAGGCCGATCACGGTCGCCGGGGTGACCTCGAAGCCGACCAGCGAGTACACGCCGGCGGTGACGAGGATGTCGTGCAGCAGCGAGATCAGCGCCGCTGCCGCCATCCGCGGGTCGAAGTAGATCGCCAGGAAGATGACGACCGCGACGAGGAACACGACGAGCGCGATCAGCGCCTTCTGCGAGATCTCGTCGCCCCAGGACGCGCTCACCGCGCTGTCGCTGATCGCCTGGACGCTGGGCTGGCCGTTGGTGCCCTTCGGGCCCAGGTCCTGGAACAGGCCCTGCTTGACCTTCGCGACGTCGGCCGCGTCCAGCGTGTCGGTGCGGATCTGGATGGTCGAGGCGGCACCCGTGCCGACCTTCTGCGTCTCCGCGGCCGGGCGCCCGAGGGCCTTCTCGAACGATTCCTTGGCCTGGTTCTCGGTGATCACGCCGTGGATGCCGTTGGCAGGCATCTGGATCTGCGTGCCGCCCTCGAACTCGATGCCGATGTTGAAGCCGCGGAAGATCATCGACGCGAGGCACACCAGCACCAGCGCGCCGAAGAAGATGTACCAGCGCTTGCGCTTGCCGACGACGTCGAACGCACCCGTGCCCACGTACAGCCGGTGGAAGATGCTCTCCCGCTTGCCGGGCTTCGCCGCCACCGTGGTGTTGCCTTCGGCGTCCGTGACCGGTTCTTCGACCGCCATGTCAGGCCTCCTTCACGTTCGCGCGGCCGACCGCGGTCGACTTCTTACGCTGCGAACCCACTTGCTGCACGGCACCGAGGCCGAGGTGCCTCGGGTTGGACAGGAACGGCGACTTCGACGTCGACACCATCGCGACCAGCGGGTGCGTCACCAGGTACACGACGACCAGGTCGAGCACCGTGGACATGCCGAGGGTGAACGCGAAGCCCTGGACGTCGCCGACCGCGATGACGTACAGGATGGCCGCGGCCAGGAAGCTCACCGCGTCCGAGGCCAGGATGGTGCGCCGGGCGCGGACCCAGCCGCGCGGCACCGCGGACCGGAACGTCCGGCCCTCCCGGATCTCGTCCTTGAGCCGTTCGAAGTAGATGACGAACGAGTCGGCCGTGATCCCGATGGCGATGATCAGGCCGGCGATGCCCGCGAGGTCCAGCGTGTAGCCGATCCAGCGGCCGAGCAGCACCAGCACCGCGAACACCAGCGCGCCGGACAGGGCCAGCGACAGGATGGTGAGCACGCCGAGCAGCCGGTAGTAGAACAGGCAGTAGACGAACACCACCAGCAGGCCGATGCCGCCGGCGATGAGGCCGGCCTGCAGCGACGCGAAGCCGAGGGTGGCCGACACCGTGGTCGCGTCCGAGGACGCGAACGACAGCGGCAGCGAGCCGTACTTGAGGATGTCCGCCAGGTTCTTCGCCTCGGACTGGGTGAACTTGCCGGTGATCTGGGTGTTGCCGTCGAGGATCGCCACCTGGATGTTCGGCGCGGACACGACCTGCGTGTCGAGCACGAACGCCGCCTGCTGGTTGACGTTCTTCGAGGTGAAGTCGGCCCAGATCTTGGTGCCCGCGCTCTTGAAGCTGAGGTTCACCACCCACTGGCCGCGCTGCTGGTCGTAGCCCGAGGTCGCGTCGGAGATCTCCGTGCCCGGCAGGAACTCCGGCTCCAGCAGGTACTTGTAGGTGTCGTGGTCACCGCAGGCGACCAGCGGCAGCTTCGGGTCGTCGTTGCCCTCGAGGGGGTCCTTGGCGTTCGGCGCGCAGGTCAGCGACGCCATCGCCTTGGCGACGAGCTCCTGGTTCGGCTGGCCGTCGGCACCGACGAGGTCCTTGTTCTGGCGGATCGCCTTGGCCGCCTGGATCTCCTGCGCGGTCTGCGCGTCCACCGAGCCGTCGCTGGGCGTCGGGGCCTGGCCGGACGCCGGCGGCGGGGTGCTGCTGCTCGGCGCGGCCGGCGGGGTGCTCGGCTGCTGCGCGGGCGCGGCACCCGGCGCGCCACCGCCGCCGGACTTCGTGGCCGTCGGCGTCGGGGCGCCCGCGGACGGCGGCGCGGAGCTGCTGGGAGCCCCCGAAGACGGCGCGGTCGGCGCGGTCGGCGCGCCCGTGGCCGGCGGGGTGGTGGTCTGCGGCGGCACGACCGGCTGCGTCGCGTTCGCGACGACCTTGCGGAAGCCGAGCTTCGCCGTCCGGCCCAGGTTCTTCGCCTGGTCGCCCTGCTCGCCGGGGACGGTGATGACGACGTTGTTGCCGTCGAGGAGGACCTCGGTGCCGCCGACCCCGATGCCGTTGACGCGCTTTTCGATGATCTGGCGCGCCTGGTTCAGGGATTCCCGGGTCGGCTGGCCGCCGTCGGGGGTGCGGGCGGTGAGGGTGACCCGGGTGCCGCCCTGCAGGTCGATGCCCAGCTTCGGGGTCGGCTTGTGGTTGCCGGTGAGGAACACCAGCGCGTACAGCACGACCACGATCAGGGCGAACAGGGCGAGATAGCGTCCCGGGCGGAGATGCCCGGCTGAAGCTGCCACGGTGCTTCGGTCTCCTCGGACTGGGTGGACCCCAACGTTGCGGTGCCCGCCCGGAGGGTTACCGGGAGGGACTGTGTGCGATTCACTCCCGGGCACGGGTATGACGGCGGACACGCACGCAGCACCGAGACACTACTCGGTGCTGCGTGAGCCCGGCGTTCGAGGCCACACCGACTTTCGTCGGTGGTTTCCCGGCGCGCCCAGGGGATGCCGCGGGGAGTTACTTCTTGCCGTGCTCCAGCGGCGGCGCCACCTGCGCGGTGGTCTGCGGCTCGTCGGCCTTGGCGGCCGGCTCGGCGATCGTCTCCTCGGCGGGAGCCACCACCTCGTCCGCGGAGTCCTCCTCGGTCTCGACGACCGGCTCGACCTTCTCGCGGACCGCCAGCCGCAGCCAGGTGGTGACGACGCCGGGCGCGATCTCGATGTCGATCGTGGTGTCGCCGGAGGCGTCGGCGACGGTGCCGTAGAGACCCGAGGTGGTCATCACGCGGTCACCGGGCGCCAGGCTGCTCTGCAGCTCCTGCTGCGCCGCCTGCTGCTTCTTCTGCTTCCGCGAGCTCATCACCAGCGGCACGGCGAGGACGAGCACGAGCAGCAGGGGCAGCAATAGACTTTGCATGTTTCTCCGTTCGACGGACACTCCGGCCCTGCCGAAATGTCCGGTTCTTGGGTATGTGCTCCGGTCAAGTGTGCCAGGTACCAGCGCGGACGCGGCACCCACCCGCCGGTTCGGGCCGCTCAGTCCTGGTCGAACAGCGACGGCCCGCCCTGGTCGGGACGCCCGGGGAGGTCCGCGGGCGGCACCAGGCCGAGGTGTTCCCACGCGGTCGCGGTGGCGACCCGGCCGCGCGGGGTGCGGGCGAGCATACCGGCGCGCACGAGGTAGGGCTCACAGACCTCTTCCACGGTGGTCGCCTCCTCCCCCACGGCGACCGCCAGCGTCGAGATGCCCACCGGCCCGCCGCCGAACGACTTGGTCAGCGCGGTGAGCACGGCCCGGTCGAGCCGGTCGAGACCCAGCTCGTCGACGTCGTAGACGGCGAGCGCGGCGCGGGCGACCTCGCGGGTCACCTTGCCGTCGGCGCGGACCTCGGCGTAGTCGCGGACGCGCCGCAGCAGCCGGTTCGCGATCCGGGGGGTGCCCCGTGAGCGGCGGGCGATCTCCGCGCAGCCGTCGCGGTCGATCGGGATGTCGAGGATCGTCGCCGCGCGGCGGACGACCAGCTCCAGCTCGGTGTCGGTGTAGAACTCCATCTGGCCGGTGAAGCCGAACCGGTCGCGCAGCGGCCCGGTCAGCGAGCCGGACCGCGTGGTCGCCCCGACCAGCGTGAACGGCGCGATCTCGAGGGGGATGCTGGTGGCGCCCGGGCCCTTGCCGACCACGACGTCGACCCGGAAGTCCTCCATCGCGAGGTAGAGCATCTCCTCGGCCGGGCGGGCGATCCGGTGGATCTCGTCGATGAACAGCACGTCGCCGGGGGCCAGGTTGGACAGCATCGCGGCGAGGTCGCCGGCGCGTTCCAGGGCCGGGCCGGAGGTGATCCGGATGGCCGCGCCCAGCTCGGCCGCGACGATCATCGCCATCGACGTCTTGCCGAGCCCGGGCGGGCCGGACAGCAGCACGTGGTCGGGCGGCACGCCGCGGCGGCGCGCGCTCTCCAGCACCAGTTCCAGCTGCTCGCGCACGCGCGGCTGGCCGACGAACTCGTCCAGCTTGCGCGGCCGCAGCGTGCCCTCGACGTCGCGGTCGCCGGTCTGGGCCCACGCCGACAGGGCGTCGTCCTCGTCGTCGGTCACGGCCTCATACTCCATGCCCGCGCCCTACCGCTTGCGGCCGAGGGTGGCCAGCGCGGCGCGCAGCACGCTGGCGGTGGTGTGGCCGTCGCCGTCGGCGAGGACCTTGTCGACGGCCTGCTCGGCCTGCTTGGCCGGGAAACCGAGCCCGGCCAGCGCCTCGACGACCTCGGAGCGCAGGGCACCGGGCGCGGTGACCGCCGGGGCACCGTCGCCGCCGCCGAGCGCGGTGACCTTGTCGCGCAGCTCGAGGGTGAGCCGTTCGGCGCCCTTGCGGCCGATGCCGGGCACCGAGGTGAGCACGGTGATGTTGCCTTCCACGAGCGCCGCGCGCAGCTTGTCCGGGTCGAGCACGGCGAGGGTGGCCAGCGCGAGCCGCGGCCCGATGCCGGAGACCGTCTGCAGCAGGCCGAACAGCTCGCGCGCGTCGGCGTCGGCGAAGCCGAACAGCGTGAGCGAGTCCTCGCGCACGACCAGCGCGGTGTGCAGGCGGGCTTCTTCGCCGCGGCGGAGGGTGGCCAGCGTCGCCGGGGTGGCTTGCACCGCGAAGCCGACGCCGCCGACCTCGACCACGACGTGGTCCAGGCCGACCGAAAGGACTTCCCCGCGTACCGACGAGATCATCGTGCTGCTCCTGGGTTCTTCGCTTGCTTCGCGGCCGCGGCGAGGCGGGCCTTGTGCGTGCGCGCCATTTCGGCGGCGCGGGCTTCGGCCTCGGCGAGCCGGGCCCGCATCGGCTCCCGCCAGAGGTGGCAGATGGCCAGGGCGAGGGCGTCCGCGGCGTCGGCGGGCTTGGGCGCGACCTCGAGGTTGAGCAGGCGCATCACCATCGCCGTGACCTGCGCCTTGTCCGCTCGGCCCGACCCGCTGACCGCGGCCTTGACCTCGCTCGGCGTGTGGAAGACGACCGGCAGGCCCCGGCGGGCGGCGGCCAGGGCGACGACCCCGCCCGCCTGCGCGGTGCCCATCGCGGTCCGGACGTTGTGCTGGGCGAAGACGCGCTCGACCGCCACGGCGGCGGGCTTGTACTTGTCCATCCACCGCTCGACCTCGTCGGAGATGCCGAGCAGCCGGTGCGCCAGGTCGGCGTCGGCCGGCGTGCGCACCACGTCGACGGCGACGCAGCGGACGGCGCGGCCCTTGCCGCCGTCGACCACCCCCAGGCCGCACCTGGTCAGACCGGGGTCGACCCCGAGCACCCGCACCCGCATTCCTCCCGCCGCGAACATCAGTTCGATGTCTGCAGGCTACTGGGCGCGCCTGCGGCAGGATGGGTGACATGCCGGAGCCGTCGGATTTCGTCACCCACCTGGGACTTCAGCCGCTGCCCGTCGAAGGCGGGCGGTGGGCGCAGAGCTGGCGGTCCGAAACCGGGTCCGCGATCTACTACCTGCTCGTCGCGCCGGAGTTCTCGGCGCCACACCGCCTGGACCGGGCCGAAGTCTACGTCCACCACGCGGGCGCGCCCGCCGCGATGCTGCTGCTGCACCCGGACGGCTCGGTGGCGCGTCCGGTGCTGGGCACCGACGTCGCCGCGGGCGAACGTCCCCAGGTCGTGGTGCCCGCCGGGACGTGGCAGGCCACCGTCACGCGGGGCGCGTGGAGCCTGCTCGGGACGGTCGTCGTGCCGCCCTACACCGACGACTGCGTGGAGTTCGCGTCGCCGTCGGAGCTGGCCGCGCGGTACCCGGAAGCGGCCGCCGACCTGCGCGCGTTCTAGGGGCCGTCGACGCCCGGGGTCCAGCTTTCGGGGTCACCGCTCGCGGTGAGCACCGGCTGCCACTGCGCGAAGCCCTCGGGCGCGTCCGGGTGCCACGGGAACTTGCCCTCCGGCGTGGCGACGATCAGCTGCAGTGCCGGGAAGTCGCCGTCCGGGTAGATGAGGAACGCCGAACCGAAGTACTCGGGGTAGTGGCCCTTGTTGACGCGTTCGAGGACCACCGGGACGCCCTCGAAGAAGTCGTCGTAGCGCTTGCCGACCTCGAAGATCTCGCCGTTGGCCGCGCGGTCGACGTACGCGTCGAGCAGCACCGGCCCCATCCCGTCGGGCAGCCCGACCACGACGGCCTCAGGCACGTTGTGCAGGGCCCACGCGCAGGCGGTGAAGCAGTAGCCCGCCCCCTGCTCGTCACCGGCGACCGTGATGACGGCGTTGCCGCGCTCCTTCGCCTGCGTCTCGATCCATTCGATGAGGCGCTGCTCGTCCGGCGTCAGTTCGGCGGCGAGATCGGCGGAGGCGGGCGTCGTCGAGGTCACGGCGCACATTCTGCCCGACAAGCCCGCCGGAGCACAGTGCCCGGGCCGGAAAGTTTCCGGCCCGGGCACGAAAGCGTTGCGGCGCAAGGAAGAACTCAGCCGACTTCGGCGAGGACCTCGTCGGAGACGTCGAAGTTCGCGTAGATGTTCTGGACGTCGTCGCAGTCTTCGAGGGCGTCGATGAGCTTGAAGACCTTCTTCGCGCCGTCCGCGTCGAGCGGGACGCTCACCGACGGCAGGAACGTCAGGTCGGCCGACTCGTACTCGAAGCCGGCGTCCTGCAGCGCCTTGCGGACCGGCACCAGGTCGGTCGCCTCGGAGACGATCTCGAAGCTCTCGCCGAGGTCGTTGACCTCTTCGGCGCCCGCGTCGAGCACCGCCATGAGGACGTCGTCCTCGGCCGCGTCGCCCTTGGGCATGAGCACGACGCCCTTGCGGTTGAACAGGTAGGCGACCGAGCCCGGGTCGGCGAGCGAGCCGCCGTTGCGGGTCAAAGCGGTGCGGACCTCCGACGCGGCGCGGTTGCGGTTGTCGGTGAGGCACTCGATCAGGACGGCGACGCCGTTCGGGCCGTAGCCTTCGTAGGTGATGGTCTGCCAGTCGGCGCCACCGGCCTCTTCACCGGCGCCGCGCTTGCGGGCGCGCTCGATGTTGTCCTGCGGGACCGAGTTCTTCTTGGCCTTCTGGATGGCGTCGTAGAGCGTGGGGTTGCCATCCGGGTCGCCACCACCGGTGCCGGTCCGCGCGGCCACCTCGATGTTCTTGATCAACCGGGCGAAGAGCTTGCCGCGCTTCGCGTCGAGGTTGGCCTTCTTGTGCTTCGTGGTGGCCCACTTGGAGTGGCCGCTCATCTCTCCTCCATCTGTTCCGTACCCCGGCCGGGCACCGCGTCTCAGGCAGCCTTTCGCACGAGGTCGACGAACAGCCGGTGCACCCGCACGTCGGGCGTCAGTTCCGGGTGGAACGCGGTCGCCAGCACCGCCCCCTGCCGGACCGCGACGATCCTAGCGGTGTCCTCTTCCGCGCCGGGCACGCCGCTGACCGTGGCCAGCACGTCGACGCCGTCACCGGCCTTCTCGACCCACGGCGCCCGGATGAAGACCGCGCGGACTTCGCCGTCGACGCCGGCGAAGTCGAGGTCGGCTTCGAAGGAGTCGACCTGCCTGCCGAAGGCGTTCCGCCGCACGACGACGTCCAGGCCGCCGATCTGCTGCTGGTCGGGCCGCCCGTCGAGGGTCTGCCGCGCGAGCAGGATCATCCCGGCGCACGAGCCGAAGGCGGGCATGCCTTCGGCGACCCGCGCCTTGAGGGGTTCGAGCAGCTCGAAGCTCTCCAGCAGCCGCGACATGGTGGTCGACTCGCCGCCGGGCAGCACCAGACCGTCCACTTCGGACAGCTCACCGGCCCGCCGGACCGGCACGGCCCGCGCGCCGGCCGCCTCGAGCATGGCGACGTGCTCCCGCACGGCGCCCTGCATGGCGAGCACCCCGATGAGTGGTTCCGACGACACCCGACCTCCCGAAAGACCTTCCCACCAGCCTAGACGCCCGCGCCCGGCGGCTTCCCGGCAGGTCAGCCCCGCCCTGCCGGGCACGCCGGCCCCGAACGCCCCAATGTGGCCTTCGGTGCGTCGGACGCAACGAAGGCGGCCTTCGGTGCGTGAGACGCAACCAAGGCCGCCTTGGGGCGCCGGCAACCGGACAACAGCGAGCCGGCCGGCCAGCCAGCGAGCCGAGGCTCCCGGCGCCGGCCGACTGCCCGCCGGCCCGGCTAGCGAGCCGCACATCAACGTCCCGCCCGAGCCCGTCGGTCACCCCGACCAGCCGGCCGGGCGACCCGACCCCCAGCCGACCGCCGGGCCACCGTCCCCGGCCGCACATCGACGTCCTGCCCGAGCCCGTCGGCCACCCCGGACGGCGATCGCCGTCAGGGGACTCCGGCCAGCCTCAGCAGGGCCGCCGTCGCGGCGGCGGCCACCACCACCAGCGCGAACGGTGCCTTCCGCCACGCCAGCACCCCCGCCACCAGCACTCCCGCCGGGCGGGCGAAGCCCGCGAACCCGTGGCCCTCCGTCAGCGCGCTCACCGCCACCAGCGCCGCCAGCAGGACCACCGCCGCCAGTGCCATCAGGCGTTCCGCCTTCGGGGACAGCTTCACCCGGCTGCGCAGCACCGGGCCGGCGAACCGGAACGCGAACGTCCCCAGCGCCAGCACCGCCGTGCCGATCAGCAGCTCCATCCCGTCCATCAGCGCGCCTCCTGCGGTTCCGGTTCCTTCGCCGCGACGCCCGCGACCACGCCGGCCAGCGCCAGCAGCACCGGCAGCCCCGCCGGGAGGAACGGGGTCGTCGCCAGTGCGACCAGCACCCCGATCAGCACCGGCAGCCGGGCCGCCTTGTCGCGCAGGGACGGCAGCACCAGGGCCAGCAGCACCGCCGGGAACGCCGCGTCGAGGCCGAACACATCGGTGTCGCTGATCGCCGTCCCGGCGAACGCGCCCGCCACCACGCCGAGGTTCCAGCAGGCGAACAGGCCGATCCCGCACGCCCAGTACGCCGCGCGGCGGCGCTGCGCCTCGCGCTGGGCCAGCGCGAACGCCACCGACTCGTCGATCATCAGGTGGCTGCCCGCCAGCCGTGATGCCCACCGTCGGCCCAGCACGTCGCCGACCGCGAACCCGAACGGCAGGTGCCGCGCGTTGGCCAGCAGGCCCGCCAGCACCGCCGCGAACGGGTTGCCGCCCGCGGCCACGATCCCCACGAACATGAACTGCGACGCGCCGGCGAAGACCAGCAGCGACATCAGCATCGGCAGCCACAGGGGGAAGCCCGAGCTCACCGCGATGGCCCCGTAGGACACGCCCACGAGACAATCGGCCAGGCACACGAGGCCGATGTCGCGGGCGAGGCCCCGGTCGAGTGTTCGCCAGATCGAACGCATGTGTTCTATGGTGAACACAGAGGCCCGTGTTCGTCAAGCCGAACACAACGACCGATGGAGCGAACAGAATGTCGCAGGAAACCACCGGTGCGCCGCTCGAGATCATCGCGGCGTCCCTGCGCCGGGAACGCGCCCGCGCGGGCCTGTCCCTGACCGAGGTCGCGCGCCGCGCCGGCCTGGCCAAGTCGACGCTGTCGCAGCTCGAGTCGGGTACCGGCAACCCCAGCGTCGAGACGCTGTGGGCGCTCGGCGTCGCCCTCGACGTCCCGTTCTCCCGCCTGGTCGAACCCGAACGGCCGAAAGTCCGCGTCATCCGGGCGGGCAAGGGCCCGACGGTGTTCGCCGAGCACGCCGATTACGCGTGCACGCTGCTGTCGGCCTGTCCCCCGTCCGCGCGGCGGGACATGTACCTCATCCGGGCCGAACCGGGCACGCCGCGACGCAGCGACCCGCACATGACCGGGGTGATGGAGCACATCGTGCTGTGCGCGGGACGCGCCCGGGTGGGCGTGCTGGACGCGCCGGAAGAGCTGAACCCCGGCGACTACATCTCCTACCCGGGCGACGTCCCGCACATCTTCGAAGCCCTCGAGCCGGGGACATACGGCGTCGAGATCTCCGAGTACGTCTAGGACGTCACCAGCCGCGCTCGGCGAGCCGGTGCGGCTCCGGCAGCTCCTCGACGTTGATGCCGACCATCGCCTCGCCCAGGCCGCGTGACACCTTGGCCAGCACGTCCGGGTCGTCGTAGAACGTCGTCGCCTTGACGATCGCCTCCGCGCGCTGGGCCGGGTTGCCGGACTTGAAGATGCCGGAGCCGACGAACACGCCCTCGGCGCCGAGCTGCATCATCATCGCCGCGTCGGCCGGGGTGGCGATGCCGCCCGCGGTGAAGAGCACGACCGGCAGCTTGCCCGCCTCGGCCACTTCGCGGACGAGCTCGTACGGCGCCTGAAGCTCCTTCGCCGCGACGAACAGCTCGTCCTCGGGCAGCGACTGCAGCCGCCGGATCTCCTGGCGGATCTTGCGCATGTGCGTGGTCGCGTTGGAGACGTCGCCGGTGCCGGCCTCGCCCTTGGAGCGGATCATCGCCGCGCCCTCGGTGATGCGGCGCAGGGCCTCGCCGAGGTTGGTCGCGCCGCAGACGAACGGCACGGTGAACGCCCACTTGTCGATGTGGTTGGCGTAGTCGGCCGGGGTGAGGACCTCGGACTCGTCGATGTAGTCGACACCCAGCGACTGCAGGATCTGCGCCTCGACGAAGTGGCCGATGCGGGCCTTGGCCATGACCGGGATCGAGACGGCCTCGATGATGCCGTCGATCAGGTCGGGGTCACTCATCCGGGCGACACCGCCCTGGGCGCGGATGTCGGCGGGCACCCGCTCCAGGGCCATCACCGCGACGGCGCCGGCGTCTTCGGCGATCTTGGCCTGCTCGGCGGTGACCACGTCCATGATCACGCCGCCCTTGAGCATCTCGGCCATGCCGCGCTTCACCTTGGCGGTGCCGGTGACGGACTGGACGGTGCCGGTGGGGGGAGTGGTCTGCTGCTCGGACACGGGTGGGCCTTTCGACACGAAAACGGGGGTTACACCTGTCGAGGGTAGGTCTGTGGTGGCCTCTTGAAGCAGGCCAGTACGCGGGTATCTCAGCAGTCCACTTCCGGCACGCCCGCGACCAGGACCTCCGCGGCCCGGGTGCGGGCGTAGAGCACGTGACGTCCGGCACGATGCCCGCTGACCAGGCCCGCTGCCTTGAGGACGCCGAGGTGCTGCGACACCGCCCCGGCGCTCAGGCGGGTCCGGCGGGCCAGCTCGGTGGTGGACGCGGGCGCGGACAGCTCGGCCAGCAGCATGGCCCGGCCCCGGCCGACGACCGCGGCCAGCGCACCGGGCGCGGCGGCGGTGCCGGTCTCCCAGAGCGTGGCGATCCCGCGCGGTGGGTAGCGCAGCACCGGCTGCCACCGCGGGTCGGTCTTGGAGAACACGCGCGGCCAGACGAACGCCGAGGGCACCAGCACCAGGCCGCGCCCGTCGAGGGGCACGGCCGCGTGCAGGTGGCGGTGGGCGACGGTGAGCGTGCCGCCCTGCCAGCGGACCATCGGGGTCAGGTCGTTGAACAGCTCGGCGGCCCCGCCCTGGGCCAGCAGCCGCGAACGGTGCAGCACGTCGGCCTCGAGCAGCGCGCGGATGCGGGGCCAGTCGGGGGCCAGGACGAGGTCCCAGTACCGCTCCATGAGCGTCGCGAGCCGCTCGAGACCGGCCTCGGGGTCGCGGTGGAACCGGTTCAGCGCGGGCGTGCGCGGCCCGGCCATCGCGTCCAGCTCCCGCCGGACGACGCGAGCCGGCACGTCACGCAGGTCGGCCAGCTCGTCGGCCAGCTCGGGCAGCGGCGTCGCCGGGGTGCCGGCCAGGAAGCCGGGCAGGTGCCGCAGCGGGACGAGGTCGCGCAGCAGGCCGATGTCGAGCCCCGCCTCGTCCAGCGCCGCGGTGGCGCGCTTGACCCACGGGAGGTGCAGGGCGTGCTCCCCCGGCTGGTTCAGGACGCGGACGCTCGCCACGATCTCCCACGCCGGGGAGAACGCGAACCGGGTGTGCGCCAGGTCCTCGGTGGAGAATGCCAGGTCGAGCACGCGCTGCCTTTCTGCCGCGGGTCGGCGAATCCTAAGTGTCTCCGATGTGGACAGTCGAGCGGGGTGCCGAAAGCCCTTGCGGGAAGGCGAAGACCCCTCGCGGGTCATACTTCCGGGCGACAGCGCGCAACTTCGGCAGGTTCACTCCGTAGTACGCCTGCGCCCAGTCCGGCATCTCCGGGTCGAGGTAGTTGACGTAGCCGGTGGTGCCGAACTCCGGTCCGAGCCCGTCGCGCGCGGCGGCGACCGACCGGCGCGCTTCGGCTTCGCCGCCGTCGGCGGCTTCGGCGCCGTGCAGGAACTGGAAGCCGGCCAGCGCCGTCCGGTGCGGGAACGCCGTTTCGCGGACGCCGACCCGCGCGATGGCGCCGCCGCCGGCGTCGATGATCGTGCCCAGCCGCGGGTCACGGGTCAGCACACCGGCGACCGCGCCCGGGTCGGCGAGCGGCCGCATCAGCATCCGCGAGGTGCCGACGTAGGCCGCACGGTCCGCGGCCGGTCCCGGGCGCGAATCCCGGTCGTCGAACGCGCGCATCGCGCCCAGGTGGTCCAGTACGCGGGCGCCACGCTCGGCCGGCGGGGTGCCGACCCGGCGGACGAGGTCGTCGACCAGCTCGTTCATCCGGGCCTCCGGACCGAGGAAGGTGCCGTCGAGCGTGGCGTGGCCGGCGCCGAGGCCCATCCCGGACCACAGCTCGTCCGGCATCGACGGCTGCCACTCCAGCCAGGCGGCCAGGAGCGCGGCCTGCGTGCCCACCGGGAACGCGAGCTTGAACGTCGCGACGTCGGCCACCGGAACGGTCCGGAAGGTGAACGCCGTGACGATCCCGAAGTTGCCGCCGCCTCCGCCGCGCAGCGCCCAGAACAGGTCCGGCTCCGCCACCGCCGACACCGTGCGCACCCGGGCGTCGGCCGTGACGATCCGCGCCGCCTCGAGGTGGTCGCACGTCAGCCCGTGCTCGCGGTCGAGCACCCCGACGCCGCCGCCGAGGGCGAGCCCGGCGATGCCGACCGTGCCGCAGCTGCCCGCCGGCAGCACCCGCCCCGCCGCGGCGAGCGTCGCCGCGACCGGCTCCAGCCGCGCGCCGGCGCCGATCACCGCGCGGCCGTCCGGGCGCACGTCGATACCGGAAAACCGGCTCAGGTCCACGACGATCCCGCCGTCCACTGTGGAATACCCCGGATAGCTGTGCCCGCCGCTGCGGGCCGCGACGGGCAGCCCGTGCCGGGCGGCGAAGGCGACGGCCGCCTGCACGTCTTCGACCCGCGCGGCGCCGACCACGGCCGCCGGCGTCCGGTCGTCGTACAGCGTGAAGAAGCCCTGCTTGGCCTCCGGAAAGCCGGGGTCGCCCGGCCGGAACAGCGGTCCCGCCAGCCGCTTCCGCAGCCGCGCCCAGTCGTCCGCCGGTGGCCACGCCGCCAGGCCCGCCACCGGCACCGCCCCGGAGATCCGCAAGAAGGTCCGCCTGTCCATGCCACTCCCCCACCCCGCGTCCCCCGGGCATTCGGCTGGTCCCGGGAGCCCTGCCTTGCCGTGACCAGGGTAGCGGGTGTGTGATCGAGGACACATCCCGTACACCAGCCGTTCGCCGAGGAGTCGTCATGGCAGACAAACAAGCCAGGAACGCCGACACCGGGGCCGCCGTCGCTGTGGACGACCCCGCGAAGGTCCGCAACGTCGTGCTCGTCGGCCCGTCCGGCTCCGGCAAGACGACCCTCACCGAGGCCCTGCTCGCCGCGTCCGGCACCGTGCCGCGCCCGGGCTCGGTCGTCGACGGGACGACGGTGTGCGACCACGACCCCGCGGCGGTCCGCCAGCAGCGCTCGGTCGGCCTCTCGGTCGCGCCGGTGCTGCATCAGGGACACAAGATCAACCTGATCGACACGCCCGGGTACGCCGACTTCGTCGGGGAGCTGCGGGCCGGGCTGCGCGCCGCCGACGCGGCGCTGTTCGTCGTCAGCGCCGCCGAAGGGGTCGACGCGGCGACGGTCGCGGTGTGGGAGGAGTGCGCCGCGGTCGGGATGCCGCGCGCGGTCGTCGTCTCGCGCCTCGACCACCACCGCGCCGACGCGATGGCCGAGATCGCCGCCTGCCAGGCCGCGTTCGGCGACGGCGTGCTGCCGCTCTACCTGCCCGCGGGCGACGGCCTGGTCGGGCTGATCACCCAGCGGTACTTCGACTACTCCGCCGGGCACCCGCCGAAGATCGGCGAGCCGGACCCGGCCGACCTCGAGCGGATGGCCGAGGCCCGCAACGCGCTGATCGAAGGCATCATCGCCGAGAGCGAGGACGAGTCCCTGATGGACCGCTACCTCGCCGGCGAGGAGATCGCCGAGGACACGCTGATCACCGACCTCGAAACCGCCGTCGCGCGCGGGTCGTTCCACCCGGTCATCCCGGTGTGCGCGACCAGCGGGATCGGCCTGGCCGAGGTCCTCGACGGGATCGTCCGGGCGTTCCCGTCCCCGCTGGAGCACCGGCCACCCGACGTGACCACGCCGGAGGGCACGCCGCACGAGCCGCTCACCGCCGACCCCGCGGGCCCCCTCGCCGCGGAGGTCGTCCGGACGGCCGTCGACTCGTACGTCGGCCGGGTGTCACTCGTGCGGGTGTTCTCCGGGACGCTGCGCCCGGAGAAGCCGGTGCACGTGTCCGGGCACGGCCTGGCCGAACGCGGGCACGAAGACCACGACGCGGACGAGCGCGTCGCCCACCTCTACTCCCCGCTCGGCGCGAATCTGCGGGAAGTGCCGTACTGCGTCGCGGGTGACCTGTGCGCGCTGACGAAGGTCGGTTCGGCCGAGACGGGCGACACCGTGTCCGCGCCGGAGGAGCCGTTGCTGATGGAGCCGTGGGCGATGCCGGAGCCGCTGCTGCCGGTGGCGGTGGTCGCGAAGACCCGCAGCGACGAAGACACGTTGGCGCGTAACCTTTCCCGGCTGGTCGCCGGCGACCCGACGCTGCGGCTGGACCGCAACGCCGAAACCGGCCAGCTGGTGCTGTGGTGCATGGGCGAGGCCCACGCCGACGTCGTGCTGTCGCGGCTGCGGGCCGGCGGCGCGGACGTCGAGACCGAACCGGTGAAGATCAGCCTGCGCTCGACCTTCACCAAGCCGGCCAAGGGACACGGGCGGCACGTCAAGCAGTCCGGCGGCCACGGCCAGTTCGCGGTCTGCGACATCGAGGTGGAGCCGCTCCCGCGCGGCAGCGGCTTCCAGTTCGTCGACAAGGTCGTCGGCGGCGCGGTGCCGCACCAGTTCATCCCCAGCGTCGAGAAGGGCGTGCGGGCCCAGCTGCAGAAGGGCCTCGGCGACGGGCACCCGGTGGTCGACGTGAAGGTCACGCTGGTCGACGGCAAGGCGCACAGCGTCGACTCCTCCGACGCGGCGTTCCAGACGGCCGGGGCCCTGGCACTGCGGGACGCGGCGGCGAACGGGCACATCACGATGCTGGAGCCCCTCGAAGAGGTGGCGATCCGGCTGCCCGACGAGCACCTGGGCACGGTGCTCGGCGACCTTTCGTCCCGCCGCGGCCGCGTGCTGGGCACCGAAGCAGGCGAAGGCGGCCGGACGGTGATCCGCGCGGAGGTCCCGGCGACGGAACTGGTGCGGTACCTGATCGACCTGCGCTCGATGACCTCGGGCACGGCGACGTTCACCCGCCGCCACGCGAGGTTCGAGCCGATGCCGGAAGGGCTGGCGGTGCACTGACCCGGTCGTGAGTGGGAAACAGTGTTCCAACGCTGTTTCCCACTCACGACCGGCGTGCGTCAGAAGTCGAAGCCGCCGGGACGGCCGTTGCGGTCGGCGACGAGGCCCGCCAGGGTGGCCAGCGCGATCTCCGGCGGTGTCCGCGAGCCGATGTTCAGCCCGACCGGCCGGTGCACGCGGGCGATGTCCGCGTCGGCCACGCCCAGGCCCTGCAGGGCCGCGACGTGCGGGCCGGGATGGCGGGGGTTGCCGAGCACCCCGATCCACCGCGGCCGGCCTTCCAGCGCGGCCTTCAGCACCTCGCCCAGCTCGGGCCGGTGGTGGTCGGTGACCACGACGTCCGCGGACGCGTCCAGCGGCGGCAGCGTGGTGTCCGCCTCGAAACCCTCGGGAACGTCGGTGACGCGCGCCGGATCGGGCTCGTACAACGCGACGTGGAAGCCGAGGTCCCGCGCGAACTTCAGGAGGAATCGCGAGACGGGCGAGGCGAAGACCGCGACCAGGGTCCGCACACCGGAGTCCGCCTCGGCCGTGCCGTGCGCGACGTCGCAAGCCTCGGGTTCGCTCATGGCGTTCAGTGTGGCAGCCTCAGATCTCCTCGACCACGCTCAGCCGGAAGTGGAAGGTCGACGTCCGGCCCTCGACGATGACGAGGTACCCGCCCGGGCCCCGCAGGACTTTCCGCGACTTCGGCGACCACGGGTGGGCCGGCTGGTACTCGCGGGCGAGCCGCAGCGCTTCGGCTTCGGCCGTCTCCCGGTCGGCGTGCGGAAACGTCTCCGACAGCGACCAGCTCCGGCCGTCGCCCGTGCCGCGCTGCTCCTCGATGACCACCCACCAGCTCACGCCGGCTCCGCCACGGTCTCGCCGAGCGTCACCCGGAAATGGCCGGACCCGGTCCGGCCGGTCGCGATGACCAGGTAGCCCTCGCCGACCCGCAGCACCTTGCGTTCCTCGACCGAGGCCGGGTGCACCGGCCGGTGGCCGAACGCGAGCCTGCGCGCCACCTCGTCGGCGTGCTCACGGTCGCCGCCCGCCGGCTTCGTCTCGGTGACGGACCACGTGCGGGCTTCCCCGCCGCCGCGCTGCTCTTCGACGACCACCCACCACACGTCAGACCTCCGGTTCGGCGAACTCGAAGTACTCCGGCAGCGGCGCCGTCCCCGCCAGCCTGAAGTACCGGACCTTCCGCCGCCGCCGCAGGCGCAGCGTGTCGCGGACGGCGTCGTTGTGGACGCGGCGGGCGATCACCACCCGGTGTTCCGCGTCGGTCAGCTCCTCGGCCAGCTCGGCGGGCAGGGCAGTCCGGTCGACGCGGCTCAGCCGCAGCGTCAGGTCGCCTTCTTCGGCTTCGCGGTCCGCTCGCGGCGCCGCTTCCGCGCGTTCGGCCGAGACCCGCAGCTCCGGGTCGCCCACCACCGCCGCGACCGCGCGGGCGACCACCGCCCGGCGCGCCAGCGCCGCGTCGAGCGCCGCCCAGCCCGCGTCCATCCGGATGTGCAGCCGGTCCAGCCGGTTCGCGGTCGCCACCAGGAAGAGCCCGCCCAGCACGACGACCAGCGCGAGCAACGGGAGCAGCCAGCCGAGCACGCTCACCGGGCGGGCTCCCGCTCCGGCGCCGCGACGCGCCGCGGATCGGCGGCGATCGCCGTCTCGTACACCCGCAGCACCTGGGTGGCCACCACCGACCAGTCGTACATCGTGACGCGCTCCCCCGCCGCCGCGGCCAGCGACGCCCGGCGCGCCGGGTCACCGAGCAGCTCGCGCAGCCCGTCCGCGAGCGCGGCCGGGTCACCGGTCTCGACGAGCATCCCGGCGCGGCCGTCGTCGAGCACCCTGCGGAACGAGTCGAGCCCGCTGGCCAGCACCGGCGTGCCCGCCGCCATCGCCTCGGTCAGGATCATCCCGAAGCTCTCGCCACCGGTGTTCGGCGCGCAGTACACGTCGACGCTGCGCAGGGCCTGGGCTTTCACGCCGTCGTCGACCTGCCCCAGCAGCTCCAGGTGCGGCGCCAGCCCGGGACCGGCGTCCCGGCGCAGCTGCTCGGCGTCGCCGCGGCCGACCACCACCAGCCGCAGGTCCGCGAACTCCGGCAGGAGCAGCCGCAGCGCCTCCAGCAGCACGCCCATGCCCTTGCGCGGCTCGCCGTACCGGCCGACGAACCCGACCGTGCCGCCGGCCCGCGGGTAGCCCGGCAGCGGCGTCGCCGCGGAGAAGAACCCGACGTCGACGCCGTTGGGGATCTCGACGGCGTCCCCGCCAGCGTGCTCGACCTGGACCCGGCGGGCCAGCGCGGACACCGCGATGCGCGCCGTGATCTTCTCCAGCAGCGGCCGCAGCACCGGCTGGAACGCCGACAGCGTGCGCGAGCGCGTCGTCGCGGTGTGGAACGTCGCCACGATCGGGCCGTCGGCGATGAGCAGCGCCAGCAGCGAAAGGCTGGGGGCGGCGGGCTCGTGCAGGTGCAGGACGTCGAAGTCGCCCTCCCGGATCCAGCGGCGCACCCGGGCGTAGGACACCGGGCCGAACTGCAGCCGCGCGACCGAGCCGTTGTACGGGATCCCGAGCGCCTTGCCCGCCGGGTGCACGAACCCGGGCAGGTCCGCGTCGTCGTCGGCGGGGGCGAGCACCGACACCGCGTGCCCGCGGGCGAGCAGCGCCTTCGTCAGGTCGATCACGTGCCCCTGGACCCCGCCGGGCACGTCGAACGAGTAAGGGCACACGATCCCGACGCGCAGCGGACGCGCGGCCACCGTCAGCTCGCTTCTTCCAGGCCGGTCCGCTCGCCGGCCTCGAGGTCGGCAGGCCAGAACTTCTGCACCATGTGCCAGTCGGCCGGGTGCGCGGCGATGTCGCCGGCGAAGATGTCGGCCAGCGCCTGGGTCGCGGCCGCGACCTCGGCGCGCGCGGTGACCCGGATCCGCGGGTGCAGCCGGATCTGCCAGCCGTCCTCGGTGAACCAGCAGCCGGCCGGGATCAGCGCCGCGCCGGTCGTGGCGGCCAGGCGGGCCGGGCCGCCGGGGAACCGGGCCGGTTCGCCGAAGAACTTCACCGGGATCCCGCTGGTGGTCAGGTCGCGGTCGCCGACGAGGCAGACGGCCTTGTTCTCGCGCAGCCGCTTCAGCAGCACGCGCATCGCCGAGCTGTCACCGGTCAGCGGGACGATCTCGAAGCCGAGGGACTCGCGGTACTCGACGAACCGGCGGTAGAGCGATTCGGGCTTCAGCCGCTCGGCGACGGTGGTGAACCCGCCGAGGTAGTCGGCGAGCCACACGCCGGCGACGTCCCAGTTCCCGCTGTGCGGCAGCGCCATCACCGCGCCGTTGCCCTCGGCGAGCGCCGCGTCGAGGTTCTCGACGCCGGTGATCGAGCCCGAGACCTTCTTGCTGACCTCGGCGTGGTCCATCGACGGCAGCCGGAACGTCTCGTGCCAGTAGCGGGCGTACGAGCGCATCGCGCGCCGCGTGAGCTCGTCGAGCTCGGCCGGATCGGCCTGCGGCACGACGCGCGCGAGGTTGGCGCGCAGCTGCCGCACTCCCCCGCCGTCGCGCCGGACGGCGAGGTCGGCGCCGAGCGAGAACACCGTGGCGCCGAACCCGGCGGGCAACCAGCCGGCCAGCCGCCACCCGGCCGCGTAGCCGAAGGCGCTCAACCGCTCGGACAGCTTGCTCATGCCCGTTGCTCCCCGGCGGCTTCGCGGGCCGCCTTGGCCACGGCGGCGAAGCGCTGCAGCAGGGTGACGACCGAGCCGGCGGCCAGCAGCCACAGCGTGACGTCGACGGTGTACGGGATGCCGAAGCCGTGCAGGCCGGTGCCGACCAGGGCGATGATCAGCCGCTCGGCGCGTTCGACCAGCCCGCCGTCGACCGGCAGGCCGGAGGCGTCGGCGCGGGCCTTGACGTAGGAGATGACCTGGGCGAGCACCAGGCACAGCAGCGCCGCGGCGGCGGCCGGGTGGTTGTCGTCGACGACGAAGCACCACCACGCGATGGCGGCGAACAGGGCGCCGTCGACCAGCCGGTCGCAGGTGGCGTCGAGGACCGCGCCGAACGGCGTGCCGTAGCCGCGGGCACGGGCCATGGCGCCGTCGAGGAGGTCGAGCATGGCGAAGCCCCACACCGTGAAGGTGCCCCAGAGGAGGTAGCCGTTCGGGAAGAAGGCCAGGGCGCAGACGACCGCGCCGGCGGTGCCGAGCACGGTCATCGCGTTCGGGGTCAGCCCGACGCGGACCAGCGCCTGGCCGATCGGGTCGGTGACGCGGGAAACGGAGGCACGCGCGAAGATATTGAGCATCGGTTCGTCTGAGGCACCTGGCTGCGAGGGTCGGGTGGGCGAGGGAAGCCTATCGACCCGCTCCGGGGAACCCGACGCGCCGCCCCGCGTCAGCCCGATTTCGAGAGCTCGCCCTCGTGTTCCCGCGCCTCTTCGGCGGCCACGGCGGCGGCGCACTTCGGCGACAGCCGGCGCCGGATGGCGGCGCTGATCTCGCCGAGCGCGGTGACCTGCTCCGGCGTCAGGGGGTCGAACAGGCTCTCCCGGACGGCCTCGACGTGCCCGGGCGCGGCCGCCTCGAGCGCGGCGAAGCCTTCGTCCGTCAGCACGGCCCAGGCCCCGCGCTTGTCGGTCGGGCAGGCCTCGCGGCGCACCCAGCCGTTGGCCTCCAGCCGCGCGACGGCGTGCGAGAGCCGGCTGCGCGACGCCTGCCGGGCGTCCGCGAGCTCGCTCATCCGCAGCCGCCGGCCGGGCGCCTCGGAGAGGGCGACGAGGACTTCGTAGTAGGTGTGCGGCATGCCCGAGTCGTGCTGCAGCTGGCCCTCGAGGTGCGCGCTGAGCATGCGGGTGGCCGCGTTGAACTCACGCCAGACGCGCTGCTCGTCGTCGCTGAGCCATCGGGTTCCGGACATGGTTCCATCATACTCGCGGTTGAACACTCAATAAGGCTTTGCCGGTTACGGCGTTCGAGCGTTTCCCGCGCGGTTCACCAGCCGCCGGCGAGCAGATCCCGTGTTTCGCCCAGCAATTGCGGCAGCACCTTCGTCTGGCCGATGATCGGCATGAAGTTGGCGTCGCCGCCCCAGCGCGGGACCAGGTGCTGGTGCAGGTGCGCCGCGATGCCCGCGCCGGCGATCACGCCCTGGTTCAGGCCGATGTTGAAGCCGTGCGCGCCCGACACCGCGCGGATCACCTTCATCGCGTGCTGGGTGAACTCCGCGACTTCGCGCGTCTCCTCCACCGTGAGGTCGGTGTAGTCCGCGACGTGCCGGTACGGCACCACCATCAGGTGGCCGGGGTTGTACGGATACAGGTTCAGCACCGCGTACACGGTCTCGCCGCGCGCGACGATCAGCCCCGTCTTGTCGTCCAGGGACGGAATGCGGCAGAACGGGCAGCCGGTGTCTTCGTCGTTCTCCGGCTTGTCCTGGCCCTTGATGTAGGCCATCCGGTGCGGGGTCCAGAGCCGCTGGAACGCGTCCTGGACCCCGATGCCCTGCTGCTCGACGAGTTCGGGACCCTCACTCACCGAACGACCGTCTCCAGCGCCGCGGCCGACGGCGACGCGTTTTCCCGCCGCGCGACCCAGTCCGCGATCGCCTCGACCGCCTTTTCCACCGGCACGCCGTTGATCTGGCCGCCGTCGCGGAAGCGGAACGACACCGCGCCCGCCTCGACGTCCTTCGCGCCGGCCAGCAGCATGAACGGCACCTTCTGCGTCGTGTGCGTGCGGATCTTCTTCTGCATCCGGTCGTCGCTCGCGTCGACCTCCGCGCGGATCCCCTTGGCGCGCAGGGCCTTCTCGACGTCCTGCAGGTACTCCACCTGGTCGGCGGTGATCGGGATGCCGACCACCTGCACCGGCGAGAGCCACGCCGGGAACGCGCCCGCGTAGTGCTCGGTCAGCACGCCGAAGAACCGCTCGATCGAGCCGAACAGCGCGCGGTGGATCATCACCGGCCGCTGGCGCGAGCCGTCCGGTGCCGTGTACTCCAGCTCGAACCGCTTGTTCTGGTTGAAGTCCAGCTGGATGGTCGACATCTGCCAGGTGCGGCCGATCGCGTCCTTGGCCTGCACCGAGATCTTCGGGCCGTAGAAGGCCGCGCCGCCCGGGTCCGGGACCAGCTCGAGGCCGGAGTCGATGGCGGCCTGCCGCAGCGTCTCGGTGGCCTCCTCCCACTCCCAGTCCTCGCCGATGAACTTGTCGGAGTCCCCGCGCGTGGACAGCTCGAGGTAGAAGTCGGACAAGCCGTAGTCGGCGAGCAGGTCGAGGACGAACTTCAGCAGCGACCGCAGCTCGCCCGGCATCTGCTCCTTGGTGCAGTAGATGTGCGAGTCGTCCATCGTCAGCCCGCGCACGCGGGTGAGGCCGTGCACCACGCCCGACTTCTCGTAGCGGTACACCGTGCCGAACTCGAACAGCCGCAGTGGCAGCTCACGGTAGGACCGCCCGCGCGAGCGGTAGATCAGGTTGTGCATCGGGCAGTTCATGGCCTTGAGGTAGTAGTTCTCCTCGTCGAACTGCACCGGCGGGAACATCGTGTCCGCGTAGTACGGCAGGTGGCCGGAGGTGTGGAACAGCTCGCCCTTGCTGATGTGCGGGGTGTTCACGAACTCGTAGCCGGCCTCCTCGTGACGGCGGCGCGAGTAGTTCTCCAGCTCGCGGCGGATGATGCCGCCCTTCGGGTGGAACACCGGCAGGCCGGAGCCGATCTCCTCGGGGAAGGAGAACAGGTCCAGCTCGGCGCCCAGCTTGCGGTGGTCGCGGCGCTCGGCCTCGGCGATGCGCTCCAGGTAGGCGTCCTGCGCCTCGGCGGATTCCCACGCCGTGCCGTAGATCCGCTGCAGCTGCGGGTTCTTCTCGCTCCCCCGCCAGTACGCGGCGGCGACCCGGGTCAGCTTGAACGCCGGGATGAACTTCGTGGTCGGCACGTGCGGACCGCGGCAGAGGTCACTCCAGACACGTTCCTTGGTGCGCGGGTCGAGGTTGTCGTAGCTGGTGAGCTCGCCCTCGCCCACCTCCATCACCTCGGAGGTGTCCACTTCGGACTTGAGGTCGACGAGCTCGAGCTTGAACGGCTCGTCCGCCAGTTCCTTCTTGGCCTCGTCGACGGAGTCGAAAACGCGCCGCGAGAACTGCTGGGCGCCCTTCACGATCTGCTTCATGCGCTTTTCGAGCGCCTGCAGGTCCTCCGGGGTGAACGGCTTGTCGACGGCGAAGTCGTAGTAGAAACCGTCCTTCACCGGCGGCCCGATGCCCAGCTTGGCTTCCGGGAACTGCTGCTGCACGGCCTGGGCGAGCACGTGCGCGGCCGAATGGCGGATGACGCTGCGCCCGTCCTCGGTGTTCGCGGCGACCGGCTCGACCTCGGCGTCGGTCTCGGGAGCCCAGGCGAGGTCGCGCAGCTTCCCGTCGGCGTCGCGCACGACGACGATCGTGTCCTCGCCCTTGGTCGGCAGGCCGGCTTCGCGGACCGCCGCGCCCGCCGTAGTGCCCGCCGGTACCACCACGCGGGAGGCGGCCACGGGGGAAACGGGGGGCGACTGGGACACGATCGGCTCCTCAAGCTGGAGTGACAAAGATGACGCCGTCGATGCTAGTCGGCGGCCCGCGCACGCCTCACCGCGCGTCCGCGAACGCCGGACGGGCCGCCTCCGGCTCCGGAGACGGCCCGTCCGAGCGCGTCAGAGGGTTTCGACGACCTGGTCGAAGTCCAGCCGCGGCAGGCGGTCGAGCCAGGGGTTCTCGCCCGGCTTGCCGACGTTGACGATGACCAGCGAGCGCCACTTCTTGTCCGCGAAGAACTCGTCGTCGACGCCCTGGGCGTCGAAGCCGGTCATCGGGCCGGCGGCCAGGCCGGCGGCGCGGACGCCGATGATGAAGTAGCCGACCTGCAGCAGCGAGTTCAGCTTGGCGAACTCGACGCGGCCCTGCTCGTCGGCGAAGTTGTCCTTCACCTGCGGGGCGTGCGGGAAGACCTGCGGGATGTTCTCGTGGAAGTCGACGTCCGCGGCGAGCACGACGGTCAGCGGCGCGGCCTCGGTCTTGTCCCGGTTGCCCGGGGCCATGTGCGGGAGCAGGCGGGCCTTCGCCTCGGGCGTGCGGAGCACCAGCGCGCGCAGCGGCTGGGTGTTCATCGACGTCGGGGCCCACTTCACGAGGTCGTAGATCGCGCGGACCTGCTCCTCGGACACCGGCTCGGAGCTGAAACTGTTGGCCGTGCGAGCCTCGCGGAACAGGAGGTTCTGGACGTCCGCGGGGAGCCGCAGGGCTTCGGTCTGCTCGGCAAAGGTGGTCATGGGGCTGCGCTTCCTTCCGTTGTCGGATACCCGCTGCAACCAGGTTGAGCGTTGAACTATTTCGCGTTCAACCGTGGGTCCTGGTGAAGTGGATCACAACGGACACGGCCGCCGGTCCCGTGGCGGGACCGGCGGCCGTGGTTGCGCGGCGCGGTGCGGACGGTCAGTAGGCGCCCTGCCCGCCCATCACCGCGCGGAAGGTCTTCCAGAGGATCACCAGGTCGAGGGCCAGCGACCAGTCCTCGACGTACCGCAGGTCGAGCCGGATGCTCTCGGCCCACGTGAGGTCGCTGCGGCCGCTCACCTGCCACAGCCCGGTCAGGCCCGGCTTCACCAGCAGCCGGCGGCGGGCGTCCGGCGCGTACTGGGCCGTCTCCTCCGGCAGCGGCGGCCGCGGGCCGACGAGCGACATCTTCCCGGAGAGCACGTTCAACAGCTGCGGCACCTCGTCGAGCGAATACCGGCGCAGGAAACCACCCACCCGGGTGATGCGCGGGTCGCGCTTCATCTTGAACAGCGGGCCCGCGCCCTCGTTCTCCGTTTCGAGGGTCTTCCGGATCTCGTCGGCGTTGGTGACCATCGTCCGGAACTTGAGCATGGTGAACGTCTGCCCGTCGCGGCCGACGCGGCGCTGGCGGTAGATGACCGGGCCGCGGTCGTTCAGCTTGATGGCGACGGCGATCACGAGCAGCAGCGGCGAAAGCAGCGTGAGCAGCAGCGCCGAGCCGAAGCGGTCCAGGATCTCCTTCACCACACGCCGCCCGCCGGTGAACCGCGGTGCGGTGACGCGCAGCAGGGGCATCCCGAGCACGCCGGTGACGTTCAGGCGGGGCCCGGCGACCTCCATCAGCACGGGCGCCACGACCATCTCCGCGCCGGTGCCCTCCATGTCCCAGGCCAGCCGCTGCAGCCGCTTCGGCGTCCAGTACTGGTCGGCGGTGATGGCCACGACGCGGTAGCCGCCGCGCCGCACGTACCGGGACAGCTCCTCGAGCCTGCCGACGACCGGGACGCCGTCGATCTCGCCGCTGTCGCGGTCGGCGCCGTGCCCGGTGAACGTGCAGGCCGCTTCGACGCGCCAGCCGACGTGGGCTTCCGAGCGGGTGCGGGCGATCAGGTCGGCGACGGTCTCCGGGCTGCCCGCCGCCATCACCGGCAGCAGGCAGAGGCCACGGGCGCGCTTGCGGTGCAGCACCTGGCGCAGCAGGTAACGCTGCGGGAAGGCGACGAGCGCGATGGCGGGGACGACGACGAACACCCAGACCTGGACCTCGAGCGCACCGAACAGCAGGCCGCCGAGGGCGACCAGGACGGCCGCGGTGATGAAGCCGCGGCCGAGGGTGCGGTACTCCTCCGCGCCTTCCCCGAGCACGCGCGGGCTCCACGCGCGGCTGGCCGGCAGGGAGACGAAGACGGCGAGGATCGTGCCGAAGGCGTGCATGTCGTGCGGGGCAACGCGATCGATGACGAACGCGCTGACCGCGATCACCAACAGCGTGATGAAGACGTCGCTGCCGATGACCCAGGCCCGGTATCTCGCCTCCCAGGCCGCCGGAAGTGCCTTGGGGGACGGCGTGGCGGCCGCTTCGGCCTGCTGCTCGTCCCGCTGGGCGGGACGGGGAATGGCCTGGAGGTCGATGTGCGGCGGTGGCTGGCTCACCGTGTACGACGGCCGCACCGACTCTTCCATCAGACCTCCCGGGTACCAGGGATCGGGTTGGGTTCCGTGAACACGCAGCGTCACCGTCTGTGATTTCGGAGAGTCATCACGATCCGGATCTCGCGCTGTGCCCACGGAGGTTTCACACGGCAAGGTATCGGCGACCCTCTCAGCATCGTTACAAGGATTTCCAGCCACATCCCGCGCGTCTTTCCGGCCAGAAAATGGCTGGAACATAACAAGACGATGACGATGCGTAATAGGGTGTATCCCCGGAAAAACTACGGAATGTAATCGAGAGGGCGATACCCGCACCCGGGTGGCCCACCGCGTTCCCAACGGCCCGGCAGGGCCGGCGCGCTCTACTGTGGACACCGCGGCGGGCCGGCGGTCCACAATGGACCGCCGAGGTCGGCCGTTCGACAGAAGACCGCCGTGACGACGGGCTTCAGTCGAAAGTCGGGGACCTGGCGGCACGGGTGCCGAACAGGTCTCGAAAGCGGATACGGACGAGCCGAACGGATCGTTCACTCCGGTTTCGGGTGGCGAACGCCACATCGAGACGGACGACACCGCGAACCGGTCGTCTCCGGAGGCAAAGAAAGAGCCCCGCTCGCGCGTGGCGTGAACGGGGCTCTTTCCGCGAATCGGTGGGCGATACTGGGATCGAACCAGTGACCTCTTCGGTGTGAACGAAGCGCTCTCCCGCTGAGCTAATCGCCCGCTCGCGGTGTTGGAGGAACTCTAGCGTACGACTTCCGGGGGCCTGCAAACGGGTGGTCCTCGCCGACCACACTCCGCTTACCGGCGAGTACGGAACGAACAACCCCGAGCTAGCCGGGGCTGTGCCGACCGGGGGCCGCCTGACACCACGTTCGACATCCGTGCGACGGTGCTATCGCCCGGCGACTAAACCGCGCAGTATGGAGCAGTGGGCCCCACGGGGCGCGCCGGTCGATCGCGCGCCGTGGGGCGATCACGGGCGTGACCGGGGGCCGATGGGTCCGGACGGGTGATCTGCGGAGACACCTCGACGGAATCGGCCTCCCGGTGCGTCCCAGTGGTGACGCCCTCGGCCGGGCCGGGCCGGGAAGGGAGACGAAGGGTAGGACGATGCGCAACGATCACGTGACGCTCCGCTCGACGGCGGTCTTCGACCTGCTGGCGCCGCGGACTCCCGCGGTTCCGGTCAAGGTGGAGCTGCGCTACGACACACGCGACCCGTATGCGGTCGTCGCGGCCTTCCGCACCGGCCGGGCCGGCTGGGTCGAGTGGGTGTACGCGCGTGACCTCCTGGCGGACGGCCTGCTGGCCGACGCCGGCGACGGGGACGTCCGCATCCGCCCCTCCGTCGAGGACCCGGAGTCGGTGCTGATCGAGCTGAACTCGCCGTCCGGGCACGCCATGTTCGAGGCGTCCGCCCAGGAGCTGGCCGACTTCCTCGACCGGACCTACGACGTGGTGCTGCCGGGCAACGAGCACCTGTGGGTCGACGTCGACGACGCGCTCACCCACCTGATCCCACACGATCTGGCCTGATCAACGAGGGTGCGACGGCAGAGTGACACCCCGGTGTCGAAGCCGTTTCCGGGGTCCGATATGGTTTTCCCACACCACGGCGACGGGGGAACAGCCTCCCGGAGCTGCGGAGTGCGGATGTAGCGCAGCTGGTAGCGCATCACCTTGCCAAGGTGAGGGTCGCGGGTTCGAATCCCGTCATCCGCTCGGAAAGGCTCTCGAGCCTGGCACGGTGGAGTGGCCGAGAGGCGAGGCAACGGCCTGCAAAGCCGTGTACACGGGTTCGAATCCCGTCTCCACCTCGCGCGATTAGCTCAGCGGGAGAGCGCTTCCCTGACACGGAAGAGGTCACTGGTTCAATCCCAGTATCGCGCACCACGTGTTTTCGCAGGTCAGAAGCCCTGTCCCTCCCCGGAGGGGCGGGGCTTCTGACGTCAGATGGCGATGGCCTCCAGGCCGCCCGGCGTGACCGCAGGCACGGGAACCAGGACACCAGTTTGGCCCGCTCCCCCGGATACAGGGCCGCCGGCGACCGCAGCCGACGCTCCTCCAGGGCGCCCAGGATCTGGGTTCACCATCGCGGGCGTCACGTGGTCGTAGACGCGGGCGATGCCCTTCGTCTTCTGCCCCAGCCGCGCCCGGCGGGCCACCTCCGGGATCCCGTCCTCGGTCGACCAGGTGCTGTGCGTGGCGGCCCTCGTGGAAGGTGAACGTCGGCATCGAGCGAGACCCCATCCCACGCCGGCCGCCAGAACCGGATCCGGAAGTTGGACCGCCGCCACGGATGCCTCTCAGGCGTGCACATGACGAACGGCTCGCGGTGGCCGTCCATCAGCTCTTCGTAGAGCACCGCGGTGCCCGGCGGCAGCGCCACGAACCTCGTGCCCGCAGGCGTCTTGGTGCGGCCCTTTGGGCCGAGGGTTCTCCCGCCTCGTCGGTGGCCGCTGACGGCCATTCGAGTGATGATCGTCACTCGTGCGGCCGCCCTGGTAGACCTTGCCGGCGACCTCCTTCAGCGGCATCCGGATCTCGATCACACGCCGCTCGGCGTCGTCTTCGCGCCGCTGCTGCCCACGAAAACCACCTCACCGGCTCCACGCTCGCGGACCTCACCGTCGAACGCGAGAACTGGAACACGCCTGGCACCGCGTGCGGGACTTCCTCGGCAACGACCCGTGCCTGCTTGCGGCGTTCTTCAACATCATCCCGCCGGAGTACTGACCCGCGCGCGACGTCGCCCGACCCACCGACCGGGATCCGGCCTGCCGCCGGCCTCCCGGAACCCACACCAGAAGAGCAGCGTCGTGCACAGGGTCAGGCAAGTGCGACGCGGGTACCGGCGCGGCACTCGGCAGCGGCGCCGGGGCGGTGTCACCGGATGCTGACCTCGCAACAACGAGACCCCGCGCCTTCCGCCCGGCTCCAGGGCAACCCGACGCCGGGGGCACGCTGGTCCGGGAACGACGACACGAATTCGCGCGGGACGCCGAAAACCGTCAGGCCGCGCGACCCTGCTCAGGCTTCGCGGTCCCCAGACAGGACCTCGTCCACGTCCGGCCACAGGATCCGGCTTTCCAGGCTCGCGGGCTGGTCCTTCTGCAGTCCGTCCACCACCGACTTGATCATCACGTGCGTGATCGCCCGGGCCGACGCACCGTCGCCCGCACGGATCGCGGCCACCACGGTCGCGATCCGGTCGGTCAGCTCGTCGCGGCTGCCCTTGGGAAACCGCCACGGCACCGTCGTGGTCATCACCGCCAGCGCGGGCACGATGGCGGCCAGCACGTCGTTGTGCGACGCTTCCGCCACCCGCAGGTGGTAGCGCCCGCTGTGCGCGGCGAATTCCGGGCCGCGTCTGCGGCGGGCCGAGCACAGCGACGCGACGGACTCGTCGAGCAGCTCCAGATCGGCGTCCTTGCGGTGTGCCGCGGCCAGCGCGGCGACCTCGGGTTCGATCGCCAGCCGCGATTCGAACACCGTGCGCAGCGTCGCCCCGCGGAACTGCACCACCATGCCCAGCGCGCTGCCGACCACCGACGGGCCGGGCGTCACCAGCCGCGGTCCGCCGCGCGGGCCCGCCTTGACCACGACCGCGCCCAGGAAAGTCAGCAGCCGCAACGCTTCCCGCAAGGTGCCGCGCGAGACGCCGTACCGCTCGATCAGCGTCGCCTCGTCCGCGAGGGCGTCGCCCGGTTCGAGCCCTCGCGCCAGGAAGTCCCGCACAATCCGCCGCGCCGTGCGCGTGGGCAGCGAGCCCCGGCGGATCGCCGACTCCGTCGCTGTCATGGCTTCCCTCCCCGCTCGCGCCGCGCCAACTAGTGTACCGATTACCCGCCCGGAGCCGGGGCGCCGGGCAGGACGGCGAGTCCGCGGGCGGTCAGGAACCGGGCGATCCGGCTCAGCCCCTCGGCGTGTGCGGGCAGGGTCGGCAGCTGGAGGAATCCGTGCGGAGCCCCGGCGATCACCGCCAGTTCGTGCGGCACCGCGGCGGCGGCGAGCCGTTCGGCGAGCGAGCGGGATTCGCCGAGCAGCGGGTCCTGGTCGCCGACGAGGACGAGGCTGGGCGGGAACCCGGCGCAGTGGCGTTCGGGATGCAGCCGCGGATCGTCGAGCAGCTGCCGCGCGTCGTCGGGCTCCAGGTAGAGCTGGGTGTCCGGGTCGCGCCCGCCGACCAGACGCTCCACCACCGGCAACGACCGCTGGACGTCGTAGATGCCGTAGCACAGCAAAGCGGCCTCGATCGGCCCCGCGGCGCCGGTCGCCAGTGCCGCCGCCGCGAGGTTCGCGCCTGCCGAGTCCCCGCCGAGCAGGAGCCGGTCCGGGTCTCCCCCGAACCTCGCCGCCGCCGAACGAGCCCAGGCGACCGCGTGCAGCGTGTCCTCGACCGCGGCCGGGAACCGGTGCCGCGGCGCGCGCCGGTAGTCGACGACCACGGTCAGCAGGCCGAGCGTCGCGAGGTCCGCGGCCAAGCGCCGATGGGTGGCCGGCGCCCCCATCACCCACGCGCCGCCGTGCAGGTACACCAACGCCGGGAACGGCGGTTCGCCCATCGGCCGGTAGACGTCGGCGGTGACCTGCCACCCGTTCGCCTCGCGAAGAGGAACCTTCAGCTCGATCCCGCCGACCTCAGGCATGCCCTGGTTGGTGTAGGCGTCGAACGAAGCGAGGAGTTCCTTCGCGTTGCCCGCGGCGGGAGGCACGAGGGTCCGCTGGAACTGCAGCAGTTCCGGCGGGAGCGGGATTTCCGGCATCAGGCGGCGACCCGGATCGTCTGCCCGGTGACGTGCCTGCTGTCGGGCGAGGCGAGGAACAGGATCACGTCGGCGACCTCGTCCGGTTCGCCGTCGCGGCCAAGGGGCTGCACTTCGCGGTACGCCTGGACATAGTCCGCCGCGACGGCTTTCGTGAGGCTGTCGTTCCAGATCAGGCCCGGCATCACCGCGTTCGCCCGGATCCCGCTGGACGCGCCTTCCTTGGCCAGCGCCCGGGTGAGACCGAGCACCCCGGCTTTCGCGGCGGCGTAAGCGACTTCGCCGAAGGGCGCCGGGGATTCCGCGGCCAGCGAGGACACGTTCACGATCGCCGGGGAGGCCGACTGCCGCAGCAACGGCCACGCGGCGCGGGCGTGCAGGAAGTGCGCCGTCAACGAGGTGGACAGCACCCGGTTCCAATTCTCCAGGCTGGTGTCCGGAAACGGGGCCAGCTGGTTCAGGCCGACGCTGTTGACCAGGACGTCCAACTGCCCGAACGTCTCGGTCACGTCGGCGAACAACGCCCGCACGCCTGCTTCGTCGGCCGCGTCCAGCGCGCGGGCGAGCACGTTCTCCGCGCCCGCCGCTGCGGTCAGTTCGTCCTGGAGCCGGTCCAGCCGCTTCGCGCTCAGGTCGGTGACGACCACGCGCGCGCCCTCGGCGAGCAGCCGCCGCGCGACGACCCCGCCGATCCCGGCGCCGGCCGCCGCGTTGACCATCGCCACTTTTCCGTCGAACCGCTTGCTCATCGTTGTCCTTCCGCCGGACCGTCGATCCGGTAGTCCGCCAGGTCGGCTTCCTTGGTCATCCGCCACCAGTCGAGGACCCGCCACGGATTGCTGACCACGACCCGGCCGCGCGAATTGCGGTAGTAGGTCGTAATGCCTGGGTGGGTCCAGATCATCCGCTCGTGCGCGGCCGCGACCTCGGCGTTGTACTTCTCGCTGACCTCGGGGCGGCAGTCGGCGACCGTCGCGCCCGCCCGGCTCATCCGGTCCAGCAGGCTGAGCACGTACCGCATCTGGCATTCGAGGTAGAAGATCAGGCTGCCGCCGTGCCCGGCCTGGGTGTTCGGGCCGTACAGGCAGAACAGGTTCGGGAAACCCGGGATCGCGGTGCCCAGGTAGGCCTGCGCGTCATCGTCGTCCCACACCTCCCGCAGCGTCCGCCCGTCCCGGCCGGTCACCTCGAACGACGCGAGGAACCGCACGACGTCGAAGCCGGTCGCGAAGATCAGCACGTCGAACTCGACCTCGCGGCCCGATTTCAGCCGGGCTCCGGCCGGCAGGATCCGCTCGATCGGGTCGGTGACCAGTTCGACGTCGTCGCGGCGCAGCGTGCGGTACCAGCCGTTGTCGAGCAGGATGCGCTTGCCGAACGGCGGGTAGTCCGGGGTGGCCTTCTCGATCAGGTCGGGACGGCCCGCGAGTTCGCTTTCCAGGTAGCGGGTGAAGAACCGGCGGTGCCCGTCGTTGATCGCGTTGATCGACCGCTCCGGATGCGGCCATTCCGGATCCCGTTGCAGGGATTCGTACAGCGTGTCGTTGAGCACCCAGGCGAGCCGTTCCCGGTACCAGAACCGGTAAAGCGGGACTTCGCGCAGCAGGAACCGGACCGGTCCGGGGATGTCCCGCCGGAACTTCTCGAACGGCGCCACCCAGTGCGCCGACCGCTGGAACAACGTCAGCGACGCGGCCGTGCCGGCGATCGCGGGCACCGCCTGCATCGCGCTCGCTCCGTTGCCGATCACGCCGACCCGTTTTCCCGCGAGGTCGAGCCCTTCCGGCCACTGCGCGGTGTGGCACGACTCCCCGGCGAAATCGGCCAGCCCGGGCAGGTCCGGCAGCTTCGGCGTGCCGAACGCGCCGACCCCGCTGATCAGGATGTTGGCCCGGAGTGTTTCCCGTCGTTCCGGGCCGTCGACCTCGACTGCCCACACTCGCGCCTGTTCGTCCCAGGCCGCGGAAAGGACCACAGTGGACAGCCGGATGCGGTCGCGCAGCCGCCATTGGTCGGCGACGTCTTCGAGATAGTCGTGCAGCTGGTCGCGGGAGGCGTAGTAGCGCGGCCAGTCCGCCACGACGGTCGAGTACGAGTAGAGATGGCTCGGCACGTCGACGCCGCATCCCGGATAGCGGTTGTGCCACCAGGTGCCGCCCACGTGGTCGTTCTTCTCCACGATCGTGCACTCCACCCCCGCGGCGCCGAGCCGGTGCGCGGCCAGCAGGCCGGAGATCCCGGCGCCGACGACGATCGCGGTGAAGCCCGCGGGCACTGCCGTCTCGTGGACCGGATCCTCGCCGCGTGTGGCGATGCCCAGGTCGTCGGCGATCATCGGGCCGTACTCGGCCGGGACGGACTCGCCCATGGCGACCGAAAGCATCCGGGTCAGCAGCGCCTCGCCCGGATCCGGCAGCGCCACGGGTTTCCCGTGGTGCCAGGCGATGATCGCGTCGGCGGCGGCTTGGCGGATCTCGTCCTGCACCTGCTCGGGCAGGCCGCCGGTGTCGTTCTCGTCCAGCCCGCGCCCGCGGGTCGGCCGGTACGGCGCTTCCAGCCACCGCTGGTCGCCGGTGAGCTGCACCAGGACCATCAGCAGCGTGGGCACGTTCGCGTCCCGGACCGCGGCACGCACTGTCGTCGCGAACGTTTCGTGCATCGCGCAGCGTCCTTTCCCGTCGCCCGTCATCCGTTGACCAGCCGGTCGCGGCCCGCCCAGTACCGCGCCTTCAGTTCGCGGCGCATGATCTTCCCGGTGCCGGTCTTGGGCAGTTCGTCGACGAATTCCACCGTGCGCGGCCGTTTGTAGGCCGCGATCGTGTCGAGACAGACCTGCTCGATGTCCGCCGCGGTCACCGCCGCTCCCGCGCGCGGGACCACCACCGCGCGCACCGTCTCGCCCCACCGGTCGTCCGGAACGCCGACCACGGCGACCTCCGCGACGCCGGGCAGCGTGTAGATCGCGTTCTCCACCTCGGTCGGGTACACGTTGAACCCGCCGCTGACGATCATGTCCTTCTTGCGGTCCACGATCCGCAGGAACCCGTCGACCATCCGGCCCACGTCGCCGGTCGCGATCCAGCCGCCGTCGAGGATCGTCTCCGCGGTCTCCTCCGGCAGGTTCCAGTAGCCGGCCATCCCCGCGTCCCCGCGCAGCTGGATCTCGCCCGCCTCGCCGCCCGCGACCGGCTGCCCGGCGCCGTCCACCAGCCGCATCTCGATGAACGGGCTCACCCGGCCCGCCGAGCCCAGCCGGGGCGGCAGTTCGCCGCCGGGGTCGAAGAGATGGTCCTGTTTCGGCAGCCACGAGGACCACGGCATTTCGGTGAGCCCGTAGGACTGCACGAACACCGGGCCCAGCACGGCGATCGCGCGGGCGAGCCGGTCCGGCGCGATCGGCGAACCGCCGTAGAGCACGGTGTGCACGCTCGACACGTCGTACTTGCCGGATTCCAGCACCGGGAGCATCAGGTTGATCATCGTCGGCACCAGCGGCAGCACGGTCACTCGGTGCTTCTCGACCAGCGCGGCGAGTTCCTCGGCGTCGAAGCGGCCCAGCGCGAGCTGGCTCGCGCCGCGCATGAAGTACGCCAGCATCGCGTAGCCGCTGAGATGGGTCAGCGGCGCGGTGTGCGCCAGCACGTCGGAACTCGCCGCGCCGGGCAGCTCCACCAGCACGTTCCGGATGATCGACAGCAGGCTCCGGTGCGTGTGCACCACGCCCTTCGGTTTCCCGCTGGTGCCCGAGGTGTACGGCATCCACGCGACGTCGCCCGGCCAGACCTCCGCCGGTTCCGCCTCCCGCTCCGGGAAAAGCTCCTGGAACGGCACCGCGTCCCCGGCGGGTTCGTCGAGCGCGACGAGCGTTCCGCCGACGACCGTGCTGATCTCGGCCAGGCGCTCGCCGTCGACGATCACCGCGCGGGCGCCGCAGTCCGCCACGATCTCGGCCACCTCGCGCGGATGCAGCCGGTAGCTCAGCGCGACGCGGACGAACCCGCCGATCGCCAGCGCGTGGTCGAGGACGAAGCATTCGGGCCGGTTCTTCGTCAGCACCACGACCCGGTCGCCTTTGGTCAGCCCGAGCGAGCGCAGCCCGCCGACCAGCCGGCGTGCCAGCGAACCCAGCTCGCGGTAGGACACCGTGCGCCCGTCGCGCTCCAGGATCGCGGGCAGGTCTGCGAATTCCCGGTGCCCGCGCAGCAGCACGGACGCCACCGTCGGTCCGCCGGAGGCTTCCTTCGGTTCGTTCACGTCGATACCTCCTCGGATAACTCTTATACTAATAAGCGCCGTCCGGGCCGGCTGTCAAGGCCGGGCTAACTATGATACTAATAATGGCGACGAAGGGAGCCTTCATGAGCACAGCGGACGGCGAAGTCGCACTCGTCACCGGCGCGGCAGGCGCGATCGGCTCGGAAATCTGCCGCGCACTGCGCGCCGCCGGGATCCGTGTGGCGCTCGCCGACGTCGACGAAGCCGCACTCGAACGGACCGTCGCGGACCTGGGTCCCGGCGACGACCTCGCGTCGTTCGCGGCCGACCTCGCCGACGACCGGCAGACCGCCGAGCTGCCGGACCGGGTGCGGGACCACTTCGGCGGACTGGACATCCTGGTCAACAACGCCGGGGTCCGCGAGGTGCTCCCGCTGCTCGACCTCACTCCCGGACAGTGGCGGCGCACGCTCGACATCGACCTCGTCGCGCCGTTCACGCTGGCGCGGGCAGCGATCCCGGGCATGATCGCCCAGGGCGGCGGGAAGATCGTCAACATCGCGTCGATGGCGGGGCTCGCCGCGTTCCGCGACCGAGCCGCCTACAGCAGCGCCAAGGCGGGGTTGATCATGCTCACGAAGGTGATCGCCGTGGAGTGCGGCGACCAGGGCATCCGGTGCAACGCCGTCGCCCCCGGCGTCGTCGAAACCCCGATGACCAGTTCGTTCTTCGGCTCCGCCGACCTGACCGCGTCGATCCGCGCGAACACCCCGATGCGGCGCTGGTGCGGCCCGGCGGAGATCGCCGAGCCGGTCGTGTTCCTGTGCGGCCCGCAAGCCCGGTTCGTCAACGGCACCGTCATCCCGGTCGACGGTGGCTGGACCGCGGGCTACTGCGGAGCCCAACTCTCGCCCCGGCCGAAGGAGTCCTGACGTGCTGACCCACGAAGAACTGTCCGCGAAACAGGAAATCGCCGACCTGCTGCTCGGGTACTGCCGCGGCATCGACCGCTGCGACGCCGAACTGGTCAAGCAGGCGTTCTGGCCGGACGCCTACGACAACCACGGCGCGGACGCGGGCCCGGCATGGGAATTCGCGGACCGGATCGTCGCGGCGAAACTCGCGACCACGGAATGGACCACCCACGCGGTCACCAACCACCTCGTCGAACTCGACGGCGACCGGGCGTTCTCCGAGGCGATCGTGCTGACCTTCCAGAAACAGAAGGACCACCAGGAGATCAACGTTTTCTGCGGCCGCTACGTCGACCGCGTCGAACGGCGCGACGGAACCTGGCGCATCGCCTACCGGCAGATGATCCACGACTGGAGCGGTTCCACCGTGCTCGCGCCCTGGGCGCTGGGCAGCGTCGCCAGCGGAGCGTTCGTCCAGGGCGCCCGCCGCGACGCCGACTTCGTCACCGGCCCCGGCCGCGCAGACCTGATGGGAGCGAAATGAAAGCCCGCGCCGCGGTACAGGTCGCCGACCGGCGATTCGAGATCGAAGAGTTCGACGTGCCCCGGATCGGCCCCGAGGAAGCGCTTCTGCGGGTGGACGCGTGCGGCATGTGCGGCAGTGACGTCGAACAGTACGACGGAGGATTCGCCGCACTCGGCGTGACCTATCCGGTCATCCCCGGCCACGAACCGATCGGCACCGTCGCCGAAATCGGGCCCGAGGCCGCGCGCCGCTGGGGCGTGCGCGCCGGAGACCGGGTCGCCGTCGAACCGGTGCTCGGCTGCGGTTCCTGCCGGTCCTGCCTCACCGGTTCCTACCGCCGCTGCAAGGGATCCGGCAACGGCGCGGCGATCAACGCCTACGGCTACCTGCCGACCGCGCTGACGCCGAGCTTGTGGGGCGGCTACGCCGAATACCTGTACCTGCACCCGCGCACCGTGCTCCACAAGCTGCACGACGATCTGCCTCTGGAGCTGGCCGCGCTCTACCAGCCGATGGCCGCCGGGATCCGCTGGTTCGCCCACGATTCCGGCCTGCGCAGCGGAGACACCGTGGTGATCCTCGGCTGCGGGCAACGCGGCCTGGCCGGGGTCGTCGCCGCGCGCGACGCCGGCGCCGGCCGGATCATCGTGACCGGCCTGGCCCGCGACGCGCACAAATTGGAGCTGGCCAAGCTTTTCGGCGCGGACGTCACGGTGGTCGCCGATGAGGAGGACACCGTGGCCGCGGTCGCCGAGCACACCGGCGGCGAAGGAGCCGACGTGGTCGTGGACGTCACCGCGGTCTCGACCCAGCCCATTGTGGACGCGATCGCCGTCGCCAAGCCCGGCGCGACCGTCGTGCTGGCCGGGGTCAAAGGCTCCGGCGCGACCGTTCCCGGCTTCCTGCCGGACGCGGTGATCACCAAGGAACTCACCGTGAAAGGCCTGTGGTCCCAGGACATCCGCGCGTTCGAGCCCGCGCTCCGGCTGATCGAATCGGGCAAATATCCGCTCGAACGGATGCACACCCACACCTTCGGCCTCGACTCCGTCGCGCGAGCCGTGGAGACCCTGGCCGGACACGTGCCCGGGGAGGACGCGGTGCACGTGATGATCGCCCCGCACGCGAGCTAAGGACGATTGCGGATCAAATAGGACATCAGACCGGTCTGCGCGACGACGCCGTCCTGAGTCACCAGGTCGTACCGCACCCGGACGACCCCGGCATCGCCGCGGCCGGTCATCCGCGTGCCCATCACCCGCGCCCTCGTGTGCACGGTGTCGCCGAACCGAAGCGGCGCCTGGAATTCCCAGTTCTCGATGCCCAGCAACGCCAGCGCCGAGCCCTCGAACGCGCCGGTCCGCGAGCTGAGGCCGAGGCACCACGACAATCCGAGCACGCCGTGCGCGACCCGCTCGCCGAATCGCCCGTCCGCCGCGGCGACCGCGTCGGTGTGCATCGGGTTGTAGTCCCCGGTCGTGGCGGCGAACGACACCACGTCCGCCTCAGTCACCGTGCGACCGGGCGAAACCAGTTCGTCGTCCTCCCCCATCGCCTCGAAATCCTCGAACCACAGCGGCACGGTGAACCACCTCCGGAAGGTACCGTACTTCGTTCGAGCAATCGACGTCGGACGTTCCTCCGCGCCGGCGATCCCTGTTCGGGAACGGACCGGTCAGCGACCGGCTGCCGAACTGTCGGTTCTGGCGGCCCAGGAGGACAGCAGCATCAGCCCGTCATGGGACGGGCTGCCGGGTTCCGCGGTCCACACCACCAGCTGCTGCTCCGGGTCCGCGACGCAGGTCAGCGCGTCCCAGCCGAGGGTCAGCTCGCCGGCGACCGGATGCTTGAACACCTTGCTGCCGCGGTCGCGGGCGGTGGCCCGGTGGTCGCCCCACCAGCGGCGGAAATCCTCGTCCCGCCAGGAAAGCTCGCCCACCAGCGCGGCCATCCGCTGGTCGTGCGGGTCGCGGCCGGCCTCCATCCGCAGCATCGCCGCCGCGGTGCGGGCCATCGGCTCCCAGTCCTGGTGCAACGACTTGAAGACCGGGTCGGAGAACAGCAGCGTGGCCGACCGGTTGCGGCCGCGAGCCGCGGCCGGGTAGGCGGCGCCCCCGGCAGACGACCCGGGACCCATCGACACGCCAAGGTGCGCGCCACGGATTGCCCGTGACGCGCACCCCGCGCCATCCGATCAGTAGATGTTCGACGGGCGGACCATGCCCTCGGCCAGGTCGCCGACACCCGGCGCGATGATCGCTCCCGGGTTGACCAGCACCTTCTCCACGACCGCCGTCTCGGTGGTGATCAGCAGGGCGGCGATCGACGCCGCGCTCTCCAGCGCCGACCGGGTCACCTTCAGCGGGTCGATGACCCCCGCCGCGAAGAGGTCGCAGTAGGCGCCGGCCAGCGCGTCGAAGCCCTGCCCGTTGTCCATGGCCGCGACGCGCTCGAGCACCTCGGCGCCTTCGTAGCCGGCGTTCTCGGCGATCCAGTACAACGGCTCGCCGAGTGCGCGCCGGACGATCTCGCGGCCCTGGGCGGCGTCGCCCTCCAGAGCGGGCAGCTCGACGGTGGTCGCCGCCTGGGCCAGCGCTGCGCCGCCGGCGACGACGCCCTCTTCCAGCGCCGCCCTGGCCGCCGCCAGCGAGTCCTCGACGCGCAGCATCCGCTCCTTCAGCTCCACGCTGGTCGCCGCGCCCACCCGGACCACGGCGACCGTGCCGGACAGCCGGGCGATCCGCAGCTTGAGGCTGTCCTGGTCGTGCTCGATCCGCGCCCGTTCCAGCTGCTTTTCCAGCTGCCCGATGCGGGCCCGCACGGACGCTTCGGCACCCGCGCCGCCGATGATCGTCGTGGTGTCCTCGGTGATCGTGATGTGCTCGCAGCGGCCGAGGTCCCGCTCGGTGACCTCGGCGAGCGTGACGCCGGAGTCCTCGCTGACGACCCGCCCGCCGAGCGCGGCCGCCAGGTCCTCCAGCTCGGCGACCCGCCGGTGCCCGAAGCCGGGCGCGCGGACGACGGCCGCGCGGAAGGTGCCGTGCACGTTGCCGCTGACGATCAGCTGCAGGGCCGGGCCGTCGACGTTCTCGGCGAGCACGACCAGCGGGCGGTCGAGGCGCCGGGCCGCCTCCACGGTCGGCATCAGCTCCTGGACCTGGCTGATCTTCTTGTTGGTGAGCAGGATGACAGGCTCGTCGAAGCTCACCTCCATCCGCTCCCGGTCGGTGACCATGTAGGGCGAGGTGTAGCCGTGGTCGAACTCGATGCCGTCGACCACCTCGACGCTCAGCCCCGGCGAGTCCGACTCCTCGACCTCGACGACACCGTGCCGGCCGACCGCCGACAGCGCCTGCGCGATCACCCGGCCGATGCGTTCGTCGTCGCTGGCGGCGAGCGTCGCGATCCGCTCCAGCTCGGCTTCGCCGGTGACCTCGGCCGCGGACTTGCGCAGCCGCTCGACGACCGCCTCGACGGTCTCTTCGATCCCGCGGCGCACCCGCATGGGGTTCGCGCCTTCGCCGAGCGCGGCCAGTCCTTCCCGGACCATCGCCTGGGCGAGGACGGTGGCGGTCGTGGTGCCGTCGCCGACCGCGCCGTTGGTCTTCATCGCGACTTCCTTGACCAGCTGGGCGCCCATGTTGGCGAAGGGCTCCTCCAGCTGGACCTCCCTGGCGATGGTCACGCCGTCGTTGGTGATGGTCGGCGGGCCGGTCAGCTTCTCCAGCACCGCGTTGCGGCCCTTGGGGCCGAGGGTCACCTTCACCGCGTCGGCCAGGGTGTTGACGCCCAGCTCGAGCCGGCGCCGCGCGTCGACGCTGAACCGCAGCTCCTTCGCCATGATCTCCTACTTCCTTTCAGGGGATGAGAATTGCCCGGCCGCGGACCCGCCCCGCGCTCAGGTCGTCGACGGCCTGCTGGAACTGTTCGAGCCGGTACTGGGCGGTGTGCAGCTTCACCTTGCCCTGGGCGGCGAGCACCATCAGGTCCTGCAGGTCGGTGTAGGAACCCACGAGGTTGCCGACGAAGCTGATCTCGGTGGAGATGATGTCGATCGTCGGCACGTCGAGGTTTTCGCCGTAGCCGACGACGTAGTAGCTGCCCGCACGCCGGAGCATCCGCACGCCTTCGGCGGTCGAGCCGCCTTCGCCGACGAAGTCGATGACGGCTTCCGCGCCGTGGCCACCGGTCAGGTCGAGCACGGTGTCCACATGGGACCCGTCGGCGACGATCGTGACGTCGGCCCCGATCTGCTCGGCCAGCTTGAGCGCCGCGGGGTTGCGGTCGAGCACGACGAGGGTCGCCGCGCTCATCGCCTTCAGGCACTGGACGCCGATGTGGCCGAGGCCGCCCGCGCCGATGACGACGCAGACGTCCCCCGGCCGCAGCACCTTCGCCGCTTTCGCCGCGGCGTGCTGGGCGGTCAGGCCGGCGTCGGCGAGCGCGGCGACGTCGGCCGGTTCGAGGCTGTCGTCCAGCTTTACGCAGGACCGTGCCGACGTCAGCAGGTACTCGGCGTACCCGCCGGCGGTGTCGATGCCGGGGAACCGCGAGTTCTCGCAGTGCACGTCGTCGCCCAGCCGGCAGGCCCGGCACAGCCCGCAGGTCATCAGCGGGTGGAGGATGACCTTGTCGCCCACCGCGACGTTCGTGACCGCGTCGCCGACGGCGTGCACCCAGCCCGCGTTCTCGTGCCCGATCGTGTACGGCAGCGTGACGCCGCTCTTCTCCGCCCACTGGCCTTCGAGGATGTGCAGATCGGTCCGGCAGACACCGGCGGCCCCGACCCGGACGACGACGTCCAGCGGGCCGCTGATCTCCGGTTCCGCGACCTCGCGGAGCTCGAGGTTCCGGTGGTACCCGGTGACCTGGACGGCTTTCATGAGCGGCTCCTCGTGTTCGTGACGAGCGGGGCGGGATCCGCGTCGCCGTACCGGGTGGCGAGCAGCCCCCGGCAGAAGTGCGCGTTGCCCTCGATGGACACACGGGTGGCGGCGGCCAGGCGCAGCCACAACGCGCTGTCCGCCTTCGTGACCGCAGTGCCGTCGTGGCCGACGAGCACGCGGGAGTGCGAACCGGTGGGCAGGCCGAGCGCTTCCCGGCGGCGCAGCAGCGCCGTCTTCAGCGGGCCTTCGGGCAGGTCGAACAGCTCCAGCAGCGGCAGCTCTTCGAGCGTCCAGGCCCCACCGGCGAGCACGGCGCGGCAGCACCGCTCGACGGCGGCCAGGTGCGCCTTGCGCCGGAAGGTCCGGCGCAGCTCCTCCAGGCTGTCTTCGGCTTCGACGCCGAAGGTGCCGACGTACCCGGCTCCCGCCGCGACCCCGCGGTTGATCTTTTCCGAGTCGTGGTGGTCGTCCAGCAGCACCCGGACCCGGCCCGCCCCCGGGACGGCCGCCAGCGCGTCGCAGGCGTCCGAGACCATCAGGTAGGCGAAGTTGGGGGCGCAGAACGACGTCGGCAGGCGCAGGTGCACCTCGACGCCGTCGTCGTCGATGCGCACCGAGCGCACGAAACCGAGTTCGGTCACCGGCTGGTCCAGCTCGGGGTCGAGAACGGTGGCCAGCGCCGCGAGGACCTCGGCTTCCACCGACACGGCCGTGGTCATCGCCCACCCGCCCCGGCGGCGACTTCGGCGCCGGCGTCACCGGCCTGGGTCGGCAGCCGCAGCTGGCGCGGCACGTCGAGGTCGTAGAGCGCGGCGGCGTTGAGGCCGAGGATCTTCTTCTTCTGTTCGGTGGTGATCGCCGGGTACTCGGTCATGTCCCCCGGGATGCGGAAGTCGACGAACCGCTCGACGAGCCACTTCGGCGTCCACAGCGCGTAGTCGCTGCCGAAGAGAATCTTGTCTTCGCCGAGCCAGTACAGCAGCTCGCCGATGATCTGGGCGAAGTACCGCGGCCGGGTGTGGATGAACGGGATCGCCACCGCCAGCCCACCGTACACATTGGACTCCTGGGTGGCGATCCAGCAGAAGTCCTCCAGGCGCGGCAGGCCGACGTGCTCGACGATGAAGTTGAGGTCGAGGTAGTCGGTCGCGACCTTGTCGATGTCGGCGACGTCGAAGGCGTCCCGGTCCAGCGGCCGGATCGTCGGTCCCTTGTGGACGTGGATGTTGCGGATGCCGAGGGCGAGGCACTCCTCCAGGTAGCGGCGCGACCACGGCTCGTCGAGCTTGTAGCCGCGCGAGTCGCCGTGCCACTCCGCGGTGTAGAGCTTGACGCCCTTGAGGTTCATCCGCTCGGCGTCGCGGCGCAGCCGCTCGAGGCCGGCTTCGCCGTCGCGCGGGTCGTAGGCGTGGTTGTAGGTCAGCTTGTCGGGGTGCTGCCGGGCGAGGCCGAACGCCTCCTCGGTCTGCCCGAACCCGGTCTTGTAGAACTCGGTGAGCAGCGTGGCCTGGAAGATCGCGTGGTCGACGTGCCCTTCGCCGAAGACGTCCTTCATGAACCGCTCGGCACCGTAGTAGGTGTAGGTGTCGTAGTCCCAGACGACCTCTTCGGGGCTGAGGTTGCGGTGGTAGTCGTAGAAGCAGTCGATGAACTGCTTGCCGTGGACGTTCTTGAGGTTGGCCTCGCGGGCGTCCCAGATGTGGACGTGGCCGTCGACGACGTAGTACTGCTCGCCATCCTTCTCGTACATCGGAGATCCTCACCCTTCGGTGCGTCGTGTGTGGTGGGGGTGGTGGTGACGGGGCCCCCGGTGCCCCGCCACCACCGGGTGGGCGCGGTCCGCTCAGCCGTGGGCCGAGAGGTCGAAGCCGATGTACTCGGCGGCGTCCTCGGGGTTGGCGAACAGCAGGGTGCGGTCGTCCAGGTGCACCATGCGCCCGTAGTGGGTGGAGCTGATCTCCTCGAAGACCGAGCCGTCGAACGGCTGGCCGAGGGCGTCGGTCAGCTCGGCGTAGTCGAACTCGAGCAGCTTGCGGCCGTCCACCCGGATCATGGACGGGTACTCGACGAGGGCCACGTCGTCCTTGGCGCCCATCACGTCGGCGACGACGCGGCCGATCGGCGTGTTCATCAGGGTGACGCCGCACATGTTCGACGCCTCTGTCTGCGACCCGAACTGCATGGGAGTGCTCACTGGTCCAGCTCCTTCGGCACGTCGAGCCCGAGCTCCGAGAGCAGCTGGGCGAACTTCTCCTTGGTCGCGGCGAGCGAGTCCGCGAAGGTGCGGGTTTTCTCGGCGGGCTGCGACCAGATCGGCTGCAGCGCGAGCGCGGCGTCCAGGCACCGCGGCACCCAGGTCGACAGCCACTGGCCGAACAGCTCCCGGTTGGCGGCGCCGAACCGCTCGTCGCGGGTGAGCAGCCGGAACAGGGCACGGGTGCAGGTGAGGTCGCGGCTGTAGTCGTGCTCGCCGGTGCCCACGATGGTCGGGGTGATGTAGTCGCCGTTCCTGGCGGAGATCTGCATCACCAGCTCCGAGCGGAAGAGCTGCCCGACGAGCTGCTCGAACACGACGTTGGTGCCGAACAGCAGCTCGGCCCAGTCGCCGACGGCGGTCAGCTCCTCGACCACGCGCCGGGTGGGCTGCCACTCGGGGGCCGACTGCCAGACCTCCTTGTGGACCGCGCCGTCGAAGGTGTCGAGCGACTCGGCGAGGTCGAGGTTGAACAGCGCGAGGTCCTGGGCGAAGCGCATCTTGTGCGCGGCGTTGACCGCGACCGCGGTGTTGATCATGTTGGTGGGGCCGGAACGCTGGATCGAGGTGAACACGTGCAGCGCCATCCCGTTCTCGGCGTGCATCCAGGCGCCGAGGTTGCGGGCGATGAACTTCTGCCACGCGGCGTTCCAGCCACCGTAGGCGTTGGCGCGCTTGGCGTTTTCCAGCCCGAGGGCGACCTGCCGGACCACCGCGGAGTTGTTCCGGTAGATGGTCTGCTCCCACTCCTCGTTCGGGTCGAGGAAGGCGTGCCAGTTCGAGGACTTCGCGCGGGTCCACTCCGGCGGGTAGCCCCCGGGCCCGTTGCCGAAGCCGTAGATCCAGCCCTGCGACAGGTGCCGTTCGGGGTCGGGCTGGACGTCGACGGTCACGTCCTCGTACACCGTCGCCCGCAGCTTGGCCGGCTTGAAGTAGGAGTAGGCCCGGCTCTTGGAGCTGGGGAACTCGAGGGCGCCGGCTTCCGAGTCGGTGAACTCCACCTTCGGGAAGCTGCGCGCTTTCGGCGCGGGTGTTGCCATGTCGTCTCCTCTTACTCGTCGTGGACCGCGGTCGTGAACTTGTCGTAGAACACCTGGTCGTCCGGAACGCCCTGGCGGGCGGCCAAGGCCAGTGCGGCGTCGACCATGGGCGGCGGCCCGCACAGGTAGACCTCGCTCCGGTGCAGCTGCGGCTCCGCGGCCTCGACGACGTCGGTGACCATCCCCGGCTCCGCGTGGACGCCGAGCCCGGCGGCGCCGTCGGTGGACTCCGAAAGGGCGACGACGAACCCGAAGTCCGCCAGCCGCTCGCCCAGGGCGCGGATCTCGTCCAGGTAGAACAGGTCCGCGGCGGTGCGGGCGCCGTAGTAGAACCGGATCCGGCGGGGGTCGCCGGTCTCGCTGAGGTGCCGCAGCAGGCCGAGCACGGGGGCCATGCCCGCGCCGCCCGCCATGAGCACCAGGGGCAGCGCGTGCCCGCTCTTGAGCGTGAAGTTGCCGTACGGCCCGGTCAGCTCGATCGGGTCGCCGACGGCGATGCCGTCTTCCAGCAGCGACGAGAACCGGCCGCCCGGGTACTTCTTGATGACGAACTCGATGTGCCCGGTCGTGGCCGGTGTCGTCGCCATCGAGAACGACCGGCGCTCACCGGTGCCCGGGATGGTCAGGTCGGCGTACTGCCCGGCCTTGAACTCGTACCCGGGGGGGTCGACCGGCCTGAGCTTGAGGCCGACGATGTCGCGGGTGTGCTCGACGATCTCGGCGACCTCGGTCCGGACGTGCTGCAGCGGCGCGGAGTTGAGCAGCTCCTCCTCGTCGAAGTTCAGCAGCTCGATGGTGCAGTCGCTGAAGGCGTGCGCGCGGCACAGCAGCACGTAGCCTTCCTCGACCTCGGCGTCGTTGCAGGCGAACGTCGAGTAGCGCTCCATCTGGATTTCGCCGTCGAGGACGTAGGACTTGCACGCCGAGCACTGGCCTTCGCGGCAGCCGTGCATGAGGTGGATGCCCTGGCGGAAGGCGGCGTCGAGGATCTTCTCGTCTTCGCCCACCTCCATCGTGACGTCGACCGGCTCGAACGAGATGCGGTGCTTGTCGGCCATGGTTGCCTCGATTCTCGGGAAGCGGCCGGCGGAGTGCGGACACGGCCGCCGGCCGCCGGTCTCGGGGTCAGGCGACCGTGACGTTCGGGTTGGCGCGGTAGGCCGCGGCCCACTGCTCGCGTTCGGCGTCGGACATCTGGTTGAGCAGCACGTTGGGGCTGGCGAACCGGATGCCGCGCAGGTCGTCGAGCGTCCAGAGCTTCTTGGGGTCGTCCAGGTCGAGGTGCGGCTGCGGGATCAGGGTCCGGCCGTCGTCGCGGACGTAGCCGAGGTTCCCGACGATGTCGGCGAGGTCCTGGTCGTGGTGCAGCGTCTCCCACTCGCGGGCGCCGGTCAGGCGGCCGGCGTTGGGCGTCGGACGGCCCTCGTACTCGGGCCGGAAGGCGACCTTGTCGGTCCAGGCGCAGGTCTCCGAGCAGTACGTGCGCCACTGGTCGTCGACCTTGTCGACCACGAGGTCCTCGCGGACGAGGCAGGGCACCATGCAGGTCCAGCAGCGGTGCGGGTACTCGTAGCCGACGTCCTCGAACGCGATCGGCTTGTTGCGGCCCGGGTAGCGCAGCCGGTTGTAGGCCTCCCACCACTTGCCGAACTGGTCGTACCAGCCGGGGTACTTGTGCTCGAACCACTCGAAGTCGGCGTCGGTCATCCCGTCGATCCGCCAGTAGTTCACCGGCCAGCCGGTCGCGAAGAACTGCGCGACGCGGTGGACGTAGAACTTGTTGGTGATCCGGTTCCACGCCTCCTCGACGAGGTCGTGCGGGATGACGAGGCCGTACTTCTCCAGCGGCAGCAGGTAGCTGCGGTAGTAGTCGTCGTAGATCCAGCGGCGCCACATCTCCGCGTAGGATTCGCGGTCCTTGCGGCGGTCCTTGGTGCCGTACTCGATGAACGTGCCGATCGCCGCGTCGACGACGCAGTGGTTGTTCCACCACGCGTAGCGCAGGTCGCGCTCCAGCAGCGGCCGGTTGCGCTCGTCGGCCAGCGCCATCAGCAGGATCGAGTAGCCGTTGCTGATGTGGCGCGACTCGTCGGACTGCACGGAGTGGAACACCGTCGGCAGCAGGTAGTCGCCGTTGGCGGCGGCCTCGTCGGGCATCGCGACGAACAGCGTGTTGGTGAACGCGGTCTCGGCCACGACCGTGAGATAGATGTTGGCCGCGGTGATCGCGTCCCCGGTGATGAACCCCTCGCCGAACTGGCGGCCGATGGTGCCCGCGTAGTTGTTCGCGAACGCCTTTTCGGTGATGTCGAAGCCCGCCGGGTCGATGTAGTTGTTCATGTACAGCTTCTTGAGGTTCATCTGGATCGTGGAGTGGCGAACCTCGTCGATCATCTGCACCGCGAGTCCGTTGTGGATCTCGGGGTTCGGCACCGCGTCGATCGCCATCGGCATCGCGCGGGCCGCCGAGATCTCCGGGAACGGGATGATCGAAAGGAACAGCTTCTGCCATTCGAGCCAGCGCTGCTGCACCTGCCGGAACATGTTCCCGCGGATCGCGCCGTCCATCGCGCCGAAGACCCGGTTGTCCTTCTCCTCCTCCATCGGGAAGTAGGAGCGCATGATCTGCTTCAGCGGGTCCTTCTTGGGCGCCTTTTCGAACGTGTAGTCCGTCCCGAACCGGGTCGCCGGCGTGGCGAACGTCGGCTCCCACGACAGCTCGGTGATCTTGTTGTGCGCTTTGGTGAGACTCTGCCTGCTCAAAATCGGCCTCCTCGAAACCGGGGTCTCTCAGCCCGGCCGTACGTCTGACGGGGAGAGTGTGTTGCGCATCGCACCCGGGTTCTGTCTCAATGTGAGACCGAGCGGGACGCCGGTCCGCGCGACCATGGCGGGCACGGGCCGTTCCACCACCCGCCCGGGGCACCGACCGTCGAAGGAGACGCTGGTGACGACGCACCGAGACCGGCAGGGACCACAGCCGATGCGTGACCTGCGGGAGATGTTCCTGTCCTCGCCCCCGGCCGAGCTGCCGGGCGTGCGGGACGTCATCAGCGCGTCGTGGCGGCGCGCGCTGGCGAACCGGGTCGACGCGGAGGAGCCGGACCCGGTGTACGTCACCGACCGCGACGAAGACAGCCTGCTGGCCCACAGCGCGACACCCGTTCTGGCGAACCTGTCGGAGGAGATGGCCGGCCACCCCGTCGCCATCCTGCTGACCGACGCGAACGGTCTCGTGGTCAGCCGGGTGACCACGGACCGGGCCCTGACCACGGGACTCGACAAGGTCTCGCTCGCGCCCGGGTACAGCTACGCCGAGGAGTCCGTGGGCACGAACGGCATCGGCACGGCGCTGGAGTGCCAGAAGTCGGTGCTGGTGTCGGGGTTCGAGCACTTCAACGGCAGCCTCACGGAGTTCGAGTGCGCCGGCGCGCCGATCGTCCACCCGATCAGGGGAAACCTGGCCGGCGTACTCGACCTCACGTCGTGGGCCGACGCCTGCGGCCCGCTGCTCCTGACGCTGGCCCGCACCACGGCCAAGCGGATCGAGGAGGCGATGCTCGCCACCACCGGCGCCCGCGAGCTCAGCCTGTTCCGCGAGTACCTCGCCTCCTGCCGGCGCGGCTCGGGCGCCGTCCTGGCCGTCAACCAGGACGTCGTGATGGTCAACAGCCACGCCGAGGAGCTCTACGACGTGACCGACCGGGCCGCGCTCATCACCCACACGGCCGACTTGGTCGGCTCGACGAAGCCGACGACCGTGGTCGCCGACCTGCCGTCCGGCATCGTCGCCCGGCTGGAGTACCGGCCGGTCTACAGCGGCTCCGTGCTCGCGGGCGGCGTGTTCCGCGTGAAGAACCAGGCCCAGTCCCGGCGCCGGGCGGCCCGCAGCGACCCGGCGGCGCCCGGTGCTGGTGGACTGCGCCGCGGTGGCCGACGGCTACGAGGAGTGGGCCGACGACCTGGCCGACGACGTGCCCCGCGGCGAACCGCCGGTGGTGATCGTCCGGCGCGCCGACACGCTGTCGGGCGACGGCCTGCAGCGGCTCACCACGCTGCTGACCGGGTGGCAGGGCGCGCCGCCGGACCAGGCCCCGGCCTGGGTGGTCGTCACCCTCGGCGACGAGTCGGCCGGCTCGGACGTGCAGGGCTGCCTGATGCCGTTCTTCGCGCACACCGTCGAGGTCCCGCCGCTGCGCCACCGGCTCGACGACCTGCAGCGGCTGGTACCCCACCTGCTCGCGCGCCACACCGCGAACCGGCCGCTCACGGTGTCGGACGCCTGCCTGCGCCAGCTCATGCGGCTGCCGTGGGCGGGGAACGTCCGGCAGCTGGACCAGGTGCTGGCGGACGCCGCGCGCCGGCGCCGGAGCGGGACGATCGAAGTGGCGGACCTGCCCGCCGAGTGCCGCACGTTCACCCGCCGCCAGCTGACCAAGCTGGAGGCGATCGAGCGCGACGCGATCGTGCGCAGCCTGGCCGCCAACCGCGGCAACAAGGAACACGCAGCGGCCGACCTCGGCATGTCCCGGGCGACGATCTACCGCAAGATCCGCGCGTTCGGAATCGTCCCGGACCACTCCTAGCTTCGGGCGATCCGACAAGTCGTCCCACTCGGACTCGAACCGGCCAACCACCTGCACCGGGCGCCGTGCTCCCCCAGAGCGCCCGGCACACCGTCGACAGCTTCACCCGGCTGGGACCACGAGACGTCTCTGCACGCGCTTCGGATGATCCTCGGCGGAACATCATCGTCGGGCACCTCCTCACCGAAGGCGTCCCATTCCTGAGTCTCCCCCTGAGCAGTATGGTGACCAACGGTGATGCAGGCGGGCCGAAAGAAGCAGCGGCGCGGGATCGGTCGGCTCGGGCTTGTCGATCGCCTCGCTGCGGGCGGCGCGGCGTGGTCTGGCTGGCGGTCTACGCGGTACGCTCACTGGTCACCGTGGACGCATGCACCCGGGGTTGCCGCGACGGTGACGTACGGGTGATCTTCGACCGCGGCGAGCCCCCTGACCGACGAAGACGGGTCCGCAGTGTGCACTCCGGGCACGTGGTCCGCGTGCTTGCCGACGACTACGGAACCGGCACCTGCCGCGCCAAGATCGCGCTCGTCGTGGTGAACGGCGAGGAGGCGTGGTGCGGTTCACGGTCTCCGGCGCGATCACCATTCCACCCAAGCAGGGGCAGACGCCGGTGACGAGGTGCTCGACCCGCTTGGCGGTCCGTCGCGGGTCCACCTCGTCGAGCTCCTCGGCCACGAGCTGCCAGGGTCAGCGGCTGGGGTGGGCTTCCTGCCGCAGGTCCCGCTGGGCGAGCGCGACGAGCATCAGCCGCTAGGTGCGCGGGGGTTCGGTGACCTCCGCGGCCCGGGACGCGGGAGCCGGAGGTCGCTGCCCGCGACGCGCGGTCTCCAGCCTGGACTCCCGTGGTTCAGAGTTTTTGCAGGCCAGCACATCCGCAGCGGCATCGCGAGCAGGTCGATCAAGATCCAGTGTCCGGCACGTCCCGCTTTGACCCGGATCACAGCCTCTGGACGGTCCTGCGGCACCTCTCTATGGTAGGCGAGCCTTGCCTAACTTTCTCGACGAGGAGTAGTAATCATGCCCGTGCCCAGTTCGACCATCGACAAGGCGGCTCCAGTCGCGCTCGGCGTCTTCCGCGTCGTCATCGGTCTGCTTTTCGCTGCTCACGGCGCCGCCTCGCTCTTCGGAGTTTTCGGCGGAGCGGTCGGCACGAATGGCGGAACCGTCGCGGCCGGAGCCTGGCCGTCCTGGTACGCGGCGGTGATCCAGCTGGTGTGCGGGCTGCTGGTCGCGGCAGGCGTATTCACCCGCAGCGCGGCGTTTCTCGCCTCCGGTTCCATGGCCTACGCCTACTTCGTGGTCCATCAGCCCGACGGGCTCCTGCCGCTGCAGAACCACGGCGAGTCCTCCGCCTTGTTCTGCTGGGCGTTCCTGCTGCTCGTCTTCACCGGCCCGGGCGCCGTCGCGCTCGGCTCCCTGGCCCGCCACCCGGCCGCCCCGCCTGACGCGGCAACGGCCTGACGGCTCGCGGTCGCCGACCGGATCGCGGTCGGCACCGCGGGAGTCCGTGCTCCCTGCGGAAGGCTGCCGGCTTCCGTCGGGTCTCGATGCCGTGCATTGCAAACGCGCTCATTGACCGGCCCCGAGGCGCACGAAACCACACCGGAACCAGCTGTTCGCCGCACCGCGACCCGCATTGCTCCGCCGCTCGACGGCACCGGCCCGTCAGTACCACGGTTCATGACCGGTGGCCGGCTTTCGAGGACTCGCGCGAGACGCGCCGGATCCAACTCTGGGCCACGCGGGAGGAACTTCTCAAGGGCGCTGACTCCGCCGGTGCCCCTGGCGGGCACACGGCCCGCCGCTCCGGCGGTGCGCCGAAGGACTTCGAGTCCCGTGGAGTTCTCTTTGTCGCTGGGCCGCGCTTGGGTGCCGGCCAAGGCGCTTCGCAGCTTCACGTGCAGATGACGCGGTCGGCCCCGGAAACCGGGGCTATTCTCCGACCGTCCGTCGGGCCGGGCCGTTCGCGCTGCGGGGGACGATCGGGACGACAGAGTTCCGGGGGCGAGAAGCAGGACGACGGCGCTCGCGAGAGTGACCAGGCGGAACCGGGACACGGCATGATCTTTCATGGAGCCGATCTCCTCACGCGGCGCGGGTGGGGCGGTGAGTGCAGGAGGTCACCAGCACGATCACGCCGATGGCCGGCAGGATCGCGATCACGGCTTGGGGGTAGCCCGTGAGGACGCTGATCAGCACGCTCACGGCGCCCACCACCTCCATGGATACCGCGAGGCCGCGGGCCCACGGACGCCTGATCAGGAGGGTTGCGGCGAGGGCGACGAGGACCGCGATCAGGGGGTTGATCACGATCACCAGCCACATCGATCCCGGGACTGCCTGGGGCGTCGGAATACTGATTTGTGGCGGATGGCGCCGGCACTGCGACGATCGCCAGACCCAGTTCGAAAGTGCCGATGCCTTCAGCGATGCATGCGTCCCAGAAGCAGGCCCCGCTGAGGTCGCTCTGGTTGATCGGGTCTTGGGGATAGATGTAGTCGTTGGAGTCCCGCCATCAACGGGGTCGACCGAGAAGAACCGGCCGAGGCTCGAGCTGTATGTCGGGCTCCCATTTCCACCAGCGACAAGCCGCCAGCGCGCTCGTAGGGACGTTGGTGTTGGCCGAGCCAACCGTAGTCGAGCTTGCCAGGTTGGTTGTCAGGGACGGAGTTCGTGTCCGGCGTCCCGTCGATGCGCAGCGGCTCGCCGTACGGGTCATGGGCGAACACCTGTCCGGCCTGCTTGCCGGTGCTATCGGTCGTCAGCAGCATGTCGCCACGGATGGTGGGGTGGTCGTATTCGCTGGCGCGGTCCCGCCGGAGTAGGTCAGGGTCAGCAGGACGCCGCCGGGCAAGGACAGGCTGCGGGTGAGCAGTCGTTTGTCTGCGTCGTGGGCTACCGCGGCGACGTCGCCGCCGCCGCGGTAGCCATAGAGCGCAGTGGTTTGGTGATCTCCGGCGGATGCGTCGCGGCGCACAGCCGGTTGGTCGCGTCGCGGGTGTAGCCGATTGTCGCGACCAGGGCTGGGTCTGGACTGGTGGTGGCGGCGGTCAGGTGTCGGTCGGCGGCGTCGAACCCGAGGTAACTGCTTTACGACGATGTCCGTGCCATACCGGCCACGCAAGACGGGCCGCGGGACTTCCCGGCCGCGCGGGAGGTCCTGGAGCGGTCGGCCGCCGCCGAGCTGGGCGCGGATCCGGTCGGCTACTCGTCGGCGGTGACGGCTCCGCCGGCATCGGTCGCCCGGTACGCCCGAAGCAGGGGTGGCCGCCCTGTCATCGCGGTCGGGTCGCCGTGCACTGACAATGGGAGCTTTTGCAGCAGTGGCCGGTCACCTACCCCGATCACCCGGACAAGGAACGCAACGTCACGCTGCTGTCCAAGGTCGAGTGCACCGCGGACCCCATCGGCGCGGCGATGTCGTACCTGCCCGCACGCCTGGCCAGGCATCACGGTGAACACCGACAACGGCCCGGTGCGTCGCCCGAACACTACTCCTCCTGCCAGGTGGGACAACTGGCCGTCGCGGGGCGCTTTGTTCGCAGGATCCCCGGCTTATAACTGCCGGCGACGATCGCTCGGCTCGGCCACGCACCGCCAGTGATCTCGGGAGGCGAACTTAATGATCTTCCACGTCCGGCAGAGGTACCTGCTCCGGCACTACCGCATCAGACTCGGCGCCACGGCGGACGATGTCGTGCCGCTGGCGAGTGCTGCCGCCCGCAGGCCACGGCGATGTCATCCAACGCCGAGGTTCAGTCAGCGGACCGCGAAACCGAACTGCTCCAGCGACCCCTTCTTCACCGCACCGCCCTGCACGACCAAGGAGACGGCGCGCGGATCTCCGAGGACCTCGATGTCCGCGAGCGGATCGCCCTCGCACACCACGAAGTCCGCGATCTTCCCGGCGGAGATGCTGCCCAGCCGGTCCTCGACGCCCAGCAGCCCGGCGGCGTTGACCGTGCCGGCGCGGATCGCCTCCGACGGCGACATCCCGAGCTTGACCAGGTGCGCGAGCTCCCGGAGGTTCCGGCCGTGCGGGCCGACTCCCGAGTCCGTGCCGAGCGCCACCTTGACGCCGCGGCGCACTGCCTCGCTCAACCGGGCCATCGCCGTTTCGGCGAGCCGCTGTTTCTTGGCGTATGCGGCAGGCGTGTACGCCGCCGGGTCAATGTCGAACGTGGAAAGCGTCGGGACCAGGTAAGCCCCTCGCTCGAGCATCAGATCGATACCTTCGTCGTCGATCAGGTAGCCGTGTTCGATGCTCGTCACGCCGCCGCGAAGGGCGTTCTTGATCCCCTGCGCGCCTTGGGCGTGAGCCGCGATCGGCCGCCCGCGGTGCCGCCGGACCTCGTCGGCGATCGCCGCGATTTCCTCGACGGTCAGGCCCTCGTCTTCCGGCTGGTCGCTCGGGCTGTTGACCCCGCCGGTCGCGCACACCTTGATCACGTCCGCGCCTTCGGCCATCAGCCTGCGCGCAGCGGCGCGCACCTCGTCCGGGTTGTCCACGATCTCGCTGAACGGCCCCAGCAATCGCGACGGGTCGAACCCGCTCGGCAGCCGGAAGTCGGCGTGCCCTCCGGTGTGGCTCATCAACCGCAGCGCGACGTGCAGCCGAGGGCCGTCGATGAGTCCCTGCTCCACCGCGTCCCGGTAGCCTGCCTCGATTCCGCCGAGATCCCGGGCGGTCGTCACCCCCGCGTGCAGCGTGTCGCGCATGCGCCGGGCCCGCTCGAAGACGTTGACGACCGGCCGGTTGGTGAGCATCTTGCCGCGGAAGTCGGCGTTGCTGTCCATCAGGAAGTGGACGTGGCAGTCGAAGAAGCCCGGCAGCACGGTGCGGCCACTCAGGTCGACGACCCGCTCGTCCGGAACGGACGGGCGGGCCGCCGCCGGGCCGGCGTAGGTGAACACGCCGTCCTCGACCACGACCGCCGCGTCCGGCACCGCGGCGTCCGAACCGCCGTCGATGAGGGTCGCTCCGGTGAAGACGGTCCGCGTCATCGCGCACTCCGTTCCGCGAGGTCGGTCCCCGCCTCGATGTCCAGTGGTTCGATGTCGAAGCCGGGCGCGCCCGGCACCGAGTCCAGCAGTTTGCGCGTGTAGGCGTGCGACGGCGCGGCGTAGAGCTGCGCGGCCGGTCCCTGTTCCACGACTTCGCCGTGGTAGAGCACGACCACTTCGTCACTCACCTGCCGCACGACGGCGAGGTTGTGCGAGATGAACAGCATGGTCAGCCCGAGCTCGGCGCGCAGGCGGGCGATCAGGTCGAGGATCCCGGCCTGGACGGAGACGTCGAGTGCACTGGTGATCTCGTCGGCGATCACCACCTCGGGCCGCAGCATCAGCCCGCGCGCGATCGCCACCCGCTGCCGCTGGCCGCCTGAACATTCGTGCGGGTACTTCGCCATCGTCTCCGCGGGCAAGCTGACGGTCTCCAGCCAGTGCGCGATGTCGTCGCGGTGGCGCTTGACGTTCGCGCGGCGTGGGTCGAGCGCCTCGGCGAGTGCCTCGCCGATCGTCCGGCGCGGATCCAGCGAAGAATAGGGATCCTGCGGGATCAGCTGGACCGCGCGGCGCAGCACCTTCCGCCGCGTACCACGGACGGCGTGCACGTCGACGCCACGGATGTGCACGCTGCCCGCCGTCGGCCGCAGCGAGCCCACCACCGTCCGGGCCAGGGTGGACTTGCCCGAGCCGGACTCCCCGACGATGCCGACGGTGTGGCCGGCCGCGACGTCGAGCGAGACGCCGTGCAGGATGCGGGCCGCCGCGGTCCCCGATCCGTAGCTCACTTCGAGGTCACGGATCCGGACCGCGCACTGCTCGTCAGTCATGGACAGGCTCCTTCACCGGATGGTCGAGTTCGGGAGTCGCTTCGAGCAACGCCTTGGTGTACGGCTGCCCGACCCCGTCGACCGTCAGATCGGCGGCGGCGACCTCCTCCACGACCTCGCCGTGGTACATCACCACGACGCGGTCGCACAGTGCGCGGACGACGCCGATGTCGTGGGAGATCACGAGGATCGCCATCCCCTCGCGGCGGTTCAGTCGACGGAGCTCACGCAGGATTTCCGCTTGGACGGTGACGTCCAGGGCGGTCGTGGGCTCGTCGGCGATCAGCAGCCGCGGCTGCGTCGCCAGCGACGTCGCGATCATCGCCCGCTGCCGCATCCCGCCCGAGAGTTCGTGCGGGTGCTGCCGCATCCGGCGTTCGGGCTCGGTGAGCCGGACCGCGCGGAGGGCGTCGATGATCCGCTCCCGGGCGGCGCGCGCCCCCGTTCGCCGGTGCACCCGCAGCACCTCGGTGAGCTGGGTGCCCATCCGCAAAGCGGGGTTGAACGTCGATCCCGGGTCCTGGTAGACGAGGCTCACCGCCTCGGCCATGCGGGCCGGCGCGACCGGGACCGCCAGGTCGAGATCGGCCAAGGACAGCCGCGCGGCCTTCGCCGAGAGCCCGTCCGGGAGCAACTGCGCGAGCGCCATCGCGGTCAGCGTCTTGCCCGATCCGCTTTCCCCGACGATCCCGACGACCTCGCCGTCGCGGACGTCGAAGGAGATGCCTTTCACCAACTCCCGGTCACCGGCGCTGATCCGCAGGTCCCGGACCTCGACGAGGAAGTCGCCCGCCGGTGCCGCCGCTGCGGCCGAAGCGCTCGCGCGGGCCCGTGACGCCGCGGCGCGGGGGTTGGCCCGGGCTGCCAGCCCGTCGCCGATCAGCACCGCGCCCAGCCCGGCCAGCACGATGAGCACGGCGGGACCGGCCAGCTGGGCCGGCCGGCCCGCCAGCAACGACGGCAGGGCCTCGTTGAGCAGCTTCCCCCAGTCGTAGGCCGGTGCCTGGACACCCAGGCCGACGAAGGACAGGGCCGAGATGGCAGTGAGCGTGGTGGCGAACGTGGACGCGGCCAGTACCAGCAGGGGCTCGGCCATGTTGGGCAGCATGTGCCGCACGGCGACGCGCAGCGGGCCGACCCCGAGCAGCCGGGCGGTGGACACGTACTCCTGCTGGGAGATGCGCGCGGCCAGGTTCGCCGTCAGACGCGCGAAGTACGGGATACCGGCGACGCCGATCGCCACCACCGCCGAGCCGGCGCCCGCGCCCAGCACGGCGGCCACGACCAGGGCCAGCAGCAGCCCGGGGAAGGCGACCATCGCGTCGATCACCCGCAGGCTCAGCTCCCGGCCGCGTGGCCGCAGGAGCCAGACGCCGGTGCCCGCGAAGACTCCGAGCACGACCGCGACGGCCGTGGCCGCGGCGGTCATGAGCACCGTGAGCCGGGCGGCGACCAGGCTGCGCAGCAACACGTCGTGCCCGGCTGCGTCCGTCCCGAGCAGGTGCTCGCCGGACGGCGACGCGAATCGCGGCCCCAGGACGTCGGCCTGGGCGGAGAACAGAACCGGAGCGGCGACGGCGACCACGAGGACCAGGGCGAGCAGGATCAGGCCGATCGCCAGCCCCGCTTGCGCAGTGCGGTTGCGCTCACACCGCGACATGCGAACCTCCGAGGGTGCGGCGGTCGATGAGGCCGAGCACGACGTCGACCAGGAGGTTGACCAGCGCGGTGATCATGCCGATGACGAGCACCATGCCCTGGATGACCGGGTAGTCGCGGTCGAGGATCGCCTTGATGATGCCGCTGCCGAGGCCCGGCAGCGCGAAGACGGACTCGATGATCATCGCGCCGCCGATCATGCCGGTCAGCACCAGGCCGCTCAGGGTGAGTGTGGTCGTGAGCAGGTTCGGCAGCGCCCAGCGGAGGTGTCGCCGCAGCGCGGGCAGCCGCCACCCGCGAGCGGTGCGCATGTAGTCGGTTTCGAGGACGACGGCCGTCTCACGGCGCACCACACGGGCGACCGTGCAGATCGGCCCGAGCACGATCGCCGCGACGGGCAGGACGAACGAGCTCACGCCGTAGCGTGGGGTGTACGCGGGCGGGAACAGGTGGACCAGGCCGATCCCCCGGGCGAACACGACGACCAGGAACGACGCCATGATGTAGCCCGGGACCGAGTCGAGGAACCCGGTGGTCATCCCGAAGGTCGTGTCCAGCCCCCTGCGGCGGCCGCCGCGGGTCAGCACCCCGATCAGCATGCCGAGCGGAATCGCGACGAGCAGGACCACGACGATGCCGGTCAGCGCGATCGTGGCGGTGAAGGGCAGCCGGTTGAAGACGATGGTCGCCACCGGCTGCCGGTACATGAACGACGTGCCCAAGTGCCCGGAAAGAACGTTGCCGGTGTAGCTCGCGAACTGGTGCCACAGCGGCTGGTCCAGCCCGAGCTGATGACGCACCAGGGCGATCTCCTGCGGTCCCGCGTCGGCGCCCGCCAGTGCCGTGGCCGGGTCGCCGGGGATCAGCTGCACGATCAGGAACGAGACGACGAGCAGCGCGAGGAAGATGGCGGCGAGGCCGGCCATCCGCCGCAACGCGAACTTCGGCCAGATCGAGCCGGCTCCGGCCGCGCGGGCCGGCCGATCGAGAGCAACGGTCATGATGAGCGGCCTTCCGGCTGGGCGGTGATGCGGAGAGTGGCGGGGTCGAGGTAGTCGTCGAACTGCCGGACGCTGACGCCGCGGACGGCGAAGGTCGTCGAGGGCAGCGTGGCCAGCGGGATCGCGTCGACCCGCCGCAGGAACGACGCCTGGGCGGACTGGAGCCTGCTGCACTGCGCGACGCGGTCGACCTGGCTCATCGCGCCGGTGAGATCCGCGTATCCCCCGTCGTCGACGTCACCGGTCTTGTTGCGGCCGCCCTTTTCGGTCACCGGGCCCATGACGCGCAGCAGCGACGAGGTCAGCGTGCCCATCAGGTTGTTGTCGGCTTGGACGTTGATGTCCCAGCTGGTACCGCCGGCGGTCATCGTGCTCCAGGTGGCGTTGTCGACCGACGCGAGCGTGACCACCGCCCCGGCGTTGCGCAGGGCCTCGGCGACGTAGTCGTTGCCGCCCTGGAGCAGGTTCGTGCCCGCGACGGTGAGGTGCAGACCGCTGAGTTTCCGGCGAGCGGCCGCGAGGTCGGGCTTGACCAGCAAGGACGCGTCGGTGTTGGCGCACAGCACTTTCGCGGCGCCGACGGATTTCGTCGTGCTGCCGCGCCGGCCGCTGATCACGTCGCTGAAAATCGTCGCGTCGAGTGCCTGGCCGACAGCGACGCGCAGGTCCTGCCGGCCGGCGAAGGCCGTGCCCGGCCGCTCGTTGAACGTCAGGTAGGTGGTGATGTTGTCGGCGGTGGACGCGGTGAAGGCGGTGTTGCCGTCGAAGCGGTTGGCGCTTTCGTCGCCGATGGTGCCCACGTCCAGGCCACCGGCCAGCAACTGGGTGGCGATGGTGGAATAGTTGCCGATCGGGGTGAAGGTGACGTGGCGGGCGGGACGCCCCTCCAGCGGTCTCTTGAATCGCGGCCACGCCGTGTAGTCCGCGCGCAGCGTCAGGTCATAGCTCACGGCGGGCTGGGACGACGTCAAGGTGTACGGGCCGGAAAACGCGCCCGCCACCGAGCCCGCGGTGAGGCCCGGGAGGTCGGCCAGCCCGGCCGGGCAGACGATCCCCGCTTGCGGCAGGGACAACCCGGTCAGGAAGTCGGCCCACGGCTTGGTCAGGGTGGCGCGCACCGTGTGTGTGCCGTCGTCGGCGGTGAACGTCGCCTTCGCCGTGCCGAGCGCGAGCGTCCGGGCGGTCGAGCCGGTCTTCGGGGCGACGAACCGGTTCAGCGACGCCGCGACCACCGAGGGAGTGATCGGGCTGCCGTCCGAACAGGACAGTCCCGGCCGGATCGTGAAGGTGTAGTGCGCCGCGTCTTCGGCCGTCCAGCGAGACGCGATGCCGGGTGCCAGGGAGTTGCCCTGGTCCTTGCGCACCAGGGTGTCGAACAGCATGCGGGCCACGGTGTAGTCGTCGCCGCCCTTGGCCAGGGCCGGGTCGAAGGTCGCGGGATCGGTGTTCAGGGACATGTAGAGCGTGTCCGGGGAACCCGTGGCCACCCCGCACCCGGCCGCGGCGGTGCAAAGCAGCACGGCGACCGCGACCGCGGGACTCCGACGGCGCGCCGACCTGCCCGGGTTCATCGGACGAACCCGCGCAGGAACGGCAGCACCACGGCCGCGACCTCATCGGCCTTGTCCTCCATGAGCGCGACCGCGCCACCGTCGATGACGGCCCGCTCAACAGCGGCTGCCGAGACCAGATTTCGCCCCAGACGCTCCAGAGCCGGCAAAGCGAACGGGTCGGCTCCCGCGCCGAGGAGCAGAACGGGTGCACGCACCTGCCCGATCCGCTGTTCCCTCTCGTACCGCGCGCACGCCAGGTGACCTCCACGCGGATCGACACCAGGGGCCAAGGCGTCCGGGACGAACCGGGCGAGCAGGCCAGTCGCCGCTTTCGGGTAGTACGGGCGCCGCTGCTCCCACCACGCGAACCGATGGCCGCCACCCGGGTCACGAGCGGCGTCGTCGACACCCGGACCATCCACGTGCGACGCAGGGTAGCCCGCGGCCGCCCACGGCCTGGACGACAGGACCACGGCCGTGACACGGTCGGGCGCCGCGGCCGCCAGCTCGACCGCCACCACGCCGCCGGTGTGGTGACCGACCACGGCCGCGCGATCCACCCCGAGCGTGTCGAGCGCCGCGAGCACGCCCCGGGCGTAGTCCCCGATGTGCTGCGGACCGGGTAGCGGCGTGCTGTTGCCGAACCCCGGCGTGTCGAAGGCGATCACCCGGTGGTCCACGGCCAGCAACGGCCGGAGTTCGCCGAATTCGTCGGGCGAGCGCGGGGTCTGGTGCAGCAGCACGGCCGGGCCGGTGCCCTGCTCCGTGTAGCGCACCGGCCCGCCGGGCACCGTGGCGTAGCCATATTCCACCGTCGTCATGCGGCTCCCTGCGTGGTCGGAGGACGTGCCGGGAGTGTTCGCCCTCACCGCCGGTCGAGCCACGCCCGCGGTCCGCCTACCGAACCGCGCCACCAGACCGTTTCACGACGGTGGGGACCGGAAACGCGCAGCAACGGACGACGATCTCAGCTGGACCCGGATCTTTCCGGGTGGTGATGGTCACTGCTCGTTCCGGGCCGGCGAGGATCAGCTCGGGCTCCGAATGTTCGTGCTCGGCCAGCAGCGCCAGCGTCGGCGGTGCCGCGCGTGGTCGCCCGGGCACGCGCCGGTCGCCTGGCCGCGCTCGACGGCGTCCACGTGCTTCCGGAAAGGTCGCCGGGACGCCGCCGGTCTAGCTCCCGACGGTAATCGGCCGTACGACGCTCCGCCGCACGACTCTGAGAGCCGGTCAAGTCCGGCTGACAGGCTGGCACCACCGGCGTGGTGGCGGCAGTGCCGACGGGTGAGGTTCTCCCGCGAGCACACCGCATACGTCCGGCTCATGTACCGCCCCGAGTTGTCCGAGACGACGAAGGGACATACGGCCGCGACCCACGCACGGGAGGGGATGAAGCTGGTCACCGACGCGGTGCCCCCGTTCGTCTCCGTCCACCGTGATCGACCCACTCCGCCGCCGTTGGCGCTACCATGGAAAGTCCGGCTGCGCTGACGCCGCGTCAGCAGCAGACGTGCGTCCCGCCCCCCGGCGGTGCCACCGGAAGCAGCCGATACCGGCGGAGGACCGATGACCACCGCGACTTCCCGACGCCCGCGCCGATGAGGCGCCCCACGGCACCACCACTGCCCGAGACCGGCTTCGACCTCACGCGCGACCAGCGCTACCACGGTGCCCGCGTGGTGGCATCGGCGGCGAACGACGCCGAGGACTGCGCCTTGCTGCTCGCCGTTCTCGGCCTCGAACCGGCCGACGGCATCGCGGAGCCACCACCGCTCCCGCGTTCCGGCCCGCCAGGCGGGTGAGCACCAGGACCGTCCACATCGGACGCGCCAGGCGCGGCTCATGGTGCAGCAGGCCGAGCGTCTCGGTGTCGGCGAGCACGGCGAACTTCCGGTAGCTGCCGCCGGCCGCGACATCCAGGCCAGCCGACGCAGCGCAGGTGAGCTGGTCCGCCTCGCGCGCGAGCCGGCCTCCGACGTGTTCCATGACGGCCACGCCGTCGACCTGCCGGCCGAAGAGCATCCCGGATACCGGCCAAAGCGGCCGGAAGACCCGCCCAGCCCCGATGGTCGCCGATTGATCCGTCCACAAGTGACGGACTCCGGGGAACACTGTCAGCCGGTCGGTGTCGCAGTGATGCAGGCACCGACCGGTAACGGTCCCCCGGCGTCAGGCAGTCCCGAGCTTGTTCACCGCATTCGTTCGGGAATGGCGTCCATGGTGTGCAGGAGCCGCACCGCGTGCGCCTGGCAGGCGTCGTCGGGCAATTCCGTGTTGTCCTTCAGGACGTCCCGCACCTGCTTGACCCGCACGTCGTACCGGGAGACAAAGGCGGCATCCGTGGTCATGATCTGTCCTCCATCGGTTCGCCGTTCCCGCCGACGCAAACGCATCCGCGGTGGAAGCCACCCGCCACAGCGGCCGTGCAGTAGCGGCGTGCGATCACGTCATGGGAGTCCTGGCCGTGCGGGCAAGCCGCGCAGGCGATTCCGGCCGTGCCGCTCGTTCCCGTGTCGACGGTGCGGGGCTTCACCTCGGTCCTGGTCATGACGGCGAAGTCTGTCGCCTGGTCCGCTGGTGCGACGACGGCGTCGCTGTCCGGGCGATGTCGGACGACGGTGCCGGGGTGTACACCGGCGGCAGGAACAAGCTCCCGTACCGGGCGTCCTGCGGCGTGGCGAGTGCTCCGGGCCGTGGTTGCCCGGCTTCGGGATGGCTGAACAACGAAGTGCCCAATGTGGAAGTGATCATCGGAGGTCCTTTCCGGTGCCGTCCGTGGACGGCGTGAATCAGGCGCGAAGCGGTACGTCGCCGCCCGTGGCGGATTCGGGCACCGCGGCGGCGGTGAGGGCGTGTTGCGCGACGTCGGAATCGGTGTCCGGCGCGACGACCAGCAGGGTCAGCCGGTGCCGGTCCCAGCCGACCACCGTCAGGGTCCCGCCCTGCTGGGACCGGAAGCCTTCGAGCCGGACCGCGCCGTCGTCGACGGTGAGCCGCCGGGCCGGTACCGGCCAGTCCGCGAGGTGGTAGGTGACCCGGTCGATCCGCCCCAGGCGGGCGGTCATCGCCGCGAGCAGCGCGGGCAGCTCGGCGGACAAGTCACGGGTGCGGGGCCACCACGCTCCGTCGGCGTTGCCGGTTGCGGGCCCGGCCGGTTTCAGCCGCAGGCGAGGTGCGGTGGATGGGGTGGATGGGGTGGTGCTCGGGACCGACGGCATGTCGGCGCTCCCGTCCCCGGCTGGGGCTACCGGCCGGATTGGGGCCGAGGACGGCGCAGGCTTGACTACTCGCGCACGAAATGCTCTCGGACATTGCCCAGCGTACACGACGACCGCACCGGGTGTGTCAGAACGGGGTTCTAGCAAAGGGGCCACCGTGCACCAGCTCAGCCTCGGCGTCATCGGGCGTTCCCGCAAAGAGAACGAACGGCGGCTGCCGGTCCACCCGCACGACTTCGACCGGATCGACGCCGATCTCCGCGAAACGATCTACCTCGAACACGGCTACGGCGAACCCTTCGGCGTGCCCGACGAGCGGCTGGCTGGCGCCGTCGCGGGACTGCGCACGCGCGCAGATCATCGCCGAGTGCGACGTCGTCCTGCTGGCCAAGCCCCTGCGGGAGGACGTTGCCGAGCTGCGGCCCGGTCAGGTGCTGTGGGGCTGGCCGCACTGCGTGCAGGACACCGAGCTGACCCAGCTGGCCATCGACCGGCGGCTGACCGTGATCGCCTTCGAGGCGATGAACCACTGGCGGCGTGACGGCTCGTTCGGCCTGCACGTGTTCCACAAGAACAACGAGCTGGCCGGCTACTGCTCGGTGCTGCACGCGCTGCAGCTGAACGGGTCGACCGGCGACTACGGCCGCCGGCTGCGCGCGGTGGTGATCGGCTTCGGCGCGACCGCGCGCGGCTCGGTGACCGCGCTGAACGCCCACGGGATCCACGACGTCGACGTGCTCACCGCTCGCGGGCTCAGCGCCACGCCCTGACCGAGCATGGCCGGGTGCCGCTGGCCGGGTTCCTCGCCACGCACGACATCGTCGTCAGCTGCGTGCTGCAGGACACCGACGCGCCACTGACCTTCCTGATCGAAGACGACCTCGCCGCGTTCACCCCCGGCAGCCTCATCGTCGACGTCTCCTGCGACGAAGGCATGGGCTTCAGCTGGGCCCGGCCCACCACGTTCACCCGGCCGATCTTCCCCCTCGGCAACGGCATCACCTACTACGCCGTCGACCACAGCCCGTCCTACCTGTGGAACTCGGCAACCTGGGAAATCAGCGAAGCCCTGCTCCCCCACTTACGGGCAGTCCTTTCCGGACACTCCACATGGGACGAACACGAGACCCTCCGGCGCGCCGTCGAGATCCGTGACGGCGTGATCCGGAACCCCGCGATCCTGTCCTTCCAGCACCGCTCACCGGAATACCCGCACCACCGCCGGTGAGCGGCCCGCGGCGACACGGCCCGGATGCCGACAGCTCCGAGGAGACGCCGGTGGCGTCGAATCCGGTGAGCTCGGCGATCTTCCCGTCGACGACGTGCAGGGCGGCGAACAGCCGGCACTCCGGGTCGTCAGGGGTGCTTCCGCGCCCGCATCCGGTACCCGCGCGTCGGCACGCCGTGGGTCCCACCAGCAGCCCCGGAACGACAGCAAGTGAAACCAGCTTTTCCTGCCGTGATCGCCCGGAACACGATCAACTGCCACCTCGCACCGGATCGCCGACTGCGGCATGATTCACGAGGTGCCGGGAGGTGGCTGCCCTTCACCAACGACTACCTCCGCGACCACGAAGACCACGCCGGCCACGAACCGTCCTGTCCGACCAGCACCTCACCAGCTGGCGCCTCCTCATCCGCGGCCTCCCCGAGGATGCGCTTGCCGTGCTCGGACGGCCGGAGCGCGCGAGTTCGCCGATCGTGACCTGAGGCCCATTCGGCGCTCCGCTGCCGAGTGCCGCCCCGTGACGAGCGCGGTCCACCCGTCAGGCCGAATCGGCGCCAGCGCCCTCTTCTGCCAGGCCTGCGTACCCATCCGGTGGCTAGACGGGATCGTCGGACCGGCTGCGGTTCAGGAAGTCGGTGAGGTGGTGTCGCAGCTCAGCGATGTGGCTGTAGCTCGCGGATGAATGCCTTGGCCGCGCCGACGCCGTCGGTACCGCGTGGCGAAGTCCGTGGCCGCCGGAGAACGGTCGGCGAGCGACAGCGCCAGCTCCTCGCGGGTGACCTTCCCCAGATTCCGCGACGGCCGGACCCGGCAGGATGCCTCAAGCGAGAGCCGACTTCCGCGGCCCGGCGGCCCCGTCACCCGGCGGGCCGCCAGGTGAGTTGCTTGGCGGAACTGGCGCGGTCAGGTTCAGACGGCATTGCGCGGGTTCACCGCCGCTGCGCGGGGCTTGGTCCGTGCGGCCTACGAGTCCGGCTCCAGCCGCCGATTCTCGGGGCGCTCGCACCGTCGAACGCGAATAGATCGGATGTACCGGGGGCCTCCGCTGCCGCGCGAAGCGGCCACGCCCAGCGGTCGAGAGCTAACCCGTGCAGCACGGTCACGTTTCTATTTTTGCACATCAGCCCTCACAGAGAGCCGCTGGAGCGCTCTCGCGACGCTCCTTGACGACCGTTCCCGCCTCCTGCATAGTCTCCCCAGACATCGGATGTCCTGGATGTGTTGGGGACGTCTGTGGATGCCTGGTCAAGGAGGACCTGATGCCGAACCGCCGCCTTCGGTGCATCGTCGTGTCAGCTGTCGCCGTGCTGGGAGGGACACTCGCTGTCGCCCCACCCGCCGTGGCGAGCGGACCGCCGCCGATGGCGGTGTACGCCGCTCCGGGCGCGGACGCGCCGCCCGGCAACCCGTGCTCTCAGCCGCAGCCTTGTTCGCTTCCTCAGGCACAGCAGCGGGTCCGGCACCTCCTCGGCACCGGCGTCGGCAAGAACCGCGACATCGTCGTGAAGCTGGCCGGCGGCACCTACTACCTCGACACGCCGCTGGCGTTCGGCCCGCAGGACTCCGGCCGCGACGGCCACACCGTCACCTGGGAGCCCGCCAGCTCGGCGCCGGTGACGATCAGCGGAGGCCGGGCGCTGCGACCGAAGTGGCAGCCCTCCGCGCCCGGCAGCAAGGTCATGACCGCGACCGTCCCGTCCGGGCTGGACTTCGACGGCCTGTTCGTCAATGGGCAGCGCCAGATCCTGGCCCGCTATCCGAACTACGACCCGAACGCCGCCCGGCTCCAGGGCTCGACCTCGCTGGCCCGCCTGAACGAGGAATCCGCCAAGTGGTCCGTCCCGTCGACCGCGCTGGTCCGCGCGATGCACTGCGGCGATTGGGGCTCGGTCTCGTTCACGGTCAGCGGACGCACCGGCGACGGGCTCGACCTGCACTACGTCGGCGACAACAACCGGCCCCAGGACTGCGGGCTGGCCAAGGGCGACGGGCCCGGCCGGGTCGGGCCGGCGATGGCCGAAAACGTCAAGGAGGAACTGGACGCACCCGGCGAGTGGTTCTACGACCGCAAGACCGGCGAGCTGCTCTACTACCCGCCGGACGGCACCGATCTTTCCGCCGCGACCGTGGAAACCGCCGAGCAGGACCAGCTGCTCACCCTGACCGGAAATTCGGCGACTGACCCGGTCCACGACATCGCGATCCGCGGCCTGCACTTCACCCAGACGCACCGCACGCTGTTCGACAGCACCTTCGAAAGCATCGCCAAGGGCGACTGGTCCGTGGTCCGCAAGGGCGCGGTGCGGCTGAAGAACGCGGCGGACGTGTCCGTCTCCGGCTCGTTCTTCGACCAGCTCGGCGGCAACGGCGTCTTCCTGGACGGCTACAACCGGCAGGACACCGTCAGCGACAACAGGTTCGACGCCGATGGCGCCTCCGACGTCCAGATCGTCGGCTCGCCCGGCGCGGTGCGCGACTACTCCGGCAACTACTTCGAGAACGTCGCCGTCACCGACACCGCGGCCGGTCCGAAGACCGATGACTATCCCCGCGACATCCTCGTGCGGAACAACGTCATGAAGGACATGGGCCGCTTCGAAAAGCAGTCCTCCGGCGTCAACATCTCGATGAGCGCCGACGTGACGGTGGACGGCAACACCATCTCCGACAGCCCGCGCGCCTGCCTCAACATCGAGGACGGCACCTGGGGCGGGCACGACATCAAGAACAACGACCTCTTCGACTGCGTCGAGGAAACCGGCGACAACGGCTCGATCAACGTCTGGGGCCGGGGCCGGTTCTGGGCCTCCTCCGGCAACAACAGCCTCGCCCCCGGCACGAGTTTCGACGGGTCCACCGGCACCGCGCTGACCGACGCGCAAGCCGAGAAGATGATGAAGCTCGACGTCGTCACCCCGATCACCATCCGGCACAACCGGTTCTGGCACGGCGGCGACTGGGCGATCGACCTGGACGACGGCTCGTCGAACTTCCGCTTGCTGGACAACCTGATCCTCAAGGGCGGCATCAAGCTGCGCGACGGCTACGACCGCACCGTGCGCAACAACCTGCTGGTGGACGGCTCGGTGTACGAGCAGGTCAGCCACTCCGACTGCGGCGACGTGATCGAGCACAACATCACCCTCGGACCGCAGGCGTACAACAACGTCCTGAACAACCCGGCCACCGCCAAGTACGGCATCGACAAGAACTTGTTCTGGAACAGCGGCTACCCGGTGTACGTCAACCCCGACGGCAGCGGCAACGAAGCGCTCTCCGCCGACGGTGCCAGGATCAACGGGCAGTCGGCGTGGGTCCGGGCCGGCATGGACACCCATTCGCTCGTCGCCGACCCCAAGTTCACCGCCGCCGACCCGCTCGGCAGCTACGACTTCACGGTCGCCGCCGACTCCCCCGCCGCCGGCCTCGGCTACCAGGGCTTCCCGATGACCGGCTTCGGCGCCCGCGGCGCGGCGCTGCCGCCCAAGGCAGTCTTCCCGTACGGCCCCGGTTCCGGCGGCACACCCGGCAACGGGCTGATCGTCCAGCCGGAAATGCTGATGGGCGCCACCGCGACCAACATCCCGTCGCTCGCCGTGCAGTCGTCGCTGGGCCTGACCAAGCCGTACGGCCTGTACCTGCCGACCGTGCCGCAGGCCAGCTACGCCGCCCAGAACGGCCTGGTCTCCGGTGACGACATCACCGCGATCAACGGAACGGAAGTCACCGACGACCGCAACACGTTCTGGTTCGCCTACAACAAACTGGCCCCGGGCGCCCCGATCACGCTGGCCGTGCGCCGCGGCCAAGCCGACGTGACGCTGCACCTGGCCAAGACCAAGGAAGCCGAGCAGCTCAACGACACCTCCGGCGTCGTCTACACCAACACCGGAAACCCGCCGACCGGCTGGATCTGGCGCGGCGCCGCGGCCGGCGGTGGCGGGTCCTACCTCGACGACATCTGGGCCACCCAGAACATCGGCGACTCGTGGAGCCTCACCTTCTACGGCACCGGCATCGACATCATCTCCGAAACCAACACCGACGAAGGAGACGTCGACCTGACCCTCGACGGCGCGGCATACCACACGATCAGCTTCGTGACGCCGGAACGGATCTACCAGTCGACGGTAGCGAGCATCTCCGGCCTCCAGCCCGGCGTGCACACCATCACCGGCACGATGAAGAACGGCAGCTACCTGATCGTGGACGCGTTCCGGACGCATCCCTGACCGGCCCGTTCCGGAAAGTGCCGTGCGCTCGCCGGCGCACGGCACTTTCCGTTCCCAGATCACGTAAGCGGCCCACCGCTGCGCAGCTGGTCCAGTCTTCGGCGGCCCCTCGCCAAGCGCGGCGGCGAACGCTGAACAGCCGCAACGCGCCGTGCATGCCCCGGCGGCCAGGTCCGGCCGTCCGCACTGAGGGCCAGGGCGTCGACCGTTCCGGATGTGCCGCGCCGGTCTGGAGCCCTTCTGCCCGGGCAGGTCGCGATCGTGGTGACACGTGATCGGATGATGGTGGTGTGCGGGAGGGCCTCCGGGTTCGGTGTGGATTGCGGCATCCGCACCGGCTGTCCTCGAGGCCCTCGTGACCCACGCTAACGCACCCCTCACCCCGACTGGCAGACTCCGCCTGGCCCGCTGCGTCGTCGAGGACGGCCGGCCGCTACGACGGGCCGCGGAACCGTTCCAGATGTCGGTCTGCGCCGCCGCCCGATGGGCCGGCCGCAACCGCGACCTCGGCGAACCCGAATTGGCCGCCCGGTCCAGCCGCCGCGCACCCAGTCCCGGCCGGTGGGGACCGACGCGGACCGCCTACCTGCTCGGCCTGAGCCTCTCCACGGTGCACGCCGCCGGGCGCCGCAACAGCGGTCAACGTGGCCACGGCTATGCCTACCCGCACAACGCCGTGGACGATCACTCCCGCCTGGCCTACACCGAAATCCTGGCCGATGAGACCCGGGGACCGCGGTCGCGTTCTGGCCCCGAGCCAGGCATTCTTCGCCGGCTGCGGCATCACTGTCCGAACAGTGCTGACCGACAACGGCGCCTGCTACCGCTCACGTCTGTGGCGCGACACGCTGCGCGACGCGGCGATCGACCCGAAACGCACCCGGCCCTACCGCCCGCAGACCAATGGCAAGGTGGAGCGGTTCAACCGCACCTGCTGAAGGAAAGGGCCTACGCCCAGCTCGACCGCACCGAAACCCAACGACGCCAAGCCCTGCCACACTGGCTGCACACCTACAACCACCACCGCGGCGACACCGCACACGCGGGCCACCCACCGGCCAGCCGCGTCCCCGACCTCACAGGCCAGTACAACTAGAGGGCCGGCGGTGACGTGCGGACGTGGAAGGTGCGGCGGATCCTGCGTCGGCGTCGGGTCAGCAGGGGGTCCCGAGGGTCTTGCCCAGGTCGGTCCACTCGCGGGTTCCGGCGGCGTTGACGATCACCAGCCGGTCGACGAGGTCGGTCCCGTTGGGACCGCAGAGATTCTGGCGGGCTTGCTGGCTCCTCTTGTCTTTGAGGAATGCCTCCACGGCGGGACGGATGCCCCCATACATCATTCCCGGCCCGACGGAGGGCTCCAGTCCGATCACCAGGACGCGCTCGAAACCCGGCGGGCACTTCTCGTCTGAGCCGTTCTTCCGGCCGTTGAGCTGCTCGGCCCCGTCGCGCATGTCCGGGCCAGACCACGCAGGCCCTTGACGGTCTTGATCTGGACGCAGCGCTTGACCGGCCTGCCGTTGTCGGTGCCGGTACAGATCTCGTCGTCCAGGTACGGTTTGCCGTTGTCGTCGGTGTACTTCCCGTCGTACCGGACTCGCGTGGTGGCCGGGTGCTCCGGCTTCGCTGACCCGCCTGCGCAGATCGCCGGAGTTCTGCAGCCTGCCCGAGCTGACGGCCTTGTCCCAACGAACATCGGCTCCAGCAACGACTTCCACCACCCACCGAGCCCTGCGGTGGATGCGGGCCCGGCCCGCACCCACCGCTTGCCCGGCACGGTCGCCTGCGTCCGGGTGCTCGCTGCCCTTCGCGGCTCCTTCACCCCGGTGGGGCGCCCGGCGGTCCGGTCAGCCGATGACGGCAGTGACCTCGGCTTCGACCAGGATCCCCGGCTCGAAGAGAATTTCGACGCCGATCAGCGACGCTGGCGGCGCGGTGATGTCCAACTCCTTCGCCGCCTGCTCGACGCCGGCGTTGAACGCGTCGTACATCTCCCGCTTCCAGCCCGCCGCGTACCAGGTGAAGCGGACGACGTCGGCGAACGTCGCCCCCGCGGCGGCCAGTGACTTCGCCACGTTGCGGTACACCTGCACGACCTGCCCGGCCAGGTCGCCGGGCGCGACCAGTGTGCCGTTCTCGTCCCAGGCCACCTGTCCGGCCACGTGGACCTGCTCGGAGCCCGTCGCCACCGCCACGTGGTGGTAGAGCGGAACCCGGACGTGGCCGTCGGGGTTGATCAGGGAAACCGTCATCACACACTCCTTATGACTTCACGCTTGAAGTAACTCCACTGTGCAGCACTTCAAACGTGAAGTCAAATGCGCGCGGTACAGTGCGCCGGTGGCCACAGATCCGGAGCCTCGCTGGCTCGATGCAGCGGAAAAGGACGCCTGGACCGGGCTCATCTCGATGGCTCTGCTGATGCCCGGGCGCCTCGAAGCTCCACTGCACCAGGAAGCCGGCCTGACGTTGTTCGAATATATGACACTGAGCCAGATCTCTGAGGCGCCCGCGCGCACGATCCGCATGAGCGAGCTGGCCTACCTGACCAACGGCTCGCTGTCCCGGCTGTCGAACGTCGTCAAACGACTCGAAAACCGAGGCTGGGTGACCCGCGCACCGGACCCCACGGACGGCCGTTACACCCTGGCCACGCTTACCGGCCCCGGCTACGAGGTCCTCGCCGCAGCGGCCCCGATCCACCTGCGGACGGTACGGGAGCTCGTACTCGATCCCCTCGACAAGGCCGATCGCGAGGCGCTGGCCCGGATCGCCGCGAAGCTCCGCACTCTCCCGTCCGACTACCGTCAAAACCCGCGCTGATCGGGGTGCCACCGACCCGGCGCGGCCGAAGGCATCCCTGCTCACAGCGTCATAGCGGACGCGTGGCGCCTCAGACCTTCGACCAGCCACGTGAAGTCGCGAGCCGACTTGACGGACCGTAGTGCCGAACGAAGCCGCTCGTCAGTGCGGGCGCGTCACAGGACACGAACCTGCAACGTCGGCACGCGCCGGTGCACCGCGGGTCAGAATGATCGCTCCGGAGTGGACTCGGGAGGAGCGGTCGGGCGATGGGGTGGGTCTGGGTGGTCGGCGCCGTGGTGGTCGTCGTCGCGGGGAGCACTGCCGTGGCGGTGCCCTGGTGGCGCGACCGCGCGCTGCGGCGGCGCGTGGCCTGGTCGGCCGCTCGGGCGGCGATCGGCAGCGCCGCCGTGAGCCGGGACGCGGCCGGTGGCCGGGACGCCGAAGCCGAGCAGCTGCTGGCCAGGGCCGAGACCCTGGCCGCGGGGCACGGCGGGGTGCGGGCGGCCCGGGCCGCCCGCGACTGCGCGCACCGCGCCGACACCCGGTGGCGGGCGGTGACCGGTGGCTGAGCGGCTGCGCGGCCCCTGGCCACGGTGGATCCTCCTGGCCGTCGCGGTGGCGGTGCTCGTGGCGTTCATCCTTGCGCAGCGGCAGAGCGCGCAGGTCAGCTACGCCCAGGCGCCGGCCGCGGCCGACTCGATCCCCGAAGGCAGCGCCGGGGAGCTGAGTGGGGCCACCGTGCCCACGGCCCAACAGCTGACGGCGATGGTCAAGACGAACCCCGTCGTCCGGCTGCCCGGCTCGATCGCCACCTGGGACGAGCGGCCGGTGCGAGCCGCGATCGGGACCGCGGACGTGCGGATCCTCGTCGCCCCGCCGGGCCTCGCCGAGGACGCGCGCGACCGTCTGCGGCAGGTCGACGCCGCGACCGTCCGGGTGCTCGGCACCGAGGTCACCGGCGGCGCCTACCAGGCGAGCGCCGACCGGGCGAGCGAGTGGCAGCGCCAGTTCGCCACCGGCGACGTCACCGGCCCGCTGACGACGCTGATCGCCGCGCTGAACCACCAACCCTCCCCCGCCGACCCGCCCGCGCTCGCCCGGCGCGACCCCACCCCGGCCGAGCTCGCCACCGTGACCGGTGAACTGCGGCGTGCCGGCCACTACACCGCGCCCGGCGCGTCGCTGACGGACTTCCCCGGGAGCACGCCCGCGTTCGGCGGCACCCAGCCGCTCTACGTCGCGCTGCCGCAACAGCCGGCCGGGCAGCCCCTGGTGCACTACGGCCCGGCGCTCGCGGCGGCGTTCCCCGGCCGGCCGGTCGTCGTGCTCTACGGCTCGTGGATCGAGTACGACGGCCCCGCGGCGGCGGAGTTCGCCGAGGTCGCGACGGCCAGCTTCTACGGCCAGTTCGCCGATCGCCTCAGCCGGTACGCTTACCCGCAAGGCAACGTGCTCGGGGCCTACCTCGACCGCGTCACGGCCATCCGGTACGCCGGGCTCTTCGACCGGCCGTTGCCGTACACGCCGTTCGACCCGCTGCGGGTGGCGCTGCCCGCGCTGCCCTGGATTTTCGCCGCCTGCGCGCTGGGCTTCCTTGTCCTCTCGGCGCGGGCCGTGCTGCGTCCCGGCCGCCGCGCGCTCCCGGGCCGGTCGGCCGTGCCCGGCAGGCTGGCCGGGTTGACGGCGCTCGCCGTCGAGGTCTCCGGGCTCACCGACGGGCCGTCCGCCGCTTCCCTCACCCGCGGCATCACGCAGCTGACGGCCGCCCGCGAGGCGTTCGGGGAACGCCTGCCGGACAAGCACGTCCGCGGCCTGCTCGACGCGGCGGAGGCCGAACTGGACACCACAGCAAAGCTGCTGGGCCGGCCCGACTACCGGCCTGCGATGTACCTGCAGGGGAGGCTGGTGTGAGTCGGGCGATCCGGTTCTTCGGCACCGCGTTCGGCGGCGCGGTGCTGGCCTGCCTGGCGCTGGCGGGCTGGGCGGTGTGGTCGGCGGGCGCCTTCGACGGCCCGGTCGCCCGCCAGCTGCGGACGTCGTCGGTGTACGCGGCGCCCGGGATCCGGCTCGACCAGGCGGCCGCCGAACGCGTCGTGGGCAACCGGCGGCTCGTCGTCGCCTTCCTCGAGCCCGGCGCGGACCTCTCGGCCGCCTGTTCGGGTCTCGGGAACGCCGCGGACGGCACGCTCGCGCTGATGCTCAGCCGCGACGGCGACGACTACGAGAAGTACGGCTGCTCGCGGTTGCCCGGCGACGACGCCGGCACCTTCGGCAAGTCGTTCGTGTCCGAGCAGCTGATCGGCAACGGCGTCGACGGCTTCACCGACCGGCCGCTCGACGCGCTGAAGGTCACGGTCGTCAACTACGACCTGCTGGTGAAGGCGGGCACCGTGCCCGACGGGGCGCGCACGGTCAGCCCCTCGCTGCCGCGCTACCTGGTCGCCGTGACCGCGGTGACGGCGGTCCTGCTCGGCGCGGCGGCCCTGTACCTGGCCGGGCGCCGCGCCGCGCGCACCGCCGTAGCCCGCCGCGAACGGCGCGACGCCGCCGACGACGCCCACGCGAAGCTCGCCGCCGCGGCCGCGGTCCTGGCCCAGGAGATCATCGACCTGGACACCCGCTACACCCGCGGAACACGCACGGCCGAGAGCAGCTTCGCGCGCGGCTACCGGCGCCTGGTCGCCGACTACGCAGCCCTGCTGCCCGAACTGTCCGACCCCGGCGCGGACGTACCCAAGCTGACCCGGCGGGTCGAGGAGATGCTGCGCCGCTCCCGCAACCTCGCCGCCGCGCGGCCGCGCCGGACCGCGGAGAGAACATCCCGGTGACCCGCCCCTTTCTCGCCGCGCAGCGATCCGAGCAGCACGACCCGCCACCGGCGAGCCGGGCCGGCCCGCAAATTCAGCCTGACCGGCTCGGCCACGGCAGCCGCCGACCACCCAGCGGGACACCGTCTCGGAGTATCCGGCAGCGCGGCGACAACCCCTGCCCCACCAGCAAACCGGTCACGCGGCCTGCGCTCGACGCAGCCTGCCGCGACCGGTCACGCTCGGCCCAGCGGACCACCGCGGGAACAGCCAGGCCGGTCGGGGCGAAGACGCCCCCGGTCCAGCCCGGAGTGCCCAGGTGATGCACAGCGCGATCAGCACCGCCGGCCCCAGCGTCACGCCGAGCCCCAGTCCCCTCCCGAAGAGCCCTTGGTACTGGCGGACCGCGTGCAGTGTGAACGACAGTTCGAAGCCGCCCGCCGCCTGCCAGAGTTCGCCGATCGTGTGCACGACCACCGCGGCCGGCAGGAGGACCAGGGCCAGCCACGTCGGCGCGCCCGCCATGGCCGCGATCGCCACGCAGGCGGCGAAGACCGGATGGGCCGACAAGCACGATGGTCGCCAGTCAGGCGGCGGCACCATCAGCAAGGCAGAAGGGCGTATCTGGCCGGCCGAACCGTCCGGCGTGGCTCGACCGATCCCGTGGTCAGTTGGTACCTCCGCGAGTGTCGGAGTGTCGATCGCGGATGAGCGCAGCTGACTCAGCCGGAAGCGTGATAGATCCCGATAGAACGGTCGGCACCCGACGCTGGACACCGCTCGTCTGCGACTGCGCCCCTTCACCCACGCTGACGCGGATGCCCTCTTCGCGTTGCACAGCAGCGCCTACGTGTTGCGCGGATGCCTGAAGCTCCGGCGCCGTTGCGGGCGTGGTCTTTAGCGCCTTTGCTACCCCGCTTGGACTCGAGCCAAGAACTCTCCGGTTAACGCAGTCAAGTCACCGCCAGGCAGGCCGGACACCTGGTCGACGGGCACGTCCCGCGGGGGTGGAAGGTGATCTCGAACGGCCGCGAGGGCCCGCCCGGCACCTGGACCGAGCCGAACCCGGTCGCGAGCTACCTGACGACGATCGCGATCGGCAAGTTCAGCGTCGACCGCTCGACCCTGCCGGACGGCACGCCGGTGGTTTCGGCGTACGCGCCGGGTGCCGACGCCCGGCGCGCGATCGGTGGCAGACTGCCCGAGGTGCTCGGGTTCCTGACGAGCAAGTTCGGGCCGTACCCGGTGAACGTCGGCAGGACCGGCGGCCGCCGCTCCCCCGCGCCCGGATGCTCCTCCGGCGTGCACATGGCGAACGGCTCGCGGTGGCTGTCCATCGGCTCTTCGTAGCGCACCGCGATGCCCGGCGGTAGGGCAACGGACCTCGTGCCCGCAGGCGTCTTGGTCCGGCCCTTCTCGGGCCGCGGGCCACCCACGAGATCCACGTCCCCCCGGCACGCCGGGGCCCGGCTTGTCAGCCGCCGACCATGACGACGGTGTCGTCCACTGCCGCCCTTGTCGTGCGGAACCGGTTGACCGGGTGGGATGTGTCGGCGTAGCCGAAGGACACCGCGCACACGACCAGCCGGTCGTCCGGGAGCCCGAAGTGGCGCCGCACGTGGCCGGCGTACATCGCGATGGCTGCCTGGGGAATCGTGGCCACACCGAGTGACCGGGCCGCCAGGAGCAGGTTCGCGACGTAGCCACCGCAGTCGATCGCGCCGTACGTTCCCTGGTCGCGGTCCGTAGTCACGATCGCCACGTGGGGCGCTCCGAAGAACTCGAAGTTCTTCAGCCGTTGCCGCACGCGGGCGTCCCAGTCCTCCTTCCGGATTCCCAGGCTGGCGTAGAGCGCGTACCCGGCGGCCGCCGCCGATCCCGGTAGACGCCGTGGTAGCCGCTCGGCATGCCCAGGTCCGGCGCCTCTTCGTGGGTCTTCACGTACTCGGTCAGGCTCTCGGCGAACCGCCGGGTCGCGTCGCCCTTCGTCACGTGGACCTGCCAGGGCTGGGTGTTGCACCAGGAGGCCGTCTGCTGCGCGATCTCGAACATCTCGCGCATGACGTCGTCCGGCACCTGGTCGGGCAGGTACGCCCGGCAGCTCCAGCGCTCGCTGACCAGCTTCCTGAAGTCCATGCCACCCAGCCTAGCAAATAATATATTTTATTCGGACAGATTCTCGGTGAAGAACGGCACTGCCTCCTCGACGGCCCGCTTCACGTACTGCGGCACGTCGTAGAAGTCCATGTGGGTGCCGCCGTCGACGACCACGAGCTTCTTCGGCGAACGCACCTTCGCGTGCAGCTCGGTGGTGTGCCACAACGACCCCGCCTCGCTGCCCGCGACCATCAGGACCGGCTGCGTCAGCAGGTCCTCCACCAGGTGGAAGGCGTCGAACGCGAAGATCCGCGAGATGCTCTTGGTGAACAGCTTCTTGTTCTGCGCGTTGGGGTGCTGCGCGCGCGGCGTCAGGTAGTAGTCGTGCGCCTCGACCATGTCGCGCGGGGTGTTCTCGTCGGTTTCCGCGGGCACGTACGGGATATACGCGGCGTCGGCGCCCCCGGCCTCGGCCGTGCGCTGCTGGGCGGCGGCTTCGAGGGTGGGCACCGCGGCGGAGTCGGCGTCGGTGCCGAACCAGCCCTTGCGGTACGCGCTGCCGATGTTGACGGCGCTGACCGTGGTGAGGGCCTTGATCCGGTGGTCGGTCATGGTCGCGCTGACCGCGTACCCGCTGCCGGCGCAGATGCCGAGGACGCCGATGCGCCCCGAGTCGACGTAGTCCAGCGTCTGCAGGTGATCCACCGCGGCGCGGACGTCTTCGACGCGGGCCGCCGGGTCTTCCAGGAAGTGCGGCTCGCCGCCGCTGTCGCCCTGGTAGGACGCGTCGTAGGCGAGGGCCACGAAACCCCGCTCGGCCAGCTTGCTCGCGTACAGGCCCGCGGTCTGCTCCTTCACTCCCCCGCCGGGGTGAACGGTGACGATCGCGGCGTAGCTGCCCTTCGGGTCGAAACCCTCGGGCAGGTAGAGGTTCCCGGCCATGGTGATCGGGCCGTTGGGGAAGGTGATGGCCTCCACGGTCACTCCTTGTGTCGTCGGTGGTGGTTCGCCTTCCACCCTGCGGCGGTTCACGTGCGCGTGGCAGAGGCCGCCTATCGGGGGTACCGCCAGCCCCTGCATCGACGCCCGGAGCGGGCTTAGGCTCGGGTCATGGAGATCGCCAAGGACATCAGGGAGTTCCTGATGACGCGCCGCGCGAAGATCACTCCTGAGCAAGCCGGGCTCGTCGCCGGTGGCCGCCGGAGGGTGGCGGGCCTGCGCCGCGAGGAAGTCGCGAGCCTGGCCGGCGTGAGCGCCGAGTACTACGTCCAGATCGAGCGCGGGCACGTCGCCGGCGTCTCCGACGAGGTCCTGCACGCGATCGCCACCGCCCTGCAGCTCGACGACGTCGAGACGGCGCACCTGTTCGACCTGGCGCGCGCGGCCACCCGGCGCAAGCGGCCCACCCGGGCGCGGCCGTCGGTGCCGGAGAGCGTCCAGGCGCTCCTGGACTCGATGGTGACCGCCCCGGCGATCGTCCAGAACGGGCACCTCGACATCGTCGCCGCGAACGCGCTCGGCCGGGTGCTCTACGGCGACGTCTTCGCCCGCGCGACCGGCGCGCCGAACCTGGCGCGGTTCATCTTCCTGGACGGCCGGGCGGACGAGCTCTTCCCCGACTGGGCGAAGGCCGCCGACGACTCGGTGGCGCTGCTGCACGTCGAAGCGGCGCGCTCGCCGTACTCGAAAGCGGTCACCGGCCTGGTCGGCGACCTGGCGACCCGCAGCGACGAATTCCGCACGCGCTGGGCCGCCCACGACGTGGTCGCCCACCGGCGCGGGACCAAGCGGTTCCGCCACCCGGTGGTCGGCGAGCTGACGCTGCGCTTCGAGGCCCTGGAGGTCACGAGCGCCGCGGGGCTCACCCTGATCGGCTACACCGCGGAGCCGGGCTCGCCGTCCGCGGAGGCCCTGCAGCTGCTGGCGAGCTGGACCGCGACCGAGATCGCCCCCGAAAAGGAACGCCATGACCTGGGACAATGACGTGCTCGACCGCCTCGGCTCGACGCCGGAGCTGCACATCACGAGCCTGCGGGAGGACGGCACCGCCCGCCGCTGGACACCGATCTGGGTCGTCCGTGTGGGTGACGAGCTGTACATCCGCTCCGCCTACGGTTCCGAAGGCGGCTGGTACCGCAATGCGATGAAGAACCGGGCCGCGCGGATCCGGGCGAACGGCGTCGAGACCGACGTGACCCTCACGCCCGAGCCGTCGGCGAACACCGAGGTCGACGCCGCCTACCGGGCCAAGTACCGGAGCCAGCCGAGCTCGCTGGAGCCGATGCTCGCCCCGGCGGCGGCCGGGTCCACCGTGCGGCTGGACGCCGCGGGCTGAGCGTGACCACTCCGAACGTCCGGCGCGAGGTCGCTCCGCTCGAACTCTTCTTCGACCTCGTCTTCGTCTTCGCGGTCGGCCAGCTGACCCACCACCTGCTCGCCCACCTGGGCCGGCGGGGCGCCGCCGAGACGCTGGTGGCGCTGGTCGCGGTGTGCGGCGTCTGGACGTTCACGTCCTTCGAAGTCACCCTGCTCGACGTCGAGCGCGGCGCGACCCGGGTGATCACGGTCGTGGTGATGGGCCTCGGCCTGTTCATGAACGCGGGCATCACGCGTGCGTTCGCCGGGGGCCCGTGGCTGTTCGCGGTCCCGATGCTGGTCGCGCTCGTCGGCCCCGGCGGTTACGCGGCGCTCGCCGCACCGGACGCGGAACTGCGCCGGCACTTCGCCCGCGTGCTGCTCTGGTTCGCCGTGTCCACGCCGCTGTGGGTCGTCGGCGCCGCCGCCGACCCCGAAACCCGGCTGTGGTGGTGGGCCGCCGCGGCGCTGGTCGACCTGGCCGGTACCTGGACCGCGCACCCTTTCCCGGGCCGGACGACCGCCACCGAGCGGATCGAGTTCGACGCCCGGCACATGCTGGAGCGGATGCGGCTGTTCCTCATCATCCTGCTCGGCGAGACGGTCCTGGCGCTGGGCCGGGTGCTCTCCGAACACACCCCGGAGGTCCTCACGGTGCTGGTGGCCGTCGGCGGCTTCGCGTCGCTGGTCGGCCTGTGGGCGGTCTACTTCGGACGCTCCGAGGAACAGGTCGAACAGCACACGGAAGCCGCCGAAGACCCGGTCCGGTCGGTCCACATCGGGATGAACGTCCTCTACGGCGTCCTGACCGGGCTGGTCACGTTCGCGGCGGGGATCGAGCTGGTCCTCGCGCACGTCCACGACGCGCGCGCCGGCGTCGGCGGTGCCCTGGCGCTCGCCGGGCCCGCGATCTACCTGCTGTCCCAGACGATCTACTTCCGCGTGGAGACCGGAACCGGCTGGCGCCCCCGCGCGATCGGCACCGGAGTGCTCGCCGTGGCGGCGGTGGCCGCGTACTGGCTGCCCGGCTACGCCGTGGTCGCGCTCCTGGTCGTGGTCCTCGCCGCCCTGGCCGCCGCCTTGCGGAATCAGTAGGACCGCGGCAGACCGAGGACCTGCTGCGACACGTAGTTGCGCACCATCTCCTGCGAGAACGGCGCGTTGCGCAGCAACCGGACCTCTCGCCACAGCCGTTCGATGTGGTACTCCTTCGCGTACGCGTAACCACCCAGGGTCGAGAACGCGCGATCGCACGCCTCGAACCCGGCCTCCGCGCCGAGGTACTTCGCCGCCGCCGCTTCCGGTCCGCACGGCTGTCCCGCGTCGAACAGCTCCGCCGCCCGCATCGCCATGCCCTCGGCCGCCTCCAGCCGGATCCACGAGTCGGCCAGCGGGTGCGCCACGGCCTGGTTCTGCCCGATCGGCCGGTCGAACACGACGCGGTTCTTCGCGTACTCGGTGGCCAGTTCCAGCGCCGCGCGGCCGAGGCCGACACCTTCGAGCCCGACCACGATGCGCTCGGGGTTGAGCCCGTCGAGCAGGTAGTAGAACCCCTTGTCCACCTCACCGACGAGCCGCTCTTCGGGCACGAACAGGTCGTCGATGAACAGCTCGTTCGTGTCGATCGCCGCCCGGCCGAGCTTGTCGATCTCCCGCACCGCGATGTGCGCGCGGTCCATGTCGGCCAGGAACAACGACATGCCCCACAACGGCTTGTCCTCGCGACGCGGGGAGGTCCGGGCCAGCAGGAGGATCTTCTGCGCGTTCTGGGCGTTGGTGATGAACACCTTCTGGCCGTTGACCTTCCAGCCGCCGTCCACCTTGACGGCCTTGGTCTTGATCCGCGACGTGTCGACACCCGCGTCGGGCTCGGTGACACCGAACGCCATCAGCAGCTCGCCCGACGCCAGCTGCGGCAGGAACTCGCGCTTCAGCTCCTCCGAGCCGTACTTGACGACCGGCGCGGGCGGGAAGACGTAGAAGTGGATGGCCGAGCCGCCGCTCATCCCGGCACCCGACGACGAGATCTCCGTCATCATCGCGGCGGCTTCCCGCAGGCCCAGGCCGATTCCGCCGTACTCCTCCGGGATCATCGCGCCGAGCCAGCCGCCGGCGGCGAACGCCTTGACGAAGTCCCACGGGTATTCGTGCTTGCGGTCCTTGTCCAGCCAGTAGTCGTTGTCGAACTTGCGGGCCAGCTCGCGGGTGGCCTTCCGGACGATCTCGACCGTGCTTTCGGTGTCCGTCATCGTTTCTCCTGGTCTTCGGGGATGGCCTCGAGCGGGGTCGACGGGTCCAAAGAGGACAGATCGCCCACCGGGGATCCGGTGAACCGCGCCCGGATCGCGCGGCGCATGATCTTGCCGTTCTTGGTCTTCGGCAGCGTCGCCACGACGTGCACTTCAGGGGCGAACGACCGCCCGGCGTTCGCCAGCGCCGTCGCGCGCAGATCGTCGAGGTCCACTGACCCCTTCACCACCACGAACGCGACCGCGCGCTGGCCACGACGTTCGTCGGGTGCGCCGATCACCGCGGCTTCGGCGATCCGCTCGTCGCGCAGCAGCGCGGCCTCGATCTCGGCCGGGCCGACCCGGCGGCCGGCGAGCTTCAGCGTGTCGTCGGAACGACCGTGGATCAGCCACGAGCCGTCAGCGTCCACACTGGCCAGATCGCCGTGGACCCACACGCCGTCGAAGCGCGACCAGTACGTCTCCAGGTACCGCTCCCGGTCGTGCCAGAACGCGTGCGTCATGCCGGGGAACGTGTTCCGCACGGCCAGCTCGCCGATCGCGCCGGTCACCGGCTTGCCGTCGTCGTCCAGGACGGCCGCGTCGACGCCGGGCAAGGCGCCGGTGAACGCCGCGGGCGCGGCGGGCAGGAACGGGTAGCCGACCAGGATGCCGCCGCCGACCTCGGTGCCGCCGCTGTAGTTGACGATCGGCACGCGCCGCTTGCCGACCTGGTCGAACAGCCACCACCACGTCGGCTCGTCCCAGGCTTCGCCGGTGGAGACGAACGACCGCAGCGTGCTCAGGGTGTGCGACGGCGTTTCCGAAGCCGCCCGCAGTGCCCGGGCCGCCGTCGGCGCGATGCCTTGCACGGTGACGCCGTTGCGCTCGGCGACGTCCCACAGCCGCTCCGGCGTGGGATGCGTGGGCAGGCCTTCGGCCATGACGATCGTCGCGCCCAGCTGCAGCGGCCCGGTGATGAGCATCGGGCCGACCAGCCAGCCGAGGTCCGTGATCCAGCAGACGACGTCGTCGGCGTGGGTGTCGAAGCCGTATGCGAAGTCGGTCGCCGTCTTCACCGCGAAACCGCCGTGTGAGTGCACGATCCCCTTGGGACGGCCGGTGGTGCCCGAGGTGTAGACGATCGTCAGCGGGTCGTTCGACTCGGTCGGCGCGGTCTCGACCGGCGGTGCTTCGCCGAGTTCGTCGAAGTAGACGTCCCGGCCGGCCCGCATCGGCACGTCGGTGCCCAGGTGCCGGACGACGACCACCGTGCGCACGTCCGGCGCGTCCTCGAGCGCGGCGTCGGCGGTCGCCTTGAGCGGGACCTCCTTGCCGCGCCGGGTGGTGCCGTCGGCGGTGATGAGCGCGACGGCTTCGGAGTCCTGCAATCGGGTCGCCAGGGCGTCGGCCGCGTAGCCGCTGAAGGCGGGCACCGAGATGGCGCCGAGCTTCGCGACCGCCAGGAACGCGACGGCGGCTTCGGGCACCACGGGCATGAACAGCACGACGCGGTCACCACGGGACACCCCGAGCGCGGCCAGGTTGGCGGCGAACCGGCGCACCTGCGCGTCCAGCTCGGCGAAGGTGAGCGTCCGGCGCTGCCCGGAGTCGCCTTCGTAGACCACGGCGAGTTTTCCGGGTTCGCCGCGCACGGCGAGGTCGGCGACGTTGATCCGGCCGCCGGGGAACCATTTCGGGAACGGCTTGCCCGCGGACTCGTCGAGCACGCGCTCGAACGGCGTCGTGAAGCCGATGTCCAGGTCCTCGACGACCGCGCGCCAGAACCACTCGGGGTCCGCGATGGCCCGCTCGTTCAGCTCGGTGACGTCGGCGATGCCCCACTTCCGCAAGGCGGCCGGCAGCCTGCTGCGTTGCCGGACCGCGTCGTCCGGTACCCAGGCGAACTCAGGCATGCGCCGCGACCGGCTTCTTCAGCATCAGGCCCGCGCGCAGGGCGTCGCAGACGATCTCGTCGCGCTGGTTGAGCCCGAGGTGGCGGAACATGACGATGCCGGAGTCGCCGCGGCTCTTCGACTCCCGCTTGCTGACGATCTCGGTGCGCACGTGGATCGTGTCGCCGTGGAACACCGGCTTGGGGAACTTGATCTGCTCGAAGCCGAGATTGCCGAGCGTGGTGCCCTGCGTGGTCTCCGGCACGGTGACCCCGGAGACCAGGCCGAGGATGAACAGGCTGTTGACCAGCCGCTGCCCGTAGATCGAGTTCTTGCTGTACTCGGCGTCCAGGTGCAGCGGGGCGAGGTTGAGCGTCATGACGCTGAACAGCGTGTTGTCGGCCTCGGTGACCGTGCGGCGGGTCGGGTGGTCGATGACCATCCCGGGCTCGAACTCTTCGAAGTACAGACCTGGCATGGCGGGGTTCCCTTCTCGGTGGAGGTGGTCAGGCGTGCACGGCCATCGCGTCGGCGAGCGCGATCACGCCCTCGGCGGTCTTCACGTGCGCGATGTCGATGTGCTGGCCCTCGAAGTCGACGGCGGCGCTGCCCGCGGCCTCGGCCGCCCGGAAGGCGGCGATCATCCGGCGCGCGTGGTCGACCTGCTCCGGCGTCGGCGAGAACACCTCGTTGGCGACCGCCACGTGCGAGGGGTGGATGGCGACCAGGCCGCGGTAGCCGAGGGCGCGGTTGTCCAGGCAGAACCGCCGACAGCCGTCGAGATCCTTGATGTCCTGCCAGACGCCGGTGACCGGGTGGTGCAGGCCGTTCGCACGGGCGGCGAGGACGAGCCGGCTGCGCAGGTAGAGCGTCTCCAGGCCGGCCGGGGTGAACTCGAACCCGAGCTCGCGGCCGACGTCGGCGTTCGGCCCGGTGGCCCCCAGCAGCGAAGCGACTCGCGGGCTGGCGCCCGCGATTTCCTCGCAGTGCGCCATCGAGGACGCGGTCTCGTAGGAGACGATCAGCCGCACGGCTCCGGGTTCGAGGCCGTCCCGCTGCTCGATGTGGGTGAGGACGGCGTCGAGGCGGACGATCTCCTGGGCGTCGAAGACCTTCGCGAGGAACAGCCCGGTCAGGCCCGGCCGGACGACTGCTTCGAGGTCGGCGCCGAGCAGGCCGCTGACCTCGGGATTGGCGCGCACCCACAGATCGGGCCGGGCGCCGTGCAGCCGGTCGATCGTCTCGGCGACCGTGACCCGGGCCTGCTCCTTCCCGGCGGCGGGAACGGAGTCCTCGAGATCGAGGATCAGGGCGTCCGCCCCGGACGCGACACCCTTGTCCGCCCAGGATCCCTTGTGCCCGGGGACGAAAAGCATCGAGCGGTAGGGCTTCATCGCATCTCCTTCGACATCCGGTGCTGAATATAAAATATATACTACGAGGCACCAGGCTGTCATCCCCCGCGGATCGCGCCCGCTCGAGGTCCCGGCCCGATCACCCCTGGTCGAACAGCGTGGTCGCCGGGTCGACCGCCGCGCCGCCGCCGTCGGCGACCAGGACGTGCCCGGTCACGATCGACGCGTCCGCCGACGCCAGGAACGCGCACACCGCGGCGATCTCCGCCGGCTCGGCCACCCGCCGCAGCGGGACGTGCTCGGCCACGCGGCGGTAGGCCTCCTCGACCGCGATGCCCTCCCGCTCGGCGAGGTACCGCATCGCGCCGTCGCCCAGCGGGGTGCGCACCCAGCCGGGGCAGACGCCGTTGACCCGCACGCCCCGCGGCCCGAAGTCGCGGGCCAGCCAGCGCACCAGGCCGATCACCCCCGCCTTCGCCGCGCTGTAGCCGGCGGTACCCGGCGGCCCCGAGAGCAAGCCCGCCGTCGACGCGAACAGCACCAGCGAGCCGCGGCGCGGAACCAGGTGCGGCAGCGCCTCGCTCGCCAGGTAGAACGAGCCGTGCAGGTTGACGTCGAACGCCCGGAACCAGGCGTCGTCCGCCTTCGGGCTCGCGGTGCCCGACACCGCCGCGCCCTGCGCCGCGATCACCGTGTCCAGGCCGCCCAGCTCGGCGACCGCCCGGCGGACCACCGCGGCGACCTCGTCGCGCCGGGTGCCGTCCGCGGGCAGGGCGAGCCCGCCGACTTCGTCCGCCACTACCTTCAGCCGGTCCGCGTCGATGTCCGTCAGGGCCACCTTCGCGCCGTCCGCGGCGAAGCGGCGGGCCGTCGCCGAGCCGACGCCGCCCGCCGCACCGCTCACCAGCACCAGCTTGCTCATGTCGCCGCCCTTTCCGCGGAACCGATGGCCGCGTATTCCTCGCGCAGCCGGAATTTCAGGATCTTTCCCGAGGCGTTGCGCGGCAGCTCGGTCACGAAGACGAAGTACCGCGGCACCTTGTACCCGGCCAGCCGCGCCCGGCAGAACGCCGCCAGGTCGTCCGGCGCGGCGCCCGGCTCCGGCACGACGATCGCGCAGCCGACCTCGCTGTAGCGCTCGTCCGGGACCGCGACCACCGCCGCTTCCCGCACCCGCGGGTGCGTCGCCAGCACCTTTTCGACCTCGGCCGGGTAGATGTTCTCCCCGCCGCTGCGGATCATGTCCTTCGCCCGGCCGGCGAGGTGCAGGAAGCCGTCCGCGTTGAAGTAGCCGAGGTCGCCGGTGCGGCACCAGCCGTCGTGGAACGTCGCCCGCGTCGCTTCCGGGCGGTTCCAGTAGCCCTCGCTCACCGCCGGGCCGCGTACCTCGATCTCGCCCACTTCGCCGACCGCGGCCGCGTCGCCGAGCGGGCCCACCACCCGCGCCTCCGCCAGCGGCACCGGGCGGCCGATGCTCTTCGGCTGCGCCAGGAAGTCCGCGTCCTCCAGGGTGGTCGCGATCGCGCCGCCTTCGGTGAGGCCGTAGACCTGGGTGAGCTTGACGTCCGGCCAGCGCCGCTTGACTTCCCGGGCGGTCGAGGGCATCAGCGTGTCACCGCCGAGGATCAGCCGCCGCACCGGCGGCGGCAGCTCGAGGCCGGGCTTGTGCAGGAGTTCGTCGAGCATGAACGGGAACAGCAGGCAATCGGTCACCCGCTCGGCACGCAGCACGGCGAGCAGCCGGTCGACCGTGAAGTTCCCCGAAGGCAGGAAGACGCCGCGGCCGTGCATCAGCAACGCGGGCGCGATCACCGCCTCGAACCCGCCCGCGTGGTAGGTCGGGCCGGGCACGAGCGCGACGGTGTCTTCGGCGAACTGCCACCGCAGGGCCTGGGCCGTCGCCACCGCGACGGTGTTCCGGTGCGTCCACACCGCGCCCTTCGGCGAACCGGTGGTGCCGGAGGTGTAGAGCAGGCTCATCGGGTCCCGTTCGGACAGCTCCGGCAGCTGGTCCCGGGACAGCGGCCGGTGTCCGCGAAGGACGTCGAACGGCCGCGCCCACTCCGGCACCACGCCGGTGTCCGGCAGCACCACGTACGTCCGCGCCGGCACCGGCTCGACGCGGCCGGCCAGGCTGCCGTGCACGACGACCACCGACGCTCCGGAGTCGGCCAGGATGAACTCCACTTCGGCGGGTGCGAGCCGGAAGTTCAGCCGGACGGTGATCAGCCCGAGCCTCGCGGCCGCGAGGTACAGCGGCACGTACTCGGGGTCGTTGTACAGCAGCAGGCCGAGCCGGTCGCCCTTGCGCAGCCCGAGTTCGCGCAGGGCGCGGGCGTAGCGCAGGGTCAGCTCGTCCAGCTCGCCGTAGGTGAGCCGGACCCGGGCGTCGAAGCTGAGCGCGACCCGGTCGCGCCGCGGCGCGGCGTCGAGGATCCACGGGAACGTCATCGCCGGCCTCCGAGCAGGATCTGCTTCAGCTCGGTGAACTCGAGGATGCCTTCCGGGCCCGCCTCGCGGCCCCAGCCCGACCCCTTCACCCCGCCGAAGGGCGCGGTGAGCGCCGGGCCGAACGCGTTGACCGCGACCGAGCCCGCCCGGATCCGGCGGGCGTACTCGACGCCTTTCGCCTCGTCGGCGGTGTAGACGCTGGCGGACAGCCCGTACGACGTGTCGTTGGCCAGCCGCAGCCCGTCTTCGGGGTCCGCGTACGTCAGCACGGCGGTGACCGGCCCGAACACCTCGTTCTGCGCCAGGTCGGAGTCGCGGGCGACGCCGGTGACGAGCGTCGGCTCGAACCACCAGCCGCCGTCGAACCCGGCCGGGCGGCGGCCGCCGGTCACCACGCGGGCGCCGTCGGCGACGGCACGGGCGAGGAAGCCCTCGGTGCGCTCGACGACCGCCGGCGACGCCAGCGGCCCGAGCTGGGTGCGCGGGTCCAGCGGATCGCCGATGACCAGGCCCTCCCACGCCTGCTCGAGCAGCGCGACGAACTCGTCGTGGCGCCGCTCGGGCACCAGGATCCGCGACAGTGCCGCGCAGACCTGGCCGCCGCCGCTGGTCGCGCCGGGGACCAGCGTCTTGAGCACGACGGCCGGGTCGGCGTCGTCGAGGATCAGCGCCGGGGACTTGCCGCCCAGCTCCAGGTGGGTGCGGGCGAACCGGTGCCGGGTGGCCTCGATGATCGCCTGGGCGGCCATCCGGCCGCCGGTCAGCGACACCATGTCGACGGCCGGGTGCGCGGTGAGCGTCCGGCCGAGCTCCGCGTCGCCGCAGAGGATGCTCAGCGCGCCCGCCGGGAAGCCGGCCCCGGCCGCGCAGTCGGCGACGATGCGCATGATCAGCTGCGATTCCACCGCGGCCTTGACGATCACCGGGCACCCGGCCAGCAGGGCCGGGAGGACCTTGCTGGCGACGGTGACCAGGGGGCCGTTGTAGGCGATGACGGCCGCGACCACGCCCGCCGCCTCGCGCCGCAGCACGATGGCGCCGAGCGCGGACTCGCGGGAGTCGTCGCACAGGACGTTCCCGGCGGACTCCAGCAGCGTCCGCCAAGCGGCGACCGCGGCGAACCTGTGCAGGGTGCGGCTGTAGCGGACCGGCATCCCGGACTCGACCGCCCACACGGTCCCGAGGTCGTCCAGGCGGGCTTCCATCGCCGCGCAGAACCGGCCGCAGATCTCGACGCGGCGAGCCACCGGCAGTTCGGCCCAGGTGGCCAGGGCGTCGCGGGCGGCCTGGACGGCGGCGAGGGCGTGCTTCTCGGACGGCAGCCCGACCTCGGCGACCGGGCGGCCGGTGGCCGGCGAGACGACCTCGCCGGAGTCTCCGGCGGCCACCCACTCCCCGGCCACGAACACCTCGTCCGGGTGCGGCACCACCACGTCGGCGACGATCACGAGCCGGCTCCCTTCGCCGGGAAGAACGGGCTCACCGGCCGCAGGAACATCGAGCCGAACGGCAGCTTCATGAACTCGGGCAGGACCATCTCCCCGGAGACCAGCTGCCGCTTGACGTCCTCGCGCATCGGGCCGAGGTCCCCGATGGTCTCGTAGATCGCCAGGTGGCTCACTTCGGGCGTCACGACACCCGGCAGCGGCTTGACGCCGGAGGTGACGAACCGCTGCGCGCGCACGAACCCCGGCGCGGCCAGGACCTGCGGGATGTGTTCCTCGTCGTACCACTTGTCGTAGGCTTCGGGCTGCTCCGGGCGCTCGCTGAAGACCAGCCAGAGATGCCGGTCGTCGAGGTCGGTGAGCCCGGCGAAGCGGTCGCTGTGGTGCGGTTCGCTCACCGGCTCCAGGAACAGGGCCGTGAACGGCTGGACCATGAACTCCGGCAGCACCATGTCGCCGGACATGAGCATCCGCTTGACCTCTTCGCGGAAGCCCGCGGGGCTGCCGTCCAGTTCGTACAGGGCCGCGTGCCCGAAGTCGACCGGTTCGGTGCCGGCCAGCGGCTTGGTGTCCGCGACCACGAACCGCTGGGCGCCGACCATGCCGGTCGTGTCCATCACCTGCGGGATGTGCTCTTCGTCGTACCAGCGGTCGAACGTCTCGCGTTCGCCGGTGAAGGTGCAGAAGGCGAAGAACAGCGTGCGGTGCTCGAAGGCGGGAATCATTCCGTTGTCCTCTTCGTCCGGAGTTTCGCGGTGGCCTGCTCGTCGACGCGCAGGCCTTCCGGGTCGTGGTGCGGGTCGCCGGTGACGACGACGCCGTAGTCGCGGGCGGCGGCCTCGACGCTGACGTACTCGTTGCGGACGTCGGCGAGCACCCTGGCCGGGTCGCGGGCGAACGGGTCGCCCCAGCCACCGCCGCCGTTGGTGACGCACCGCAGGACCGTGCCGGCCTTCGTCTGCCACACCGGCCGGCTGGCGAAGTAGTGGTAGACGCCGTTTTCCGGGTCCAGTGCCTTGGTTTCCGGGTCGAGCACGCCCGCGACGGGGACGCTGGCCGCGTAGACGTCCTTACCGGTGCCGAGCAGCCCCGGCTCGCGGTCGCCGGGCGGGAAGAACCACATCGCCCCGGCCGGGCCGGCCTGGCCGCCGTTGGCGCCCACGCCACTGGGCACCTTCGTCCGGAACGGCGAAAGGTAGTGGTTGGCGTCGGCCAGCCAGAGCGTGTCCTTGAGGTTCGCCGCGCCGCCGCGGAACGTGCCGGCCCCGCCGGTGTCGATCGCGTGTTCCTTGCGGAGCATGACGACCGGGGCGTCGTGCTCGATCGTCTCGGTCGCCGGGTCGAGGTTGTTCAGGAAGAACAGGACGGTGTAGCTGTCACCGTCGCCTTCCTTCGTGGCGCCCCACGGGCCGTGCTCGCCACCGCACTGCGTCGCGCTGGTCCAGGGGGTGCCGCCGGCGGTCAGGCCGGACGCGTTGTGCGTGTTCGTCGAGCCGTAGTCGCCCGCGACGCCCTTCGCGCCGAGCACCGGGTTGAGCGCGTCGAAGATCGCCGAGACGACCGCGCCGGACGCTTCCCAGAACATCATGATCCCGCCGTCCGGCGGCAGCGACGACACCAGCGTTCCGGGCGGCACGGCCAGGTCGATGGTGCGCCAGGTGCCCGAGGTGAACGGCACCTCGGGGTCCAGCAGCATCGTCAGCGCCACCCCGGCGGCGGTCTTGGCGTCGAGCACGCCGCAGTTGATGCACGTCCGCGCCTGCGCCGACGTGCCGGACAGGTCGACTTCGACGTCCTGCCCGCGCTTGCGCAGGGTGACGCGCACCGTGTAGTCGACGGTGTCGTCCAGGCCGTCGGCGTCGATGAGCGCCGAGCCGGTGTAGTCGCCGTCCGGCACCAGCGCGATGGCCTCGCGCATCCGCTCGGCCGAGGTGTCGCAGGCGTAGGCGAGGGTGCCGAGGTAGGCGTCGAGGCCGTAGCGCCCGATGTTCTCCAGCACGAGCTGCTCGCCGAGCTTGAGCTGCTGGTGGATGCTCTTGAAGTCCGGCAGCAGCATGCCGCCCCAGCGGGTGTTGTCGAAGATCAGGCTGAACGTCGAGCGCACCGGCTCGTCCCCGGCCCACAGCAGCATCGGCGGGATGACCAGGCCGTTTTCGTACACATTGGACTTCGTGGCGGAGAAGCCGCCGGGCACGGTGCCGCCCATGTCGAGCTGGTGGGCGCGCATGTTGACGAACGAGACGATCTCGCCGCCGGCGAAGACCGGGCGGATGAAGCACACGTCGTTGACGTGCGTGCCGCCGCGGTACGGGTCGTTGCAGATCAGCACGTCGCCCGGGGAGAGGTTCTCCGGCCCGTACTCCTCGACGGTGTTGCGCACGGCGTCGCCGAGCGTGCCGAGGAAGACGACCAGGCTGTTGCTCACCACCGCCATCGGGTACCCGGCCGACGGTGGGCCGCTGATCGTGCAGGCGAAGTCGTACCAGTCGCGGATGATCGGCGAGAACGCCTCCCGCATGAAGCCGGTCGACATGTGCTCCACCGCGTACCGCAGGCGGTTCAGGATGACCGCCGAGGTGAACCGGTCACCGCCGTACGCGGCGGCGAAGTCCTCGTCGGAGAGGTCGCGCAGACGAGTGTCCATGGTGGTCACTTCCTCCGGATGACGAGTTCGCCGTAGCGGCCGACGCTCGCGCGCTGGCCGGCGCCGATGTGCGTGGTGGACAGTCCTTCGTCCACGATGGCCGGTCCGTCGAGGACGTCGCCCGCGCGCAGCGCCGCGCGGTCGTAGACGGCGGCCTCCTGGGTGCTTTCGCCCTCGCCGAGGTAGCGCAGCTCCGTCGTGCGGACCGGCGTGAGCGGCTCGTCGCCGCGCCCGGGCACCTCGGGGTAGGTCACCTTCGGGGTGTCCAGCACCGCCCGCACGCGGAAGGTCACGCCTTCCACGGGCAGCATCTCGAAGCGGTTGCCCGACCGGCCTTCGTAGGTGTCGTGGAACGACGCGATCATCGCGGCGATGGCGGCCTCGTCGATCTCGCCGTCCGGCACCGGCACGAACGGCGTCTCCCAGCTCTGCCCGACCAGGTGGGCGTCCATGCTGCGGTGCAGCGTCACCCGGGTGCCCGGGTCGAGGCGTTCGCGCAGCCGGGCTTCCATTTCGGCGAACAGCTCGCCGATCCGCGGGGCCGCGTCCGGCGTGAGCACGAGGTAGGCGCTGCGGTTGACCGTGAAGACCTGGTCGGCCGACAGCAGGCCGAGCGCCGAGAACAGGCCGGGGTTCGGCGGCACGATCACCTGCTTGCAGTGCACGGTGCCGAGCACCGCGGGCAGCAGCATCGGGCCGGCCGCGCCGTAGGCGACGAGGCTGTAGTCGCGCGGGTCGACACCGTTCTTGATGGCGATGTTGAAGACGCCTTCGGCCATGTTGTTCACGGCCATCTCGTAGGCGTAGCGCACGCGCTGGGCGAGCGTGAACTCCGAATCGAGGTTCTCGAAAGCCTGCTTCGCCAGCTCCGGGTCGAGGGCGACCTCGCCGCCGGCGAACCGGCCGGGGTCGAGGATGCCGATCATCAGGCAGGTGTCGGTGGTGGTCGGCCGGGTGCCGCCCCGGCCGTAGCAGGCCGGGCCGGGGGCCGCGCCGGCGCTGTCCGGGCCGACCTGGATCTCGCCACCGGGCCCGACCGCGACGATGCTGCCGCCGCCGGCGCCGATGCTGGAGATGTCGTTGGCCAGCGCGTTGACCACGAGGTCGTGCTCCAGCTCGAACGTCGTGTTGACGAACGGCTCCCCCGCCGTGACGACACTGATGTCGCACGAGGTGCCGCCGACGTCGGCGCAGAGCAGGTCGGTCTCGCCGATGAGGGCGCCGAAGTGCGCGCACGCCACGGTGCCCGCGGCCGGGCCGGAGAAGACGATCCGGAACGGCTGCTCCATCGCCCGCCCGGCCGGGACGAGCGTCGCCGCGCAGTCGGCGAAGTTGAGCCGCCCGGTGAACCCGAGGTCGGCGAGGCCCTTCTCGAGCTTGGCGGTGTAGTCGGCGTAGATGATCTTCATGAAGGTGTCCACGACCGTGGTCGAAGCCCGCGCGTACTCCTTCGCCAGCGGCGAGACCTCGCTGGAGACCGAGCACGGGACGTCGCCGACGACCTCGCGGACCAGCTCGCGCAGCCGCAGCTCGTGCGCCGGGTTGACGTAGGCGTTGAGCAGGCAGATCGCGACACCGGAGACGTCGCAGCGCCGCAGCACCTCGAGTTCGGCGCGGGCCTGCTCCTCGTCCAGTTCGAACAGGACGCCGCCGCCGGCGGTGATCCGCTCGCGGATGCCGCGGCGCAGGTAGCGCTCGACCAGCGGGCGGGCGGCGTCGCCGAAGCTGCGCCGCCAGCGCGGGTCGAGGATGGCCGACGCGGGCCGCCAGACCCGTCCCATGTCGAGGATGTCGCGGTGCCCTTCGGTGGCCAGGAAGCCGATCTTGGGCAGCCGGCGGGTGATCACGGCGTTGAGGCCGTGGGTGCTGGCGTGGTTGAACACGGTGGCGTCCTCGACGCCGAGGGTCGCGGCGCCCTTGAGGACCGGCCCGTGGACCCCGGTGTAGTCGGTGGAGACCTTCGCCGTGCGGATGCGCCCGTCCTGGAGGGCCACCACATCGGTGAACGTGCCGCCGACGTCGACTGCGATCATCGTCGATCCCTTCGCTACAGCAGGTCGGAGAGCAGCTGGATCGGGCCGAGCCGCGACCACGGTTCGCGCTCGACCGACAGCAGGCAGTTCCGGCACTTGACGACCTGGAACCAGCCGCCTTCGGACACCACGGGGTAGCGGTGCAGCTCTTCGGCGCCGCACCGGGGACAGGGTCCGGCCACGGGGATCCGGTCGAGGACCGGAGCTTGTTCAGTCATGTCGCACAGCTTTCGGTGGTGTGCCGGAGGTCACTGGACGAAGGTGACCGTAAGTCCGGGGTGGCGGCCGCCACCATCCGTGCAGCGAAGCCGGCTGTCCACTTTCCGCAGGTGACGGCATCGCCGAGTCAAATATGATATATTCGAACGGTGGCTCAGCCGCTCAGCTTCCGCACCGCGGACCTCGACGTCGCGCGCGAACAGGTCACCAAGACGTTCGCGAGCCACGACGTGCACGTCGCCGACCAGGGCGAGCTGAAATTCCGGCTGGACATCGCGCCCGCGCCCCGCCTGACGATCGGCCGGATGTCCTACGGCGCGGACACCACGATCGTCGGCCCGCCGATGCGGCTGTGCTACCACGTCAACCTGCCGGTCACCGGCGAAAGCACGGTGGAGCAGAACGGTGTCCGCCGGACCTTCGCGGCGGGTGAGGCCGGCGTGGCGTTCGTGCCGCGCGCGCCCGTGCTGGTGCGCTGGAGCGCGGATTCGTGGCAGTACCACGTGAAGCTGCCGAAGGACCTCCTGGAGGCGCACGCGGCGAAGCTGACCGGGCACCCCGCCGGCGAGGAGATCCGGTTCGACCTGACGTTCCCGCTGGCGTCGAGCACGGGACAGGCGTTGGTGGCGACCGCGGGGTTCCTGTACGCCGAGCTGAGCCGCGAAGGCGGGATCTCGACGATCCCGGCGGCGTGCCACGAGCTGGAGTCGGCGTTGATGACGCAGCTGCTGATGACGGTGCCGAGCCAGCTCACCGAAAGCCTGCACAGCCGGCCGGCGCACACGCGGCATTCGAAGATCCGGGAGATCGTCGACCACATCGACCGCCACCCGGAGGAGGAGATCACGACGGCGGACCTGGCGGCGCTGGCGGGCATCGGAGCGCGGGCGCTGCAGGCGGGCTTCCACGACGTGGTGGGCATGTCCCCGACCGCGTACCTGCGCGGGGTGCGACTGGACCGGGTGCACGCCGAGCTGCTGGCGGGCGGCCCCCGTTCGGTCACGGAGATCGCGGCGGCGTGGGGCTTCTTCCACCCCGGGCGGTTCGCGCAGCAGTACCGGGAGCGGTTCGGTGCCCTGCCCTCGGAAACGGCCCGCCGGGCGCGGCACTGAACCCCGGCCGCGGTCGCTGCCGACACGGCCAGGCGCCGGGCGCGGCACCGAACCCCGCCACGATCACTGCCGGACGCCGGGCGTCGCACCGAACCCCCGCCACGATCGCTCCCGACACAGCCGACCCGCCAAGCGCGACACCGAACCGCCACAATCGCCCCCGACACAGCCGACCCGCCGAGCGCAGGCTGCCCGCGAACGAGCCGTCCGCGGCACTCCGGCCGCGCCGCGGACCACGGCCAGGGTCGCGCGGGGTTTCGGCAGGCCGGCCGATCAGGCGCGAGTTCGCGGGTCCCCGTGGCGTCGTCGGCGAGTGGCGGAGCCCGGGTCTCAGGCCGAGCGCCGCCGGCCTGAGCGCGCCGTCCATTCCCCGGCCAGCCGGTCCGGGTCCAGCACCTCCCCGGCCGGTGCCTGCGGCTCGCGCGCCGGGGTGCGGCTCAGGCGGGGCGCCGGGCGCGGGTGCAGCACCCCGCCGACCCGGGCGAACACCCCGCGCTCGCGGTTGTGCGGGTGCTCGGCCGCTTCGTCGAACGTCAGGACCGGGGTCACGCACGCGTCCGTGCCAGCGTAGATCTCCGCCCACTCGTCGCGTGTTTTCGCCGACACCGCCGCCGCGATCAGCGCGCGCAGCCGCGGCCACTCCGCGCGGTCGTCCTGCGCGGGCCAGCCGCTCGTGTCCGTGCCCAGGCGGGTCAGGAACTCGGCGTAGAAGTCCGGTTCCAGTGCTCCCACCGCGAGGTAGCGGCCGTCCGCGCAGCGGTAGGTGTCGTAGAACGGCGCCCCGGAGTCGAGGTAGTTCGTGCCGGGCTCGTCGTCGTAGCGGCCCGCCGCGCGCAGACCCTGCAGCTTCGCCGTCAGCAGCGCGACTCCGTCCACCATCGCCGCGTCGATCACCTGGCCGCGGCCCGAACCGCGTGCTTCGAGTATCGCGCACACGACGCCGAACGCCGCCACCAGCGCGCCGCCCGCGTAGTCGCCCAGCAGGTTGACCGGCGGCCGCGGCGGCTCACCGGCCCGGGCCATCGCGTGCAGTGCCCCCGACTGGGCCACGTAGTTGATGTCGTGCCCCGCCTGCCGGGCCAGCGGGCCCGTCTGGCCGTAACCGGTCAGCCGGGCGTACACCAGGGCCGGGTTGCGCCGCAGGAGCACGTCCGGGCCCAGGCCCAGCCGCTCGGCCACGCCGGGCCGGTAGCCTTCGAGGAACACGTCCGCCGCGTCGGCCAGCCGCAGCACGGTTGCGATCCCCGCGGTGCTCTTCAGGTCCGCCTCCACCGTATCCACGCCGCGGTTGGCGAGGTCGTGCTCGGGGGCCAGGCCCTCGGTCTGGCCCAGTGCCCGCCCGCGGCGGTGCGCCGGCCGCGTCACCCGGACCACCTCCGCGCCCATGTCCGCGAGCAGCATGCTCGCGAACGGCGTCGGCCCCATGCCGGCCAGCGCGACCACGCGCACGCCCGCCAGCGGCCCGGTCGTCTCGTGCTTCATCGGCTCTTCCTCCGCACATCATCGGGAGAACGTTGTATATGATGTTGGCAAACGATTTCAGGAGGTGCCGGGTGGCCGACAACCCGTTCAGGCCCCGCGGTGGCAACGGCCGGCAGCAGCTGCCCGAGGAAGTCGCCACCTACGTGCGCGAACTCATCATGTCGGGCCAGGCCAAGCCGGGCGAGTTCCTGCGCACCGAGCCGATCGCCGAAGCGGTGGGCGTCAGCAACACGCCCGTCCGCGAAGGGCTGCTTTCCCTGCGCAGCGAGGGTTTCGTCGAGCTGGTGCCGCGGCGCGGATTCGTCGTCGCGCCGGTTTCCCGGCAGGACATCCGTGATCTCTTCTGGGCGCAGGCGCAGTTTTCGTCGGAACTGGCCGCGCGGGCGGCGAAGAAGATCACGACCGACGAGCTCGAGCGGCTCGAGGCCATCAACGAGGACTTCGAGAAGGCCGTCGAAGCCGGTGACCAGGAGACCGTCGCCCGGCTCGGGCACGAGTTCCACCGCCGGATCAACCTCGCGGCCGGCTCGCACCGGCTGACGATGCTGCTCAGCTCCGTGGTCAAGCACCTGCCGAACCGGTTCTACGCCTCGATCGAGGAGCACGTCACCGCGACCCGCAACGACCACGCGGAGCTGGTCCAGGCGCTGCGCGGCCGTCACGCGCGGAAGGCCAGGACGATCGCCGAGCAGCACATCCTGGAGGGCGCGGACAGCGTCATCAAGATGCTGGAGGAGCGCGGCCTCTGGTCCGACGGCGAGTGATGGTCACGGGCGGTGCGGCGATCCGCGGGGCCGGGGATCCGCCGGGTGCGCCCCGGTCCGGCCACGGCGGCGTTCACGTTTCGTCCGCGTAGAGCACTCCGGACGCGAGCAGTTCTTCGACCCGGCCGGCCGGCAGCACCTCGCCGGCCACCGCGCGGGTGTCCGCGCCCACCTTCGGCGCCCGGCCGCCGCGGGCCGGGCGCGTGCCGTCGAACTTCCACGGCGGCCGCAGCAGGGCCAGCCCGTCCGGCTGGCGTTCGACCAGCTCCAGGTGCCCGACCTGCTCGTGCTCGGTGTAGCCGGTCATGGACAGCACCGGCGCGAACGGCACGTCGTTTTCGATCAGGACCTCCTGCCAGTGCTTCTCCGGTTTCGCGGCGAACTCCGCTTCGACGATCGGCACCAGGTCGAAATAGTTCGCTTCGCGGGCCCGGTATTCGGCGAACCGCGGGTCTTCGGTGAGGTCCATCCGGTCCATCGCGCGGCACAGCGAGGTCCAGAACTTCTGCGACGACGACAGGTGCACGGCCAGGTACTCACCGGTGGCGGTCGGCACGCAGAAGTTCTGCGCCTGCGGGTGCCTGCTGGTGCGGCTCGGATCGTGGCCGAGCTCGAAGGCCTGCGTGACACCGTCGGTGATGAGGACGCTGACCGCCTCCATGATGGACGTCTCCAGCCGCTGCGGCCGCCCGGTCTTCAGCCGCCCGACCAGCGCCGCCAGCACGCCTGCCGCCGTGCACAGGCCCGTCACCAGGTCGGCGCTGAGCCCGCCCGCGAGCTGCGGGTGCCCGTCGTCGCTGAACAGGGAGTACAACCCGCCGAAGGCGTGCCCGATCGTGTCGTAGGCCGGCCGGTTCGCCAGCGGGCCGCCGGAGCCGAAACCCGTCACCGAGCCGTAGACCACGTCGGCGCGCAGCGCCCGGCAGTCCTCCGGCCCGAGGCCCATCGCCGCGAGCTTGCCCGGTCGCAGGTTCTCCAGCACCACGTCGAACCGCGGCACCAGCGCCTTCACCAGCGCGACGCCTTCGGGGTTCTTGAGGTCGACCGAGAGGCTGCGCTTCCCGGTGTTGTACTGGCGGAAGTACGGGCTCCGGTCGTTCTGGTGCCGGCGGAAGTCCTCCCCCGCCACGGGTTTCTCGACCTTGACGACCTCCGCGCCGAGCGCGCACAGCATCGAGGTGCCGAACGGGAGCGCGATGTAACCCCCGATCTCCAGGATCCGGATGCCGTCGAGCGGCTTGTGCTGCATGCTGCCTGCCTTCCCGGGAATACGCACTACATATTTTATATAATTTTCGGTAGGGTCGGTCAAGAACGCGAAGGAGCGGTGCGATGGATCTCTGGCAAGGCCGGTACGACAAGCTGTTCGTCGGTGGCCGGTGGGTACCGCCGGCGTCGGACGGGGACCTGGCGGTGATCTCCCCCGCCACCGAGGAAGTCGTGGCCCGAGTTCCCGACGGCGTCGAGGCGGACATCGACGCGGCCGTGGCCGCGGCCCGCGAGGCGTTCGACCGCGGCCCGTGGCCCCGCCTCCCGCTCGAAGACCGCGTGGCGGTGCTCCGCCGGCTCAGCGGCGAGCTGGCCGCGCACGAGGCCGAAATCGCCCGGCTGGTCAGCACGGAGATGGGGTGCCCCATCACCTTGTCGGCGAAGATGCAGGCGATGGGCCCGCGGCTGCTGCTGGACGCCTTCCTCGGCCTGGCACCGGAATACCCGTGGACGGACACGCGGGCCTCCGCGACCGGCAAGGCGCTCGTCACGCGGGAACCGGTGGGTGTCGTCGCGGCGATCGTGCCGTGGAACGCGCCGCTGCTCATCACCATGATCAAGCTCGCCCCGGCGCTGCTGGCGGGCTGCACGATGGTCCTGAAGCCGTCGCCGGAAACCCCGCTGGACGCCTACCTGCTCGGCCACCTGCTGGAGCGGGCCGGGCTCCCGGCCGGGGTCGTGAACATCGTCCCGGCCCGGCGCGAGGTCAGCGAGTACCTGGTGCGCCACCACGGGGTCGACAAGGTGTCGTTCACCGGGTCCACCGCGGCGGGACGGCGGATCGGCGCGCTGTGCGGCCACGACCTGCGGCGCGTGACGCTGGAGCTGGGCGGCAAGTCGGCCGCGGTCCTGCTCGATGACGCCGACCTCGACGCCGCCGTCGCCGCGATCCGCGCCGTGTCGCTGCGCAACAGCGGCCAGGTGTGCAGCAACAAGACCCGGATCGTGGTGGCCCGGTCGCTGCGGGACGAGCTGCACGACCGGCTGGCCGAGCTGGTCCGCTCGATGCCGGTCGGTGACCCGTTCGACCCGGCCACCGAGATCGGCCCGATGGTGAGCGAGAACCAGCGCAAGCGCGTCGAGGGCTACATCGCCGACGGCGAGGCGTCCGGTGCGTCCGTCCTCGTCCGCGGTGAACGGCCCGAGGGCCCCGGCTGGTACGTCGCGCCCACGGTGTTCGCCGACGTCGACCCGGACGCGAAGATCGCCCAGGAGGAGATCTTCGGGCCGGTGCTGACCGTGCACACTTTCGACACCGAGGACGAGGCCGTCGCGATCGCCAACAACTCCGAGTACGGGCTGAACGGCTCGGTGTTCGCCGCCGACCCGGAGCACGCGCTGGCGGTCGCGCGGCGGATCCGCACCGGCACCGTCGAGGTCAACGGGAACCCGGTCGGTTTCACCGCCCCGATCGGCGGCTTCAAGAACAGCGGGATCGGCCGCGAAGCCGGTCTCGAAGGCTTCGACGCCTACGTCGAAATCAAGTCCTACGGGCTCCCCTCTCTCTGAAAGGCAAGCACAGCATGGGAAATCTCCCTCCGGTCGAAGAAGCGGCGGCCCGCCTGGTGACCGGGCTGACCTTCGCCACCATCCCCGCCGACGCCCTCGCCGGCGCGCGCCAGCTGCTGCAGGACCAGCTCGCGGTGCAGATCGGCTGCGCGGCGTTGCCGTGGAGCCGGGCGATCCTCGACGTGACGCGCGCGGCCTGCGTCCCGGGCACCGCGCACGTGACGGCGACCGGCGACGCGATGAGCGCGGCCGACGCGGCGTTCGTGAACGCGACCTTCGGCCACGGGTTCGAGTACGACGACGCCCACCGCGCGAGCTCGTCGCACCCCGGCAGCTGCGTGGTGTCCGCGGCGCTGGCCGTCGGCGAAGAACTCGGTCTGCCGATGCGGGACGTGCTCACCGGGATCGTCGCGGGCTACGAGGTGTACACCCGGATCGGTGTCCTGGCCGCGCCGACGCTGCTGGAACGCGGTTTCCACCCGCACGGGCTGCTGTCGGCGTTCGGCGCGGCGGCGGTGGTCGCGAAGCTGCGCGGGTTCGACGTGCCGACGACGGTGCACGCGCTGGCGATCGCGCTGAGCCACGCGTCCGGGACGACGGAGTACACGTCGTCGGGCGGGTCCGTGAAGCGCGCCCACTCGGGGATCGGCACGCGCAACGGGATCCGCGCGGCCGAGCTGGCCGCGGCCGGGATCACCGGGCCGACGACGTTCCTGACCGGCGAGAAGGGGTTCCTCCGGGTGTTCGCGGGCACCGAGGTCTCCGACGCCGCGGCGTTCGGGCCGGACCGGCCGTTCGAGATCACGCGGGTGTGGGTGAAGCCGTACTGCTGCTGCGGAATCAACCACGCGTACATCGACGGCGCCCGGCGGCTGTCGGCGAAGGCGGCGGAGATCGACTCGGTGCTGCTGGGCATCCAGACCGGCGGCGACGTCGTGATCGGCAACCGGAACGCGAACGCGTACGCGCCGAAGATCATCGAGCACCTGCAGTACAGCCTGCCGTTCCAGTTCGCGCTGGCGGCACTGAGCCACGGCAACGGGTTCACCACGCACCACGACTACCTGGCCGGCCGCCTGGACCTGGGGCCGTCGAGCGCGGTGGCGGCGCTCGCCCGGCGGGTGAAGATCGAGGTCCGGCCGGAGCTGGACCGCGCGTACCCGGGCCGCTGGGTCGGCGACATCGCGGTGACCTACCGCGACGGGACCCGCGAGGAGGTGTTCGTCGACAACCCGGTGGGGACGGCGGAGAACCCGATTTCGCAAGCGGATCTGGACGCGAAGTTCCGCGACCTGACGGAGGCCGCGCTGGGGCCGGACCGCAGTGCCGCGCTGCTGCGGGCCGTCCAGGAGGGCGACCTCGGCCAGCCGGCCGCGGAGTTCGCCGCCCTGCTGAAAGCCTGAGAACACGAAAGCGGCCGCCGGACTCGCGAGTCCGGCGGCCGCTTTCGTGTTGTCAGGCCCGGAAGATCGTCTTGTACTCCAGGTACGCGTCGACGCTCTGCGGGCCCAGCTCACGGCCGATTCCGCTGTTCTTCACGCCACCGAACGGGGTTTCGATCGGCAGCGTCGACGTGTTCACCCCGACGCTGCCCGTCACGATCCGGCGGGCCACCGCCGTCGCGCGGTCGCGGTCCGGGGAGAACACCCCGCCGCCCAGGCCGTACTCCGAGTCGTTCGCGATGGCCACCGCCTCGTCCTCGGTCCGGTACCGCAGCACCGTCAGCACCGGGCCGAAGATCTCCTCGCGCGCGATGCGCATGTCGTTGGTGACGTCGGCGAAGATCGTCGGCGCGACGTAGTAGCCGCGGTCGAACGGGCGCCCGCCGCCGATCACCCGCCGGGCGCCCTCCGCCCGGCCCAGCTCGATGTAGGACTCGACGCGGTCGCGTTGCGCCGCGTTCACCAGCGGCCCGAAGAACACGCCCGGATCCAGCGGGTCGCCCTGCGGGATGCCGCTCATCGTCGCCGCCAGCATGTCCACGACCTCGTCGTAGCGCGAGGCCGGAGCCAGCACGCGGGTCAGCGCCCGGCACGTCTGGCCCGTGTTGGGCGCGCACGCGGAGAGCACCAGCGGCCGGAACGCTTCCAGGTCGACGTCGTCGAGCAGGATGCCCGCCGACTTGCCGCCCAGCTCCAGGGTCACGCGCTTGAGCTGGGTCGCGCACTCGGCCGCGATCGCCTTGCCCGCCGCCGTCGAGCCGGTGAACGCCACCTTGCGCACGCCCGGGTGCGCGACCAGCGCCGCGCCCGTCTCGCGACCGCCGGTCACGATGTTCACCACCCCGGACGGGATGCCCGCGGCCGCGACGATCTCCTCGAACACGAACGCGTCCAGCGACGTCTCCGGCGCCGGCTTGATCACCGCCGTGCAGCCCGCGGCCAGCGCCGGGCCCAGCTTCCACGCGATCAGCGGCTGCGGCCCGTTCCACGGCGTGATGGCCCCGACGACGCCGACCGGCTCACGCAGCACGATCGCGTCACCACTGGCCGTCTCGACGCGTTCCTCGACCGAGAGTTTCTCGGCCAGCGAAGCGAAGTAGCGGTAGCAGACCGGGACCTGGCTCTGCATGGCGCGGGTGATGCTGATCGGCGTCCCGTTCTGCCGGGTCACCAGCTCCGAGATCTCGTCGGACCGCTTCTCGAACTCGTCGGCCAGCGCGCGCAGGTAGCCCGCGCGCTCCGGCGGCGACAGCGCCGACCACGGGCCGAGTGCCGCCTCGGCAGCCGAGACCGCGGCGTCCACCGCCGCCGCGTCACTGTCCGCAATGGACCCGATGACCTCTTCGGTGGCCGGGTTGATCACGGGGATCATGACGCGAACTCGATCACGGCTTTGCCTCCGGTCTGGCGGTCGAACGCCGCGTAGGCCGCGACGGCGTCCTCGAGTTTCCAGCGGTCGGTGAAGATGCGGTCGACCTCGACGCCGTGCGCGGCGATGAACCGCGCGCAGTCCGCCTGGCCGGTCAGGGAGAACGTGTAGGACCCGAGCACGGTCAGCTGCTTGCGGATGAGGTCCGGGCTGACGTCGAGAGTGACCGTCGAGCCCTCGCCGACGAAGGCGACCGTTCCCCATTTCGCCGCGGCCTTGACGGCGGCCGCGCGGGCCGCCGGCGCGCCCGAGCAGTCGAGCGCCTTCGTCACGCCGTGTCCGCCCGTCAGCGACCGGATGGCCTCGACCGGATCGGACACCGACGAGTCCACGGCGTCCGACGCCCCGAACGACGCGGCCCGCCCCACGCGCTCGGCCTCGATGTCGACGGCGATCACCCGCGCGCCCAGCGCGGCCGCCAGCTGCACGGCCGACTGGCCGACCGGGCCCTGCCCGAACACCGCCAGGGTGTCGCGCGCGGAGACGTCCAGCCGGGTCAGCGCGCCGAACGCCGTCCCGGTACCGCACGAGATCGCGGCACCGGCGGCGAAGCTCAGCGAGTCCGGCAGCGGCACCAGCGTCCGCGCGGGCACCTTGAGGTAGTCGGCGTGGCCGCCGTGCGCGGTGGCGCCGAAGATGACGTTCCCGCGCTCGCACAGCTGCGGCCAGCCGGTGCGGCACTGGTCGCAGAAGCCGCAGCCGTCGTAGTGGTGGACCATCATCCGGTCCCCCACCGCGACCGTGTCCACGCCCGGGCCGACCTCGGCCACCACCCCGCAGGGCTCGTGGCCGCCGATGATGCCGGCGTCGTCGCCGGTGAGCCCGAACGCGGCCAGCGCCTGGCCCGCCGGCGCCCGGTAGAAGTGCAGGTCGGAACCGCACATCCCGGACGCCTTCACCTCCAGCACGACCTCGCCGGGCCCCGGCGAGGGGTCGGCGAAGTCCTCGATCTCGACGACACGGTCGCCTTTGAACACCACTCCACGCATGATCTGTCCTTCGGGGTCAGTGGACGGCGGCGAACATGAGGCTTTCCTCATCCGCCTCCGCCGGGGAGAACTCGGCGGCGATGCTGCCCGCCCGCGCGACGAGCACGCGGTCCGACAGCGCCTGGATTTCGGGCAGGTAGGAGGAGATGACGACGACCGCGACGCCGTCGTCGGCCAGTGCCCGGATCATCCGGTGGATCTCGGGGATCGTCCCGAGGTCCACCCCGCGGGTGGGCTCGTCGATGATCGCCACCAGCGGCTTGCGGGTGAGCCCCTTGGCGAGCACGACTTTCTGCTGGTTGCCGCCGCTGAGCTCCTCGACGGTCGCCTTGCCGGGCTGCAGCGTCCGGACCTGGAACCGTTCGACGAACCGCTTCGCCACGGACCTGCGCTCCCCCGGCCGGAACAGGAACGGCAGCCGCCGCGCCCCGCACAGGTGGCCGAGGTAGATGTTGTCGGCGATGGTGAGGTGGCTGAAGAAGCCGGACGCCTTGCGGTCTTCGGTGATGTAGACGATCCCGGCCTTGCGGGCGTGCCGCGGCGTCCGGAACCGGACGGGTTGGCCGCCGAGCCGCACCGTGCCGCCGCGCAGCCGCCGCCGTTTCGCGATCCCGCCGATGATCATCGCGGTTTCGCTGCGGCCGGCGCCGACCAGGCCGTAGATGCCGACGATCTCGCCCGCGTAGGCGGAGAACGACATGGTGCGCACCATCGGCAGCAGCGTGAGGTCCTCGACCTGCAGGGCAGGCACCGGCTCCGGCGCGCGGCCCGGCCCGACGCGGCCCATCTCGACCGTCCGGCCGACCATCATCTTCACCACGCGGTCGTGGCCGAACTCCGGCCGGGCGAGCGTGCCCTGCACGACGCCGTCGCGCAGCACGGTGATCCGGTCGGCCTGCTCGAATGCCTCGTCCAGCATGTGCGTGATGAAGATGACGCCGATGCCGCGGCGCTTGAGCCGCTGCATCGACAGGAACAGCTGCAGCCGTTCCTCGGGCGTCACCGACGAGGTCGGCTCGTCGAGGATGACCAGCTTCGCGTTGCGGTGCACCGCGCGGGCGATCTCGACCATCTGCTTCTGCCCGATGCCCAGCGCTCCGGCGGGCACGTCCGGGCGGATGTGGAAGTTGTGCGACTCCAGCAGCTCGCGCGCGACGACGTTGAGCCTGCCCAGGTTGTTGAAGACTTTTTCGCTGCCCATGAACAGGTTCTGGGCCACGGTCATGGACTCGACGAGCGAGCCTTCTTGGTAGACCATCGCGACGCCGGCCTCGACCGACTCGCGGGGCGTGGTGAATCGCCGGACCCGGCCGCCGATCTCCAGCGTGCCCGAGTCGTGGGCCACCGCACCGGAGATGATCTTGACCAAAGTGGACTTGCCGGCACCGTTCTCGCCGAGCAGGGCGTGGATTTCGCCGGGACGCACGTCGAAGTCGACGTCGTCGAGGGCGTAGGTGCCGCCGTAGCGCTTGCTGACGCCGCTCAGGCGCAGCACGAGTTCGTCAGGCATCTCGCAGCTCCAGGAGGTTTCCGTGCACGGTCACGACCACCCGGCCGTCGCGAGCGGCGACGCCGGTGACGCCGTGGCGGGGACTGTCGACGCGGGCGTGCGCGCTCTCGGCGACGCGGCCCGACTCGTCCAGCCGGAACACCAGCCCGCACGAGCGCGCGGGAGCCCAGCTCTTCACCACGCCGAGCACGCGCAGCTGGCCCATCTGCATGGTGTCGGTGAACGGGTTGCCCGCGTGCAGGCGCGGCACGAACCACTCGTCCGGGCTGATGGTCGCGGTCATCTCGGCGAGCAGCGCCGGCTCGTCGAGCAGCAGTTCGGTGACGCGGTTGCGCACGTACGGCGCGGCGATCCAGTCACCGGAGATCCGTCCCGGGTAGACCGGCAGGTTCTCGATCACCGGACGGCCGCGCTTGCCGAGGGCGCCCAGCGGCCGGGCCTCGATGCGGTGCTCCAGGCTGAGCGAGAGCCGCACCTCGTCGCCGGACACGCCGACCCCGGACGGCCAGGCCAGCCCTTCGGCGACGACGTCCGCGCGGCCGCCGTCGATCCGGACCAGCCGGCCGGACCGGTCGCCGGTGACCAGCGCGCGGGCCCACTGGGCTTCCCGCGTCGACCCGATCGTGGCCAGCAGCGAGCCGTCGGGAGCGGCCGCGAGTGCCGTGACCCCCGATTTCACCGCCGTGCACACCTGCTCGCCGGTGGCCGTCACGATCCCGACGCCGTCCACCGCGGCGAGCACTTCGCCGTCGCGCACGGCGAGGGCGGCCACGCGGCCCGGGAACTCGCGTCCGCCGATCACGCGGTTGCCGCTGCTGAACACGACGCCGCCGGCGGTGAGCACGACGTCGTCGGGCTGGTACTCCCCCGGCGTCAGCAGTTCCGCGGCGTCGTCGAGACGCAGGTTGGGCCGCAGGCCGGTGTCCATCGGCGGCACCGTGCGCCGCCGGACCCAGCCCGGGTTGAGCCACTCCTTGACCGTCGCCAGGCTCATCGCGGCACCTCCGCGACCGGACGCGCCGCCGCCGTGCCCGGCACGGCCGAAGGATCGATGTCCCCGACTTCGCGCGGGTCCAGTTCCAGGCGGCCGATCCGGTTGTTGCTGACGCCGCACAGGTAGAGGTGGCCGTCGCGTTCCTTGACTGCGGTGACCATCGGGTAGTTCGCCATCGTCTCGTCCCACAGCACGGCGAGGATCTCGCCGCGGTCGCTGAACTTGATCGCGCACGACACGTTCAGCTGCGGCACGACCCAGTTGTCGACCGACACTTCGCGCGTCATCCGCCGCCGGACCGCCGGGTAGCGGCCCAGCAGGTCCGACATCTGCGTGCGCATGGCACACAGCGGCATCCAGTAGTTCCCGTCGGACGAGCGGTTGATGTTGTCCGGGTAGCCGGGCAGGTTCTCCAGCACCGGTTCGAGCCGGCCCTTCTCCGGGCCGTCGATCCACAGCCGGTCGACGCGGCAGAGGCCGGTGCTGGCGATCAGGATGGAACGGCCGTCGTGGGCGGTGCAGACGCCGTTGGGGAACACGTAGTTCGAGACGACCACCTCGGTGCGGCCGTCCGGGTCGACCCGGATGACCCGGCCGTTCGGCCGGAACTCGACCAGTTCCAGGAGGAAGTCCGCGGTGTTGGTGCGGGTGGAGAAGTCGGAGGCGTAGATCGAGCCGTCGGGCGCGATGTCGAGGTCGTCGATCGCGCGCAGGCCGGAGTCGTCGATCAGCGACAGCGGGCTGCGCTTGACCTGGTTGGCGACCAGTTCGGGTTCGCCGTCCGGGCCGATGCGGTAGATGCCCATGCCACCGACCGCGACGACGAGGCGTCCTTCGGTGTCCCAGGCGTGTCCGCAGGGGAAGCCGCCGGTGCGGGCGAAGATCTCGCCTTCGGTGTCCTCGATGCCGCGGAAGCGCCAGACCCAGCCGCGCTGGTCACCGCAGTAGACGTTGCCTTCGGCGTCGACCGCGCAGTCCTCGGCGCCGCGGATCTTGCCGAGGCCGACCGGCGGGGCGTCGGTGAGCCGCCGGTTGGGCGACCACACGGTGCCGGGCGCGGTCACGTCGATCAGCGGGCCCGGCGACAGCCGTGCCGGGTCGATCTTCAGCTTCTCCACCGCCCGCTGCCGGTACTTGCCCCACTTGAGGTCCAGTACGGTGAACACCAGCAGCACGGCCGCGAGGATCACCGTGTAGAACGAGCCCTGGACACCGTCGGCCACGGTCGCCTGCTGGATGATCGCCACCACCACGACCCCGACCGTGGCCCGCAGCACCGAGCCGCGGCCGCCCTTGATGCTGACGCCGCCGAGCACGACCGCGGTGAGCACGATGATCTCCCAGCCGCGGCCGACGTTCGGGTCGGTCCGGCCCAGCCGCGCCGAGGTCAGGATCGCCGCCGTGCCGGCCAGGGCGCCGGAGAGCACGTACGTCCAGAACGTCACCGCCGTGACCGGGATGCCGTTGCGCCGGGCCGAGCGGCGGTCCGAGCCGGTCGCGGTCACCCACCAGCCCCAGCGCGAACGCGTCAGCGCCAGGTGGACGGCCACGAGGACCACCGCGAACAGGAACCACGCGGCGGGGACGCCGGCGATCCGGCCGTCGCTGAGGAAGTCCCACACCAGCGACTGCTTCGTCACGCCGATGCGGGTGCTGTTGGCGTTCTGCAGCACCGCGGCGGCGCCGCCGAACGCGATCAGCGTGACGAGCGTCGTGATGAACGGGCGCATCCGCCGGACCGCGATGAGGTAGCCGTTGACCGAGCCGAGCAGCGCGCCGAGCCCGATGGCCGCGGGCACGACCAGGGCCGTCGGCCACAGCCAGACCCGGTCGGCGACCATCGCGCCCAGGCCGCACACGCCGACCATGGACCCGACCGACAGGTCGATGCCGCCACCGACCAGCACCACCGTCAGCCCGATCGCGAGCAGGCCGTACTCGCAGACCTCGTCCAGCACGAGCGGGGCGTTGCCGGCCCCGACGTTCGTGGTCGCCAGCACGTACACGCACAGCGCGAGCGCGAGCACCAGCGGGACGGCACCCTCCATCCAGCGCTTCTCGAACAGGTCGGAGACCGTGCGGTAGCGCGCGATGCGCTCGCCCGGGCGCCCGCCGGTCATGCCGAAGGCGTCGATGCGCTTGCGGCGCCGGAAAAGCGACGTTGTCATCGGCGTTCCCTACTGGCTCTTGTAGCAGGCGATGGTGGTCTGGTCGACGTTCGTCTTGTCGACGACGGTGCTCGACACGTACGCGAAGTCGTGCCCGCTGCCGGGTTTCGCGCCGGAGAAGATCAGGTTCTGCGCGGCGGCCGCCCCGGCCGCGCCGATGCCCTGGACGTCGTAGGCCGCCGACGCGGTGACCAGGCCCTGCTTCAGGGCGCCGCACCAGTTGCTGTCCGCGTCGAGCGTGTAGACGCCGATCGAGCCGGGCGCCACCTGGCCGCGTCCTTCGGCCGCCTTCACCGTCTGGCCGACGGTGATCGAGTTGAGGTCGAAGGTGACCAGGAACCCGCACAGCTTGCCCTGCTGCTGCTGGATCACCGATTCCGCGGTGGCCTGCGCCTGCGCGTTCTGGAACTGCGAGTGCCCGACGAGCACCTGGTACCCGAGCGATCCGGCGACGTCCTTGATGCCCTGGTCCCACAGGATCGACGCCGGGTCGTTGCCGGGCCCGTCGATGACCGAGAGGGTCTTGGCCGCGTGGCGGGCGTCGCAGTCGGCGATCGCGCGTTTCGCGATGGCCTGCGCCGCACCGTAGACGTCGACGCCGACGAACGCGTCGCCGAGGCGGGTGGACATCATGTTGAGCACCACCGTGTAGATGCCCGCCTTCTCCGCCCGGTCGATCGCGTTGTCGAGCAGGCCGAGGTCCTGGTTCTGCAGCACGAGCACGTCCGCCGCCTTGCGGGCGATGAGGTCGTTGATCGTGCTGAGCATCCGGTCGCTGCTGAAGTTCGAGTCGTACACCGTGAACTGGGCGCCCATGCTCTCGAACGTCCGCTTCATGGTCGAGCCCCAGTTCTCGGTGAGCTGGTAGCCCTTGAAGAGGATGGGGACGAAGGCGATCTTCTTGCCCTTCATCGTGTCGTGGGCCTTCTGCCGCGCGGGCAGGAGTTCGGCGTTCGCCCCGAAGGCCTGGTTGCCGCCACCGGCCTGGCCGCCGGACGAGCTGCTGCCGACGGAGCAGCCGGCGGTGGCGAGCAGCACCGCCGTCGCGACGGCCGTGAGTTTCCGGGTGAGCTTCATCGCTGTTCCCTTTGCTGGATCGGATGGGTCAGAGTTCGCCGGACTTCTCGGTCTCTTCGTTCCGCGGGTGCAGCCAGGCGTCGAACGCGATCGCCGCGATCAGCACCGCGCCGCGGATGAGGTCCTGCACCGCGGCGCTCAGCCCGTGCAGGACGAGGAGGTTGTTGAGCACGCCCACGAACAGCGCGCCGGCGAAGACGCCGAGGATCGAGCCGCGGCCGCCGGACAGCGACACCCCGCCGAGGACGACGACGGTGAGCGCGGTGAACAGGATCGGGTCGAACGACGTCACGGTCGTCTGCACGCTGCCCTGGATGGACACGGTGACGTAGCCGGCCAGGGCCGCCAGCAGCGCCGAAAGCACGTAGGTGAGCACCTGCAGCGGCCGGACCGGGGCGCCGGTGGCCCGCGCGGACTCGAAGTTGTCGCCCATCGCGCGGATCAGCCGGCCCGGCGTCGTCCACGCGACGAACAGCCCGGCCAGGACGAACGCGGCCGCGGCGACGAGCACCGGCCGCGGGACGCCGAGCACGCCGCCGCCGGACAGCTGGGCGAGGAACGACGAACCCGGGACGCCGTAGACGTTCTCGGTGAGGAACAGGATGTCGATGCCGCCGATGGCGAGCATGCCGGTGGCGAGCGTGACGAACAGCGCGGGCACCTCGAACACGGCGACGAGCACGCCGTTGACGAGGCCGATGAGCAGCGCCAGCCCGGTCATCAGGCCGATCGCCTGCCATTCGGGCATGCCGCGGCTGATGAACGCGAGCGTCGCCTGGGCGCAGCCGAGGCCGATGCCGGCCACCGACAGGTCGAGGCCCTTGCCGAGGATCACCAGCGCCTCGCCGATCGCGAGGATGCCGAACGCCGCGGACAGGTTGAGGATGCTCGTGAAGTTGCCGGTGGTGAGGAAGTTCGTGGTGGTCGCGCCGCCGGCCAGCGCCAGCAGGACGGTGATCGCGAGCACCAGGTACGTCTGGTCGGTGCCGCCCAGGCGGGCGCGCAGGGACGCGCGTGGCCGCGCGGCCACGGATGCCGTGGTCATGGGGAAGTCCTTCGGGTTACCGGAGCAGGTTCAGCAGGGCCGAGACGTCTTCGGTGCCGTCCAGGGCGAAGACGGCTTCGACGACCGCGTCCGGGTCGGCGACCACACCTTCGACGTTGTGCCGGAACTTGGCGGCCAGCTCGTCGTCGGTGAGGTAGGTGGCGGGATCGGGTGACGGGCTGCCCTTCGGGTAGGCGCGCTCACCGGCGAAGGTGGTGCCGCGCGCCTGCACCTCGACGCGTGAGCGGCGGGCGGCGGGATCGCTCTTCAGCGCCTCGGTGTAGCCGGGGTGCGCCTGGAAGGTCGACTTCTTCGTCAGGTCGAGCACGGACGGGTCGAGCACCGCTTCGGGGGTCTGCCAGTCCTTGCCGGGCGGGATGCGGTGCGCGGCCAGCGCGAGACCGTGGGTCATGCTGAACTGCGCGTCCCGCGGGTTGCGGATGGTTTCGTTGACCCACACCGGCTGCAGCACGAAGCTCTCGCCCCAGGCGGTGATCGCGTCGATCTCGTCGGGACGGATGTCGTGCGTCTCGACGATCTCGGTGAGCGCGTCGAACAGCGCGTGCATCACCCGGCAGTGCGGGTACGGCTTGAACGACTGGAACGGCGTGAACGTCCATTCGGTACCGAGCCCGGCGGTGATCGGCGCCGGCTCCCAGCGGGACGTGCCGATGAACCGGGGGAAGCCGTACTCGCGGTCGTCGAGCAGCTGCCGGTCGCCGGTGTGGCCGCGCTCGGCGAGGTTTGCGGCGGTGACCGCGGACAACGCCATCCCGCCGGCCAGCTGGTACTTGATCGTCGTCGACGGCGCGTGCATCATCCACGCCCGCTGCGTGTTCGCCGGCACGGTCGAGCCCATGATGCCGAGCGCGTCGGCGAGGGTTTCGGCGTCGAGTCCTTTCACGACACCGACGGCGGCCGCGGCACCGAACAGCGTGCTGCTGTAGCCGATGACGTCCGGGATGGTGACCACGCCGTCCTTGATGTCACGCAGGTAGTCGGTGGCCTTGCCGATGCGGAAGGACATTTCGTGGGCGACCGCGATCGCCTCGAGCAGCTTCGCGCCGGGCACGCGCAGTGACTCGGCGGTCGCCAGCGCTCCCGGCAGCACGTACGGCGTCACGTGCCCGGGCGGCAGCACGGCGTCCTGGTCGAGCGCGTTGATCAGCTCGGCGTTGGCGAACGCGGCGGCGGGCACCGACGTCTTCGTCCCGGTGCCGAGGATCGACGCCTCGCCGCCGGTGCCGCCGAGGTAGCGCGCGTAGTCGACGCCGCGGCGGGCGCCCTCGTCGCCGAGCGAGGCGACCGCGCACCCGAGTGAGTCGAGCAGGATCCGCTGGGACTCCCGGACGACGTCCGCGGGCAGGGTGCGCGCGTCGACGTCCGCGGCGAAGCCGGCGAGCTGCTCGATGATCGTGGCCATGGTGTGTGTCCTCCGTCGGTGCGGTCCGGCGGAGCCAGTCTGGCTGCCGGGTGGCGGAGCCCACATCCGTCGCCGGGCAGAGATCCGCTACGACCGGCGGGGGATCACCGGTCCCGGCGCAGCCACCGCGAAACGGCTTCGGCGCGGTTCGCGGCGCCGAGCTTGCGCAGGACGTGCGTCACGTGCGTCTTGACCGTGCCCTCGGAGATGTAGAGCCGGCGGGCGATCGCCTGGTTGGACTCCCCGGCCGCGAGCAGCTCGGCGATCTCGGCCTCGCGGCGGGTCAGGCCGAACGCGGCGGCGGGCGGCGGCTCGGGCCGTGGTGCGGGCAGCCGGGCGGTGGTGGCGAGGCGGCCGATGCCTTCGGCCAGTGTGGACAGTCCATCAAGGACGGTCACCCGGCCGAGTGTCTGGCTCACCCCTTCGGCGAAGAGGTTGAGCACCGCACGGTCGGTGGCGTCGACGTCGCGACGCTGGTGGTAGCAGTCGCCGTGGAGCAGGCCGACGACCTCGCCCTGCACGGTCAGCGGCGCGACCCCGTAGGAACTGCAGTGCGAGATGCGGACCAGCTTCCGCGCCACGCGCGGGTTGTTCTGCACGTCGAATACCAGCCCGGGCTTGCCCTGGTCGACGACGTCGGTCTCGACCAGGCTGCCGTCCAGCGCGGGCGGGTCCGCCTTGCCCGCGGCCACCATTTCCTCGGCCATCCGCGGGTCGCGGATGATGGCCATGGTGTGCAGCTTCCACACCGAGTCCTCCACCTGCGACACCAGCGCGCGGTCGAAGCCCAGGCTCAGGCACGCTTCGGGGACCCGGGTGAGCAGGTCCTCGACACCCGCGGCGTCGCGGACCTCCGCCAGTGCCGCCCGGATGCGGTGCAGCAGGCCGGCGCCGTCGGCGAGCCGGAAGTCGGTGACCGCGGACTCGGCTTCGCGGATGCGCGAAAGCAGCAGGGTCAGCTCGGCCTGACGTGCCGGCCGGGCCCGTTCCTCGGCGGCGTGCAGGGTCTCGGCCAGCACGGCGTCCCACATCGCGGCGAGCGACCGCAGCGCGGTGCCCGCCCGCTGCCGCGGCGCGGGGAACTCGCGGTCCAGGGCCGCGCCGACTTCCCCGGCCAGCTGTTCCAGCCGGGCACCCAGGTCCGCGCCGAGCACGGCGCCTTCCGCACCCGGCGGCCCGGGGCGTTCACGGTCGAGCGTCATTGCTCACTCCAGGATGAAGGAAAATACATAATATTGACTTCATCTGGCGACGTCAAGCATGACGTGCTTGACACTTCAAATTTTGTATATAATGCTCAGTCCTCCTTGCTCTCCCCACGGAAAGAGGTGCCCATGGCGGCCACCGGGACGACAGCCGGTTCGATGCGCCGGATCGCGATCGCCAGCGGAACCGGCACAGTCATCGAGTACTACGACTTCTTCATCTTCGCGACCGCGGCGGCGCTGGTGTTCCCGAAGGCGTTCTTCCCCGCACTGGGTCCGGCGGCCGGCACGGTGGCGTCGTTCGCGACGCTGGGCGTCGCCTTCGTGGCCCGTCCGCTCGGCTCGATCCTGTTCGGCCACTTCGGCGACCGGCTCGGCCGCAAGCGCACGCTCGTCAGCACCCTGCTGATCATGGGCCTGTCGACGACGCTGGTCGGGCTGACCCCGTCCGCGCAGACCATCGGCGTCGCGGCGCCGATCCTGGTGATCGCGCTGCGGGTCCTGCAGGGCCTGGCGCTCGGCGGCGAGTGGACGGGCGCGACGCTGCTGGCGGCGGAGAACGCGCCGAAGGCCCGGCGCGGGTTCTGGTCGATGTTCGGCTCGCTGGGCGGGTCGATCGGCTACGTGCTGGCCAGCGCGACCTTCCTGCTCACCGGCGCGACGATGTCCGAGCAGGCCTTCCTGTCCTACGGCTGGCGGATCCCGTTCGTGGCCAGCTTCGTGCTCGTCGCGGTCGGCCTGTTCGTGCGCCTGAAGGTGGACGAGACCGCCGCGTTCAAGGGCGAAGTCGCCCGCCACGGCGCGGCGCGCACACCGTTCGCCGAAGCGCTCCGGCGGCAGCCGCGCGAGATCGCGTTCGCCTCCGGTGTGCTGGTCATGGTGTTCGCGTTCTACTACCTGGCGGTCGGCTACCTGATCAACTACGGGACGGCGGTGCTCCACCTGGCCCGGCCGGTGGTGCTGATCATCGGCATCCTGGCCGGCGCGCTGTTCGGGGTGGCGATCGTGCTCGGCGCGGTGGTCTCGGACCGGATCGGCAGGCGCCGGGTGATCATCGCGGGCAACGCGGTGGCGATCGTGTGGGCGCTGGCGCTGTTCCCGATCCTGGACGAGGCTTCGGCCGCGACGTTCGCGGTCGGCTCCTGCGTGACCACCTTCATCGCGGGCTTCGCCTACGGCCCGGTGGGCGCGTTCATGCCGGAACTGTTCCACACGCGCTACCGCTACAGCGCGACGGGTTTCTCGTACAACGTGGCGGGCATCCTCGGCGGCGCGGTCCCGCCGGTGGTGGCGGCCGCCATCACCGCGGCCTACGGGCGGCTGGCCTTCGGCGTGTTCCTGGCGGTGCTGAGCGTGATCGCACTGGGCTGCACGCTGGCCCTGCGCGAGAACCGGCACGCGGAGCTGACGGAACCGGCGGCGGAGACCGTTTCGCGCTGACCGGCCGGCCGACGCGCCCCGCCCGCTCGCCGGGCGGGGCGCTTCGTCGTCACGGGATCCGCAGGGCCTTCATGCGGTTGTACAGCGTCGAACGGCTGACACCGAGCGCCCGGGCCGCCTCCGCCTTGTTGCCGCCCGCCGCTTCGATCGCCGTCACGATCACCTCGCGCTCCGCTTGCCGGAACGGGGAATCCGGCGGTGCCGGGGCACGGTGGGAGGCAGGCAGATCGGCCGGGAGCACGTCACCCGCCGACCGCTTCGCGGCGACCGCGCGGATCACCTGCCGCAGCTCCGCCAGGTTGCCCGGCCACGGCTGGGCCGCCAGCACGGACAGCGCCCCGGCCGTCAGCCGGGCCCGCGGTGCCTCCTCGCCGAGCATCTTCTGCGCGAGCAGCGGGATCTCGTGCCGGCGCCGGCGCAGCGGCCGCAGCTCCCGGCGCTCCCCGCACCGGACGGCGATCGCCACCGGCGGCGCCGGTGCCGACGTCGAGGTCAGCACGACGTTCCGCGGGGCGCCGCGCAGCCGCGCCGCCAGCATGGCCGCCGCCGGCCCGGACAGCAGCTGGACGTTTTCGACGACCAGCGGCGGGCCGCCGGTGCCGAGCAGCCGGACGGCGTCCGCCGTCCACCGCTTCTCCCCGGCCCGCTCGATCTCGGCCGCGTCGAGCGTGACCGCGCCGGCGCCGGCCGCGGCGAGCGCCTCGGTCGTCCGGCCGCCGCCGAGTTCGCCGACGATCAGCAGGGGCCAGCCGGCCCCGCGGCCCGGCCCCGGACGGTGACGCGCGGGCTCGATCGTGATGTCGACGAGGGCGCCGTCCGTGCCCTCGACGGGTGTACAGCCCAGCCGGACCACGCGCCCGGAGGCCAGCGTGAGCCGTTCCGTCCCGCGCCCCTGCTCCGCGCACGCCCGCAGCGCGGCGTGGTCGGCCGGATCCAGCAGGTCGAGCGCCGGCTGCGTGGCCAGGACGAGGCCGTGGCCGAGCACCACGACCCGCCGGTCGCGGCGCCGGGCGGCCGCCTGGAACGCCGCGAGCAGCCGCCGCTGGACGTCGGGCGCGCCCGACCGCAGCCGCTGCTCGATCTCGGCCACCAGGTGCCGCACCAGCGGTGGCGCCAGCCGGTCGTCCCGACCCAGCGGTGCGGCGAGGTCGAGGACCCCGGCCACCCGGCGGGTGACGGGATGGATGATCGGATGGCCGTAGCAGGTGAACCCGTGGAACGCGGGCATCGGGTGCTCGGGCCCGCGCAGCAGCAGGCTCTCGCGCGTCTCCAGCGGGGTCCCGACGGCGTTGGTGCCGACGTCGGCTTCGCCGAGCCGGACACCGGGTGCGACGCCGAGCGCGGCGACCTCGCGGCCGAACGGGACGTCGCCGTACCGGATGTCGAGGACCCGGGCTCCGCCGTCGGCGAGCAGCAGCGCGATCGGGCTGCCCCGCAGGTCGCCCTGCACCCGGTCGAGGACGGGCCGGGCCGCGCGGGCCAGACCGGTTTCGGGGCGGCCGGCGACGCTCACCGGTCCACCGCCCCGGCGCTGGGGCCACCGCTCATACAACATAATATTTCATACGTGCGGTTCGGCGGTCAACGAGCGCCGGGGCGGGGAACGGCGGGTCAGTAGAGGGTGTAGCCGCCGTCGACGGCCAGCGTCACGCCGGTGACGAAGGCGGCCGCGTCCGACAGCAGCCACATAGCCGCCTGCGCCTGCTCGACCGGTTCGCTGCCGCGCCGCAGTGCGTGCGTGGCGGCGACCGTCTTTTCGTACTCGGGGTTGAGTTTCAGGTACTCGACGTACATCGGCGTGCGCGCGGTGGACGGCCCGATGGCGTTGACGCGGATACCTTCCTCGCCGTACTCGGCCGCGGCCGCCTTCGTCAGCCCCATCAGCGCGTGCTTCGACGCGGTGTACTCGGCGGCCAGCGGGATGTAGACGAACGCGCCGACCGAGGCCGTGTTGACGATCGATCCGCCGCCCGCCCGGCGCAGCGCCGGGACCTCGTGCTTCATGCAGAGGAACGGGCCGGTCACGTTGACGGCGAAGACCCGGTCGAACTCCTCGCGCGTGATTTCGCCGAGTTTCTTGCCGTGGTTGGGCACCCCGGCGTTGTTGAACGCGCCGTCGAGCCTGCCGTAGGCGGACTCGGCCGCCGCCACCATGGCCGCGACCTGGGCTTCGTCGGTGACGTCGGTGGTCACGAACTGGACCTGGTGGCCCCGGCCTGCCAGTTCCGCGGCGAGCGCCTCACCGGGCCCGGCGTGCACGTCCGCGATGGTCACGAGCGCGTCGTTCTCGGCGAACAGGCGTACCGCCGCTTCGCCGATGCCGCTGGCGCCACCGGTGACGATGATCGAACGTCCTGCGATTCCGCTCATCAGAGTGTCCGTTCCCGCCTAGACGGCGATGTCCATCTCGGGGCCGACGTACTCCTCGGCCGAAATCGCCTTGCCGTCCTCGACCGTCACCACCTGGATCACGTGCACCCGGGCGGCCGCGAGCGTGGCCGAGGTCTGCACGAAGAAGCCCTTGCCGGTGAGGGTGTAGCGGGGGTTCTCGAACTCCGGCAGCCCGCCGCGTTCGTGGACCGCGTCGACCGCCTCCTCGACGGTGATCCACTTGTCGTCGGTGCTGTGCCAGACGCGGCAGCCGGCGGCGCAGAGGCCGTGGAAGGCGTCGACGTCGGAAAGGGCGCGGATCCAGCCCTGGGCCAGTTCTTCGGTGGTCGTCGTTGACATGACGGAGACGCTAAGCGAGCCCCGGCTGCGCGACTGTCCAGAAACCTGGACACTTCGGCCCGCTCCGGACGCCGTCAGCGGTCCCAGAAGCCCTGCTGCTCCAGCAACGCCACCGCGCGCTCCCCGCCGTCCGCGAAGTGCTTCTCCACCAGCGACTTCGCGCGGGCCGCCGAGCGTGCGGCCAGCGCGTTGAGGATCCGCCGGTGGTCCTCGGACGCCTTGCCCGGCCAGTCCTCGTGGGCTTCGTAGAACCCGTGCGACACGGTCTTGGCCAGCAGGCCGAGGATCGAGACGAGCCGCCGGGAACCCGAGGCGTGGTTGATCCGGCGGTGGAACTCGAAGTTGAGCCGTTCCTGCTCCGCCGGGTCGGTCTCGGCCGCCATCCGGTCGGCGAGGTCCGTCAGCGCCTGGAGGCTCTCCGGTGACAGGTTCCGGGCCGCGCGCTCCGCGGCCAGCCCGGACACCAGGCCGAACACGCGGTAGTGGTCGCGGATGTCCTCGCGGGTCATCCGCGCGACGTAGGCGCCGCGGCGGGCGATGTGCTCGACGACGCCCTCGTGGTCGAGGGTGATCAGGGCCTCGCGGACCGGCAGCTTGCTGATGCCCAGCTCGTCGGCCAGCGCGTCCTGGTCGATCTTCGCGCCGGGGCGCAGCTGCCCGGAGAAGACCCGCCGCCGGATCTCCTGCGCGGCCATCGCCTTCAGGTTCGCGGGGCCGCCGCGGCGCGGTCCGGCCCCCGTGGTCTCGGGCATCGCCACGACGTCTCCCATCCCTGCGCCACCGCCCATGCGGATGAAGTATTACACGTACACGCGGACGGGTTGCAGCCTCCCAGCCGCCGTCGAACCCAGCTGACCAGGGGATCCTTGCGGCGCAGCGTGCGATGCGTCACGTGATTTCTGATAAAGTATTTTCTATTCGCCGATCATGGGTCATAGTGATGGGCATGGCAGCAGTGACCCCCGAGGACTTCCGCCCGATCCTGGAGCTGGTGCGCGACTTCGTCCGGTCGAAGGTGCTCCCGCGCGAGCAGGAGATCATGGACGGCAACGCGATCCCGGACGACCTGCGTGCGCAGGCCGCCGAGATGGGCCTGTTCGGCTACGCCATCCCCCAGGAGTGGGGCGGGCTCGGCCTGGACCTGACCCAGGACGTCGAGCTGGCGATGGAGTTCGGCTACACGTCGCTGGCGCTGCGGTCGATGTTCGGCACCAACAACGGCATCGCCGGGCAGGTGCTGGTCGGCTTCGGCACCGACGAGCAGAAGAAGCAGTGGCTCGAGCGCATCGCCACCGGCGAGGTCGTCGCGTCGTTCGCGCTCACCGAGCCGGGCGCGGGATCGAACCCGGCCGGGTTGCGCACGAAAGCCGTGCGTGACGGCGGCGAGTGGGTCATCGACGGGCAGAAGCGCTTCATCACCAACGCGCCGATCGCGGACCTGTTCGTGGTCTTCGCGCGGACCCGCCCGGCCGACGGCTCCGGCCCGGGTATCGCGGTGTTCCTGGTGCCCGCGGACGCGCCCGGTGTCGCGGTGGGCCCGAAGGACAAGAAGATGGGCCAGGAAGGCGCCTGGACCGCGGACGTCACCTTCACCGGCGTGCGCGTGCCCGCGAGCGCGCTCGTCGGCGGCGACGAGGACGCGGGGTACCGCGCCGCGATGACGTCGCTGGCTCGTGGCCGGGTGCACATCGCCGCGCTGGCCGTCGGCTCCGCGCAGCGGGCGCTGGACGAGTCGGTCGCCTACGCCGCCTCGGCCACCCAGGGCGGCACGCCGATCGGCGAGTTCCAGCTGGTCCAGGCGATGCTGGCGGACCAGCAGACCGGGGTGCTGGCCGGCCGTGCGCTGGTGCGCGAGACCGCCGCCCGCTACGTCTCCGGTGAGGACCGGCGGATCGGGCCGTCCGCGGCGAAGCTGTTCTGCACCGAGATGGCGGGCAAGGTCGCCGACCTCGCGGTGCAGATCCACGGCGGCACCGGCTACATGCGCGAGGTGCCGGTCGAACGGATCTACCGCGACATCCGGCTGCTGCGCCTCTACGAGGGCACCAGCGAGATCCAGCGGCTCATCATCGGCGGCGGCCTCGTGCGCCGGGCACGGAAATGACGAACCGCGCCGCGACGCGGGCCCGCGAAGCGGCCACGCTGCTGTTCGTCCCCGGGGACCGGCCGGAACGCTTCGCCAAGGCGGCCGCGGCCGGGGCGGGCCTGGTCGTGCTGGACCTGGAGGACGCCGTCGCGCCGGACCGCAAGGACTACGCGCGGGAGCAGGTCGGCGCCTGGCTCGAGCAGCACCCCGAGTGCGCGGTCCGCGTCAACGCGGCCGGCACGCCGTGGCACGACGAGGACCTGGCCGTGCTGCGGCAACGGCGGTGCACGGTGCTGCTGCCCAAGGCCGACCCGGCGAGCACGCGTACCGCGGCCGGGCAGCTCGGGGTGCTGCCGGTGCTCGTCGCGCTGGTGGAGACCGCGCGCGGGGTGCTGGACGCGCGGGAGACCGCCGCCGTCCCGAACGTCCAGCGGCTCGCGTTCGGCAGTTTCGACCTCGCCGCCGAGCTGGGCGCGGACCCGGCGGACCGCGACGCGCTGGCCGCGGCCCGCGGGGCGCTGGTGCTGGCCTCGGCGGCCGGGGGCCTGCCCGGGCCGATCGACGGCGTCACCGCCGATCTGCACAACGAACTGCTGCTCACCGACGAAGTCCAGTACGCGCGCCGGCTGGGTTTCACCGGGAAGCTGTGCGTGCACCCCAAGCAGGTCCCGGTCGCCGCCGCGGCGCTGCGGCCGACGCGGGAGGAAACCCGCTGGGCCCGGTCGGTGCTCGACGCGGCGGGCGACGGCGGGGCGGTCGCGGCCGGCGGGCAGATGATCGACAAGCCGGTGCTGGAGCGCGCGCAGCGCATCCTCCGGCAGGCACGAGAAGGGATCGGGCGATGACGCTCACCGACGACGAGAAGCAGATGGTGGCCCTGGTGGCGGAGTTCGTCGACGAGCGGGTCCGCCCGCGCGTGCGCGAATTCGAGGCCGACGACGTCTACCCGGCCGAGTTCATCGACGAGATGAAGGAACTCGGCTTCTTCGGGCTGCTCGCCCCGGCCGAGTACGGCGGCGTGGACGTCAGCACGGCGTGCTTCGCCCGGGTCACCGAGGAGCTGGCGCGCGGGTGGATGAGCCTGGCCGGCGCGATCGGCGGCCACTCGGTGATCACGTACCTGATCAAGACGTTCGGCACGCCGGAGCAGCGTGAGAAGTACCTGCCCGCCATGGCCGAAGGCAGGATCCGCGCCACGATGGCGTTGACCGAGCCCGGCGGTGGCAGCGACCTGCAGGCCATGCGCACCCACGCGGTGCCCACCGGCGGCGGGTACGCCGTCACCGGGGCCAAGACGTGGATCTCGAACGCCGCCCACTCCGGTCTCATCGGCCTGCTCTGCATCACCGACCGGGACGCGAAGCCCGCCCACCGAGGCATGAGCGTCCTGCTCGTCGAACCCGGCGACGGGCTCACCGTCTCGAAGAAGCTGCCGAAGCTCGGCTACCGCGGTGTCGAGGCGTGTGAGCTGGTCTTCGACGGCATGGCCGTGCCCGGCGACGCCGTGCTGGGCGGGACCCCGAACCAGGGGTGGGCGCACATGATGCGTGGTCTCGAAGTGGGCCGCATCCAGGTCGCCTCCCGCGCGCTCGGGGTCGGGCAGGCGGCGCTGAACGACGCCGTGCGCTACGCCCAGGAGCGCGAGTCCTTCGGCAAGCCCATCTGGAAACACCAGTCCGTCGGCAACCTCCTGGCCGACATGGCCACCAAGATGCGCGCGGCCCGGCTGCTCACCCTCGACGCCGCCGAGCGGCTCGACGCCGGGGAACGCGCCGACATGGAAGCCGGGATGGCGAAGCTGTTCGCCTCCGAGACGGCCATGCAGGTCGCCCTCGACGCGATCCGCGTCCACGGCGGTTACGGCTACTCCAAGGAGTACGACGTCGAACGCTACTTCCGCGACGCGCCGCTGATGATCGTCGGGGAAGGCACCAACGAGATCCAGCGCAACGTGATCGCCGCCCAGCTCGTCGCCCGCAACAAGATCTGAGGACCACCATGACTTTGCTGACCGGCCGGACCGCGGTCGTCACCGGCGCCGCGCAGGGCATCGGCTTCGCCATCGCCGAACTGTTCGCCGCCGAAGGCGCCCGCGTGGTCATCGGCGACATCGACGGTGACGCGGCCACCCGTGCCGCGGCGAAACTCGGCGGCATCGGCCTCCGCTGCGACGTCACCGACGCGGCCGATGTCGACGCCCTGCTGGCCCACGGCGTCGACATCCTGGTGAACAACGCCGGGATCACCCGCGACGCGACCCTGCGCACGATGACCGAAGACCAGTTCGACCAGGTGATCAACGTCCACCTCAAAGGTACCTGGAACGGCGTCCGCAAGGCCGCGGCGATCATGCGGGAACAGAAATCCGGCGCGATCGTCAACCTCTCGTCGCTCTCGGGCAAGGTCGGCATGGTCGGGCAGACGAACTACTCGGCCGCCAAGGCGGGGATCGTCGGGCTCACCAAGGCCGCCGCCAAGGAACTCGCGCACCACGGCGTGCGCGTCAACGCCATCCAGCCCGGCCTGATCCGCACCGCGATGACCGAGGCCATGCCCGCGAAGGCGTGGGACCAGAAGATGAGCGAAATCCCGATGGGCCGCGCCGGCGAGGTCGGCGAAGTCGCGTCCGTGGCGCTGTTCCTGGCTTCCGATCTCTCGTCGTACATGACCGGCACCGTCCTGGAAGTCACCGGCGGACGGTTCATGTGATGCGCACGGAGGAACTCCTCGACCCGGCGCCGGTGGCGGCGCTGGCCGCGCTGCTCGACGACGGCCTGCCCGCGCCCCGCCCGGGCGAGGAGCTGCCGCCGCTGTGGCACTGGGTCGCGCTCCCCCGCTGGCCGGTTTCCTCCGAGCTGGGCTCCGACGGCCATCCGGCGCGCGGCGCGTTCCTGCCCGAGACCGGCCTGCCCCGGCGGATGTTCGCCGGCGGTGAGGTGGTCTTCCACCGGCCGCTGCGCGTCGGCGGAACCGTGACCCGCGAGTCCACAGTGGAGTCGGTGACGCCCAAGGAAGGCCGGTCCGGGAAGCTGGTGGTCGTGGTCGTCCGCACGCGGCTGTCCGATGTGGACGGACTGTGCGTCGAGGAACGTCAGGATCTGATCTACCGCGAGCGCGGCACTCCCACCGAGCCGGGACCGGCCGCGTCCGATCCGGCCGGGGCGCCGCTGCGCCGGGCCGGGCAGGGCGTCTGGGACTTCGCCACCGACCCGACGCTGCTGATGCGGTTCTCCGCGGCCACGGCGAACCCGCACCGCATCCACTACGACTGGCCCTACGCCACCGGCGTCGAAGGCTATCCCGGCCTGGTCGTGCACGGCCCGCTGATGACCCTGGCCATGGCCGAGGTCCTGCGCCTGGACTCCCCCGGTGACCGGGTGCGCCGCGTGACCCACCGGAACCGGGCGCCGCTGTTCTGCGGCGAACCCGCCCGGGTGACCGCGCGCGCCGGCGAGGTCGAGCTGACCGGCCCCGACGGCCGGGTCCGCACCACCCTCGCCGTCGAACTCCACGAGGAAGGCACTCCCCATGCGTGACGCTGTGATCTGCGAGCCCGTCCGGACCCCGATCGGCCGCTTCGGCGGCTCGCTCAAGGACGTGCCCGCGGCCGACCTCGGCACGATCGCGCTCACCGCGCTGCTCGACCGCACCGGCCTGCCCCCCGAGGCGATCGACGACGTCATCCTCGGCCACTGCTACCCCAGCGCGGAGGCCCCGGCGATCGGCCGCGTGGTCGCGCTCGACGCGGGCCTGCCGGTGACCGTGCCCGGCATGCAGGTCGACCGCCGCTGCGGGTCCGGGCTGCAGTCGGTGCTGCAGGCCGCGGTGCAGGTCCAGGCGGGCGTGAGCGACCTGGTCATCGCCGGTGGCGCGGAAAGCATGAGCAACACCGTCTTCTACGCCACCGGGATGCGCTGGGGCGCCAAGGGCGCGGGTGTCATGCTGCACGACTCGCTCAGCCGCGGCCGCCAGACTCCCGGCGGCAAGCACCACCCGGTGCCCGGCGGGATGCTCGAAACCGCCGAGAACCTGCGCCGCCGGTACGGCATCAGCCGCGAAGAGCAGGACCGCCTCGCCGCGGAGTCGCACCGACGCGCGGTCGCCGCCCAGCACTCCGGCGTCTTCGCCGAGGAGATCGTCCCGGTCCCCGTCGAGACGCGGAAGGGCCGGGTCGTCGTCGACACCGACGAGCACCCGCGTCCGGACACCACGCCCGAGACGCTGGCCGCGCTGAAACCCGTGCTGGGCAAGCAGGATCCCGAAGCGACGGTCACCGCGGGCAACGCGAGCGGCCAGAACGACGCCGCCGCGATGTGCGTCGTCACCCACCCGGACCGGGCCGCCGAGCTCGGCCTGCGCCCCCTCGTACGGCTCGTCTCCCACGGCGTCGCCGGTGTCGGACCCGAGGTGATGGGCATCGGTCCCGTCCCGGCGTCCGCGCTCGCTCTCGGCCGCGCCGGGCTCAAGATCTCCGACATGGACCTGATCGAGCTGAACGAGGCGTTCGCCGCGCAGGTGCTGGCCTGCACCCGCGAGTGGGGCTTCGGCGACGCCGACTTCGACCGGCTCAACGTGCACGGCTCCGGCATCTCCCTCGGCCACCCGGTCGGCGCCACCGGCACGCGCATCCTCGCGACACTGTCCCGCGAACTGCACCGCCGCGAAGCCCGCTACGGCCTGGAGACCATGTGCATCGGCGGCGGCCAGGGCCTGGCGGCGGTGTTCGAGCGGGTGACGGCGTGACGCGCGTCTTCACCTCCCCGGCGGAGGTCCGCGCGGCCCTCGGCGAGGAACTCGGCCCCACCGGGTGGCTCGTCGTCGACCAGGCGCGGATCGACGCCTTCGCCGACGCGACCGGCGACCACCAGTGGATCCACACCGACCCGGTCCGCGCCGCGGCCGGGCCGCACGGCTCGACCATCGCGCACGGGTACCTGACCCTGTCGCTGCTCCCGCTGTTCGGGCGGGAGCTGTTCCGGCTGGACTTCGGCAGCGCCCGGCTCAACTACGGGCTCGGCAAGGTCCGGTTCCCGGCTCCGGTGCCGTCCGGGGCGCGGATCCGCTCGACCGCGGCGTTCACCGACGTGACCGAAGGCCCGGCGGGCCACACCGTGACCACCCGGTACGTCGTCGAACTCGACGGCGGCGGCAAGCCCGCCTGTGTCGCGGAAACGCTGGTCGTGGTGACCGGATGAGCACCGAGTTCTGCCGTCTCGACGAGGCCGTCGCCCGGCACGTCCGGGCGGGTGACGCGCTGCACGTGATGATGGGCCACAGCCGGTGGAGCGCGCTGGTGCGCGAGGTCGCGCGGCAGCACTGGGGCAAGCCGTCGCGGTTCACCCTCATCATGGCCAGCCTGTCGTCGCTCGGCGCGGTGCTGTTCCGCTCCGGCTGCCTCGAAAAGGTCGTGACCGTCTACTCGGGAGACTCGTTCCCGGTGTTCACCCCGAACCCGGTGTTCCAGCGGGCCTACACCGACGGCACGGTCGAGGTCGAGAACTGGTCGTTCCTCAGCTACATCCAGCGGCTGCGCGCCGCGGCCACCGGGGTGCCCGCGGTGGTGACCGGCTCGGTGCGCGGCTCGTCGATGGCCGGCAACGACGCCTACACGGAGGTCGAGGGCCCGTTCGGGCGGGTCGGCCTGGTCGCGCCGCTGGTCCCGGACGTCGCGCTCGTGCACGCGGCCGTCGCCGACCGCCACGGCAACCTCGCCATCGCGCCGCCGATGTTCGAGGGCTCGGTCGGCGCGTTCGCCGCCCGCCGCGGGGTGCTGGCCACCGTCGAGAAGGTGGTCGACGATCTCCGCCCGTGGTCCCCGCTGGTCCGCATCCCCGCGCACCGCGTGCTGGCGGTCGTCGAGGCGCCGTTCGGGGCACACCCCGGCGGGGTCTTCCCCGGGCCGGAGGGCGCGCGGCTGCCGGTGGACGGCTACGCCGAAGACGTCGAGTTCTGGATCGCCGCCCGCGAGGCGAGCCGGTCGGCCGGTTTCGACGACTGGATCCGCGAGTGGGTCCTCGGCCCCGCCGACCACGACGCCTACCTCGCCAAACTCGGCGAACCCCGGCTCGGCGAGCTGACCCGCACGCTCGGGCGCCCCACCCCGCCCACCGGCCGCGGCGAGCACACCGGACCGGTCACCCCACCCGAACGCGCCGCGACATGGCTCAGCGACCTGCTCCGGGCCCGGATCGCCGACACCGGCGCCGACGCGGTGCTGGCCGGCGCCGGGCTGGCGAACCTGGCGGCCTGGGTGGGTGTCGAGAAGGCGAAGGCCGACGGGTGCCGGGTCGCGCTCGCCGCGGAACTCGGGCTGTGGGACTACACCCCCACCGAAGGCGACCCGTTCATCTTCAGCTTCGCCGGCTTCCCGGCCTCGTCGATGCTCCTGGACACCGAACAGGTGCTGGGGAACCTGGTGAACGGGCCGCACACGCGGTCGATCGCCTGCGTCGGCGCGGCGCAGATCGACCGGCACGGCGACATCAACACCACCCGCATCGACGGCGGCCCGTACCTGGTGGGCTCCGGCGGCGCGAACGACGTCGTCACCAACGCGGACGAGACCCTGGTCGTCGGCACCATGAGCCCGCGCCGGTTCATCGAGCAGTGCGGCTACGTGACCAGCCCGGGCGAGCGCGTCCGGGCCGTGGTGACCGACCTCGGCATCCTCACCCGCCGCGACGGTGAACTGGTCCTCACCCACCTGGCACCCGGCGTGGACGTCGAGCACGTCCGATCCCGCTGCGGCTGGGACCTGAGCGTGGCCGCCGACCTGGCGCAACTGCGGGCCGTCTCCGACGATGACGTCCAGCAGCTGCGGAAGTACGACCGCGAGGGCCTGTTCCTCGGGAAGGGAAACGCATGAGCCGCTACGCACGTTTCGCACACCTCCGGGTGGACGGACCGGACGACGAAGGCGTCCTGGAGCTGGTGCTCGACGCGCCGAACCTCAACGCGGTCAGCGAAGCCGCCCACGCCGACCTCGCCGACATCTGGCGCGAATTCGACCGCGACCCCGGCGTCAAGGCGATCCTGCTCCGCGGCGAGGGCAAAGGCTTCTCCGCCGGCGGGTCCTTCGACCTCGTCGAGAAGCTGGCCACCGACTACGAGACCCGCACCCGCACGATGCGGGAGGCCCGCGACCTCGTCTACAACGTCATCGACTGCTCGAAACCGATCGTGTCGGCCATCCACGGCCCGGCCGTCGGCGCCGGACTGGTCGCGGGCGTGCTGGCGGACGTCTCGGTGGTGACGGCGGACGCGAAGATCGTCGACGGGCACACCCGGCTCGGCGTCGCGGCCGGCGACCACGCGGCGATCTGCTGGCCGCTGCTGTGCGGCATGGCCAAGGCCAAGTACTACCTGATGACGTGCCGCCCGCTCACCGGCGCCGAGGCCGAGCGCATCGGCCTGGTCTCGTTGTGCGTCGGCACCGCCGAAGAACTGCTGCCGACCGCGCGGGAGATCGCGCACGAACTGGCCGGCGGCGCCCCGAACGCGATCCGGTTCACCAAGCAGAGCCTGAACATGTGGTACCGGCAGGTCGCCGGCGCGCTGTTCGACTCCTCCCTGGCGCTGGAGTTCTACGGCTTCGGTGGTCCCGAAGTGCGGGAAGGGCTCGCGTCGCACCGCGAGCGCCGCAAGCCCGACCCCACGCGGTGGCAGGGATGACCGGGCCGCTGTCCGGGCTGCGGGTCGTCGAGCTGTCGAGTTACGTGGCGACGCCGCTGTGCGGGCTCACCCTGGCCCAGCTCGGCGCCGACGTCATCCGCGTGGAACCGCTCGGCGGCGCGGCCGACCGCACCCGCTGGCCCCTCGCCGATTCCGGGACGAGCCTCTACTGGTCCGGCCTCAACAAAGGAAAGCGCGCGATCGCGGTCGACCTCGAGTCCACTGAGGACCGCCGGCGGATCGCCGACTTCATCGTCCGGAGTGGACCGTGCGCGGTCGTCGCGAACACCGACCGCCATCCCGAACTTTCGTACCGGGCGTTGTCCGCGCGACGGCCGGACCTGATCCACGTGCTGCTATCCGGCCGGGCGGACGGTGGCGCCGCCGTGGACTACACCGTCCAGGCGGGCACCGGATTCCCCTGCCTCACCGGGCCGCCGGGCTCGCCCCCGGTGAACCACGTCCTTCCCGCCTGGGACGTCGCCGCCGGGCTCTACCTGGCCATCGGCCTGCTCGCGGCCGAGCGGCACCGGGTGCTGACCGGCCGCGGCCGCGCGATCGAGGTCGCCTTGGAGGACGTCGCCCTCGCGACCGCGGGCAACCTCGGCTACCTGGCCGAAGCGCAGGTGACCGACCACGAGCGGGGCAAATCGGGCAACGACGTGTACGGCACGTACGGCCGTGACTTCGTGACCGCGGACGGGATCCGGCTGATGCTGGTGGTGCTGACGCAGCGCCACTGGACCAAGCTGATGTCGGCCACCGGCCTCACCGGCACGTTCGCCCAGCTGAGCGAGTCGCTCGGCATCGACTTCTCGTCGGAGTCCGCGCGTTACGAGCACCGCGACCTGATTTCGACGTTGCTGGCGCGATGGTTCTCGCGCACCTCGTTCCGGGAGGCGGCGGAAGTGCTCGACCGGCACCGCATCCTCTGGCAGCGCTACCGGACTTTCGCCGAGCTGGGCCCGGCGCTCGGCGAGCTGGATCTGTTCACGGAGATCGACCAGCCCGGCGTGGGCCGCCACTGGGCGCCGGGCTCCCCCATCCGGATCGACGGCACCCGCCCGGCGCCGGGAATCGCGCCCGCCGTGGGCGAGCACAACGACGAGCTGCTCGGGCCGGGGACCTCCGGCAGAACCACTTCCCGGCCGGCACGCGGCCACCGCGGCATCGCGTGAACCCGCCGGACTTCCCGAAGCGGCAGTTCGGCTCAGGGAGCCGACCACCTCTTCGCATATATAATGTTATCTTCGTCGGGTGATGAGCTTTTTCGAGGCCGGCGGCGAACTCCTCCACCCCCTGCCCGCGGCCCGCGCGCACTGGGGCGGCGGCGGGCAGTTGCGCGGCATGGTGACGAGCGGAGCGCTCGCCCGCGCCGCCGAGTCGGCCGTGACCCGTTCCGGCGGCGCCGGGTTGCTGCGGCCGGCACGCTGGACCGTCGACCTGCTGCGCCCGGCCGGTTTCGAACCCTGTCGCGCCACCGCCGAGGTGGTGCGCCGAGGACGGCGGCTGTGCCTCGTCGAAGCGGCACTCCGGCAACGCGAGGTGCTGGTCGCCAGGGCGACCGGGCTGTTCCTGGCCGCCGGCACACCGGTCACCGGCAACGTGTGGGCACCGGATGACGCACCACCGCTCCCGCCGCCGGGCCTGCGCCCGTCGACGACCGAACCACGGGTCTACTACAGCGAGAGCACCGGCTGGACGAGCTCGCCGGAGCCGCACCAGAATTCCGGCCGGAAGATGCTCTGGGCCTTCCCGCAGGAGCTCGTGCGGGGCGAACGCCCCACGCCGTTCCAGCACGCAGCCATGGTCGCCGATCTGGTCAACCTGGTGACGAACTGGGGCGACGCCGGCCTGGAGTTCATCAACGCCGACCTCAGCCTGGCCTTGTCCCGCCCACCGGCCGAAGACCTGCACCTGGGCCTGTCCACGATCCACCGCGCCGAAGACGACGGCGTGGCGGTGGCGACCGCGGCGGTGTTCGACCGCGACGGCGCGTTCGGCACCGTGACGGGCACCGCGATCATCGCCGCCGCCCCGGTCGACCCGCGCCGGGTCGTGGCCGGCGCCGGGGAAAGGGCCCAGCAGGCACCCTGAACAGGTCTCGCACCCGACGACATCCGCGGTGCGGGCCGGAAGGCGCCGTTGCGAACGAGCCGACCACCGTGGCCGTCGCGCGGCACGGGTGACGCGGTTACTTGTCCGCGGTGAGCTTCCCGGCAGCGCCCCAGCTCTCGGCCGGGAACTCGTGGATCCACACCTGCACGGTCTCGGGCGGCAGCGAGTACGCGGCGACGAAAGCGTCGGTGATCCGCTTCACGAGTTCGCGCTTCAGCTCGACGCTGCGCGGTCCCTGCTGGACAGTCACAATGGGCATTTCTTCCTCCTCGGAAACGGGTTTCGGACCGACCCCAGTCCACCGGAGAAGCCCGGCGCCACCAAGGAGCAGTCCGTGCTCGCTGCGATCAGCGATCGTGATCGCGGGATACTGGCCCCGTGGAACTTCGCCAGCTCCGGTATTTCGTGACCGTCGCCGAGGAACTGCACTTCGGGCGAGCCGCGCAGCGGCTGCACATCGTGCAGGCCGCGGTGAGCCAGCAGATCCGGAAGCTGGAGCGCGAACTCGGCATCGATCTGTTCGACCGGTCGCCCCGGACAGTACGGCTCACCACGGCGGGCCAGCTGTTCCTGCCCGAGGCACGTGCGGTACTCGCCGCGGAAAGCCGGGCGAAGGCCCGGATCGCCGAGCTGACCGCGACGAAGTCGGCCGTGCTGCGGCTGGGCACCAGCAACGGCCTCGGCGAGCACCTGGACCGGGTACTGGACAGGCTGTCCGCGCTTGTCCCGCGGCTGAGCGTCGAGCTGGTTTCGGCCGCCACCGAGGCCAGGCTCGACCGGGTCCGGGCACACACGCTGGACGCGACGTTCGTCCGCGGCGTCACCGCCGCCCCAGAGCTGCGGCTGATCCCGCTGTGGCGCGATCGGCTGACGGTGGCCCTGCCCGCCGGGCACCCGTCGGCCGCGACGGAAGCCGTTGATCTCGCCGAGTTGGCGGGCCTGCCGCTGCGGCTGGCCGACCGCGCCCGCAACGCGCCGCTGCACGACCTGATGGTGGCGTCCTGCCGGGCAGCGGGATTCGAGCCGGTGTTCGGCGCGCCGGCCGGCCACCTCCAGGACAGCCTGGCGATGATCGGCAACGGCGGCGCCTGGACTGTGGTGTACGAAGCCCAGGCGCGACGGCTGGTGGCACCCCGGGTCGCGTTCCGCGCCCCGGCGACGCCCATCAGGATGACCACGCTGCTCGCGACGTCGGAGACGAACCCTCCGTGGTGCCTGGACGAGCTGCTGCGCGCCTGCGATCACGATGCGTGAACGCAGCGGTCCTCATCGCTGGTCGTCGCGCCCGGTCTCCCGGTGGAGTGGAGCCCATCGGAAAAACCGAGAAGGACTTCATGCACGCCATCACGATCCGCGAACCCGGCGGCCGAGGCGCCGGACCCGCGTCCCCCGGCGAGGTCCTGGCCCGCGCCGCCGGGGTGAACCGCGCGGCGCACGTGTTCAGCGTCAGGGCCGGATCCCCGGCCTCGAATGCTCGGGCACGATCACGGAACTCGGCGAGGGCGTCGGCGGCTGGCGGGTACGCGGAGCGAGTCGTGGTGCCCGCCCGCAGTTGCTGGCGGTCCCGGACGGCGTCGGACTGCCCGAGGCCGCCGCGCCGCCCGAAGCCGCGTGCACGGTATGGGCCACCATCAAGCCGGGAAGGCTGCGCATGGGCGGCGTCCCGCTCGTGCACGGCGGCGCGGGGCGGCATCGGCACGCACGCCCATCCAGGTCGGCAAGGCGCCGCCGTCGTGGCGCGCTCGGGCGCGGTCAGGACCGTCCGCAGTCGAGCTGGCTCGCCACCGCGAACCCGCCTTCCGCGGCCGTCGCGGTGAACCGCACGTACCGCGCCGGCCGGGGACTGAACTTCGCGCGCTTCAGCGTCTTGTCCGCCGCCCAGCCTCCTCCCGCCGCCGGGGTGAAGCGGACGCCGCCGGTGCTGGTCTCGACGCGGAAGCCGGTGACGTTGCCCGTGGTGACGTACTGGCCGTTCACCTGGTCCTGGCGGGGCAGGTAGCTGACCATGTCGATCCCCGGCCGGACGGTGCCGAGGTCCAGAGTCACCGACTGCGGCAAGGCGCCGGTGGTCTGCCAGAGCGTCTGCTGCGCGCTGCCGTTGTAGTCGCTGTAGCCGTCGATCGCCTTCGCCGCATCGCCGCTGGTTGCCGTCGCCGCCACCGGCGTCAGCGGGTGGCGCAGCCGGTCGGGCCGCGGTGGCAGCGGCGGACGGGCCGGATCAGGCCGCCACAACGCCCCGACCTCCCGCAGCCGGGCGACGACGGTGTCGTCGAGCAGGCCACGCGGCCCCGGTGGGCAGTTGAGGATGAACGTCGACCAGCGGGGTTCCAGCCGCTCGAGGTGCCGGTGCACGATGTCGTCCGCGGTCAGCAGCGACGTCGTGGGCGTGCTCGGGTGCCAGAACCAGCCGTTGGCCGCGATCGTCTGGCCCTGGCATGCCGCATAGGTGTTGTCCGGCGCGGTCCACACGCCTTTCGGCTCTTCGTAGAACACGACGTCGGTGCCCCACGGTTCGGTGATCCCGGTCAGGCAGACCACCGCGCACTGCGGCTGCAGCGACCGGATGTGGTCGCGGATCTCACCGTAGGGCACCTCCCGCAAACCCATCTGCCACGACCAGCCGTCGATGACCAGCGCCGGAATCTCCCCGTACCGCGTGAGCAGCTCGGTCAGCTGGCCCTTGACGAAGTCCAGGTCGGCCCGGCTGACGGAACCGGCCGCTATCCCCTGCGTCCGGTCCCAGATGGAGAAGTACAACGCGGGCACCAGACCCCGGGAGCGGAACGCGCTGACGTATTCGGCGACGACGTCCTGGCGGCAGGAGCTGTTCGCCACCGTGTAGCCGGTCAGTTTCGACGGCCACAGGCAGAACCCGTCGTGGTGCTTGGTGGTCAGCACCCCGAAGGTCATCCCGGCCGCCTTCGCCCACTGACCGCAGTCCAGCGCGGCCGGCGCGAACGACTTCGGGTCCTGGTCACTTCCAGCCGGTGGTGAGGAGCGCCACGATGTCGGGCTCGAGGCCGGAGGGTGGGCAGGGTGTCGCCAGCGTGCGTCTTCGCCTAGGGCAAGATGTGCGGAAAGGCGCTGGCAGGGGTCTTGCGCTGCGACTTGCGAGAGGAATCGAGCCGAGGTGTTTCGTGAGGTCCCGGTGCTTCCGGTGGTGGTTCCCGTCGCGGCAGCGATCTTCCTGACCATGCTGTGGCACCTGCACCGCCGCGACCGCCTCTCGGCACCACGCGCCGTCGTCGCTCTTGCCCTCTGTGTTTACGCCGCCGGAGTCGTCGCGAACACAGTGTTCCCGATCTTCTTGAACAAGCCCGCCCAAACCGCGCTGTGGAAGGTCTACGTCGTGCCGCTCACCGGGTACGAGGTCGGCGACGCGGTGACGAACATCCTGGTCTTCATCCCTGTCGGGATACTGGTGCCGCTACTTCTGGCCAAGGCTCCATGGTGGCGCGTAGTGGCCGTGGCCGCCGCGTTCAGCCTGACGATCGAACTGGCCCAACTGGTCACCGGAAACCTCTTGGGCGGCGGCCATGTGGCCGACGTGAACGATCTGCTCTCCAACACAGCCGGCGCTGCGCTCGGCTTCGGCCTGTTCTCCATCTTGTCTCGGATGCCGGTCGCTGCCGATCTCATCAACCGGTTCCGCTGGCGCTGACCCGCGTTCTTGCGGCCCGGCGGTGCGGTGCAGCGGCAACCCATGATGCGCGCCGCCACGCTCCTGCAAACCACAGATCTCCCGACGCAGCCGTGGGGGCTCAACGACCCAGCCGACTTCCGCGAGCAATTCAGCTCCGCGGCCGGAGTCCACCCCAACCGCTCGGGCCGCCGCGTTGCTCGCGCAATCAGCGGCTTCCCCGACGCGCCTTGCCGACCTGTCAAGTGGCGCTGCTGAACGGCGCGGAGCAGGCGACCCGCCCCGGCAACAGCGCGGCCGAGGAGAGCGCGGGAGTGCACGGACGCAGCACCGCGGGCAGGCTTCCGCTACCGCACCACCGTCTGCGACAACAGCGATTCCGCGTCCGGCCCGTGGGCGGCCCGGCCGGGGCCACGCCGGCGTGCCGGAGGTGGGGCGATGCCCCCGGCCACGAGCTGCGCGTGCCGTACACGCTGTGCGGCGCCGCGCAGGCGACCTGGTCGCACGAGCCGGAGCTCTGGTAGTCCTGGTCGCGCCCCTTGCCGTGCCAGGCAGACCTGCACGGCGTGCGAGGTGTTGTTGAAGGTGGTGCCGCACACGATTCCGGCACGGCAGCCGCCCATCGGCCGGACGACCTGGCCGGGCTCCGCCGGCGCCGCCTCGGCGGCGGTCGCCCCGGCCGCCACCAAAGCCAGGGCCGCCGCCGTCGCCCCGAGCCCGTACCGGCCATCCGCCCTCGTGCTTCGCGAAATTCGCTTCACGAAAGATTTTCCCTCGGTTCCTCGTGGTGCCGCTTGGCACGTCTCCAGTCGTAGCCGCTGATCTCCGGCTCGTGCGGCCCCCGCTCGGCCGTCCACCCCGACCAGCGTCAGGCGGCAGCGCGGCGGGTGGCCCAGCGGAACAACTCGTCCGCACCCCACGCCAGCACCGGCATCGGGAGCAGCCTCGCGACCACCCACGCCCGGCCGGCAACGGCCTGCCGGGGTCAAGCCATCACCCCGGAACCCGCAACGGCACGACCGGCCAGGAACCGCCCGAACCGGACTTCCATGACGCCGCAACGGGGTTGATCCGTGTGTCGGGTCGGTCCTACTCTTCAGCGTCGATGCTTGCCGAGGAGGACCGATGCGGGGCGCCAACCTCAGCCGTGGCCGCTTGCTGGCCGTTTCCTGTGCACTGTCCGCCGGCCTGCTGGCCGCGACCAGTCCCGCGGCGGACGCGGCGCCGGCGCCGGTGTTCTCCCCCGGTGCGCCAGGCGCCGGGGATCCGTACTTCCCCGACATGGGCAACGGCGGCTACGACGTCAGCCACTACGACATCCGGCTGACGTTCGACCCCGGGACCCACGCGATCGACGCGACCACGACGATCTTCGCCACGGCCACCCAGAACCTCTCCCGCTTCGATCTCGACTTCCAGGGACCGCTGACGATCGGCAAGCTCTCGGTGAACGGCCTGAACGCCACCTTCACCCGCAGCGGCGCCCAGGAGCTGGTGATCACCCCGCCGTTCGGGCTGCGGCAGGGCAGCGCGTTCGTCGTCTCGGTGAGCTACGCCGGTGTCCCGCAGCAGATCGACGACCCCGCGCTGGGCCTTTCCGGCTGGGTCGCCACCAAGGACGGCGCCGTCGCGCTCAACCAGCCGATCGGGGCGGCCACCTACTACCCGGTGAACGACACCCCCGACGACAAGGCGACCTACACCCAGACCATCACCGTGCCGGCCGGGCTCACCGTGCTGGCCAACGGTGAGCCCGGGCCCACCACCACGCACGATCACCAGACCACCTTCCGCTGGTCCATGAACCGCCCGATGGCCAGCGAGCTGAGCATGCTCGCGATCGGCGGCTACCACGTCACCCGCGGCGTGACGGCAGGCGGTCTGCCCGACATCACCGCGATCGGCCAGTCGATCGACACCAAGCCCGGTCAGGACACCGTGTTCAACCAGACCACGGCCCAGATCGTCCAATGGGAATCGTCGATGTACGGGCAGTACCCGTTCGATTCGACCGGCGGCATCCTCGCCGATGTCGGGGTCGGCTACGCCCTCGAGACGCAGAGCCGGCCGGTCTACGACCAGAAGACCAGCGACGTCGACGGCGACCTGCTCGCCCACGAACTCGGCCACCAGTGGTTCGGCGACAGCCTCACCCCGGTGCACTGGTCGGACATCTGGCTCAACGAAGGCTTCGCGACCTACTCGGAGTGGCTGTACCAGGAGAAGTTCAACAACGTCCCGGTGCAGCAGACTTTCGCCAAGGCCTACGCCGACGAGAAGGACTGGAGCGGCGAAGTCGCCGACCCCGGACGTGATCACATCTTCGACGACCTGGTCTACAACCGCGGCGCGATGACCCTGCAGGCGCTGCGCACGAAGATCGGCGACCGCGCCTTCTTCGACGTCCTCAGGCAGTGGCCGGCGGCCCACCGGTACGGCAACGTCTCGACGCGGGATTTCATCGAGTTCGTCGAGCGACTGACCGGCCGCGACCTCGGCTCGTTCTTCCACGCCTGGCTTTACCAGCCGGGCAAGCCGAAGCTCTGACCCGGCTCCTCCGCCGGAAGACCCGCGACGGCCGGCGGCTGATCCAGCAGAACAGGAACTCGCCGTTTCGGGTCCGGGAATTCATCTCCGGCAGCGAAGCCGTGCTGACCGCCGGCCGTGGCCGGATCCGAAGGTCTCCGTGCTCGGCTCCCACCGGACCGCCGGGCGCACCGGACGACGTGGTGTCCTTCGAAAGTTCGCGCTCACTGCCCGGTGGCTCGGTCGAAATCGTCTGCTCGCCGCCCGCCTGAACCCCGGACCTGCGGCGTCACCGGCCGGTGAACGCGGCTTTGCGCCGCTCGAGGAACGACCGGACGCCTTCCTTGCCGTCGGCACTGGCGAGCAGCCGGGTGACGGTCGGGGTGAGATCGTCGATGGCGGCCGAGTCGCCGTGGTCACGCGCCCGGTGCGCCGAGGCGAGGACCGCGCGCACGCCGAGAGGTGCCGCGTCGTCGGCGATGCTGTGGGCGATTGCGCGGGCGCGTTGCCGGGGATCGGCGACGACCTCCTGGACCAGCCCGATGCGGTGGGCTTCGGCGGCGTCGAACTCGTCGCCGGTGAGCATCCAGCGCATGGCGTTGCCCCAGCCGGCTTCGCGGGGGAAACGCAGGGTCGCTCCGCCGAACGGGTAGATTCCGCGGCGGACCTCGAGCTGGCTGAAGCGGGCGTCGGGGGCGGCGACCCGGATGTCGGCGGCCAGGAGCAGCTCGATGCCGAGCGTCAGCACCCGGCCCTGCGCGGCGGCGACCACCGGCGTCGTCCAGTGGCCGTCCAGCCGCCACGGATCGCGCCCGTCGGCCGGGTGGAGTGCGGCACCGGCCTCGATCACCGGAGCGACGTCGGCGAGGTCGAGTCCGGCGGTGAAGTGCTCACCGTGGGCGAACAGCACTCCGGCGCGCAGGCCGGGGTCCGATTCGAGCAGGGCGTAGGCGCGGGAGAGGTCGTGCAGCATCGCGCGGTTGAACGCGTTGCGCTTGTCGGGGCGGTTGAGGCCGATCAGCAGGACGTGACCGTCGCGGGCGAGCGTGACGGTGCCGTGGTCGGATTCGAGGTTCATCTGGTTGCTCCTTGGTTGTCGGACCAGCCCGGTCCACCGGCTACCTCGGACTGCTCGCTTCACCTCAACCGCTGCGCGTTGAGCCAGACGGTGCCGGGGTTGAGCCGCTCCGGGTGGCGCCGGGTCAGTTCGTCGAAGAATTCGCGTGGCGCGGGTTTCCCGGCGAGCACCCGCTGTGCGGTGCGCAGGTAGTCCGCGGTCTCGTCGAGGATGCCGGGATCGTCCGGCCGCCGGGGATCCTTGTGGCCGGCGACCACGGCGGCCGGCCGCAGGGCCCGCACCTGGTCGAGGGCGCCCAGCCAGGCGTCGATGCCGCCGTCGAGGCCGCCGTCGGCGAGGTACTGGTGCACGTTGTTGTAGGCGACGTCACCGGCGACGACCAGCCCGAGCGCGGGCACGTGCAGCACGGTGGAGTCGTCGCAGTCGCTGTGGCCGACCTCGACCGGGATCAGCCGGTGTCCTTCGAGGACGATGCCATCGGCAGGCAAGGGCCGGGCGACGACCGGGGTGTCGGGGATCTGACCGGGGAAAAGCTTGTCCCAGAACGCTTTTCGCGGCCCGGTCACGGAGGCGTGCATGAGCCGGATGGTGCCTTCGGTGGCGTGAACCGCCGCCCCGGGGAAGCGTCCGGCCAGCGATGCCGCGCCGAACCAGTGGTCGCCGTGTCCGTGGGTGACGTAGATCTGGCTCAACCGCTTGCCGGAACGCTCGATCCAGTCGCCGACCTGCCGGGTCTGCTCCCTCGTGAACGGCGGGTCGACCAGGACGGCATCAGCCGCGCCGGAGATGAGCGTCGTCGAGAGCGGCGACCACAGCTGCGGCTCGCCGGTGGGCAGCGTGCCGGTGGTCGGGATCGGCTCGGACACGAACACTTCGTACGACAGCGCTGCCGTACCGGACTCGGGCATATGCTGCTCCTCAGTCGGCTAGTACCTATCTTGAAGATAGGAACTTTCCCCGAGATGGTCACTGAGGAGTGAGCCATGCCACATCGCGAACTGGACGTCGATTCCCTCCGGCCGTACTGCCCGTACTACGCGGCGGCGATGGACATGCTCGGCCGCCGCTGGGCCGCGACCG